>NZ_BCPV01000164.1 GCF_001544135.1 Geobacillus zalihae NBRC 101842 | reverse complement strand
GGACCTATCGACCTCGTCATCTTCGAGGGATCTTACCCGCCTAACGCGGTGGGAAATCTCATCTTGAGGGGGGCTTCACGCTTAGATGCTTTCAGCGCTTATCCCGTCCGCACATAGCTACCCAGCGGTGCCCCTGGCGGGACAACTGGTACACCAGCGGTGCGTCCATCCCGGTCCTCTCGTACTAAGGACAGCTCCTCTCAAATTTCCTCCGCCCGCGACGGATAGGGACCGAACTGTCTCACGACGTTCTGAACCCAGCTCGCGTACCGCTTTAATGGGCGAACAGCCCAACCCTTGGGACCGACTACAGCCCCAGGATGCGATGAGCCGACATCGAGGTGCCAAACCTCCCCGTCGATGTGGACTCTTGGGGGAGATCAGCCTGTTATCCCCGGGGTAGCTTTTATCCGTTGAGCGATGGCCCTTCCATGCGGAACCACCGGATCACTAAGCCCGACTTTCGTCCCTGCTCGACCTGTCCGTCTCGCAGTCAAGCTCCCTTG
>NZ_BCPV01000163.1 GCF_001544135.1 Geobacillus zalihae NBRC 101842 | reverse complement strand
CGGATCACGCCGGTGTTCATTTTGGACGAGATGCATTTAGCAAAGGATGCATTTTTACAGGACATCGCCATCTTGTTCAACTTTGAGATGGATTCGACCAACCCATTTGTCTTGATGTTGGCCGGGCTGCCCCATTTACAGGGGAAGCTGCGGCTCAATCAGCACCACCCTCTCGACCAGCGGATCATCATGCGATACCGGATGGGGCCGCTGGAGAAGGAAGAGGTGGCGGGCTACATCGAGCATCGGATGAAACAGGCCGGGGCGAAGCATCCGATCTTCACCCCATCGGCGTTAGAGGCGATTGCCCTGCAGTCGCGGGGATGGCCTCGGGTGATCAACACGTTGGCCACGACGTGCCTGTTATACGGGTATCAGCTGAAAAAGGACGCCATTGACGAAGAAGTGGTGCGCATGGCCGCAGAGGAAATGGGGTATTAGCACGAAAGGGGCCGAATCGGCCTCTTTTGTGCTTTCACTTTTCCATTTTCCATCGGTCCATCAGGCGCGCTGGAAATCTTCATCTGAAAGAGCGTGCAAA
>NZ_BCPV01000161.1 GCF_001544135.1 Geobacillus zalihae NBRC 101842 | reverse complement strand
TATATAGAGAGTTTCCATTAAGCATTAACGTCGTAGTTACTCCATGAGATGAAAGAGTAACTTTACTCGTCGTTTTTCCAACAGCCTTCACTTCACTAACAGGATACGCATTTGGAGTAATTCCTTTTATCGACGAAGATGCCGAAGATTCTGAAACATAAATATACGTGGAGCCTGTCCCTACTGTGGATATAGAAATTGATCCTTGAGCCGTCACTTTTCCGTTTTCTACTACTGCTCTCAAGTTTGCTTCATTGCTATAATGGATGGCATTTTCCTATAATTTTGAAACACTGTCTTTATTCTCTTCTGCAAAAACTCCTCCTGAAGAAAAAGAAATCAAAGAAGCGGACAAGGCTGTGGCAAGTCCGAATTTCAAAAACTTCATTTTCTTCATTTCCTATCCTCCATTTCTTATTTTTTTACAATTTCATTATAAATTATTAAAAATAAACTTTCAATCTCACATTTCGCACCCTAACAAGGTCAAAACAAAGGATTTTTTATTTAGTTTTTCAGAATAATTTTTTGACCAACACAACGAGCGATAG
>NZ_BCPV01000160.1 GCF_001544135.1 Geobacillus zalihae NBRC 101842 | reverse complement strand
AACACGCAAAAACAAAGATGGAACGACCGTGGCGTATCTCCAGCTTGCTCACAACGAATGGGATCCGAAGGCCAAATATGCGAAAGCGAAGGTGATTTATTCGTTTGGGCGCGAAGACGAGGTGGATCGCGCTGTCTTGGAGCGTCTGGCCAAAAGCATTTCGCGATTCCTTTCTCCTGAGCAGGCTTGGGAAATCGAGACGTTGACAGGAGAAGTGTCGGATGACTTTCAGTTTCAATCAAGCAAACGCCTTGGTGGCGCTTGGCTTTTGGATCAGCTCTGGAGACAACTGGGATTGGGAGAGATTCTCCACTCCTTGTTTGCCTCCCGACATCATCAGATTCCGTTGGAACGGCTGATTTTTGCCATGGTGGCGAATCGTGCCCTTCATCCGTCAAGCAAGTTGGCGATGGAGGAGTGGGTGGAGAAAGACGTGCATATCCCTCATCTTCCCCAAGTCGCCAGCCACCAGTTGTACCGGGCGATGGATGAGCTGCTGGCCGTGCAGCCGGAATTGGAACGCCAAGTGTTCCATGCCGTGGCCGATTTATTGAA
>NZ_BCPV01000159.1 GCF_001544135.1 Geobacillus zalihae NBRC 101842 | reverse complement strand
GAAAGCCGATGGCACGATCACCCTGAATAAACAGCTATACGAAGTGCCGCCTCGGTTCATTGGGCAATCGATTGAGCTCCGCTATGATGAACGGGGCGTCTATGTGTACGAAGATGGCAAACGGGTGGCGGAAGCCATTCGGGTGCGTTTGGAGGACAATGCCTATGTGAAGCGCCACCGGTCGCCGTTTGCGGCGGTTTCGGCGAAGGAGGGCGAACAGGATGTATAAAACGTTTTATTCCCTCTCGCGGGAGCCGTTTGCGAAAGAAACCGACCCGTCCGAGGCGTATCAAGGGGCGGCGTTTCAAGAAGCGCTGCGGGCGCTGGAGTACGTGAAACGAACCCGGGGGATCGGGCTGTTGATCGGAGAGCCGGGGGCGGGCAAGACGTTCGCCCTTCGGGCGCTGAAAGAGTCATTGAATCCATCATTGTATCATGTCGTCTACTTTCCGTTATCCACCGGAGGCGTGATGGATTTTTACCGTGGACTGGCCTTGGGATTAGGAGAGGAACCGAAGTACCGCAAGGTAGATCTCTTCCGCCAAATCCAGCAGGCGATCGAGCGATTGTATCATGAACGA
>NZ_BCPV01000158.1 GCF_001544135.1 Geobacillus zalihae NBRC 101842 | reverse complement strand
CTGCGTTCCCATCCGTCCTACGGAAAATACTTGCGTCAATTGAAGGATGGAACGCTTCGCATCGACAAGCAAGCGGTTCGTGAAGCGGAAAAGTACGATGGCAAATATCTCATCCGAACCTCCGATGACACCTTGTCTGCCGAGGATGTCGCGCTCGGGTATAAGCAACTGGTGGATATCGAGCAGGCCTTTCGGACGTTGAAATCAACACTCGAGCTGCGCCCCATGTATCATCGCTTGGAAGACCGTATCCGGGCGCATGTGCTGCTCAGTTGGCTGGCTCTCTTGCTGGTTCGGATCGTGGAGATCCGAACTCATGAATCGTGGCCGAAAGTAAGAGACGAATGCGAGCGTCTCATGCTTGGACATTTTTCTTCCAAAAACGGCGACCTTTATCAACGAACCGAACTGACGGCCAAACAAGCGCAACTCTTTACGGCTCTAGGGCTGGAGCCTCCTCCGAAGATCCTAGGCATCCATCCTCGCGCCTAGATACACGCCCGAAGTGTGCCCAAATGCCTCTCGTCCCTTTTGTATCAAGGGGCGAGAGGCATTTTGTTTGCCTAGTCACTGTCGAACTCGGG
>NZ_BCPV01000157.1 GCF_001544135.1 Geobacillus zalihae NBRC 101842 | reverse complement strand
TCACATACGACCCAAGCGCCGAGATCGTCAAACCGTACCGCTCCGCAATTCTCTGGAACTTATTTTTCGTTTCTTCAGTCAATCGAATTATCACCTTTTCATCCCTTGCCATGTATTCACTTCCTTTCCTCTTTTGAATACTATATTAACGCCTGTCCCCATTTTCGTCAACAGCTTCGTGAAATGAAACAGACGGCGGCGGCGACGCGGCCAGCGCAGGGAACCCCGAGAACCCTTGTGCTGTCCGCGTGTCGCCGCGCCCACCTGTCGCATTATCCGACCGAACGAATTTTTGTCAGACAAATATTTATCCGTATACGACCGAACTATTTTTCGTCAGACACAAAATATACATTCGCAACAAACAAATTTTCGTCAGACAAATATTTTTTCGTATAAAATGCAACGAGGCACGCCTGGCGGATCGGCTAACGCCGACCGCCCCAGCCATGCCTCGCTAACCTCGTTACATTGTCATAACCTTCGTTTTAAGTTATACTGCTGATAGCTAACCTTGCCAACATATTCACTTTCAAACTCTTTCTCAAATGTTTTATTTGGACTTAACGCGACCCTCAACGCGTCCAAGTCCTCTTTTTCTATG
>NZ_BCPV01000156.1 GCF_001544135.1 Geobacillus zalihae NBRC 101842 | reverse complement strand
CTATACTGCCATCTTGAAAAAAATAAGGAAAATCCGTGGTGCTAGTTGAACATTAACGCCTCACGTGATGACACAGCGCAAGAGGGACAAGATCTCCACAACAGCATAGGCATGATGTTGTCCGTGCCTCGCTAGTTGGTGACGGATCTATTAGAAAAACTCTATTTAACGGAAAAACGGAGCAACCGACAACAACAGTTATATCGAGAGCGTTCAGGGAACATCTCCCTAGTGAATAAGTTTCCAATGACATACTGATACCCTGCTCGTTCCGAAGTAAAACAAAACAACTTTCCAAGAATATGAATGGCGATTATGACCCATTTCCTTGCTTTAACAAATGACGATTTCAGCGCTACAATACATTTAGAGCCGCCAGACAGTTGCGCTGATACCAAGAACAAGATCGCCGTATATTGCTTTTGAATTTCCGCTTGATCCGTTGTAAAATGAAGACGCTCTTGTATGGGATTTCTCCTTTCTAATGTTAGGTGAGCACTTTCATTTTAAAAGGAGATTTTCATACAAGGACTATTTTTATGCTCGTCTGATTTTATCTAGCACCACGGGTAACTAAACATCATGCAATACATATCTTTTTATATATATTCAA
>NZ_BCPV01000155.1 GCF_001544135.1 Geobacillus zalihae NBRC 101842 | reverse complement strand
ACTATGGCAAGGGGACTTATCCCATGGACCCACGATTCGAGTCCATGGGAAAGCCCAGAAAACGTTTTTGATCGCGTATATCGATGACTGCTCGCGGTTAGTGCCATATGCCCAATTTTTCCCTTCCGAGAAATTTGATGGGCTGCGGATCGTCACAAAGGAAGCGGTGCTTCGTTGCGGGAAGCCGAAACGCATTTACTCGGACAACGGGAAAATTTATCGATCCGAGGTGCTGCAGTATGCGTGCGCCGAGATGGGGATTACACTCATCCACACCCAGCCGTATGACCCGCAAAGCAAAGGGAAAATTGAACGGTTCTTCCGCACCGTACAGACGCGGTTTTATCCGTTGCTGGAGTTGGATCCCCCGAAGTCACTCGAAGAGCTGAACGAGCGCTTTTGGAGGTGGCTTGAAGAGGAGTATCATCGAAAACCGCACGCCTCACTGGACGGAAAAACGCCGCATGAGGTGTTTCAATCGCAAGTGCATCTCGTGTCGTTCATCGAAGATGGCGATTGGCTGGATGCGATGTTTCTGAAACGGGAGCACCGCAAGGTGAAAGCCGATGGCACGATCACCCTGAATAAACAGCTATATGAAGTGCCGCCTCGGTTCATTGGG
>NZ_BCPV01000154.1 GCF_001544135.1 Geobacillus zalihae NBRC 101842 | reverse complement strand
TCTTTGCCCGCTTTCATTTTTTGCGCCCGCTTGTCATTTATGTGCAGTTTGCGCTGGCGCTGAAAATCGTATGGCAATACAGCGAAAAAGGAGAAAAGTGGGCGAAGCGGCTGCTAGCGGCCCAAGTGATCTTGGTGTTTTTGATTAACGAAGAAATCGTCTTCCGCTACGAGCCGACGGTAAAACAATTTTACGCGGAAAAACAGTTCCAAGAAATCAAGCAATACATCGGGCTCCCGGTGTCCGACTACCGCGTCGTCAGCATCGGCATTCACCCCGCCATCGCGCAATACAACGGGTTTTATACGCTCGATACGTACAACAACTTTTATCCGCTGTCATATAAATACGAGTTCCGCAAAATCATTGAACGTGAACTGGAAAAAAGCAAAACGATCCGCACATATTTTGACGAATGGGGCGGGCGCTGCTATATTTTTACAGCGGAACTTGGAAAACGGTACATGTTCACGAAACACTCGAAAAAGCGGCTGAAGAACTTGCTGCTGAATACAGAACAGTTGAAAAAAATGGGCGGCCGCTACGTTTTCTCAGGCCGTTCCGATCGAATAACGCGGCGGAAAACGGCCTCACGCTTGAGAAAAGATTTACGTCCGATGAGTCGGCGTGGAA
>NZ_BCPV01000153.1 GCF_001544135.1 Geobacillus zalihae NBRC 101842 | reverse complement strand
AGCCTGATCAATAAAGTCCCTATTTCTTCGTGAGAAATTTTCCTCGATAAATACATAAAACCCCAGCACCGAAGTACTGGGGCAAAAACCATGAATTCCCCGCTGACGGGGTGAAATGGCCTGCGACGCGGCAGGCAACTTATCATTAGGTTATGATTCTCTTGGCGATAATATGCAAAGAGAGGAACCATTTAGGCTCCTCTCCGTTGTCAAAACAAACGAATCCACGTTTTTTCACGTGTGAAATGGTCTGTGACGAGACAGACAACTTATTTTGTACTCTAAGTATAGAAAAAACCTAGGGAAATGTCAATACGTCATAAATACGTCGTCAATACATTGTAAATACGTTACAGGTCAAATACCCATTTTACACGGTTCATATTTTGTCGTTGCAGGATATCTCCCACCACCAATAGAATGGTATTTGTCGAAGGGCATGCGGCGGTGCCGGAAAAGGCGGAAGAAATCAAAGCGAACGCCATCGCCCGGGCGAAAGACTTGGCGCACACGTTTTAACGGGAGAACGGGTATTGCGCGGAAAATGGCCGCAAACTTGGCTTGGGAGCCTCTTCATTCGGAGAGGCTCCTTTTTTATTGGACAACCAAACCGCCGTGACGTTCATATACGCTGGT
>NZ_BCPV01000152.1 GCF_001544135.1 Geobacillus zalihae NBRC 101842 | reverse complement strand
GTCACGAAACACGGTCCAAAACTCTGGAAAATACCGATCCGTCCAGCGGACGATCGCGTTTTTCACCGCCGTCTGTTCCTTGCGGAGCTTCTCTTTGAGCGTGCTCCCCACGCGCAAATCGGCTTCAATCTCGTGCAGCAGCCGGGGAACGAGGAATCGTCCGTCTTTTGCCAGTCTGGCAATGACCAGGGCGTCTTTGGCGTCGTGTTTCGTCGGCAGGTTGTCATCAAGTTCTTTCGACCGGCACACATGCGCCGGGTTGACCATGACCAACGGGATCCCGTGCTCCTCGAGGAAGTAGGCCAGGTTCAACCAGTAGTGCCCGGTCGGCTCCACGGCGACGATCACCTCTGACTTCCCGAACGCTTGCATCGCCCCCTGAATCGCTTTATACAGCTGTTGAAACCCCTCTTTCGACTGGAAGATCGGGAACGATTTGCGAAGCACGCGCCCCCGGTCATCCACGAAGCAGGCGTAGTGGGTTCGTTTCGCGATATCAATACCCACGACAAGCGTTTGTTCGGTTACTTGATCAATTTTATAGTTTTGTGTACAATTCATCTGAAGTCCTCCTTGGTATGGTGAGTGATGTGGTTGACACCCCTGTATCATACCAAGAGGGCTTTTTTTGATCAAGTCCCCGGAAAAGCTCCTAACGGGAATGCTCC
>NZ_BCPV01000151.1 GCF_001544135.1 Geobacillus zalihae NBRC 101842 | reverse complement strand
CATCCTTTAGTCCCCCTTTGATCATGCACTGACGCCAACACTTGTTCATATAGCTTATCATAAGATTTTTTAATCGATTGAAGATCCTCCTCATACATCAATCCTTTTGCTTTTTCATACAATTCATCAAACCCGCTGATGTTTATTGTATAACTAGGCTCGAAAAATGATTTGTCTATATCATGAGGAATACGATTTCTATAATCATAGTCCAATGCATTTTTCGCTTCGTTAATCGTGATCAATTCGTTTTGAGCAAGTTTGACAATTAACGCTTTATACGGGATCTGGAAGATACTGATTAATCGCATAATTTTTTCTGGGAGAGATTGTTTCGTATGAGCAGTTTCTAAAAATTGAAAGCTTCTTTCTAACACAAAGTCATTAATTAAAAATTCGGAAGCGAAGAGATTAGGAAGCCGCTCTTTTTCATCATAAATATGATCAATCATGATAAAATTTTGGTCAGGGTTCTTAATTTTATCTCTGTCAAAAAAGAAATGATAAAACTCGTGCGCCCACATGAAATTTTCATATATTCTCGGCTGTGCGGTATTAATATGGACATAATAATCACCGTTATAGTAATACACAAGCCCACCATAGTCAGCATTTTGAATCGGAAACTGCAATACATTTGCATGCTCGTAAAGATAAGTTTTTATAAAATCAAGCGGCTTTACATGAGCAAGAGGATCTCCGAGGGAGTAAATACGGTCCA
>NZ_BCPV01000150.1 GCF_001544135.1 Geobacillus zalihae NBRC 101842 | reverse complement strand
AGGCGTACGATCTCTTCGACCGCGGCCTCAACCCGATGAAACCGGGGGCGAAGGGACGCCTTGAGGGACGCCAAGGCTTGTTCGGCATCTTCCCGGCAGGAGAAGGGGTGACGCTCCCAACGGGCTTGTTCCTCGCGAAGAAGCTCCGCTTCTTTGGTTCGTTCTTTTTCAAGCGTCTTTCCTTTTCGCTGGTCGAGCGCGCTCGATTCAACAACGATCAGCCGAACGGGGTGGCCTTCATACGTCGAGGCCGTTTCCCATACCCGGTACGTGGCGCCGTTTCTCTCCGCCAACGTAAAGGGATCGCTCCACGTCGTGTCCTCAGCATCCGCTTCGGCCAGCGCGGTTTTCACGATCCGGAGCGACGAAGGGCCTCTGGTGATCAAAAAGGCGTTGGCCGCTTTGGTTTGCGCCAGGGTCTCTTTCGTCATCGCGGCGGAATCGGCCACGTAAATCCATTCGTCTTCGATTTTGGCCTGCTTCAGCTGTTCATGGACACGAGACAGCACCTCGGGATTCCATGTTTTATCGGGCAGGTTGCCATCGTGCACATCGCCGTAAAACGGGATGCCGTCCTCGTTGCCGACCAGTCCGAAACCGATCTGTTTTTGCCAACGATGATGGCGGTTGTAGCCATGTGTGATTTGTAAGGCCTCTAACGAGGCCGATTCATACGCGCCGTAAACGGTCTTGTCCGTCGTATCGGCGTGGAAGGCTCGGAGGGAAAGGCCTTCT
>NZ_BCPV01000149.1 GCF_001544135.1 Geobacillus zalihae NBRC 101842 | reverse complement strand
TTTCACCAAATCATGGATAAGAATAGTATAGCACATATGTTCTATTTTTAGGAGAAAAAACAACCGATTCCTCTCCCACCTACACTTTGTTTAGAGGTAGGAGACTTCTCGGTAAATATGTTAAACCCGTTATACTCCGGCGGATTATGACTTGCGGTAATGACAACACCGGCAAACGCTCCGAGATAACGAACGGCAAACGACAGCTCTGGCGTTGGACGAAGCTCTTTAAATAAGTAAGCTTTAATCCCATGCTTCCCAACCGTCTTAGCCACTTCCAACGCAAACTCCGGCGACTTATGGCGGGAATCATAGGCAATCACGACACCGCGTTCTTTCGCTTCTTCGCCTTGTTCAACAATATAACGCGCTAATCCTTCCGATGCCTTGCGAATAGTATAGATATTCATCCGATTCGTGATTCGTACCAGGACCAATCTCCCCGCGCATACCGCCTGTGCCGAATTCTAAGTTTTTGTAAAAGCTCTCTTCAAGGGCTTTTTCATTATGCTGCATAGAAATTAATTGTTGTTTCAATTCTGCATCTAGCTCTGGATAGGAAAGCCATTTTTCTACTATTGCTTTATATGTCATCTTTCTGTCCCCTCCCTTTTGTTGTTTACGAGTTTTGCTGAAATGACCCAACACTCCCCCGTTTGCCCGAAAGGAATGTCATACCCGTACAAATCCTGCAATTTCGTTTCGCCCCTAGATGCGTTCCTAGAAAGCGGGGCGCAAGAAAATTGGTTGTTTCAATAAAAACTCTTCCTTTTTCT
>NZ_BCPV01000148.1 GCF_001544135.1 Geobacillus zalihae NBRC 101842 | reverse complement strand
TTAAGGGGTGCGGGTTAGAATTTCAATACCGCCAGGGTGGTATCCCACCGCCGCCTCCACCGAAGCTGGCGCTCCGGCTTCCCAGGCTCCCACCTATCCTGTACAAGCGATACCAAAATTCCATATCAGGCTGCAGTAAAGCTCCACGGGGTCTTTCCGTCCTGTCGCGGGTAACCTGCATCTTCACAGGTAGTATAATTTCACCGGGTCTCTCGTTGAGACAGCGCCCAAGTCGTTACACCTTTCGTGCGGGTCGGAACTTACCCGACAAGGAATTTCGCTACCTTAGGACCGTTATAGTTACGGCCGCCGTTTACTGGGGCTTCGGTTCGCACCTTCGCTTCCGCTAAGCGCTCCCCTTAACCTTCCAGCACCGGGCAGGTGTCAGCCCCTATACGTCGCCTTTCGGCTTCGCAGAGACCTGTGTTTTTGATAAACAGTCGCTTGGGCCTTTTCACTGCGGCTCTTCAGGGCTCTTCACCCCAAAGAGCACCCCTTCTCCCGAAGTTACGGGGTCATTTTGCCGAGTTCCTTAACGAGAGTTCTCCCGCGCGCCTTAGGATTCTCTCCTCGCCTACCTGTGTCGGTTTGCGGTACGGGCACCTCTTCCCTCGCTAGAGGCTTTTCTTGGCAGTGTGAAATCGGGGACTTCCGGATCACTCCGTCGCCGTCACCGCTTGGCCTTATGATCCGCGGATTTGCCTGCGGATCAGCCTCACGGCTTGGACAGGCTCTTCCAGCCGCCTGCTCGCCCTATCCTCCTGCGTCCCCCCATCGCTCAAACGGGAAG
>NZ_BCPV01000147.1 GCF_001544135.1 Geobacillus zalihae NBRC 101842 | reverse complement strand
CCCGGTCCCCTCTACCCCCTATCTTACGAAACGGCTCGAGATTCGTCGAGAGGAAGGGTTTGTGGGAACATCAACCATCTCCATTTTTGGTGTTAAGTAGAAAATCAGGAAGTAATTTGATCCGCAAACGGATGCCACCTCTCGTTTGTCCACAGGTCTTGGATGATCGAGCCCACCCCCCGTCCCTCCAAGGTCTGCATCCACCAAACCGCCCGTTCTGTTCTTGCGTTCCCCACAGGGCCGATGATCCCCCACCTTCTCGCCGCCGCGTGATGCAAGCGAGAGAGATTCCGTAAAAATCGTCGGACATAAAACAAGATGACCTCCTTGGTGGGAAAAACAACCTGTTTGGTCTTCGCTCCTTGCCTTGGCGTTTCGAACCATGCTTTGACCGCTTGCCAAATAACCGATCGTGTATATTGAACATACGGGAGGAGGAAAGAAGGCAGCACACTCACGGTTTTGCGACACTCTTGACAGCGATATCGTGCGATCCAAAGGTGATACTCCCCCTCTGCCGTCAACGCATAGCGTTGGTAGTATCCGTGACGATGCAAGGGGCGGCGGGATGGACAGTGGGGGCATTGGTTCACGTCGGGAAAATCGTTCCCTTTCCCACGATCCGTATACGTTTGAATGTCAATGCCAAAGTCGTGAAACTGGATCACACTTCCTCCCCCTCATTGAAACGAATGGAAATCTTTGTCCGAAACAATTCACAAAAAATTTAGCACATTCCTTCAGAAAAGGGGAGAGGGCTTTCTGAAAGAATGTGCAAAAAAATGGGCGTTTTG
>NZ_BCPV01000146.1 GCF_001544135.1 Geobacillus zalihae NBRC 101842 | reverse complement strand
TCCGGTCCCTCTGCCTCCTATCTTACGAAACGGCTCGAGATTCGTCGAGAGGAAGGGTTTGTGGGAACATCAATCATATCCATTTTTGGTGTTAAGTAGAAAATCAGGAAGCAATTTGATCCGCAAACGGATGCCACCTCTCGTTTGTCCACAGGTCTTGGATGATCGAGCCCACCCCCCGTCCCTCCAAGGTCTGCATCCACCAAACCGCCCGTTCTGTTCTTGCGTTCCCCACAGGGCCGATGATCCCCCACCTTCTCACCGCCGCGTGATGCAAGCGGGAGAGATTCCGTAAAAATCGTCGGACATAAAACAAGATGACCTCCTTGGTAGGAAAACCAACCTGTTTGGTCTTCGCTCCTCGCCTTGGCGTTTCGAGCCACGTTTTGACCGCTTGCCAAATAACCGATCGTGTATATTGAACATACGGGAGGAGAAAAGAAGGCAGCACACTCACGGTTTTACGGCATTCTTGACAGCGATATCGTGCGATCCAAAGGCGATACTCCCCCTCTGCCGTCAACGCATAGCGTTGGTAGTATCCGTGACGATGCAAGGGGCGGCGGGATGGACAGTGGGGGCATTGGTTCACGTCGGGAAAATCGTTCCCTTTCCCACGATCCGTATACGTTTGAATGTCAATGCCAAAGTCGTGAAACTGGATCACACTTCCTTCCCCCTCTCCTTGAAACGAATGGAAATCTTCGTCCGAAACAATTCACAAAAAAATTAGCACATTCCTTCAGAAAAGGGGAGAGGGCTTTCTGAAAGAATGTGCAAAAAAATGGGCGTTTTA
>NZ_BCPV01000145.1 GCF_001544135.1 Geobacillus zalihae NBRC 101842 | reverse complement strand
GGCATGTGGAGTGTGTGGCGAAAATTCGGTTGAGATAAGACAACGGGCCGGTGGATCCGGCCTTGTTGTTTGCAGTCGAATTGGGCAAACGGCCATGACGACACGAATGACATGATAAAGATTTCATCCGCCTGCAAAACTGGGGGCTGGATGAGATCCATCCTATTGAGAATCCACAACACTTGCAAGTGTTCCTCGAACGGTTATGGTGAACGACTCCCGCTTCATGCAAAGCACAGTCGGAGTTTCTTTGCCCCAAATGTCACCCTCTGTCTTCCTGAGCGTCAACCGGTATAAAACGTATTTTTCTTCCCCTTTTGTACCGAAAACCGTATATAATGGAGATTGGAAATCACAAGGAGGTACATAGAAGCCATGCTCACAGGCGAATTGCGCCATAAAGTCGATAAAATATGGGAAACGTTTTGGACAGGCGGCATTACGAACCCGCTGACGGTCATTGAACAGTTTACCTACTTATTGTTCATCAAAGGCTTGGATGAAGTCGAAACACAGCGCGAGCAGGAGGATGCGCTGCTCGGCATTGAATCGGAACGCATCTTTCCTCCCGATAAGCAACACTTGCGCTGGAGCAAATTCAAACATTTTGAAGCCGCCCATATGTACGATGTCGTGTCCAATGAAGTGTTTCCGTTCATCAAAAACTTGCACGGCAATCGGGAATCGGCCTATGCAAAATATATGGGCGACGCCATTTTCATGATCCCGACGCCGCAAATGCTCGTCAAAATCGTCGACGGCATTGACCGCATTCCGATGAAAGACCGCGATACGAAAGGCGA
>NZ_BCPV01000144.1 GCF_001544135.1 Geobacillus zalihae NBRC 101842 | reverse complement strand
TTTCGGCATTGGCGGATGATGCACGATGAAACACCACATCGCCTTGTTGAACATCGACGGCGCCAAAAATAGAAACGTGGGCATGGTGACCGTAGCTTGGCACTTGTTTTTGATTTCCTACTTCTGCCCATGTCGTACGTAGCGCTTGATAAGCACGAACATGTGTCTCATCCACATAAAACAGCGTGACATTCTCGGTAATTAGTTTTTTTTATAAATTCAAGTTCTTTTTGAAAGGCAGCTTGACGCTTGGCGTCTCCTTTGACTAGCTTGTAAGTCGGACGTGTCCATGACAAACGAAGACGATGCAACAACTTACGAATGCCTTCACGTGACATCGAAACGCCATAGGTATGTTGGATGTAAGATTGTAAAATACGCGTGTTCCATGATGAAGCAATGCCCCAGCCAGCATCCACAGGTGTGGTGGTTAACACGAGTTGTCTAATTTCTTGTTGTTGTTCTTCCGTAAGAAACGGCACACGACCAGGCGGCAACCGACGATCGAGTAGATGATCGAGCCCACCTTGATTAAACCGTGCAACGTAGATGGCAACGGATTGACGGCACAGATTGACCATTTTGGCCACATCTTTACCGAGATGACCTTCCATGACGAGACGAACAGCGGTCACCCGAACGCGAAGGGAAGCATCTTTGATTTTCCGTTCTTGTTTCCGAAGGGTTCGAGGTGTCCAGCCGTGATCATTTGTAATTTTAAGGCGTTTCATGTCCTTTCCGCTCCTTTTGTATAGAAATATTTAGGAGCAGTATAGCCATGAAAAAAGGTGTTCATACAGAAG
>NZ_BCPV01000143.1 GCF_001544135.1 Geobacillus zalihae NBRC 101842 | reverse complement strand
AAATTTTATAAACAGTACCAAAAATAAAGGAAAATAAGACATAAAAAGAAATAATAAACGAAACCAAAATGGAATTAACAATTAAACCTCCCCCAATTGGCAGATACCACCAATATTTTAACGAATAAATTACCTTTATTTCAACAAAAACCCATTTAGTATTCTGATTCTTTTTAATATAAAACCTTCATATCCCTCAACTACCTCCTTGCCGAACTGCAAATCCTTGGATTTTCCTTGTTACTACTCCAAAACCGAACAATTTTGCTTGTTCGCCTAATCTAATTTTGAATCAAGGTAAATTTATGATCATAACATTAGTGATGTAACTTTACTTTAGTCGCTAAAAAACAAGGAAGTTCTCTCCTCCTTGTTTAAAGTTGTAATGAGAATAGAATTAGATCTTGTTGTTTAGTTTCGATTTCTTTTTCTAATTCTCATTATTCTGTTTTAAGCATTGACACGGTATTGCACTAACATATTCTTCAACACAGTTGGTCTAATCATCTTTGACATTGGATCGATAAGATGTAACAGTAATACTTAACCAACCTAATTACCGAGTTTCCAAATCTCCTCTATCCAAATAACCGAGAACTGTTAAAAAAGGACTTCCTTGTCCATAATAAAATTAGGACAAACCCCAGCTTGTCCCTTGAAATCAAAGGTTTTTCTTGAATTTCAGTCGTATCAATATCGGTAATTTGGGGCTGATCGCGATCGGGTCCTACCCTTAATTACCGAGAAAAATTGCTTTACCTACCAATATATGCACCTAATCACCGAGATATGTTATTACATAACTCACA
>NZ_BCPV01000142.1 GCF_001544135.1 Geobacillus zalihae NBRC 101842 | reverse complement strand
TTGGCTCGTCATCTCGACCGCTTGTATGAGGCCGACATTCACAAGGTGATCAGCACTTGCTTGATTCACATTTATCGCAAAGAAGGCCTTTCCCTCCGAGCCTTTCACGCCGATACGACGGACAAGACGGTTTACGGCGCGTATGAATCGGCCTCATTAGAGGCTTTGCAGATCACACATGGCTATAACCGCCATCATCGTTGGCAAAAACAGATCGGCTTCGGACTGGTCGGCAACGAGGACGGCATCCCGTTTTACGGCGATGTGCACGACGGCAACCTGCCTGACAAAACGTGGAATCCGGAGGTGCTGTCCCGTGTCCACGAACAGCTCAAACAAGCCAAGATGGAAGACGAATGGATTTACGTGGCCGATTCCGCCGCGATGACAAAAGACACTCTGGCGCAAACCAAAGCGGCCAACGCCTTTTTGATCACCCGAGGCCCTTCGTCGCTTCGGATCGTGAAACGGGCATTAGCGGAGGCCGATTCGCCTCACATCCCGTGGAGCGAACCCTTTACCCTGGCGGAGAGAAACGGCGCCACGTACCGGGTATGGGAAACATCCTCCACCTATGAAGGCCACCCCGTTCGGCTGATCGTCGTCGAATCGAGTGCGCTCGACCAGCGAAAAGGAAAGACGCTCGAAAAAGAACGAACCAAAGAAGCGGAGCTTCTTCGCGAGGAACAAGCCCATTGGGAGCGCCACCCTTTCTCCTGCCGGGAAGATGCCGAACAAGCCTTGGCGTCCCTCAAGGCGTCCCTTCGCCCCCGGTTTCATCGGGTTGAGGCCGCGGTCGAAGAGATCGTACGCCC
>NZ_BCPV01000141.1 GCF_001544135.1 Geobacillus zalihae NBRC 101842 | reverse complement strand
TTTGTACGAGTATTTGTTATCGAAAATCGCCACCGCAGGCACGAACGGCCAATTCCGCACGCCGCGCCATATCATCCAAATGATGGTCGAACTGATGAAACCGACGCCGGAAGACATCATCGTCGACCCGGCGGCGGGGTCGGCGGGGTTTTTGGTGGCGGCGGGCGAATATTTGCGCAAGCACCGCAGCGATTTATTTTTAGTGCAAAGTTTAAAAGAACATTTTAATAACCGTATGTTCTACGGTTTTGATATGGACCGCACGATGTTGCGCATCGGTGCGATGAACATGATGCTCCATGGCATTGAAAATCCGAATATCGAATATCGCGACTCCTTATCGGAACAAAACAAAGATAAGGACAAATACACCCTTGTCCTTGCCAATCCGCCTTTTAAAGGTTCATTAGATTATGATGCAGTTTCAAATGATTTGTTAAAAGTTGTAAAGACAAAGAAAACCGAACTTTTATTTTTGGCATTATTCTTACGCATTTTAAAAACAGGCGGACGTTGCGCGTGCATCGTGCCGGACGGGGTATTGTTCGGCAGCTCGAAAGCGCATAAAGACATCCGCAAAGAAATTGTGGAAAATCATAAATTAGAAGCAATTATTTCGATGCCAAGTGGTGTGTTTAAACCATACGCGGGCGTATCGACGGCGATTATGATTTTCACGAAAACGGGCGTCGGCGGAACAGATCACGTCTGGTTTTACGACATGAAAGCCGATGGCTACTCGTTGGACGACAAGCGCACCCCGATTGAAGACAACGACATTCCGGATATCATTGCGCGCTTCCATAACCGTGAAGCAGAGAAAGAACGGAAACGCACGGAGCAGTCGTTCTTTGTGCCGGTGGAAGAAATTCGTGAAAATGACTATGACCTTTCGATTAACAAATATAAAGAGATTGAGTATGAAGAAGTGAAGTATCAACAACCGATAGAAATAATTGAAAAGGTAAAGAAGC
>NZ_BCPV01000140.1 GCF_001544135.1 Geobacillus zalihae NBRC 101842 | reverse complement strand
CCCGTGGTGCTAGTTGAGCGTCAGCGCTCAACCAGCCCTAGTGTGACCAAGGAATAAGCCAACAAGATGCCATCGAGTGCCACTTCAAACCCGGCAATGGAATTCGCTCGAATGTCGGTGATCCGGTATTGGTCTACGAGAATCGAAAACACCGTCTCGATGACTTTGCGTTTTTTCCTGATCCATTCTTCCCATGCCTTGGATGGGCCGTGCTTTTGATTGTGTCGAGACGGTGTCCAGAACGCGGCTTGGTGTTCTTCGTACAGCTTTTCTCGAAGAGCGTGGCTGATGTACCCTTTGTCCCCAAAGTTGTAGGGATGAGGGATTTGAGTCATCACCGTTTCAGCGGCTTTGACGTCGTGGCAGGACGCTTCCGTCACGACATAGCCCATGGCCAGCCCTTGATTGGTCACTTGAAGATGCAGCTTGAAACCGTAGTACCATTGCTTTTTGGAAGCACAATACCCCATATCCGCGATCCCTCGAAACCGCTTGACGCGCTGCATTCTTGCGGGATGGCACAACGGAAGAGGCAAGCTGTCGACGACCGCATAAGCATGGTGTTGGCCACGTTTCGCCAGCTCATGACGGATCCATTTGATGGCGAAACCAAGCGCTCGGCAGCGGCGGTTGTATCGGGAGCGTTCAAGAAACGAGCCGTTTGTGAACAAATTTCCCGTGACAAAACGATGCCAGGCTCGTTCGGAAGAAAAGCCCAGCAGCTTCCCCAAAAGGTGAACCGCCATGACCACTTCGTCTTCTTGCTTGACCAAGTGACGGTTGCGGCGATGAAGATACATTTGAATCAACGACAGTTGGGCAGAAACAAAACAGAAAATAGCGGCATATTGTTTTTGAAGTTTGGCTGGATCTGTAGTAAAATGAAAGTGCTCTTGCATGGGGGATCTCTCCTTTCGAATGTTGGGTGACACTTTCATTCTACTGGAGATCCGCCAGCAAGGGCTATTTTTATGCTTGTCTGAGTTTTATCTAGCACCACGGGT
>NZ_BCPV01000139.1 GCF_001544135.1 Geobacillus zalihae NBRC 101842 | reverse complement strand
GTTGGCCCGTCATCTCGATCGCCTGTATGAGGCTGGCATTCACAACGTCATCAGCACTTGCTTGATTCATATTTATCGCAAAGAAGGCCTTTCCCTCCGAGCCTTCCACGCCGATACGACGGACAAGACCGTTTACGGCGCGTATGAATCGGCCTCGTTAGAGGCTTTGCAGATCACACATGGCTATAACCGCCATCATCGTTGGCAAAAACAGATCGGCTTCGGACTGGTCGGCAACGAGGACGGCATCCCGTTTTACGGTGATGTGCACGACGGCAACCTGCCTGACAAAACGTGGAATCCGGAGGTGCTGTCCCGTGTCCACGAACAGCTCAAACAAGCCAAGATTGAAGACGAATGGATTTATGTGGCCGATTCCGCCGCGATGACAAAAGACACTCTGGCGCAAACCAAAGCGGCCAACGCCTTTTTGATCACCCGAGGCCCTTCGTCGCTTCGGATCGTGAAACGGGCATTAGCGGAGGCCGATTCGCCTCACATCCCGTGGAGCGCCCCCTTTACGCTGGCGGAGAGAAACGGCGCCACGTACCGGGTATGGGAAACATCCTCCACCTATGAAGGCCACCCCGTTCGGCTGATCGTCGTCGAATCGAGTGCGCTCGACCAGCGAAAAGGAAAGACGCTCGAAAAAGAACGAACCAAAGAAGCGGAGCTTCTTCGCGAGGAACAAGCCCATTGGGAGCGCCACCCTTTCTCGTGCCGGGAAGACGCTGAACAAGCCTTAGCGTCCCTCAAGATGTCCCTTCGCCCACGGTTTCATCAGGTCAAGGCCGCGGTCGAAGAGATCGTACGCCCGAAAAAACGGCGCGGACGGCCGAAAAAAGGGGTGGAACCCGAGATGGAGACGCGGTATCTCTTGCGCCTTGACGTCGAATTCGACCAAAACGCGTGGGAACAGGCAAGACGGAAAGCGTCCCGGTTTGTCCTCGTCACGACCGTTCCGGAGGAATGGAAGGGCCAACAAATGGATGCCCAAGAGATCTTGAAGCTA
>NZ_BCPV01000138.1 GCF_001544135.1 Geobacillus zalihae NBRC 101842 | reverse complement strand
CGTTCCTCGACTTTTTGCGCCGATTGAAAGAGAAATATACGGACCGATTCCTCGTGCTTGTGTTGGACAATGCGCGTATTCATCATGCCAAGATGGTGCAAGCCTTTCTTGATGGCGAGGAAGGCGCTGCTTTTCATTTCATCTTTTTGCCACCGTATTCTCCACAGTTAAATCCGATTGAACGGCTGTGGAAGTGGTTGAAAGATGAAGTGATTGCCAACGTTTTTCACAAGGATCAAAATGACATTGCCCAATCCATTACTCGCTTTGAACAGTACGTTCTACAACACCCGGATGAGGTGTTGAGCCGCATGGGGTGCGCTGTGTGAATCAGAGGTTAAAATGCCAATTTGGATGTATATAGAATCAGAACTAAAACAACAAGAGTGGGGAATGACGGATTTTCGCTTAACTGACCCAGATGGTTATTATTTAAGAATCACTTCACCTAAAAAGTGATAATTTGAATGCTTTAATTAAACCAATCAGGGACACCTGTTGTTTTAAACACGGAAGATAAGTTCAACCCTTGTTAATTATGTAACTTCAACTAACGGTTAGGGATATTTCAATAATTCTAAGCCCTAAGCTGCATAGATTGTTTAACTATTAGTCGTATTTAATTGATAGTTATAATTGACAAGTCAAAAAGCAGGGAAATTACCCTGCTTTTTTGATGTAATTTTGATGTCAGTTAATTGGTCAAAATTGATGTCAATTTCAACTGTTCTTCTATTTTTGCACCTCAAATCGGAACTCGTTAGTCTTTAATGCCCTTTTCTTTTTTTCGCTCCAATAAAAAGAAATCGAGAAATGTACCAATCGATACTTTCCTCGATTCCCTTCAATCCTATTCCCTTGTTTTATTTCCCAATCATCGTCACACTTTTTTTTGATACACTCTTTTTCGCAAAAAGAGGTTGTTTCAAATCCTTTACTTTTTTATACAGAAACTATGAACCTACCATCAGTTGAACAATCAAGCATCTATCCAATAACTATATACATGCACTTTAAAACGATGA
>NZ_BCPV01000137.1 GCF_001544135.1 Geobacillus zalihae NBRC 101842 | reverse complement strand
TAGGTTAAGCTAGAAAGGGCGCACGGTGGATGCCTTGGCACTAGGAGCCGATGAAGGACGGGGCAAACGCCGAAACGCTTCGGGGAGCTGTAAGCAAGCGTTGATCCGGAGATGTCCGAATGGGGGAACCCACTGTCCGTAATGGGGCAGTATCCATGCCTGAATCCATAGGGCATGGAGGGCACACCCGGGGAACTGAAACATCTTAGTACCCGGAGGAGAAGAAAGCAACCGCGATTCCCTGAGTAGCGGCGAGCGAAACGGGAACAGCCCAAACCAAGAGGCATGTCCTCTTGGGGTTGTAGGACCGCTCACGATGGGAGTGAGAAAGGGACGGGGTAGACGAACCGGTCTGGAACGGCCGGCCAGAGAAGGTGAGAGCCCTGTAGTCGAAACTTCGTTCCCTCCCGAGCGGATCCTGAGTACGGCGGGACACGAGGAATCCCGTCGGAAGCAGGGAGGACCATCTCCCAAGGCTAAATACTCCCTAGTGACCGATAGTGCACCAGTACCGTGAGGGAAAGGTGAAAAGCACCCCGGGAGGGGAGTGAAAGAGAACCTGAAACCGTGTGCCTACAAGTAGTCAGAGCCCGTTGATGGGTGATGGCGTGCCTTTTGTAGAATGAACCGGCGAGTGACGATGGCGTGCGAGGTTAAGCCGGAGAGGCGGAGCCGCAGCGAAAGCGAGTCTGAACAGGGCGTGTGAGTACGTCGTCGTCGACCCGAAACCAGGTGATCTACCCATGTCCAGGGTGAAGGCCGGGTAACACCGGCTGGAGGCCCGAACCCACGCACGTTGAAAAGTGCGGGGATGAGGTGTGGGTAGGGGTGAAATGCCAATCGAACTTGGAGATAGCTGGTTCTCCCCGAAATAGCTTTAGGGCTAGCCTCGGGTTTAGGAGTCTTGGAGGTAGAGCACTGATTGGGCTAGGGGCCCAAACCGGGTTACCGAACCCAGTCAAACTCCGAATGCCAATGACTTATGCCCGGGAGTCAGACTGCGAGTGATAAGATCCGTGGTCGAGA
>NZ_BCPV01000136.1 GCF_001544135.1 Geobacillus zalihae NBRC 101842 | reverse complement strand
ATCATCTTGCCAAAACTAACGAAAACTATAAGCTGTTAAACAGCAACATGGCACAGCAAATTTTAAAAAAGGTCAATGAAGCCTTTAAATCTTTCTTTGGTTTGATCAGTCTTGCCAAACAAGGAAAATATGACCACAAGGCTATCAGTATTCCAAAATATCTTAAAAAAGATGGCTTTCATTCACTGATCATTGGCCAGATTCGTATAGACGGCAACAAATTTACGATACCGTATTCTCGCCTATTTAAAAAGACTCACAAGCCTATCACGATAACGATTCCGCCTGTGTTACTGGACAAAAAGATTAAGCAGATTGAAATCATTCCTAAGCATCATGCCAGGTTCTTTGAGATTCAGTACAAATATGAAATGCCTGAAGATCAAAGAGAATTAAATGACCAAAAAGCACTGGCAATTGATTTAGGATTAAACAATTTTGCCACTTGTGTCACATCAGACGGCAGATCATTCATCATTGATGGGCGGAGATTAAAAAGTATAAATCAATGGTTTAACAAAGAAAATGCCAGACTTCAAAGCATAAAAGATAAGCAAAAAATCAAAGGCACCACTCGTAAACAGGCTTTGCTTGCTATGAATCGCAATAATAAAGTGAATGATTATATCAACAAGACTTGCCGTTACATCATTAACTACTGTATTGAAAATCAAATTGGCAAACTTGTCATTGGCTATGCGGAAACATGGCAACGCAATATTAATCTAGGAAAAAAGACAAATCAAAACTTTGTCAATATTCCTCTCGGTAACATAAAAGAAAAACTAGAATATCTTTGTGAATTTTACGGCATTGAATTCTTGAAACAGGAAGAATCATATACGTCTCAAGCCAGCTTTTTTGACGGCGATGAGATTCCTGAATATAATGCCGACAATCCAAAAGAATATAAGTTCAGCGGCAAACGTATTAAGCGCGGCTTGTATCGAACAAAGTCTGGCAAACTAATTAATGCTGATGTCAATGGCGCATTAAACATCTTAAAGAAAAGTAAAGCTGTAGACCTGAGTGTCTTATGCTCTAGCGGCGAAGTGGACACGCCTCAAAGAATAAGGATTGCTTGAAGCAGTCAAACTTCTTTGGAAGCCCCCACTTCAAATTTTCGCTAGAAAATTAAGTGGGGGTAGTTCA
>NZ_BCPV01000135.1 GCF_001544135.1 Geobacillus zalihae NBRC 101842 | reverse complement strand
TGTGAGATTGAACCTGGAAGTCGATTTGATTTACTTTGATACGACTTCGTCGTACTTCGAAGTGGATCCATCCGAAACACCAGAAGGAGAATCGCTTCGAAAGCAGGGGTTTTCCAAAGATAAGCGTCCCGATTTGGTCCAAATCGTCATTGGACTGGCCGTTACCCGGGAAGGAGTCCCCATTCGCGCTTGGGTATGGCCTGGCAATACGATGGATATGACGGTCATCAAACAGGTGAAACAAGACTTGATTGGCTGGAAGCTTGGGCGTGTGATCAGCGTGATGGACCGCGGATTTTCGTCTGAAGAGAATTTGCGAATCTTGCAACAGGCCGGGGGACACTACATTGTCGGCGAAAAAATGCGGTCCGGCAAAGCCGCCGTCGAAGAGGCCCTAAACCGTCGCGGGCGCTACCAACAAGTTCGCGAGAACTTGCATATCAAAGAAATCATCGTGGGCGACGGAGAAGCGCGTCAGCGCTATGTTCTCGTGTACAATCCCAGCGAAGCCGAACGCCAACGCAAGGAGCGGGAAACGCTGCTCGAATCGCTGAAAGAAGAGTTGGAAGGGCTTCGACAACTCCCCAACGAAGCCCATCATAAGGCCACCTGCCGGCTGCGTTCCCATCCGTCCTACGGAAAATACTTGCGTCAATTGAAGGATGGAACGCTTCGCATCGACAAGCAAGCGGTTCGTGAAGCGGAAAAGTACGATGGCAAATATCTCATCCGAACCTCCGATGACACCTTGTCTGCCGAGGATGTCGCGCTCGGGTATAAGCAACTGGTGGATATCGAGCAGGCCTTTCGGACGTTGAAATCAACACTCGAGCTGCGCCCCATGTATCATCGCTTGGAAGACCGTATCCGGGCGCATGTGCTGCTCAGTTGGCTGGCTCTCTTGCTGGTTCGGATCGTGGAGATCCGAACTCATGAATCGTGGCCGAAAGTAAGAGACGAATGTGAGCGTCTCATGCTTGGACATTTTTCTTCAAAAAACGGAGACCTTTATCAACGAACCGAACTGACGGCCAAACAGGCTCAACTCTTTGCGGCTCTAGGGATGGAGCCTCCTCCGAAGATTCTAGGCATCCATCCTCGCCCCTAGATACACGCCTAAAGTATGCCCAAATCCCTCTGATCCCTTTTGTATCAAAGGATCAGAGGGATTTTGTTTGCCTAGTCGCTGTCGAACTCGGG
>NZ_BCPV01000134.1 GCF_001544135.1 Geobacillus zalihae NBRC 101842 | reverse complement strand
CCTCGACTGGCTTCGCAAGACCACGACTGGAAAAATAGCATTTTTGCTCCCTCAACCTTTCATCATCACAATCCTTTGTCATGTACTTCGTCACATACGCCCCGACGTTATCACAATCATCTATCGCCCTAATATGTACGAAACCATGACCCCATATCCTTTCCAGATCAGCATGTGGAACATACGGCATATTAAACGCAACGACATGATAATGAACCGCACCGCGTTTTTGAAACTCAATAACAGCAACATACTTAAGATTATTAGGACATCCCCATATATGCCGCGACAATCTCTGTCTAAACTTCTTAAACTCATTATTAGCCCATTTAATATCCGTCACATTTTCCGCAAACGTCAACGTAAAAAACTTCGGCTTTTCGCCCCAAGCATCTACATTCGAATTAATCAACCTTCTAACTTCCCTTTTCGCCCTACTCAAAACTATTTCCCTATTTTTCTCTCTATCCTCTTCATTCGCGCCTTTTCCAGCACGACCAACAGACTTAGAACCGTCTTTATTGTCCTTACCTGTCTTTATGTCCCTTTCGTACTCGTAGATCTCTACGACATGTCCAGACATGACTACTTTCGCGCCATATATCATCCAACTATACTCACCCCCCGCGTGCTTATTAATCACTATAATCAAGTAAAGTATATAGACGCTCCACCTCATATGCTCCGACTATCCGAGATCAAGCGATACAGCCGCAACACATCTGGCGCGATCTCCTTTTCGGCGCGATCACGCAACAACGGAATGCGGAATTCGCGTTCCATGTCCGTCATGATGTCCGCCAACAGAAAATCGCGTCGTGATCTCGGCGCACCCATCGCGTCACGGTATCGCTGCTTGTACTCCGCTAACTTCTCTTGTCGCGTCATGTCCTTCACCTCCTTTCACGTGTCGCGACACAGCCACGGTCGTAGCCTTGACACTGGGGCCCTGCGCCCTCTGGACTCCCTATGCTTGACGGCAGGCACAAGGCCTGCCGCTCCCCTCGCTTCGCTCGGCAAGCATACCAGAGGGCGCCACCCAGTATCAAGGCACGCGGCGCAAGCGCCGCTTACGACCTGTTTTGCGCCTCGACTCTTTTCTTTATCTCCTGCACCACATTCTCCAAAGCGCCTACCATCTCCAGCGACTTTCCAGCCTCACTCGCAACAGTTTCCACCATGTCCTCCAGCAACGTTTCAAACATCTTTTTCTGCATTTCCTCGTTTTTCTCAATCCTCGAAACATATTCACCAA
>NZ_BCPV01000133.1 GCF_001544135.1 Geobacillus zalihae NBRC 101842 | reverse complement strand
ACCCGAGTTCGACAGTTTTGAGGCCATTTTAGGCAAATGAAAATGGTCAAAATGCTGTAATATCAAGGATTTCACGATGCGGATCCTAGAAAAAAACGCTGAATTTCATAGGCACACGATTTGATAATTTAACCTTTTAAAATAGCCGAATATCGTTTATAATATAGGCATGTACATACGGAGAGTCACACGCAAAAACAAAGATGGAACGACTGTTGCGTATCTTCAGCTTGCTCACAACGAATGGGATCCGAAGGCCAAATATGCGAAAGCGAAGGTGATTTATTCGTTTGGGCGCGAAGACCAGGTGGATCGCGCTGTCTTGGAGCGTCTGGCCAAAAGCATTTCGCGATTCCTTTCTCCTGAGCAGGCTTGGGAAATCGAGACGTTGACAGGAGAAGTATCGGATGACTTTCAGTTTCAATCAAGCAAACGCCTTGGTGGCGCTTGGCTTTTGGATCAGCTCTGGAGACAACTGGGATTGGGAGAGATTCTCCACTCCTTGTTTGCCTCCCGACATCATCAGATTCCGTTGGAACGGCTGATTTTTGCCATGGTGGCGAATCGTGCCCTTCATCCGTCAAGCAAGTTGGCGATGGAGGAGTGGGTGGAGAAGGACGTGCATATCCCTCATCTTCCCCAAGTCGCCAGCCACCAGTTATACCGGGCGATGGATGAGCTGCTGGCTGTGCAGCCGGAATTGGAACGCCAAGTGTTCCATGCCGTGGCCGATTTATTGAACCTGGAAGTCGATTTGATTTACTTTGATACGACTTCGTCGTACTTCGAAGTGGATCCCTCTGAAACACCGGAAGGAGAATCGCTTCGAAAGCAGGGGTTTTCCAAAGATAAGCGTCCTGATTTGGTTCAAATCGTCATTGGGCTGGCTGTCACCCGGGAAGGAATCCCGATTCGCGCTTGGGTATGGCCTGGCAATACCATGGACATGACGGTCATCAAACAGGTGAAACAAGACTTGATTGGCTGGAAGCTTGGACGTGTGATCAGCGTCATGGACCGCGGCTTTTCCTCTGAAGAGAATTTGCGAATCTTGCAACAGGCCGGGGGACACTACATTGTCGGCGAAAAAATGCGATCCGGCAAAGCCACCGTCGAAGAGGCCCTAAGCCGTCGCGGGCGCTACCAACAAGTTCGCGAGAACTTGCATATCAAAGAAATCATCGTGGGCGACGGAGAAGCGCGTCAGCGCTATGTTCTCGTGTACAATCCCAGCGAAGCCGAACGCCAACGCAAGGAACGGGAAACGCTGCTCGAATCGCTGAAAGAGGAGTTGGAGGGGCTTCGCCAACTCCCCAATGAAGCTCATCATAAGGCCACCTGCCGG
>NZ_BCPV01000132.1 GCF_001544135.1 Geobacillus zalihae NBRC 101842 | reverse complement strand
CGGAAGCCTTTCTGACTCTCTGTGCATGGGGAGATGGCTCACTGGCCAAACAGTCGCTTCAGCGGTTGTGTGCGGCCTTGACGCTCTGGCATGGCTGTTCCCTTTCAAGCGAAGGCTTGAATCAGCGTTTTACCGATCGGGCCGTGGCATTTTTGCGAGAAGTGTTTTTCCTTCTCCTCCTGCATCAACGTCCATTGCTTTTGTCAGCCATGGAGACCTATCGAACTTGTTTTACCCGCCTGCGGATTTTGGACTCAACCAGCTTTTTGGTTCCCGCTGACTATGGGGAAGACTATCGAGGTTCCGTTTCGTCGGGGGTGAAAATTCAGTTTGAATATGACTTGTTATCCGGCGCCTGCCTTCAGCTATGCGTTCAATCGGCCAATGACTCGGACGCTCGTTTTGCCTATCATGCCCAGCATACGATTTTACCGAATGACCTATGTATTCGGGATTTGGGCTTTTTCTCCGTTGCCGCACTGGCCGAGATCGACGCCCGCGGAGCGTATTATATTACTCGGCTCCGTTCCGATATGAAAGTGTATATCAAGGAGAATGGCCAGTGGAAGGAATGGGATTGGGAATCCCTTGGGAATCAATTAGAGGAAGGGGAATCAGTGGAAATGGAACATGTGTACATCGGACATGAACGCTTGTATGTTCCACGGTTGGTTTTCCGCCGTCTGACGGCGGAAGAATGGCAAAAACGGATGGCGTATGTGCGGAAAAAGGAAAAAAGAAAAGGGAAGGCGCTGGCACGCCAAACCCTCGAACAAAAGAAATACCACATCTTACTGACGAATTTACCACAAGAGTCGTTTGATGGTCAACAGGTTTATGAGCTCTATTCCCTGCGCTGGCAAATTGAATTGTTGTTTAAAGCCTGGAAATCCGTATTTGATTTGGAGAAAGTCAAGGAGATGAAAAAAGAACGTTTCGAATGCCATTTATACGGGACGTTGATTGCCATTTTGGTCACCCAGACGTTTCTGTTTCAAGCTCGGATGTATTGGCATCAAAAGGAAGACATTGAAATCAGTGAACGGAAAGCGCTCGATCTTCTCCAATCGTATTGGCACCAGTTGCTTTTGCGTTCGCATATGGCGGAAATCAACCTTTTCTCTCTCCTTTCCCTGTTACGAAAACATGCCAAGAAAGGTCGAAGGAAAGGGGAAGAAACGGCATCAGATATCTTAACGAAATTAGAGATATGGTAGAATTAGATATGGATATAAATACCAAATACCCCTCTTCTGGAGGGGTATTTGGTATGCCCAATAATGGATGTGATCCACATCATTCACTGCGGGGATGAACACGAGTATCGTCTTAAAAATTTTATACCGCTAACTTGACGGGTAT
>NZ_BCPV01000131.1 GCF_001544135.1 Geobacillus zalihae NBRC 101842 | reverse complement strand
TTTCTTTCCCGACAAGGTTGTGTTTTTTCAATAATCGGTATATAGTAAAGTAAGAGATATGGTTTTTTGGGATTCCCCCCTGCTCGATCAGGTGTTCGTAGAACACCGTCACGGGCATGGTGGGATGTTCTTTTCTTAGGGCTAAAATATGATCCTCATCATCGGGCGACAGACGCCTTGAGTGGCCGCGGTCCGAACGGCGCTTCGGCTTTAAGGCGTCAAAGCCCCCTTTTTTGTATCGGGTGCACCAATCGAGGATCGTCTTGGCTGCGATTCGTTTGTCTCCCTGGTGGGGAACATGGTGCACTCGCTCGCTCACCTCTTTCAGATACGTCTTCGGTTCCACCTGCCCATTCACCAACGGAGCGATTAGCCCGTATCGAAACAGGGCAATGTCGTGTCTCATCGACTCATTCATTCAAATCTCCTCCTGGTCTCACTTGGAATCAGGACCGTTCCGGTCCTCCTGCCCTTATCGTACCGAATTGCTTTTTCTCCGTCGATAGGAAAGGTTTGTGGGAACCGAAACTATTTCCAATTTAGGGTATGTATGTAAAATCAGGATCCCATTTAATTCGCAAAAGGGTGTCGGAATCCGCCCTCCCACATCTCTCTGATGGCCGAATCAAGACCGTGTTCCTCTAACGTCTGGATCCACCAAGAAGCCCGTTCCTTTTCTTTTTTCACGATAGGGCCTATGATCCTCCACCGCCTCGCAAAAAAGCTATGAAGGCTTGATAGGTTTCGGTAGAACCGTCGGACATAAAAGATGATGCCGTCCTTTGTCGGGAGAAACGGAGCCTGGTTCGTCCTTTCGGTCAATCCCAACTGCTCTTTCACGACTTGCCATATGGCGGACAACGTATACTGAAAATACGGGAGGAGAAAGGAAGGCAGCACACTCACCGTCTTCAAGCATTCCCGACAGCGATACCGGACAATCCAAATGCGATAATCACCATGTGGGGTCAATGCGTTTCGCTCATAGTAACCGTGGCGGTGCAACGGGCGCTTGGCCCGGCAATGCGGACACTTTTTCAGAAGAGGGAAGTCGTTTTCTTTTCCACGCTCTGCATACGTTTGAACGTCAATGCCAAAGTCATGAAATTGAATCACGTCCTCCTCCCCCTCCTATGAACCGATGGATTTTCTCTTCCGAAATAATTCACAAAAAATTTAGCACATTCTTTCAGAAAAGGGGAGAGGGCTTTCTGAAGGAATGTGCAAAAAAATGTCTCTTTTGTTCCGAAATAAAGTGATAATTTACAGCAAGGAAACTTCCTGTTCCTTTTACACTGTCATACTTATCCGTATCTCCTATTTCTAAACATCGAAGAAAAGATTTTTCAATGAGCGGAAATAAATGAATATATAT
>NZ_BCPV01000130.1 GCF_001544135.1 Geobacillus zalihae NBRC 101842 | reverse complement strand
AACATAAATCAGCCAGAAGTCCCCCACCTCTACAGGTGGGGGATGAATGGCGTTCGGTTTTTCTGTTTTTCTCTTTCTTCTTTGGATGGCAATAGAATACAATAAACATAGGAGGTGAAACCATGTATCGAACGCTGAAAACCCGTTTTCGGGCAAAGAAAGAAGTTATCCAAAAACTATTTGAATGCAATCGTATCTCCGCAGAAGTTTGGAACGAATGCCTTCGTTTGGCAAAAGAACATCATTTGGAAACAGGAAAATGGATAACCAAAACGGAACTGCAAAAAGCAACAAAAGGTCGTTTTTCTATCCACAGCCAAAGCATCCAGGCGGTTGTGCATAAATATATCTTTGCCCGTGATGGGGCAAAAGAAGCACGGAAAAAAGGAGAAAAAATCAAATATCCATACAAAAAGAAAAAACATTTCAACACGAAATGGGCAAAAGATGGGTTTGTTTTGCATGAAGACGGAACGTTGGAACTGTCGCTAGGAATTTGGAATCGAAAACGACAATCTCCTTTGGTGGTGAAAATCGACAAAGAGAAACTTCCAAACGGAAAAGTCAAAGAAATCGAGTTGGTCTATGACCGTGGTTTGTGGCTTTGTTTATCGTATGAAGATGGGAAAAAACCAAAAGAAAATCCATGTAAAAACCGTGTTGCTATTGACCCAGGGGAAATTCACACCATCGCAGCCATTTGTGAAAATGGGGAAAGCCTCATTATCACGGGAAGAAAAATAAGAAGCATTCATCGGTTGAGAAACAAGAAATTAAAAGAACTGCAAAAACTCATGAGCAGATGCAAAAAAGGCTCCAAACAATGGAAAAAGTACAATCGGGCGAAACAATATGTACTTTCGAAATCAGAGGCACAACTAAAGGATGCACTGCACAAAACCACGAGACAATTTGTTCGTTGGTGTTTGGAAAACCAAGTGAAAGAAGTCGTCATTGGAGATATCGAAGGAATCCAACGGAATACGAAAAAGAAACGAAACAAAAAGACCAATCAGAAATTATCCAATTGGTCGTTTGGAAAATTATTTGATTATCTCAAATACAAATTGAATGCCGAAGGAATTCAAATCGAGAAAAAAGATGAAAGTTATACCTCGCAAACATGCCCTGTTTGCGGGAAGAAAAATAAATCTTCTTCTAGAAATTATACATGTCAATGCGGGTACAAACGACACCGTGATATCCATGGGGCAATGAATTTATTTGCCAAAGTATATTATGGTGAAATCCGCCCATTGGAATTTACGGTCAAACCGTTTACGTATCGACGGATTGCTTAGGTATGAAGTCGTAGATGGCGAGTTCCCGCCCTTGAGTATCATGGATACTCATGTTGCCTGTGGCTCCCAACGGGACGGGTGCCAGGTGTTGCCTGCAGATAGGCTGCCAACCAGCCTATCATGCATCCACCTCCGAAGGGGAAACAGGAAACCCCCACTTCGATAAGTGGGGGAGGTTCA
>NZ_BCPV01000129.1 GCF_001544135.1 Geobacillus zalihae NBRC 101842 | reverse complement strand
TTTTCCGTGAAAATCCCCACCACTTGGTGAGTGCGGTATACGCTCCTGATCCGTGCGGGTATACTGAAAATGGCCAAAAAAGGCAATAGGAAAGCAGAGGTGCCCGATTTTAGGCATCTCGTATAACCTGTCTGCCTTTTGGCTAGACTAAATAAGTTGTGGTTGGCGGAACGGCTCTTTGCGGGAGATCATGCAAAAGATGATCACCAACATCCGCCGAGCAATGGCGATGAGGGCTTTTTTCTTCCCGCACCGGGCCGCCAACGACCAAAACTTTCGGGACAAGGGATGCGTCTTGGATCGAGCTGCTGACCATGCCGCCTCGCATAACGCCGATCGGAGATGGGGATTGCCTTTTGTCGTGCGCGTGCTCTTTCGCTTTCCGGCGCTTTCATGGTTGCCGGGGGACAATCCCGTCCATGAAGCCGCCCGTTCCGGCGTTTCAAAGACGCTCATGTCGGTTCCCATCTCGGCTATGATGACGGCGGCGGTTTGTTTTTTCACTCCGGGCATGGTCATCAGCAATTCGACTTCCTCGCGATACGGCTCGAGCAGGCGGTCGATGTGCTGGTCGACTTCTTCGATTAACTGCTCCAATTCCTCAACGTGTTTCCACAAGAGGCGAAGGAGACGGAGCTCGTGTTCGGTCAAGGTGCCGAGCAGCGAATCGTACACCGCTTGCTTTTTCTTTTTGAGCCTTCCGCGCAGGCATTGATCCAACTCGTCCTTGTCCACGTATCCCTTCTCAAGCAGCCGGGCGAGGATGTCTTTTCCGGAAACGCCGAAGAGATCGGAGAGGACCGAGCCGAGTTTGACATTGGAAGACTCGAGCACTTTTTGAATCCGGTTTTTCTCCGAAGTCAGCTGTCCGACCCACTTTTTGCGGAGGCGGGTAAAATCCCGCAATTCGCGAATATCCGCTGGGGGGACGAAACTTTTTTCAACGAGTCCATGGCGGAGCAGCTTGGCGATCCACTCGGCGTCAGAGACATCGGTTTTTCTTCCCGGGACATTTTTGATCCGCTGCGGATTGGCCAGTGTCAAGTCGACATAGCCCTCGAGGAAGGCGAAGACCGGTTTCCAATACACGCCGGTGGATTCCATGGCGACATGGGTAACGCCATGTTCTTCGAGCCACTCAAGCAGGTCGCCAAGTCCCTTCGAGAACGTGGAGAAGGTTTGAATGTCCTTTTGAATGTGTCCATCTTCTTCCCATAGCGCGCAGGCGACGATGGTTTCGGCATGAACATCCAATCCTGCGCAGCGAGGATAGATGACATCCATGATGAAAATCCTCCTTTTCGATGATCGAGTGCGCAAACAGCGAATCCACGGGAGAAATGCGGCAGTTTTCCGTTCGTCGTCACCTTTCCTCCGCATCGGGAAAGGGCGGACAATGGGTGGTGCACCCAGTGGATTCGAACGCTTTTCTGTACAGGGTCCAAGCCACCATTAAGTATAACGTCCTATTGAGCTGTTTGCGCCTACTCTTCATTATGGGAAGAAAAGGGGGATTTTCATGCCCGGGTGGAGAGCAAAAATTGCTCATGGAACTTTTCTGT
>NZ_BCPV01000128.1 GCF_001544135.1 Geobacillus zalihae NBRC 101842 | reverse complement strand
TCGCCTTTTTAATTTTCGGCAAATGTGTTTTGTTATGCTCTAGAATCATTTCAAGATTATCTTTTGTAATCAATGGACTACCCCCTTGGATTTTCCGAATTTGTGACTGATTTTAAAACATCGATCAGTTCAACAAATTCGCTAAAAAGATGCATGCCCTTTTTTAATTCTTCGTCCACTGTACCGTGAAACGAAAGTGCCACATAATTCATAAATGAATCAGATCGGCTACGGTCAAACGTTTTTTCTTTGAATTCCATATCTGCCTTGTAAAAAAAGAACGGATCTTTAATGCGGAATAGCTTATTGATCTTTGCAACATACTCCTCCACATTTCCTTCGCCTTTTAAGAAATTATAATAAGCTGTCTTCTTAATACCAGTGCGTTCCATCACCCATGAATGTTTAATACCTTTACTTTCTATATATTTTTTGACATTCTGACCTACAATTTTGTTTGTATTTACCATACATTTCACCTCCGTATCTACAATAAATTATAAATAAGAATGTATTGATTTTCTATATATTTTCCTCAAAAAACGGAATATATGATTATTTTATGCAAAAAATTATTAAAAAGTTCTCGATAAAACTCATTTTTTCCTTAAAAAGAGGAATGTATTGCTATATGTTGCCTCCTTCCCTTATAACTTTTTAGCTAAGAGGTCAGGGGATTCTTCCTAATTGCACAAAAATAAAAAATCGTTATCTTCATTAGCTTTTCGAGTATTCTAAAACTAAAATAACTTCTTCTTTATATTCGTTTTTTCAAATTTTTGTATCACAAACTTCATCAGCAACTTTTTCATAAAAATAATCAAGTACAACACGTTTTTTACTCATCGAATTACATTCTCCTTAACGCCTGCATATGGTCTTCTCGTGATGTGTCTACATAAATAGCGGTTGTTTGTATACTTTCATGCCGAGCAAGATAACGGCGCCAAACAGCGATACGTGAGCATGATGGCCGAACGTCGGCACTTGCTTTTGACGGCCAACCTCTGACCATGTCGTACACAACACATGATACGATCGGATATGCGTTTCATCGATGTACAACAGGACGGAATCTGGATCGATTAAGTTTTTTTATTAGATCCATTTGTTTTTCGAAGTGTTTTTGCCGATCCGGATCTCCTTTCGCCAACGTGTAAGTCGGCCGGGTCCACGAAAGCCCTTTTCGATGCAAGAGTTTTCGCAAGGCTTCGCGGGACATGGAGATGCCATAATGGTGGTGTACATAGGATTGAAGGATCTTCGTATTCCACGCCGAAGCGATGTCCCAGCCCAGCTCCGCGGGTGTCGTGGTCAACACAAGGTGTTTGATCTCTTCCTGCTGTTCTTCGGTGAGAAACGGCTCTCGCCCAGGGGCAAAATCCCGATGAAGCAGGAGTTCCAGGCCCCCTTCGTTAAACAGCGACACATAATGGGAAACGGTTTGGCGGCACACGTTGACCATGGAGGCCACGTCTTTGCCCAAATAGCCTTCTATGACCAGGCGGACGGCATCACACGTTGGCGGAGATGAGCGTTTTTGATCTTCCGTTCCTGCTTGCGGAGTTTCCGGGGCGTCCATCCATGGTTGTCGGTGATGTTGAGACGTTTCATGCAGAATTCCGCT
>NZ_BCPV01000127.1 GCF_001544135.1 Geobacillus zalihae NBRC 101842 | reverse complement strand
CCTGAATCCGTGATGGTTGGAAATCAACTTTGATTTTGGTGTTAGTTCTATGGATATATGATCCATACATCCCTTTTTTTGATGATTCCCTGCACCACTTTCATGTTTGAAAACGAGATAAATCCTCTTTTATGGAGATACAAACCAAAAAAGAGACAAAAAAAGTACAGGGGGGAGTGATGGATATGAGTACCCGAACATCTGTTTGTTATCTTGCCTCTTTCCATTTTTGATACACATTCAGTAGGAGTATACTGTACCCACTCCTTCGCGTCAGTTTCATCCAGATCTGTCGTGATCGGCGGACGAGTCGACCTGCCATCGTGATCACCGTCTGAATAATCGTCTTGATGCGACGGCGTTTCACTTTGTGGTGCAACGGATGTCTCGGATCGCTTAATAGATCTTGTCCAATCAGACGAAGAAGATTGTAAACGAAGGCTCCCATGACCAACACGAGCGCATTCGTTTTCATCTTCCCAGATGGAAGCCGCTCTAAATCTAAGTCGCTCTTCAGTTCGCTATGAAACTGTTCGCATGTCGCATGGTCATGATACAACGCGAGCACATCGCTCATTCGAACATGCTCGTATCCTTTGAGCCGCACCCAATAGCTTTCCACTTCATAATCAGGAACGAGCATCAGCTGTCCATTTCGTTCCATCGTCCGTTCCGTCACTTGGGTGACTTGAACGTACGTATACGTGTTTCCATCGATCGCTGCGGTCTGTGGAAGGCATAACTCATACGTTTGTACTCCTTCGCTTTGTCCATCATCGACGCGTCTGCCCTTTTGCGAAGCGATCTGGAACCAAAGCGCTTTCGATTCTCGGCGTAAGTTTCGCTTGATGACAAAGTCCACGTCTTCCTTTAGGCATACGTGCACATTCGCTTCTGCATCGTTTCCTGCATCCATGCGAACAAGCAGACGAGATGAAGTCAGTTGACGAGCTCGACGGATAGCGGTGACTAAAAACGAGGGCATGTTGTCTTGCACATGTTGTTTCCCTGGACGCAACTCGGCATGAACGAGATACCCTTCCTTCCCTGCATACGCAAACAACGGTGTAAAACCGTCAAATCCTTTATACGTTCGACTGACTCCTTCTTTTTTCGTATCGGAGTTGTCAAATGGGGAACCATCTATATCAAGGGGAAGCCATGTCGTCTTTCCTTTGGTCCAACAAGGGGACAAAGTGGCATGTCGTTGAATCAACAGACGTATGGACTCCTCCCAAAGAATCGTTTCGGTCATCGGAAGACAAGCGAGCTGATCGAGTCGTTGTCGCAAGGTTGGAGAGGAAGGCACGTGCTGAATCCCCATCGATGCCGAAAAGATATCGTCCTGACGATACGCTTCGATATGATCGAAATCCGTTTTTCCTGTGGCAAGCAAGCCAATCATCGAGCGAATGACATCGCTATGGGAAATGTGCACTTCTCGACGAACCGTTGGAAGCCGAAGTGCGTTTACCCGTTTATCCAGTTTCGTTTGGTGCAGTAAGTAGCCAACGAGAGCAAGCCCAGCACTTGGGGTAATCGCTTCATCTGTCAATACAAACCGAATCGGGAAATCTTTCATCATATCACCTACTTGATGAAGAATCGTCAACGTCGTTTTCCCTTATCGTATCAACGGTTTGCGACCATTGTAAAGATGTTTTGTCACGGATTCAGG
>NZ_BCPV01000126.1 GCF_001544135.1 Geobacillus zalihae NBRC 101842 | reverse complement strand
CCATCGCTCGTTGTGTTGGTCAAAAAGTTATTCTGAAAAACTAAATAAAAAATCCTTTGTTTTGACCTTGTTAGGGTGCGAAACGTGAGTTAAGAGAGCATGGAATGATTATTTAATAAGCTATAAAATAGATGCGTATATATCTCTTATCTACATCATATTGAAAAAAGGAGAATTAAAAAATGAAAAAGCTAAAAGCCTATCGTTTTTCTATTATCCTCCTATTATCCATTGCTATTGGTGCAATGATAGGGATAGCTTTGAAAGAAAAAGCGGTCGTATTGAAACCGATTGGTGACGTTTTTCTCAATCTGTTATTTACGATCGTTGTTCCTTTGATTTTCTTTACGATTTCTTCTTCGATCGCGAATATGAATGGCGCGAAACGATTAGGAAAAATAATGAGCAGTATGTTAGGGACATTTCTTTTTACTGGGTTAGTTTCTGCCATTTATATGCTTATCATTGTCAAATTGGTTCCGCCAGCTGAAGGAGTTACACTAAAATTAGTGAAACCGGAAACACCTGAAGAAGTTAGTTTGGCAGAACAAATTGTCAAAACGTTTACGGTATCCGATTTTGTTGAGCTCTTTTCAAGAAGTAATATGTTGGCGCTTATCGTCATCTCCATTTTCGTCGGATTTGGTGCTCAATTGGCTGGCGAACGTGGAAAAGCATTTACAACATTCTTGACATCTGGATCTGAAGTAATGATGAAAGTCGTTTCTATTATAATGTATATCGCCCCAATTGGGCTGGGTGCCTATTTTGCTACTTTGATTGGAGAATACGGGCCGCTACTTTTAGGATCTTATGTGAAAGCTGGTGCTGCATATTATTTAGGTTCACTGGCGTATTTCTTTATCGCTTTTACTATTTATGCGTTTATGGCTGGAAGAAAACAAGGAGTAAAAATCTTTTGGAGAAATATGTTAACCCCTACGATTACTTCCCTGGCAACTTGCTCGAGTGCCGCTACCATTCCGGCGAACTTAGAAGCTTCGCAAAAAATGGGGGTTAATAAAGATATTCGCGAAACAGTGATTCCGCTCGGAGCAGCTTTACATAAAGATGGATCTGTAATGGGTGGGGTTTTGAAGATCGCATTTCTTTTTGGTATCTTCAATATGAATTTTTCGGGATTAGGAACGTTATCTCTTGTGATAGGTATTTCTTTATTGGTTGGTGTCGTAATGGGGGCAATTCCAAGTGGCGGAATGATCGGAGAAATGTTGATCCTAACGCTGTTTGGATTCCCTCCAGAAGCACTACCTATCATTGCTGCGATTAGCACCTTAATTGACCCACCTGCTACAATGTTGAATGCCAGTGGAGATAATGTTACAGCTATGATGGTCTCTCGTTTGGTTGAGGGGAAAAATTGGATAAAAACAGCGGAAAAAGTAGAATTAAAAGGAGCTTAAGCAGCTCCTTTTAGTGTATTTCCGTACAAGCGTTCTCGATGATATATCGGCTTTGGAAAATGGGAGAATTTGAATGCCTCTTTGTTCTAATTTTTTTGAGTAAATAGTTCCTCTTTGATATCTGAACCTTGAACTTCATATCCATTATCGAATAAGATTTGCGCCAAGTTGTTCATTCTTGAAGCTTTTATCCTGATGAAGTGAAATTTTTCTTTCAACACGTATTCCTCCAATGCTTGCTGAGATTTGAGATTCAACATTGAAAAGAAAAGGTTTTTCCTGAGTATTGACGAAAAAATAACTGATACACAAGAGAGGTGACAATATATTCAGGTCAAGTCCAAATTATTGTGTAAATTCCCCTTTGATAGACAACATGGACC
>NZ_BCPV01000125.1 GCF_001544135.1 Geobacillus zalihae NBRC 101842 | reverse complement strand
TAGCGTCAAAAGTTCTATGAAAACTCCACACAGATCATCCCATTGAGCATCGTGGGGCATGCGGAGGGCCGGATTCGCCCTTGACCAACACCCGCCAAAGGTGCGGAAGAGTCATCAAGGGCGACGGGGACAAAAAGAAGGCAATAAGAAAGCCGCCCTTGCCATGACCGAATTTTACCTTTGGCGGTGTTCGGTTGGTCAAGGGTTCGCTTCGCCGAATCCGGCAGGAGTTCTGTTCAACGGGCTCCGGCGGACAAAAAAGTCAGGCCGCCTCTTGTTGGAGAAACGCTTGTGCCATGGCGATGAGCTTCGTCCACCGGGCCGGCATATGCGGAAGATCCGCCAGTTCCGGGATGACGACCGGGACCCGGCCTTCGAGTGCGCTATGCGGGCGCAGGAAGTTGAAATACGCCACAAACAGCGTCACAAAGGACACCGAGCCTTCTTCCGCACCAAACCCATGGGTCGGGCGGTAGTTGCCTTTAAAGGTCCGGTTGAATCGCTCGATGATCTGTTTGAGAGGGCGAAACTCTTCCGAGACCGGATCTTCGTTGGTTAGGCCGATCACCTGGCGGACGTCAAACGAAATCCCGTGCTGGGCGAAGAAGTGTTGCGCCAGCCGGTAAATCGGGTTGCCATCCACGACAAACGACAAGTCGTCTGGGAGGGACGGCAGCTTCCGCAGGACATCATCGATGGCCTGGATGGCCGAGAGCGTGTCTCGGTTGGGCGAGACGCGATACGACAGCACGATCTTTTTGACGGCATCGAACATAAAGAACAGGTAATGCCAGCGCCCTTTGACGCGAATATACGTCTCGTCCCCGCAAAACGAACCGGACAGCTCATACGGGAACCGGTCGACAAAGGGCTTGATCCAAAGCGCGGCGCTGTTGGCGTAGTTGAGCACCGTCTGATGGGAGATCGAGACGCCATGGATGTCCTTCATGGCGGCGGCGGTCTCCCTCGAGGACATCCCAAAGTTGACGTAGTACGTCAACACGAGCCCCAACACGTGCGGCGACGCAGCCAGCCGGGACAAATCGACCTTCGGTTGGATGGGCGACGAGGAAGCCAACGGGAGAAAGTCAAACAAGAACTCTCGAAACAAATACCGCACCTTGAAGGCTTGAGGATCCTGTTGAAACTGTTGGCGCTCCTTCTTGGTCATCCGGCGAAGGTTGGCCTGGTAAAACGGGCAATCGTTGTTCTTGCACTTATAGATGTGGTATTCTTTGCGTTCCTTGATTTTTTCCAGCGTCTTTTTGCAGTGCGGGCAGCGAAAGACCGCTTGCTTGGTGAACCGGTTCCGGTGGTTGAACCGGCACTGGCACACTTTGCATTGGTATTGCCCGTTTCCGCCGTTATTGGCGTACAGGTAAGAAGAGGGAGCCTGGCAGCGAGGGCAGGTCAACGAATCCGGAACACGGTGTTTCGCCTTCGCGCGGCGCTGGATGGGCCGCAAAGGACGTCCGTGCTGGGCTTCGTAGTCCGCCAACAGCTTCCGGTAATCAAAGGTTTCCGGCACATCGATGATCGGAAGGTCATCGACCTGAAGTTTTCGGTACGGTTTTTGGACGAGTTCGTCCAAGTCCTTACGATTCAGGGATTTTCCCACGATCACACCCATCAAATACACAATGATTTGATATTGGGCCTTGATGATTTGAAGCAAATAGGCTAATAATTGAGGTAACAAGCTTGTCACTCCTTCTTTGTTTGGGCTGTTGAGTGTGTGGTTACCTCAATGATGGCCGAAAACAACGGGGGTGGCAAGCTTTTTTTCTTCCAACGGTTGAAACTCAGGAGAAAACCGTGAGTGTGGAGGATAAACTTTTGACAATA
>NZ_BCPV01000124.1 GCF_001544135.1 Geobacillus zalihae NBRC 101842 | reverse complement strand
GTATATCGATTGTGTAAAGCGATGGACTTACTACGTCCGCAGCGAGAGAAACGGATTCCATATCCGAAGAAACTCGCTCGAAATCGCATTATTACAGGCTCGAATCAGTTATGGGAAATGGACGTGAAATACGGATATATCGAAGGAGAAGAACGCTTTTTCTTTGTTTTGTCGCTCATCGATGTGTATGACCGTTCGGTAATTGATTACCATATTGGGTTGAGTTGTTCAGGAAGCGATGCCGTAAAGACGCTTCAAAGAGCGTTATTCAAGCGTCAGCAATTTGAACAGGCAAATAAACCTGTGATTCGGACAGACAACGGCCCGCAATTTATTTCTCATGCCTTTGAAGCTGCCTGTGAGCGATTTGGAATCGAACATGAACGGATTCCACCACGGACGCCGAATATGAATGCACATATTGAAGCGTTTCATCGTTTACTGGAGGAGGAATGTCTAGGAAGAATGGCGTTTGACAGCTATGAAGAAGCTTATCAAGCCGTGATGGAGTACATGAAATTTTATAACGAGCGAAGGATTCATTCGAGTATTCTCGATCTTCCACCGCGTGAATTTTACAAAAAAGCGCAAACGGAATCGTTAATCATCAAAGAAGTTCGCGTATAAGGCAAGAGGATTTTGTCTTCTTGCCAAGAAAAAACGAGAAATTTTGAGAATAACCTAAAATTAAGATAGGATGTGTCCAAATTTAGGGGGTCAATCCGGTTAAGTGACAAAAAAGTTGTATACTGGACTCTTTAAAATGAGGGTGTCCCATTTTCTACTTTTGGGACACCCACTTTTTTTAAGGGGGATTCTTCCATCCACTTTTCCAATAAAGGATTATGCCATCTTTCGTTTTCTTGAAAACTTGTGTTCGTCCGCTGTATTGTAAGTTGTGAAATCTCCCTATGTTTCTTAAAAATGAAAAGCTAGACAGATATAATTAGCTTGGATAAAATGGAAAATAAGAACATCTACACAACTGAAAAACACGATTTTTACGGAAGGAGGAGTTCCATACATGGATGCCAAGGCGAAAAAAAAACGGCTTTACGTGGAATTACATACGGTTTATACATTGTCGGCACAAAAGATGAAAACGGTACTGCCAATGCTTTTGCGGGAAACTGGCTGACACAAACGTCTTTTAATCCTCCATTGGTAGCGGTTGCAGTGAAAGTAGGCACCCGTTCCCAAGAGCAAATTGCCAAAAGTGGCGTATTTAGCGTCAATATTTTGGAAACAGGCCAGAAGGATATGGTCACCGCTTTCTTTAAATCTTTAGAACCGGAAGGAAATAAGCTGGCAGGGTACGAATTCTATACCGAAGAAACAGGATGTCCGATTTTTAAAGATGCGCTCAGCTTCTTTGAGTGCAAAGTTGTCGAAAAAGTAGAAAAAGGCGATCACTATATTTATGTAGGCGAAGTCATCAATGCCGGTGTGCATCGGGAAGGAGATCCGCTGACACTGAAGGAAACCGGATTTTATTACGGAGGGTGATTGGGGTACTCCTAACGTACAAGCCTGTTATAAGCGGTTGCGAAAGGAACGGATATAGAAACCACTGTATGGATGAGATGAAGCAGGCGGAAAAAGCTTGCTTCATCTTTAGCAATCGAACTAACGTTTAAAATTATGTTAATAAACAACGATAAAAGGAATAATGATCAGCTTGTTTTAGAAAACATCAATGAATCAATAATATATATCAAAGTTGCATACCTCTTTCATACATCTAAAGTTCATAGTACACCTTATTTATATGTGATAAAACAGTCAGAAGAAATCGAGATTAGTACAGGGATGAAAAATCCTAAAGAACTAAGTCTTATGTTAATTGATGGAAGATTTCAGAGCAACCACCTAAAAAGACACGAAGGTAACCAATTAGTGATGCAGATCCCCCATTGTCTCCAAGAGTGAATGGAAAAACTAGTTTTTCAACAACAATCCTTTGACATCATACTTCTAAAAGAGAGGCCATTTCGCCAGACACTGTACATTTCATCACAAAACCGAGAATCATAATGATTTACCATTGTTAGAAATATACCAAAGCTGGTCATATCATGGTTGAACTTAAGAAACAACAAAAAAGCAATAGTGATGGTTGGGCGTAAATATTAAAGAATTTTCCGAATCATTTTTGGAAGCCTTGTTTATCGTCGGATAAAGATTATCAGATTCATTTGAACGAAATGGTTAACC
>NZ_BCPV01000123.1 GCF_001544135.1 Geobacillus zalihae NBRC 101842 | reverse complement strand
ATGTCAAGGATTCATTCGACGATGGACACAAAAAATCCTCCCGATTTTCGTTGGGAGGGTGCGAAATGTGAGGAACAACAAGAAAATACCATCCATCAGCTACAGGCACGTGTTGAACAGTTGGAAGCACACACAAAAAAACAGGACTAACAGCCATTGTCCTCCTTCTTCGGATTCGTTTCGCCCTCGAACCTCCTTACGGAAGAAAACCGGAAAGCGTCCAAGTGGAACAGATCGGACATCGATGTCACATGCTCCAAAAGGCGGCAACCCTCATCATATCGTGGTACATCGGGTGACCCATGCCAAAGCTGCGGGGTATCCTTGGAACACGTTCCTGCTCTTCGGCATCTCACACCCGGCAAGTATGGGATCTTCCATCGTTGCCGATAAAGGTGACTCAACACGAATGCGAAATCAATCTTGTCCCTACTGTCATCGTCTTCACCAAGCGGAATTTCCCTCATATGTGACCAGTTCCGTGCAATATGGCCCAAGGGTAAAAGCGCTGCTTGTCTCTATCTTACCTAATACCAACTGCTTCCCTAATCGCCGGACTACAGAGTTCATGAAAGATATCTTTGGCCATCGGATCAGTGAAGGAACGCTGGTGAAATCAACAGGCAGGCCGGCGGCATCCTTGCCGGCATCCGTTTCCTTTTCCACGAAGCCTTATTGCCTTCTCCAGTTCTTCACGTGGATAAAACGGGCTTTCGGGTACAGGGGAAACGGCAGTGGCTCCATGTAGCCGGCACCGATCAGGAGACATGGTACTCCTGCCACCCGAAAAGGGAAAGGAAGCTACTAATGTGACTTATTATTTTTTCTAAGCCAGATATCTACATCAGCAATTTTGGAGAGGCTATAGCACTTATAAAAACTACCTTAGAAGTTCTAAACGTTTTATAGCTCTTTCATATTGTTCATTTGCTGCTTGTTGATAGAATGAAAGGGCTTTATCCGTATTGCCAAGAACCTCATGGAATACTCCTAAATTGTAAGAAGCAAGTGTAAACTAGCACATTATTTCAGAATCCCTTTTTCAAATTATTTCAGGCGGATTCGGAAATAATGTGCAAAATTTTTGCGGATTGTTCCGGATTTTGCACATTCTTTCGGAACGTTTGCACGCTCTTTCAGATGAAGATTTCCAGCGCGCCTGATGGACCGATGGAAAAGAAAAAGCACAAAAGAGGCCGATTCGGCCCCTTTCGTGCTAATACCCCATTTCCTCTGCGGCCATGCGCACCACTTCTTCGTCAATGGCGTCCTTTTTCAGCTGATACCCGTATAACAGGCACGTCGTGGCCAACATGTTGATCACCCGAGGCCATCCCCGCGACTGCAGGGCAATCGCCTCTAACGCTGATGGGGTGAAGATCGGGTGCTTCGCCCCGGCCTGTTTCATCCGATGCTCGATGTAGCCCGCCACCTCTTCCCTCTCCAGCGGCCCCATCCGGTATCGCATGATGATCCGCTGGTCGAGAGGGCGGTGCTGATTGAGCCGCAGCTTCCCCTGTAAATGGGGCAGCCCGGCCAAAATCAAGACAAATGGGTTGGTCGAATCCATCTCAAAGTTGAACAAGATCGCGATGTCCTGTAAAAATGCATCCTTCGCTAAATGCATCTCATCCAAAATGAACACCGGCGTGATCCGCCGTTCATGATACAATCGCTCGATCGCCTGCTGGATTTGGCGGAAGAGGTCTACCTTGCGGTACTTCGGTTCCTCTCCTAATCCCAAGGCCAGTCCACGGTAAAAATCCATCACGCCTCCGGTGGATAACGGAAAGTAGACGACATGATACAATGATGGATTCAATGACTCTTTCAGCGCCCGAAGGGCGAACGTCTTGCCCGCCCCCGGCTCTCCGATCAACAGCCCGATCCCCCGGGTTCGTTTCACGTACTCCAGCGCCCGCAACGCTTCCTGAAATGACGCCCCTTGATACGCCTCGGACGGGTCTGTTTCTTTCGCAAACGGCTCCCGCGAAAGGGAGTAAAACGATTTATACACCGTGTTCTCCCTCCTTCGCCGGAATCGCCGCAAACGGGGACCGATGGCGTTTTACATAGGCATTGTCCTCCAAACGCACCCGAATGGCTTCCGCCACCCGTTTGCCATCTTCGTACACATAGACGCCTCGTTCGTCATAGCGGAGCTCAATCGATTGCCCAATGAACCGAGGCGGCACTTCGTATAGCTGTTTATTCAGGGTGATCGTTCCATCGGCTTTG
>NZ_BCPV01000122.1 GCF_001544135.1 Geobacillus zalihae NBRC 101842 | reverse complement strand
GCGAGCGGCTTTGCGGTAGGAAGAGCACTCTACGGCCAACTCGACCGCTGTTTCCTCGAGGCAAGGACTGATCGATTGGGCTCCATCAAAGCCCAGTTCGGCATCCAGCAAGAACGTATACGCCCCCGTTTGCCGATCATAGTAGTCGTTCCGGCGGAATGTCACTTCCCCAAACAGCGTTTGGATCGTAGTCGGCCGTTTGTCTTTCAGCTGATACCGCTGCTTGTCCCGCGCTTCCGCCAGTTGTTGATCGATCTCCTCCAAAAGGGCGGCCAACAAGACCGCGAACCCCTTTTGAAGGGTTCTCAACAATTGTTCCTCCAACTCTTTTCATAAAGGCCATTCTGTGGTAAGATGTTTCATGGACTCTCTCCCTCCTGTTTTCGGTTGATGTGGTCAATCACCATCATAGCAGGGAGAGAGTCCTTTTTGCATGACCTTTGCTTGTTCTACCGCGCTTCGCTTGGTGGCCCCGACGAGCGTCACGAACAAGAGTTCGCAACCCTCGTCGAGGATCATTTCAGAATGTCACCCACAAATATTTTACTCACACGTGCTAGATAAAATGAGATAAGTATAAAAATAGCCCTTGCATGAAGGATCTCCTTTAAAATGAAAGTGCTACCAAACATTCAAAAGGAGAGTTCACATGCAAGTGCACTTTCATTTTACAACAGACGAAGCGAAAATTCAAAAACAATATGCAGCGATTTTATTCTTTGTATCTGGACAATTGTCTTTTTCAGATGTATTTACAACGCCGAAATCGCCATTTGTTGAAGCAAAAAGATGAGGCCATCATCGCCGTCCATGTTCTTGGAAAGTTGTTAGGTTTTACATCCGAACGAGCTTGGCACCGATTTGTGATCGGAAACTTATTTTCGAAAGATTTATTTCCTGAACGCTCTCGATATAACCGTCGTTGTCGAAATCTTGGCTTTGCCGTCAAATGGATCCGATGTCAACTAGCCAAACGTGGGCAACATCATGCTTATGCGGTAGTGGATAGCTCACCCATTGAACTCTGCCACCACGCACGAATATATCGCGTCAAACGGTTTCAAGGAATCGCCGATATTGGGTATTGCGCATCCAAAAAGATGGCTTACTATGGATTGAAGCTTCATCTCCAGATCACTGACCAAGCGCTTCCGATGGGATATGTCGTCACCGAAGCATCCTGTCACGACCGGACAGCTGCGGAAACCGTGATGGTCCAACTTCCTCGTCCGTATACACTTGGTGACAAAGGATATGTGAGCCAAGACTTGCAAAAGAAGCTGTATGATGAATACAAGATCACTTTTTGGACGCCCGTTCGGAAAAACCAGAAAATCCATCAATCGAAAGCATGGAAACGATGGATGAAACGAAAGCGCAAAGTCATTGAAACCGTGTTTTCCGTTCTCATTGATCAGTACCGGATCACAGAGATTCGATCCAACTCTGTTTCTAGATTTGAATCAGCTTTGGATGGCATTTTACTCGCTTATTCACTCGTCATTCTTGGGTTAGTTGAGCGTTAAAGTTCAACTAGCACCACGGGTTATATATATTTTTTAAAAAATTATAAATATTGTATTGACTTTTTTAGTAGTTAACAAGATAATATTATACGAGCGCTCGCATTTATTTCTAATTAAGGTATACCTTAACAATACAAATGGGTTTTATATACATGCAACATGAAGAGTTAACTTCTCAGTCATCCTGCATACCCTAAGCGCTGCAGCACTTCCTCCGGACGTTCGTGGATGTAGTTGACAAACCGAGTAATAGCTTGAATGATATCGTTGCGATCCTTGTGAAATACATTGGCAATCACCGTATCTTTCAGCCATTTCCATAAGCGTTCGATCGGGTTCAGCTGTGGCGAATAGGGAGGAAGGTAAATAAAGTGAAAACACTGCCCTTCTTCCCGCAAAAACTCCTTGACCATTTTGGCATGGTGAATGCGGGCGTTATCCAACACCAAGACCATGAGACGGTCCGGATCGCGCTCTTTGAGCATTCTCAAGAAATCCAAGAACGTCGCGGCATTGGCGGCAGTCGTTTGATGAAGCACCGTTTCGCCATCGTGGATGTTGACCGCGCCAAACCGCGATGCGTGGGCATGATGGCCGAACGTCGGCACTTTTTTTGGGCGACCGACTTCCGACCATGTGGACCGCAAGACATGGTAAGAGCGGATATGGGTTTCATCAAGGTACAACAAGACCGAATCAGGATCCATTAAGTTTTTTTT
>NZ_BCPV01000121.1 GCF_001544135.1 Geobacillus zalihae NBRC 101842 | reverse complement strand
TGCCCCCGGTCTGGAACCTTAAGTCTTGAGCTGGCAAGCCTATGTATTTTTTCTTGCACTTCTCTGCATTTTTTGCTTGCAAAAAACACCTTGCTTGGAAAAGTGACAATCTATCACCAACTGTACATGCGTTTATTGATCTAATGAAAAAATCTGTCATTCCACTCTTTAACCAGCATGATTGGAATGATCTCTTTTAGGTCAAGCAAACCGTTAAATGTGGGGGACACCAACATGAGTAAAGCGAGAACTCATTGGTGAACCATACAGAGTTTGAGTTCCATTTTAAGTCCAAATAATTGTATAAACATGAAAAGACTGATCTGGCATCAAAAATTTCAAAGAGGACAAATATAATTTCTATCTTTAGCTCAGTAAGTGCCTATATAATTCCTAGAAGAGAGTTAAATAATGTAGAGGAACAAGAACTTATCTTAAATCAAAGTTAACACACATTGAGAAAGAAACAGTAAGGTAAAAAAGAATTGATACTTCTGCCACAAAAGGAATCAAAAAGAGACATCATTCTTAATATTTTCATTCTTCTGATGGTGCCGTGTAGATGCGGCATGGTTGTCTCTCACTCATGGAAGAACGAATGAACTTCCATCATCTGTAGTGCCGTGAAATGCAGCATGGGTGGCTATGATTCAAAAAGTTATTATCAACAAAAAGGTGGGGGTAATAGTGTTAGACAAGAAAAAAGTAGGAAATATATTAGGTGTCACGTCTTTGTTTCCTGTAATCATAAGTATCATTATTTTCTATGTTGAAAGAGGTCCAGATGCTGATGTTTATTTCGTGATCACAATTTATGGCATCTTATCAATTATTGGTATTTTATTCGCTGTGTTCTCGTGGTTGATGACGAAACGTTTCTTTCTGCCAATTATCAGCTTGATAGGAAATGGAGCGGTTTTGGCCATTGCTTTTCTTTTGCTATTGGCAATGGGGATTAGTGAACCATAAAAAAATATTCTTATTCAAAGATTCTGCCCGTAGTTGCAATCTTTCTTTTTCTCCTGTAAATACACAAAAGTAGGTGGCATATAAAAATGGAAATGAGTAAGTTTATACTTCTTGGCGATATATTGATTATGAAAGTAAAGATTGATGGCGTTGATTATACATTTAGCATTAGGTGGAAAGCACCGAAGAAACCTTATGATGAAACTTGGGAACTTGTATCATATGCGAAAAATTCGACTGGTGAAAAAGATTTAAGTGAAGAACAAATTAAGAAGTTTATGGATACAGTTAATCCTAAAATGAATTGGAATATAGCAGATTTTCAAAAGTAAACTTCTTGAACTAACGGGTGTAATGAAAAATGCTCATCTACAGTGAAATGGTTGTAGTTTTGAAAGGGTTTATTTTACACGAAGGAAAAGTATTAATTGTACAACGCGCTAATGATGACGAAGTGGGCGGCGGAACGTGGGAGTTAGTCGGAGGGCAAATATACTTTGGAGAAGATTTAGAAGCGGCGCTGTTGCGAGAAATCCAAGAAGAAGTTGGATTGGATGTGACGGTGGAGCGGATTTTATATGCGACGACGTTTCAAACGCACGCAACGCAGCAAGTCGTCATTCTTACATACTTATGCAAAAGCGATCATCATGAAGTTGTTCTTTCGGAAGAGCATATCGATTATTGCTGGTCGACTAAAGAGAGAGTGCGTGAACTGCTGCCTCCGGCCATTCTTCACGACTTTGAAAGAAATGACGTGTTTTCGTTGGAAGAATGGGTATAGAGTAGAGATGGAAGATAGCTAAATGAGTTCAGTTCATGCCGAGTAAGATCCGCGGACCGCGCTATCCAAACAAGATGGTTTGACGGATTGATAAAAGATCAGGTGCTTTTTATCGGGTCACAATCTCAACTTCCAACACACAAACCATATCTACCAATTGCTTAATAAAATATTAATCGGGAGCTGATTCAGATGAGGGCATCACAGGAATTTATAAAGAAATTAGAAGAATTGTATCAAATCTATGAGAATGAGGTAAAAGAAAAATGGAAAGAAGGTCTGTTAGCTGATGACACGGCAAAGACATATCTGTGTCATTCGAGAAACTTTGTAAAATGGTGCCGAAATGAATTTGTTCCAGGTGGAAGAAACGAAAAGAAATAGTTGCAGTCACCATTGAAGTTGAAAAAGATTTCATTGCATCTGATGATGAACAATTTGATGAATATGTAAAATGGGAAGCTTCAGTTAATACAAGCTAAATTAGTATCTGCATATATCTCTATAAAATTTAGGTGAATCGTAATCTGATGTTAGATAACGAATATACG
>NZ_BCPV01000120.1 GCF_001544135.1 Geobacillus zalihae NBRC 101842 | reverse complement strand
CCTTCCTCGACTTTTTGCGCCGATTGAAAGAGAAATATGCCGATCGATTCCTCGTGCTTGTGTTGGACAATGCGCGTATTCATCATGCCAAGATGGTACAAGCCTTTCTTGATGGCGAGGAAGGTGCTGCTTTTCATTTCATCTTTTTGCCACCGTATTCTCCACAGTTGAACCCGATTGAACGGTTATGGAAGTGGTTGAAAGATGAGGTGATTGCCAACGTTTTTCACAAGGATCAAAACGACATTGCCCAATCCATTACTCGCTTTGAACAGTACGTTCTACAACACCCGGATGAGGTGTTGAGCCGCATGGGGTGTGCTGTGTGAATCAGAGGTTAAAATTTTAAATTGGATGTATATACTTTTAGATATAACATCTTTTATCTTGTTTCTTATTCTTTTGATCTACCACTATTTGTCAAAATATAAAGAAGAAGATAACAATGGACAGTAATAAAACTGTCTATTTGATGTTTTTTCATTATGATTTGTAAATATTATGTTTATTGAAGAATCCTTATCCGCCAACTCATACAAACTACTAACTCACATTTCGCACCTTAACAGGGCAGGAACAAAGGATTTTTTATTTAGTTTTTTAGAATAATTTTCGTTCCAACACGACGAGCGATGGCAATCCTTTTTTTACCATCGCTGTCGTTGTTTATCCTATTTAGACGTAAATGCTCTCATCCAGTCCCAGCCCTTGCAGAATCCTTCGCTGCTCAGGGGTGAGCGGCCGGCCCAGTGAGCGTTGGATTTGCCCATCCGGCAGCTCCAACAGGACGACTTTCACATACCAGAACAACTGAAAAATCGCCTGCCCGGTCGGACGGGTCAGCTTGCTGTTTTCTGCAAAGAAAAAATACAGAGTTTCGCAACGAAAAGTGCAGAGAATTACAACTTGACATGGAGCCTCTGGGGGCGTGATGAAAAAGCCAGGAAGCCAGCAATATCAAGGGCTGGCTATGCCTAAAAAGGCTATCACGCCCCCCTCTCCATGTAAAGTTGGCCTAAGCCAAATTCTCTGCAGATCTCTGCATTTTTATTTTGCAATAAACAGCTTGCGGCCTCCTACGCCCTTTAACGGGCGTTCCGGCGTAATAAATTGACGCACCCGGCGCTGGAAAACGCGGTAAATGGCCAATGCGAGGAGAAACAAATAGCCCAACAATGCCACTCGTTCCGGTTTTTTCACGTAAATCTCGTCCGTAAAGAACGGATCTTTCAGGAAGGAGAAGTTCATTTCCACCGAGATCTGCCCTTTATACAGCTTCAAGATCTCTTTCGCGTCCATTCGTCGGTCCTTCCATTCCTCCGGCACCGTCGTGACGAGCACAAACCGGGACGCTTTCCGTCTCGCCTGTTCCCACGCGTCTTGGTCGAATTCTACGCTCAGGCGAAGGGTGTACAGCGTCTCCATTTCCGGTTCCGCCCCTTTTTTCGGCCGTCCGCGCCGTTTTTTCGGACGCACGATCTCTTCGACGACGGCCTCCACTCGATGGAACCGGGGACGAAGGGATGCCTTGAGGGATGCTAAGGCTTGTTCGGCGTCTTCCCGGCACGAAAACGGGTGGCGCTCCCAACGGGCTTGTTCCTCGTGAAGAAACTCTGCTTCTTGTGCTCGTTCTGTTTCGAGCGTCTTTCCTTTCCGTTGGTCGAGGGCGCTCGATTCGACGACGACCAGCCGAACCGGATGGCCTTCATACGTTGATGCCGTTTCCCATACCCGATACGTGGCGCCATTTTTCTCTGCCAGCGAAAATGGATCGCTCCACGTCGTGTCCCTGGCATCGGCTTCGGCCAGCGCGGTTTTCACGATCCGGAGCGACGACGGGCCTCTGGTGATCAAAAAGGCGTTCGCCGCTTTCGTTTGCGAAAGCGTGTCCTTCGTCATCGCGGCGGAATCCGCCACGTAAATCCATTCGTCCTCGATCTTCGCTTGCTTCAGCTGCTTATGGACACGAGACAGCACCTCGGGATTCCACGTTTTGTCCGGCAGGTTGCCGTCGTGCACATCTCCATAAAAAGGAACGCCATCCTCGTTGCCGATCAGCCCGAAGCCGATCTGCTTTTGCCAACGGTGTTGCCGGTTGTAGCCATGGGTAATATGCAGGGTATCCGGCGAGGCCGATTCATACGTGCCGTAAACAGATACATCGGTCGTATCGGCATGGAACACCCGAAGGGGGATGCCTTCCTTCTTGTAGATCTGCACAAGGCAAGCCGAAATGACTTGATGGATGTTGGCATCATACAGGCGATCCAGATGGCGGGCGATGGCATCGTCATTGAACCAGGAAGGCTGGAGCTCCGACCGGATCAGCTTGGGCAAATCGATTTCATGCGCCCATCGTTCCAAATGAACCAGCGCTTGACGGCCGCTCAAGATATCTAGGATGAGCAGCCAGACCACATCGCTGGCTCGGGTTTGGCATTGGGGATCCACCGGAACCAGCCGGTCAATCAGCTGAGG
>NZ_BCPV01000119.1 GCF_001544135.1 Geobacillus zalihae NBRC 101842 | reverse complement strand
GACTCTCCGTATGTACATGCCTATATTATAACCGATATTCAGCTGTTTTAAAAGTTAAAATAAACAAGTCGTGTGCCTATGAAATTCAGTGTTTTTTTCTAGGATCCGCATCGCGAAATCTTTGATATAACAGCATTTTGGCCATTTTCATTTGCCTAAAATGGCCTCAAAACTGTCGAACTCGGGAGCCACGTTTCTTGCCGTTTCCACACGTTCATTCCCCTCCGTAAAGTCCTACATGACATAATTGTGATAAACATCACAAACCAGTTGTGTTTATTATCCCATAAACTTCCCGCTCTTATCCATCGCAAATTCGAATAATTTGTGACATTTTTCACATATCTGCCGTGACAAACAAAAAAAGCAGGATGCCCCTGCCGTTCGTGATCACAAATACTTCCGATGCACCGTCTTCCCGTCATACGTAAACAACATCGGCTTCTCTTCAACAACCGTCTCCATATGGACCGGACGGCCCCACAACTGATAAATGTAGGGCAATACTTTTTCCAAATACTTCAGATCGAGTTCGATCCCTTCATACCAATGTTTTAAATACAGCTCCCCATTGCGCATGTAGTCGCCGTCATTGACCGTGATATACGGAAACCCGCCGTTGACCCGCATGCTGACGAGTTGGTCGCGGATATGCTCCCAGTTTTTGTCGACGATTTTATATTCTTTTCCCTGTTTTTGGAACAAATACATATCTTCGCGCATGACGAGCTCTTTCGTCAAATAGTTGCGCAAAAACGAAATGTCGGATTCCAGTTCGCGCACTTCAAAAATTTTCGCCCTCCCCGACCCCGGCTTGACGCCGTATTTTTTCATCTCCTCAGTCGGGTTGTTCCACCGCTCTTCAATGTCTTCAAAAATTTTCAGTCCTAAATAATACGGATTGATGCCGGTGCGCGACGGTTGCACGACGTTGGCGTTCAGTTTCGCAAATTCAATCGCCTCATCGCTCGTCAAATCCATCTCGCGCAAAATGCGCTGATGCCAATACGTCGCCCAGCCTTCGTTTATCTAAGATGCTTATTTTATTCCAACACTGACACAACAAAACACAGTAATTATTGTATACGCATTTTATTGATAGCTCGGTATTTATCATCAGTAATTAAAGAGGAAACAAAATTGTCTAATATTACATCAATAACCAATCGCGCTTCTTCTTTTGTGGTACAGACTATCCTGCCTTGCTCATCTAATTGCAAATTAATCATGCCAGTATTTATCAATTCCTCAATACGCTCTCTTTTTATGCGTTCCAACCCATAATCAGCTGCCTTAGCTAGCTTCTTTTGAAGACTTATCTGAGACTGAACAAATTGTAAAAAGTTAGAATCATCTGAAACAATCCCTTTTTCCATTATCTGTTCGACTATTTCATCTGCTGCTTGTCTAAATCTTTCATAATATCTAAACAAAGATAAAATTTTATTTTCATTGTACAATAGAACATTATTACCAATTATAATTCCGTCCCATTGATCGTCTAAAAAAAGCTTCTTGTCTCTTTCTTGGGAGATCTGATAATCACCTCTATCCACAACTTCAAGTATTTTACGTTTTTTTAGAAATACACTTTCGTTTATTATTTTTAAAAAATAAACCTTCATTTCATCATCAATTTCAAGTTTCGCTAATAACACTTTAGGTTTAAAATCATCTCTATTTATTAAAGTCCTTGCATCATTTTCAACTTGCTCATTATTTATACGCTGAGTCCATAAATAAAGTTGATTTAAATTATTTATTTCAATATATCTTTTTATTGTCTCGCTTTCTTCGTCAACTTCTCTAATATTTAATACTTGATAATTTTCTGTTACATCCTCTAGCAAAGCCTTTGTGGTTCCCAACAACCAATCTTGTACTGATTGGTCGATTGGAATTTCTTTTGGATCACAATCATCATAAACAGATTGTGTTCCTTCTCTTAGTACAGAACCTACTATAAATAACTGGTAAACGTAATCATTGTTATGTTCCATTTCATTAATTTTTTCTTTTACATAAATCAATTCATCATTCATTTTGTTGCCCCCTACTCCCATCGATTAATACTGTTTCTTTATCTCTAATAAAACGATAACAAATTATTTTTTTACCTAAGCATTCCTCGAATTTATCATTTTTAGAAATAAGGAGTGCTTCACCTAAATCTGTTTCGATAGCGTATATTCTTAATTTTAGAGCTGCCATAACTGGATTGACATAAAGTAAATCTGAATACATCGATAACCAGAATATTAAAAGAATAAGAACAAATAAAACTATTATATCCCTAAAATTATCCATATCTAGACTAATCAGCGGTAAAACATAAGTAACAAGGTAAACTAATATATCCCTATCCCTAGGTTGTATTTTCTTAATGGTATATTTTTTCTGTCCAATCCTTTTTTTCTCTGTGGTTCTTAATTCAAACAATATAAACAATATCGATAATAATGAAATTACCAGCAGCAAAGTTGATATAAGTCCCATTACTCCATTTAATGTTTTAATCTCTAACAGAAACAATATATCGATAAACCTCCAATATTTAATACAATAAACAAGGAATTCATAATTAAAAAATTT
>NZ_BCPV01000118.1 GCF_001544135.1 Geobacillus zalihae NBRC 101842 | reverse complement strand
AGGGAAAATAAAGAATGATTGATCCCAGCTGTCTAGTCGTTGATGGATCGTGAACGAAATGAAAAAAGGAGTGCACATGATGAGAAAATTATGGGTTGCCTTTTTTGCTTCTCTCGTTCTGGCGATGCCGTCATGGGTGTCTGCTCGAAGCCATGCAGGCGGGGGGGCCGATGTGCATTTGCCGGTCGGCCATATGTGGAAGCATGAGGGACTTGACGAGCAAAAGTGGATGGAGATGGTCCAAAAATATACGCCTGAGCAGGAAGAAGAATGGAAAAAAGTGCTGGATGAGCGGAACGCGTTGCGTCAGCAGTTGAACGATGAAAATGTGAAACAGGCCATCAAAGAAAAGTGCAAAAAGATGAAAAAAGAGCGCGAAGCAGCGCTTGACCGGCTCATCGACCAGCTGGCCAATAAAAAAATCACCAAAGAACAGTTTAAACAAGAGCTGAAACAGTTGCATAAAAAGAAACGGTGGATGACGAAAGAAGAAAAACAACAGCTTCACCAGCTTCATGAACAAACGAGGCAAGCGATGGAGAACAACGACCAGGAGGCGATGAAAAAGCTGCTTCCGCAATGGCTTGAGCATATGAAAAAGAAAAATGAACGGTTGGCGAAATGGCTTCAGGAAGTGAAACAAGGATGATATAATGAAGAAAAAGGCCGTGTTCAATGCACGGCTTCTTTTTTTACATTTTGGTTGGAAACGCCTTTTGGTTGTCTGCCAAGGCAGGCAGTCCGGGAAGATTGCGCCTGTTTTTGCGCAGAAACCGACTCAGTCTGCCTGATGCTGGAATGGGAGGGTTGCGCCGTGGGGTATCCGATTGTTCTTCATGTGCGCGGCCGCCGCGCGGTCGTTGTCGGCGGCGGGAAGGTGGCGGCAAGGAAAATTCATGGATTGTTAGAGGCAGGGGCGGAAATCGTGATGATTGCGCCTGAAGCGGAGCCGGAGCTTCAAGCGTTGGCCGCGGGGGGGATGATCGTTTGGAAGAAAAAGCGGTTTGACCCAGACGATTTGGCGGAGGCCTTTTTGGTGATTGCCGCGACGAATGATCGCAAGGTGAATGAAGCGGTGGCGCAAGCAGCAACACCCGGTCAACTCGTAAATGTCGTGGACGACCCGGAGCGATGCGATTTTCACGTTCCCGCTGTTGTCCGCCGCGGTCCGCTTACCATTGCCGTGTCGACCGGGGGGGCAAGTCCGGCGGTGGCCCGCCGCATTCGCCGCCAGCTTGAGGAGAAGTATGGCGAAGAGTATGGGCCGTATCTTCAGTTTTTGCAGCGGGCCCGCGACGTTGTATTGCGCGAAGTGGAGGACGCTGAGGGACGGAAGCTGCTGTTTCAGGCGCTCGCTGCTGATTCTTTCCGGCAGCGCGGCCGATGGGATGAAGAGTTGGCCCAGCTATTGGCGAACGAAAAAGAACGAAATGGGGAAAGAGGGAAAGAGCTATGAACATTCCGATGTATATTGTCGATGCGTTCACTGACCGGCCGTTTGCCGGCAACCCGGCGGCCGTCTGCTTGTTGCCGCAGCCGGCCCGTGATGAGTGGATGCAGCGTGTTGCCGCAGAAATGAATTTGTCTGAGACGGCTTTTTTAGTTCCACATGAGGGCGGCTATCGTCTGCGTTGGTTTACTCCTAAAGCAGAGGTTGACTTGTGCGGCCATGCAACGTTGGCGAGCGCCCATGTGCTGTGGGAGCGCGGGGAACACCGCCGAGATGAAGCGATTGCCTTTTTCACGAACAGCGGGGTGTTAACGGCTGTCAACAACGATGGCTGGATTCGGCTTGATTTTCCGAATGAAGCGCCAATGTTGGACGAGTCGCCTCCTGCCGTGCTCACCGACGCCTTGGCGGTAAAGCCGCTGTTTATCGGACGAAACCGGTTTGACTATTTAGTGGAAGTTGATTCAGAACGAATCGTGCATGAGCTGCAGCCGGATTTTCACTTGCTTCAACAAGTGGATGCCCTCGGTGTGATCGTAACAAGCCGCTCGATGACGGAGGGAGTAGACTTTGTATCGCGGGCTTTTTTTCCAACTATTGGTGTTCCTGAAGATCCAGTCACCGGCTCGGCGCACTGCTGCCTTGGGCCGTATTGGGCGGACAAGCTTGGGAAAACGACGTTAGTCGGCTACCAAGCTTCAGCCCGCGGCGGCATTGTGCGGGTGACGATGGCGGGGGAGAGAGTGCATCTGGAAGGAAAAGCGGTCACTGTGCTGAAGGGGGAATTGGCCGAAGAAGCGTATGTTTGGCTATAGATGAAGATAGCAGCTGCCTGGCCGGACAGCGATGTTTGCATGCGTTTGGACAATGGGATCGCACCCAATAGGAAAATAGGGGGGCGGAACAAAGCGCCCCCACCCAAATCGGTGTCCGACCGCTTAATCATCCCACCGATACGTCCAAAACCGCTCCGTTTTCAGCCAGGCAAGCGCATCGCCGCGCTTGGAGGCTGCCTGCATCAGCCCTTCGGTTTGCGAACGGTGGGCGCGAATGGCGGCCAGCTTCGTCTCGATCACCGAGCTGACATCGCGCACGACATCCGGCTGGCCAAGGTCTTGTTCGCAGTTTTTCGCAAACGCAACGCAATGGACGGTTGGCCGTTCTTCTTTCGGCCAGCGCTTTAAGGCGCGGATGACAGCGGCTCCACACGCGTCATGATCGGGATGGACGCTGTAGCCGGGGTAAAACGTAATGACAAGCGATGGATTCGTTTCCGCCACGATGGCGGCGATCCGGTCAGCCAGCTCTTCTTCATCCTCAAACTCGACCGTCTTGTCGCGATAGCCGAGCAGGCGCAAATCATGAATGCCAAGAATGCGGCATGCTTCCTCCAGTTCTTGCTTGCGGATGTGTGGAAGCGTTTCGCGGTTGGCAAACGGAGGCACGCCCATATTGCGCCCCATTTCGCCGAGCGTTAAGCAAACGTATGTCACCGGCGTGCTGTTTTGCGCATGCTCGGCAATCGTTCCCGACACGCCGAACGCTTCATCGTCCGGGTGGGGAAAAACAACGAGCACATGTCGTTCATTCAACGGAACTCCCT
>NZ_BCPV01000117.1 GCF_001544135.1 Geobacillus zalihae NBRC 101842 | reverse complement strand
ACGCCGACGATAACGGTCCGGATAGTCCAATACGGCGGTGGCGTCTTCGAATCCCTCTTCGAGGATTTGCATGGCTTTTGGGGCTTTTTCTTCCCATTTGGCCAGCACTTGTTCCAATAACAGCCGGGCCGTTTGCTTATTTGGAGCATGAAGAATCCCACGAATCTCCTCGAGCAAGGCATCCTGCATATACTTTGGTGCGGCATCGAGGATATTGCGAATAAAATGTGTCTGGCATCGTTGCCATGTAGCGCCTTGGAAATGCTTTTCAATGGCTTGCACCAGCCCACCGTGCTGATCCGAGATGATCAAGTCCACTCCCCGGAGTCCCCGGTCTTTCAGCCATCCGAAGAACTCGCTCCAGCTGGACTCCGATTCACTGTTTCCGATTTGCAGGCCAAGAATTTCTCGATATCCTTCCTCATTCACTCCTGTAGCGATCAACACAGCTCTGGTGCGTACTCGTCCATCCTCCCGGACTTTCGTATAAATAGCATCTACTAGCACAAACGGATACACGTGTTCATGAAGGGAACGGTGATTCCAGTCTTGGATAATCGGATCCAGTCCCTTGCACAGCGAGGAAACCGTGGACTTGGAAAACGAAGTGCCGCATAATTCCTCCGTGATTTGGGTGATTTTTCGGGTAGACACCCCGTTTACCACCATTTCCATGAGTGCCAGTACCAGTGCTTGTTCGCTCCGTTGATACCGTTGGAACAGTTCCGTAGAGAACTCCCCATCTCTTGTTCGTGGAACGCGCAAGGTCAACCGTCCCACCCGGGTCGTCAGCTGGCGTGGATACGAACCGTTTCGATAGCCTTTTCGTTCTTCCGTTCGTTCATAACGGCGAGCCCCCAGCTGTTCTTCCACTTGCGCCTCGAGGATTTGGTTTAAGACTTGTTCCAGCAGCTTCGCTAATCCCTCATCTCTGGTGAATAACCCGTGCAAAAGTTCATCATTCAGGGTAATATGATATTGAGCCATGGTTGCATTCCTCCTTATGTTTGGTATTTGTTTGTCCACTGTTTATTCTATCAAAGGGGAAGCAACATGGCTCTTTTTCTATTTCCCTTTTTACACAATTATATGGACTTAACTAAAAAATAATCGGCCTTGACAATAGCCTAATTGTTCATTCAAATACATCATGACTGTACGTAATTTAAATTCAAAACTATAGCTTTTGTATTTTGCATTTGATTTATCCAAAAAAATCCCTCCTGTATAGCAGTGTGTCCTTTTTCTACACTGTCTACACAAGAGGGATAATATCAACTTTAAGTAGCACCCTTCTTTTTGAAGTTCTATTATTAATCTATTCCCCAAATATCAACGGAATATCTTGTTGATTTCGGATAATAAAGAGGAGGTTTATCCCATCCTGTTGGTTCAGGTTCATCCCAAACAACTAATCTATAGTCTCCACTCCCAGCATTCACACTAAACGTAATAGAACTTGTACTTGTTACACTTTTTGTCGTTTTAGTTGACCACCAAAGTCCATTACTTTTTTGTAATTGAACATTAACTTTTTTAATATTGCGAGTTTTAATCCACTCATCGACTTTGAATGTTACTTTTACCGTATCCTTGGTTGAATAGAAATGATGATAATTTTTAGGAACTGAAGTCGTACTTTCTTTTGTAGTACTAGTAAACGATGTGATTAATACAGTATCTGCTAATGCAGCACTTGAAAAGAAACTGAGCAGAAAACATGTTGTTAATAGTAGAGAAGATATCTTAATTGGTAAACTTTTCACCATATTGTTCCCCCTCAATTAAAATCAATAAGTAATTTTAGCTTCTACAATTCTATAACTTTTTGTTGGAGCATAAACATCGACCATTAATGTTGTATGATACGTTACAAAATATTTCAATGCCTTAAATGTTCCTTTGCTAGTTACTCTTGCAATTTTAGCATCTCTACCTATTGTTCCATCTAACCCAGTTACAGTTGTATTTGACGATTTATCATACATTATCCCTGTTAGATCTGCATCTGCTGAAACTCCTGTTAAATAGTCTCCATTCCATGAAAAAATACCACTTACCGCATGGGTAAAATTAAAACCCGCAGTATTCGTTACATATGCTTGATAACTTTTTGATCCTATTGAACTAGCATTTACACCCATAGTATTTAACTGATTGGTCATTATATTTTCTGAACCTAGTGAGTTGTTTTCTTTAAAAACTAGTTTTAAATTCTTAGACGTTAATTCAATATTTTTTTCTCCATTAGATAATCTTTCATTTGCTTCATCTACTAATTCTTGTAATTCCTGATTCAATGCTTCAATTTCTGTTTTAGTAGGGTAGTAATTTTTCTTATACTCAGCTGCACTAGTTTCATGATTAAACATCAAAAACATAAAACTAAATGCTAATAGGTATAACATCTTTTTCAAGTTAAATCACCTCGTTTTCATACTATATATATGCTCATTGAAAAGTTAACCTTCGTATAAGTGGTGCCCACTCCGGTTATCCTGTTCGTAAGGAAACCAATGAAAAGGAGCGGGATCATTCATGAAACGTCTGCGCATCACCAACGATCACGGATGGACATCTCGGACACTTCGCAAACAGGAACGGAAAATCAAAAACGCCCTTCTTCGCCAACGGGTGATGGCCGTTCGCCTGGTCATGGAAGGCTATTTGGGCAAAGAGGTGGCCTCCATGGTCAACGTGTGCCGACAAACCGTTTCCCATTATGTGTCGCTGTTCAACGAAGGCGGTCTGGAGCTCTTGCTTCATCGGGATTTCGCCCCCGGGCGGGAGCCGTTTCTCACCGAAGAACAGCAGGAAGAGATCAAACAGCTTGTGTTGACCACCACTCCCGTGGAACTGGGGTGGGATGTGGCTTCAGCGTGGAACACCAAACTCCTGCAATCCTATGTCGAAAAGCACTTCGGTATTTCCATTTCCCGCGAAGCGTTGCGAAAACTCCTGCACCGCAAAGGGCTGTCGTGGACACGGCCGACCTACACATTGGCGAAAGGTGATCCGGATCGACAAAAGAATTTTGAGAAACAGATCGACTTCAT
>NZ_BCPV01000116.1 GCF_001544135.1 Geobacillus zalihae NBRC 101842 | reverse complement strand
AGGATTGCGGTTATTAGCATAATCCTATATAGAGCATGGAACCGGCTTGATAGTTCGGTCCTATCGTATCGTTAGATACGATTAACCGAGAAGTCCTACTTCTAAAACGAAGCATAGGTGGAGGATAGTTCACTGAATATAAAAATACCGAATGTTAATCGTTTAAAAAAATTGGTATATCAATTTATTTTTATTTAAAAATTCTGGTTCATCACCAAATTTTGTGATTTAGTGACAAAAAAGAGAAAGCACTGACGAGATCCTGGCAATAATGTTAGCGGTGAAATAAACATTAGGGAGGTCTCGTAAGTGCTTTCTATATCACTAGGATTGCCAGAATTTAAAGTGATTAAACACGAACTTCTTTCCTATGGTTATGCGATTCATGTAGAGAAAACAGAGACACAGGAACGTTGCCCTCATTGTGGGTTTGCCACTTCCTCTGTCCACGACAGACGGACAAGAAAAGTACGGGATTTGGCGATTTTCCATCAACCGGTGTACTTGTTCGTAAAGGTAAAGCGCTATCGGTGCTGGAATTGTTCCCAAGTGTTTTCCGCCTCTTTGGAATCGATTTCACCCAATCAACATTACACCAATCGATTTTGTGGGTATTTGTATGAACTTTGCGAAGGCACCACCATTCAAGAGGTTAGTCGAAAGCACCGCATCCCATATACGACATTGGAACGCATTTATTACTCCATCGCATCGAAAAAAGCAAAAGAGCGTCAAACAGCGATAGAAGCATCTTCTCAAGAAGGAATGGTGCTTAGTTTAGATGAAATCGCGGTAAAAAAGGGACATCAGTATGAAACTGTATTGATGGATGCCAGAGCCGGATCGGTCATGGGAATGCATGCCGATCGCCAATGTGACTCCGCCATCAACTTGTTGAGCCAAAATATCCTGTCGAAAGAAATGGTCCAAACGGTGATTCTTGACATGTGGGAACCTTATCATAAGGCGGTTCGCTCCCTGTTTCCATCTGCTTCGATTGTCATCGATAAGTACCATGTGGTTCAAAAAGTGACACAAGCCTTGGATCAAGCAAGAAAGGAATTTTCTCCATTGAAAAAGGCTCGATATCTTCTCTTAAAAGGCTGTGAAAAGCTTCGTAAGGACCAACGGCTTCGATTAGACGATATCTTGGAGGAGTATCCGACACTTTCCATTGCTTATTATCTGAAAGAGTTGTTTCGGGATTTTTACCGAACCGATGGATATAACGAAGCAAAGGAACGCTTGGAAGAATGGATTAAGTTAGCCAAACAGAGCCCTTTTGCTTCTTTTCAGGAAGCAGCCAACACGCTTGAAAGGTGGAAGGAGCCTATTCTTTCCTACTTTTTGTGCCCATATACGAATGCCCGAATCGAGGGGACGAATCACAAGATCAAAAACATCAAACGCCGGGCATATGGCTATCGAAATCTAGAACGGTTTCGTTTACGTGTATTTCTGGAGTGTACAGGGAACACTACAGGTAGTCAGGCTGCCTAAGCACTCCCTTCTTCCGCTATCGGTATGATAGTTGGTAGAATGGAACCCGTCAAGGAAAGCACTTGACTGTTTCCATTCTACCAACTTCGTGGTCTGTATGCGGAAGAAGGATCCTGACTGATGAACCTATTTCATCCAGCTAACATGTCTCTAGGATTGAGTAGAAATCACAGAAAATGGTGAAGACCCATAAAAGGAGGAATTCAAATATGAACAGGAAATTTATAGGAGTAATGTCCCTCTTTTTGATAATATTATTCGGAATGTATGGTGTCGGGACTAAAATTGTCGCCAAATCAAAAATTTATGAAACAGAGTCAACAACTACATTAGTGGTTAATAAAAATGATTTAGAGGACCTTTCAATTTACTTCTTAACGCCTTATATAACCAAAGCAGTACAGGATTATTATGGAAAACCATCTGGAATTCAGTGGTGGAAGCCTAAAATATTAGAGATTAAAAATTTAGAACCCGGGAGTCGTTATAAATTCTTACTCAAAATTCGTGTAGAAACATTTAAAGGGGCTCACAACCCTCCTTACGGAATTGATATAATAACACTTGAAATCGATTTTGACAAAATTCGTATTATTGATTACAAGCACATCGAAGAGAAGATAAAAAAACAAACATAGGGTATTACCTCTTTTATTTTTCCTAAATAATGGACTCACTAATCAGCGAGGAACAGCTGAGCTTATACAGCTACTTTCTCCTGCCCGAGTTCGACAGTGACTAGGCAAATAAATCGCCTCTCAGTCCTTGATGCAGAAGGGCTGAGAGGCGATTAGGTATACTTGTGGCGTGTATCTATATAGATGCACCTTGAAAAGTTAACTTCTGGATTACACTGCACACCCTAGGCGTTGTAGCACTTCCTTAGGGCGTTCATGGATGTAGTCCACAAACCGGGCAATGGCTTGGGCGATATCGTTTTGATCTTTGTGAAACACATTGGCAATGACAGTGTCTTTCAGCCATTTCCACAAGCGTTCGATCGGGTTCAGTTGCGGAGAATACGGAGGAAGGTAAATGAAGTGAAAACTCCGTCCTTCTTCCCGCAAAAACTCTCTCACCATTTTGGCATGATGAATTCGGGCGTTATCCAGCACCAAGACGATGAGACGATCCGGGTAACGCTCTTTGAGAACCCGCAGGAAATCCAAAAATGTTGTCGCATTGGCCGCTCCTGCTTGATAAAGAACTGTTTCGCCATCATGGACGTTAACGGCGTCAAACAGCGATACGTGAGCATGATGGCCGAACGTCGGCACTTGCTTTTGACGGCCAACCTCTGACCATGTCGTACGCAACACATGATACGATCGGATATGCGTTTCATCGATGTACAACAGGACGGAATCTGGATCGATTAAGTTTTTTTATTAGATCCATTTGTTTTTCGAAGTGTTTTTGCCGATCCGGATCTCCTTTCGCCAACGTGTAAGTCGGCCGGGTCCACGAAAGCCCTTTTCGATGCAAGAGTTTTCGCAAGGCTTCGCGGGACATGGAGATGCCATAATGGTGGTGTACATAGGATTGAAGGATCTTCGTATTCCACGCCGAAGCGATGTCCCAGCCCAGCTCCGCGGGTGTCGTGGTCAACACAAGGTGTTTGATCTCTTCCTGCTGTTCTTCGGTGAGAAACGGCTCTCGCCCAGGGGCAAAATCCCGATGAAGCAGGAGTTCCAGGCCCC
>NZ_BCPV01000115.1 GCF_001544135.1 Geobacillus zalihae NBRC 101842 | reverse complement strand
TGTTTATTGCAAAATAAAAATGCAGAGATCTGCAGAGAATTTGGCTTAGGCCAACTTTACATGGAGAGGGGGGCGTGATAGCCTTTTTAGGCATAGCCAGCCCTTGATATTGCTGGCTTCCTGGCTTTTTCATCACGCCCCCAGAGGCTCCATGTCAAGTTGTAATTCTCTGCACTTTTCGTTGCGAAACTCTGTATTTTTTCTTTGCAGAAAACAGTCAATCGACGTGGGGCGCCAGGTGAGTATTTCATCTCCAGTCCATCAAGACCGCGCTGGGCGTAGGCATGAATATAGTTATAAATAGTTTTCTTGGATCGACCAATAATCGTTGCGATTTCTCCTTTGGTATATCCCTGCAAATGAAGATAAATCGCTTGGTAGCGTTCATATGCTCGTTTACTTTTTGCTTCTTTCATGGCAGTGGACAACTTTTCGATCTCGTCTTTGTGATTTGGCATCATATTTTCTCTCCGTTCCCCTATTTTCTCTTTGTATTTATTCGCCGTGGAACGGGAGAAAACCTTTATTTCAATTTATATAGTCGACCGTATGCTTCTTGATCAGTTCCAAATCCCCTTCGCGAATATCGAGTCTCACCCCACGCTCGTCGAACACGTGTTTCATAAAAGATGGATACTCGCCGCGCACTTGAACGTCGGCGCAAAAGATATTCCCTTCATTCCATCCACCTTCAATTTGATTGGCAGCCGTCGCCCCTCCCCATAAAAAGCCTTCTGGAAACTTTTTATTCATCGGGTTATTCCTCCCTCTCTATAAGGCCGGTGATTTAGTGAAACATCTCGGAAAATGGACTTTTTTCTCAAATAGAGAAGTCTTGCAAAATCAACGCTTCTCTTTCGGCCGAAAACAATGGGTTCGGCGAAATCAGTCGTTTTTCACCAGCCTCCTATAGGCACATAATAAACAGGAAGAGCACCTCCCCAGTGCTCCCCCTCCTCATTAGTTTACCAAAAATAACCTTGGTATCCTAGAATAGCAAGTTTAGGCTCTTCACCACAAAGTGTACTTGACAAAGAAAGACGATTATGATAGAGAAAATCAAAACAGCATTTTTCCTTTTTATACCACACATCTCTTTGAGCAACATTGCTATCATGTTTGTCTTTAAAAGTCAAGTACATCTTTTGGTGATGAACCCAAGTTTACACATTCAATTGGCTCTTCACCACAACATGTACTTGACAAGCAATACGGTTTCCTGCACAAAGATGTGCAAAAATCACAGATTTGTTGATTTTCCCTCACAAGCGTAAATAGGGGATGTTCAGAAAAAATCAAGTACAACTTTTGTTGAAGAGCCATTCAATTCCTTAATGCATGTTTATTTTTCAACATTCGTTTTTCAAAGATAGTAAGTAGGGATGATGATTGCAGCAAGATGTTATAAAAAACTGAACCGTGTTTTTCGCGGGAGTTCCAGAGCAAAAATTTTTTCGTCGTGTTGATCGCCCAGCGATCATTCAACCCGATATGAATAAGAATTGGCTACTTTGACATGAACTTTCTCACCCACGACGCCGCAGCCCGAGCCAACGATCACTCCAATGAAAACGGAGAAAACGCTTGTTCAAAAAGCCGTTTTCTTTCCCTGATTCACATTGTATAATCAAAAAAGAGGAGGTGAATAAGCGTGGAGCGCGATACAGTTGTGAAAGAAGTAGTCGAGGCGCTGAAAATATTCTCCCGCGACATCCGCACCCAAATTGACGAAATGGGAAGCCAGCTGAGGGCGGAAATCCAAGACACTGCTAATCAGCTAAGAGCAGAAATCCAAGACACCGCTAATCAGTTGAGAGCGGAAATGCAAGAAACAGCCAACCAACTGAGAGCGGAAATGCAGCAATTTCGCGCCGAGGTGAACGAGCGGTTCGACCGACTCGAACAAAAATTCGCTGGCTTGCGCGTGGAGCTGACCGAAACGCAAGAAACCGTCCATTTCCTCGCGTCCAAAACCATCCAGCACGAGAAAAAACTCCACCATCTTGCCAAACAGCTTGAATCCATTCGCTAGTTTTCCTTCATCCGAAAGCCGCGTTTGACTGCAAGTCAAGCGCGGCTTTGATTTTTGCATCTCGGCTTCTTTGATCCCGGATCAAATCCCTCCCTGCCCGACCGCGCACGAGGGCGGAAGAGAAGCTGATGATTTATCCGTCATCATGAACACAATTGGTTTCCAATACGCAACCAAAACTCTGTCCCCGGACAAAACGCCAAAAACAGAGAACGAGCTCCGATAAAGTTGACGGGGCTTTTGCGTGCATAATTGCTGCTCCTTTTGACGCACAATATAAATACGAAAGAATCCTTTTCATGATTTGAGGGAGGAATCATCCATGTCATTTTTGTGGAGCTTGATTGTCGGGGGCGTCATCGGTTGGCTCGCAGGTCTTCTGACAGGCCGCGATATTCCCGGCGGAATCATCGGCAACATCATCGCTGGGTTCATCGGCGCTTGGCTTGGCACAGCGCTGCTCGGCAACTGGGGGCCGACCATCGGCGGATTTGACATCATCCCCGCACTGATCGGTTCGGTTATCCTCATTTTGCTTGCAAGTTTTGTCATTCGCAGATGGCACAGGACGGCGTGATTCCAAAAACCTTAGGGTCGCAATGGATTCCGCTTATGCAAGACTCATAGCGCAATCTTCCATCTCCAAATTCATGCTCACACATGAAGGAACCGGGCCCTTCTCAGCCCGGTTTTACAAGTTCATCATTTAGTTCGATATAATTGAAAATCGTCCAGCGTTCCCCAAGCGCCGCCATTTGCCTTGATGCTCACTCCGATCGTCACAGTTCCATCACCAATATAAATATCATGAATCTCAGGATGACTCCAATTCAACCAACCATTCACCGTGGCAGCTGCCCGATACTCTTTACCTCCTGTTTTCGCATACAAGTATATTTCCGCATCGGAGGCATCTCCACCTTGCAAAAACATCGATAAATCATAATATCCCGGCTCTAATCCGGTGATCGTCTGTTCTACCTGGAAATCAACAGCCTCGCTCGAATAGAAGTGAAGGGAATAGTTTCCCGATTTCGCATCCGCAGCTTTCTCCAAATAATCCGTATGTGGAGAAGTGCCGTTTCGATAAATGATGGTCCACATCGTTCTATCTTGATCCTCGAAGCTCGGATTCACTACATAGTTTTTCGGTGTAATGTCAAGATAGGCTTTTACCGTCTCTCCACCCTCCACTATACCTTGAATCACATGTGTTCCGATGCCAATTCTCAGCGCTTGATCCAACTCGTCCTGATCCCATTTCACAGAAACAGAGCGTTGGCTCCCATCATTATAAGTAGCTGTTACCGTATCAGGCAACTCAACCGGTTCACCAACTATAGCGCGAATATATATGTCTTTGATTTCATCGATTTTCAAAGGAGCTACAGCTCCTGTGTTTACATATTTAAACACATATAATGATGGTAAAGGTCGGCCATTAAAATCGAACAGCGCTTGATTATCTACAGCACTCCCCCCGTGCCATATCGGG
>NZ_BCPV01000114.1 GCF_001544135.1 Geobacillus zalihae NBRC 101842 | reverse complement strand
GTTATAATGCTAATTGGGGCTGGCCCAAACGCAAGCACGTTTTGGGCCAGCCCCTTCTTTGCTGTGTTACACGCGTCCTATCCCAGTATTTGCTTTGACGACAATTTCCGTATATTTCTTTTCATCCGATTTTTTCGACGAGACGAGCGTGCCAACGATCGCACCGATAAAGCCGAGCGGAATCGAGATGATGCCCGGGTTGGCGAGCTTAAAGAGCGGTTCGCCGACGAAAATGGCGGCGCCCGGCTGCGGCGACCAGACGTTCGGGCTGAAGAAGACGAGCACCAAGGCGCTGATCAGGCCGACAAGCATCCCCGTAATCGCTCCAGTCGTGTTAAAGCGGCGCCAGAAAATGGTGAATACGATCGTCGGCAAGTTGGCGCTGGCGGCGACCGCAAATGCGAGCGATACGAGGAACGCGACGTTCATTTTTTGTGCAAACAGCGCTAACAAAATCGACAACACCGAGACGCCGACGGATGCCCAGCGGGCGGCGAGCATTTGTTCTTTTTCCGTCGCCTGGCCGCGCCGCAAAATATGGCTGTAAAAGTCATGGGCAAACGCCGAGGCGGCTGACAACACAAGTCCGGCGACAACGGCCAAAATCGTCGCAAAGGCGACGGCAGAGACGAAAGCGAACAAGAAATCTCCGCCAAGCGCTTCCGCCAACAGCGGGGCGGCCATATTGCCGGCCGGGTTGGCGGCGACGATTTTGTCATAGCCGACAAACGCGGCGGCGCCAAAGCCTAAAAAGATCGTCATGACGTAGAAAAGCCCAATGATCCATGTCGCATACACGACCGATTTGCGCGCAGTCGGGGCGTCTTTGACCGTAAAGAAGCGGATCAAAATGTGCGGCAGCCCGGCCGTCCCCAACACGAGCGCCAAGTTGAGTGAAATCGTATCGAGTGGATCCTTAAACTTGTTGCCCGGGTTTAAAAACGCCTCGCCAAGCGGCGTCGCTGTTTTCATTTCGTGGAACATTTTGGCGATGCTGAAATCGAATTTGGCAAAGACGATGATGGAAATGATAAACGTACCGACCATCAGCAAGACGGCTTTGACGATTTGCACCCAACTCGTTGCTGTCATGCCCCCGAAGACGACGTACACCGTCATCAAAATGCCGACGATCAAGACGGAATAAATGTAGTCTAGACCCAACAGAAGCTTGATGAGGCCGCCGGCGCCGACAAGCTGGGCGATCATATAGAAAATCGAGATGGCGATCGTATTTAACGCCGCGACGCCGCGCACTTTCTTATCGTCAAAACGGGCGGCGATCATATCGGCCATCGTGTATTTGCCGAGGTTGCGAAGCGGTTCGGCGACGATATACAAGACGACAAGATAAGCGACAAGGAAGCCGATGCTGTAAAAGAAGCCGTCAAATCCCGTCAGCGCGATCATGCCAGCGATTCCTAAGAAGGATGCGGCGGACATATAATCGCCTGCGATGGCGAGCCCGTTTTGCCAGCCGGTGAGGCTGCTGTCCGCGGTGTAAAATTCGCTTGTCGTTTTCGTCCGTTTCGAGGCGTAGTACGTAATGACAAGCGTCAAGGCGACGATAATGAGGAAGAGGAAAAAGGCGAGCCCGTGCATTACGTGTTTCCTCCTTCCGCTGCTTCTTGCTTCACTTGCTCGACGATGGCATCAAATTGTGCTGCGCGTTTCGAATAAAGGATGCATAAGGCCCATGTCATAATAAACTGCGCAAAGGCAAACAGCCACGCCCAGCTGACCGGCCCAATCGCTGGTGCGTTGAGCGCTTTCGAATACGACGTCAACACCGGAAGGGCGAAGTAAAAGACGAAGAAAAAGACGGTGGCTGGGATGATGAAGCGCTTCTTCGCCTGAATGAGCCCGCGGAACGAAGCGGATTGAGCGATGGCATCATAGTTGATGCCGCCCTGGTCGGCCCTTGATTGTTTTTTCACTGCCATTGTAATCCCTCCTTGTCATTAAAGCGTTTTCAAAAAGGACTATGAACTGTTCTGCCGCAAACGGTGGATGTGCCCCCCTTTCTGACACAAATTTGTCACACATTCATTATACATTTATCTGAAAAATTTGTAAATTGATGTTTTTTGTTATTTTTAAAAACTATTTTTTGCTTTACCGCACAAAACGGAGAAAATTTTTTTGCTGTTTTTCTTATTTTCGCACTTTACAAAAAAACAAGGATCATGTAGAATGTCAACTGTATTCGACAACAAAATTCAACAATTTTCTACAAAAAACGACAAGGAGAGACATCTATGAATTTGTTTCGTAAAAAACCGATTCAATCGTTGCTTAAGGAGTCGGGGACGAAAGGAGCTTCGCTGCGAAAAGAGTTAGGTGCATTCGACTTGACGATGCTCGGCATCGGCGCCATTATCGGGACAGGCATTTTCGTCTTGACCGGGGTGGCGGCGGCGGAACATGCTGGTCCGGCTCTCGTTCTTTCGTTCGTTTTGTCTGGGTTGGCGTGTGTGTTTGCGGCGCTTTGCTACGCCGAGTTCGCCTCGACGGTGCCGGTGTCAGGGAGCGCATACACATATAGCTATGCGACATTCGGTGAATTATTCGCTTGGATTTTAGGCTGGGATTTGATTTTGGAATATGGGATTGCTTCGTCGGCGGTCGCTGTCGGTTGGTCCGGTTATTTCCAAGGGTTGCTTGCCGGTTTTGGCATCGAGCTGCCGAAGGCGCTCACGAGCGCGTATGATCCGGGGAAAGGGACGTTCATCGATTTGCCAGCGATTTTAATTATTCTGTTCATTACGTTTTTGTTGAACTTAGGCGCCAAAAAATCGGCGCGTTTTAACGCGGTGATCGTTGCCATTAAAGTGGCGGTCGTGCTGCTCTTTTTGGCGGTCGGTGTTTGGTACGTCAAACCGGAGAACTGGACGCCGTTTATGCCGTATGGCTTCTCTGGCGTAGCGACCGGCGCGGCGACGGTGTTTTTCGCTTACATCGGCTTTGATGCGGTGTCGACGGCGGCGGAAGAAGTGCGCAATCCGCAGCGCGATATGCCAATTGGCATTATCGTCTCGTTGCTTGTGTGCACATTGTTGTATATTGCGGTTTCGCTCGTATTGACAGGCATCGTTCCGTACGAGCAGCTCAACGTGAAAAACCCAGTGGCGTTTGCGTTAAACTATATCCACCAAGACTGGGTGGCGGGCTTTATTTCGCTCGGGGCGATCGCCGGCATTACGACCGTGCTCCTTGTGATGATGTATGGGCAGACGCGTCTCTTCTACGCCATCAGCCGCGACGGTTTGCTGCCGAAAGTGTTTGCTCGCATCAGCCCGACGCGCCAAGTGCCGTATGTCAATACGTGGCTGACGGGAGCGGCTGTAGCGGTATTTGCCGGCATCATTCCGCTCAACAAATTGGCGGAACTGACGAACATCGGCACGCTCTTTGCCTTTATCACCGTCTCGATCGGCGTGTTGGTGCTGCGTAAAACGCAGCCGGACTTAAAGCGGGCATTCCGCGTTCCGTTTGTCCCAGTCATCCCGATTTTGGCTGTCTTATTCTGCGGCTACCTCGTTCTTCAGCTTCCGGCGACGACATGGATCGGTTTTGTCTCGTGGCTACTGATCGGTTTAGTGATTTACTTTATCTACGGCCGCAAGCATAGTGAGCTGAATGAAATGGCACGGACGGAAGAAAAGGCCGGATGAACGGCCAAACAATGAAAAAGGGGCTGACCCAAATGGGGAAACAGCCCC
>NZ_BCPV01000113.1 GCF_001544135.1 Geobacillus zalihae NBRC 101842 | reverse complement strand
TATAAAAAATTCCATATATTTCACTATTTTCAACCTTTTCATGTCCCTATATACTGAATTCGTATATACAAACAAACGGAGGTCACGACATGAAAAACATCGTTCCTTTTGCTTTGGCCGCATCCATCACCACTATATGGCCAGCTTCAGCGTTCGCCATTGAACGCAACGATCCAGCTTTAGAGCAGTATTTAAATGAAGCAGGGATCACAGTCGAAGAGCTGGAAAATTATTTGGACTATGAAGGCTATTCGCTCGATGAGTTTGACAGCGTGGACGAATTGCGCCGTGAGTTCGGCGAGCCGCTCACGGAAGAAAATTTAGCTCAGTTGCTCGCCAAACACGGATTGACCGAACAACAGCTTCGACAAATGCTCATCGACAATGGAGAAATGGAAGAGTCACAGGCCATTACTGATGTGTTTTTATTTTACAATGATCTGGAAGAATATATCGAACTGTTTAAAGATTACTCCGTTCCGATCACGGATGAAACGTTGGCCGCCTTTCTAAACGAACGCGGAATGACAAAGGAAGAGCTCATCGCCCTTCTTGATCGGCATGGCGAATCGTTGGCCGATTACCACTCGATCGGCGAGCTGAAAGATATCGTCGATTATTATCGAAATTTGACGCCGTTGACCGAAGAAACATTAAACAAATTTTTACAAGAAATTGGCATGACGAAAACGCAATTGGAAAAACTGCTGTCTAAAAACGGCGATTCGCTTGACAATTATGCGACGGTCGAGGAACTGTCGGAGGCCGTCATCGACTACTTGCTTCCGGATTTAGACGAGCTTGGTTTGACGGACGCAGAGTTGGAAAAGCTCTATCACCATTTTGAATCGCTTAATATGGAAGATCCACAATTCGCCGAGAAAATGGAAGAAATCGGTCAACGGCTTGAGGCGATCGGTGCGTACGATTTTACAAGCGTTACGGAGTTATCGCCAACGCAAATCGCTGAGATCGCCAATGTATGGACCGACCTGCTTTCCACATTTCAGCTGGAAGCGAAGTTTTATTTGTCAAACGGTGGCGAGAAAAAGCTGCTCAGCCTGTCGACGCTGCTGACAATGGAATCAGCGAACGGCTACGATTTGCTTGTTGAAATTTACAGCACCGAAGGCGAGCTGCTGGCTGATTTTGTCGTGACCGAAGAGATGTTTGCCTCCGACATATTCGATGAAATCGGCGAAGACTTGCAACAGAGCGGCCAGGCAGCGAAAATCGAAAAAGTGGTGAAACCGGCGCCGCCGAAACCGCTGAAGCGGACCGAAGCCGGAGCGAAACTGCCGAAGACGGCATCCCCGTATGCCGCTTATATGCTTTTTGGTTTGACCTTCATCGGTGCCGGCGCATTCCTTGTCCGCTTCCGCCAAGGAGTTGAGACGAAATAAATGAACCGGAAACGGCTCGTGCGCTTTTTTGGAGCAAGCTTGATCGCAGCTGGAATCGCCGTAGCCGCCGTTAGCGGCTTGAAGTGGAAAAACGGCCTCGAGGCGGTCAAACCGCTGTCTGTTGAAATAGAGAGACAAACAGGCGATGCGCCGATGCAAATCCAAAGTTCACTCTACCCAAAACAGCCCAAAATCGGCGAACAAATCGGCGAACTCATCATCCCGAAGCTCAACATGAGCCTAGCGATTTACCACGGTACAGATGAAGACGAGTTGGAAAAAGGGGTCGGCCATTACGCCGGCAGTGTCCTGCCAGGAGAGGCGGACAACTGCGTGCTTTCTGGCCATCGCGACACGGTCTTCCGCCGTCTTGGCGAAGTCGGCCAAGGCGATCTCTTGATCGTCCGTACGTCCGCCGGCACATTCACCTATAAAGTGCGCAAAGTGCGCATCGTCGACGCCGACGACCGGACGGTCATCGTTCCAAAGCCGAAAGCGACACTCACCGTTTCCACGTGCTATCCGTTCCGCTACGTCGGCCCTGCTCCGCAGCGGTACGTGCTCGTCGCCAACTTAATCAATGATCGCTCTTAACCTTGCAAAAAGCGAAAGGATGGCCGAAAGAAGGGCCATCCTTTTTTACTTCACTTCGTACGCGGTCCAAGTCGGCTTTTTGATTTTCGCCGACAGCGAGACAATTTTCCGTTTCACTCGGGCTGCTTCCCCTCCCGCTAACGGCATCGGCTGGTAGTTGTTCCTTGTCGTCACCGATGAAATGCGAAACGGGATGACGCGGATTTCTTTTTTGGCCGTCCGCTTGCCGTTTTGAAAAGAAAACACCTGCTGGAAAACAAACGTATCTTTGTCGCTCGGGTTTTTGTTTCCGCCAAACATAAAATTCCCTAAACTGTAGACAATAAATTTGCCTTTGTACTCCTCGATCCCTTGCACGACGTGCGGGTGATGGCCGACGACCAAATCGGCGCCGCTGTCAATCGCAAAGCGGCCGAGCGCCTTTTGCGTGCTGTTTGGCACATAGCTTCGTTCCACTCCCCAGTGGAAATGGACTAGAATGATGTCGGCTCCTTGTTTCCGAAGCGTGCGAATATCGTTGGCGATTTGCTTGCGCAACGTGCGGGTATTGCTCCAACCTTCATAGCCGAGCGCCCCGACTTGAATGCCTTTGACCGTTTTCATGAGCCGAAGCGTACGGCCGAAATAACCGATCTTTTCTTTTTTTAGACTGGCGATCGTATCGTTATATCCTTTTTGCAAGTAATCGTATGTATGATTATTGGCCAGATTCACCGCCTCAATGCCGCCATAAGTTAAGATTTTCGCATAACTCGGGTGGCCGCGGAAACGAAATGTCTTGCTTGCCTTGCGCGTCGAGGTCGTCAGCGTCGTTTCCAAATTGACGGTCGTAAAATCGTCCTTTTTGAAGATCGGCTCAATGTATTTCGTAAAATAGCGCAAGCCGTGCTTCTTTGCTTCTTCATCAAACGAATACGCATAGCCATAATTTTCATCGCGCCCGAGCGTCACATCGCCCGCCGCGCTGATGGTGATGCGCACTTCGTTCGGGTTCGGCGCCGCTTGTTTGGCAGAGGCTGACGCTATCACCATCTTATCGATCGGACTCGGCAGCGGCGGATGCTCGATGGTTTGCCCCGCCGGTTCATTTGGCGCCGCCAGCACTTCCTCGGCGCCGCGATCAGCTGCGTTGCCGCAGGAAAATAAAAAGATCGACGCCATACACAGAAGCGCCGCGTTTTTCCCCTTCGTCCATCCGTTCATGCTCCCTCTCCCATCCATCTATTTTCTTCAAACTGCCAAAACTTCTGCTAATGACGTATTCAACACACCCCCTCTTTATCCCTTTTCTTTCCCTCAATTTAGGAATGATGGCCTAGCCAAGCCATGATATAATGAGCTTGCAGGCGTTTCCCCTCTATTTCCACATCTCGGACTCCTCACGTTTCATGATTGAAACGCCCCAAGCAAAATCCCCTCTCGATAGGGAGGTTTCTTCATGGAAGGGCTGTTGCGGCAGTTAACCACACTTGTTCAAGGGCTTGTCGATGACATGTCCGTCCTGAAGCAAGACATGCAAACGGTGAAGCAAAAATTGGGCCAACTTGAACAACGAATGGACAAACTGGAACAACGGATGGACAAGCAGGAAGAAGAGTTGCGCTGGCTGAAAGAGCAGATGAAAGAAAACACGGACATGATCAAAGCGATCCGCGACAATCAACTCGAGCAGCACAGCATTCAAGACGGCATGCGCCATGAAATCGCCAGCCTCCGCGGAGAAATGGCCGGCATTCGCGAGCAGATGGCCACAAAAGACGATCTTTCCCGCCTTCGCGAGCAAATGGCGACAAAAGAAGACATCTCCCTCATTCATCAGCGGCTTGATTATCAACTTGGCCGCATCGCGAAAGTGGAGGAGGAGATGTATTTGCTGAAGAAAGTAGATTGACACTCCACACGCTTAAAGGCATGGGATTCTTGGATCGTTTGCGTCCTCATCCATTTCTGGTTCGGACAACGCCCAAGTTTAGGGGGGTGTCATCACCCCGTCCCATCGGGTTAGGATGTACCCCATGGGCGGCGCACCTGTGACCAGTGCGCCTGCTAGTACGACATAGACTCCTGCAGCAAACGTGATTCCTTGCATAAGAGAGAAGACAAGAAAATTGACACCGCCGCTTAACTCCTTCTCGG
>NZ_BCPV01000112.1 GCF_001544135.1 Geobacillus zalihae NBRC 101842 | reverse complement strand
CCTCAGCCACGAGGCGATTCGCCAACTGGTGCTGGAGGCCCCTGTCTCGCTGCATCACCCTGTTTCCAAACGGCACGGCCGGGTGCTGTTTGTGGAGGCCGATGGACTGTTTATTTCCCGCCAGGGGAAAGGGAAACGGGCGAAAGAAGAGAAAATCCTGGCGGTTCACGAGGGATGGAGACGAAACGGGTCGCAGCTTGAGCTGGTGAACCGGCGCCACTACCTCCATGAAGGGACGGGGGACGTGTGGGAACGGTTTGAGGAGTGGCTGATGAAGGAATATGCCTATGATCCGTGCCAAGACCTATTGGTCATCAACGGCGACGCGGCGTCGTGGATCACGGCCTGCCGGGAGTATTTTGGGAAGCGGGCGTGCTTTCAGCTGGATCGATTTCATGTGGCGCGGGAGCTGCGTCAGTGTCTGTCCGGCCATCCGCGTTGGCGGGAGGTGCGGAAGAAGCTGGCGAAACAAGACGAAGAAGGGCTTCTCGTGGAGCTGAACAGCGCGGTCGGCACGTTGGAGGACGAAGCGAAAGAGAAGCAGCTGGCTGCCATGATCCGCCGGATCGAGTCGATGCCGGGATGCATCCGGGACTATCGGGGGTGGCTGTCGGAGCAAGGGGTGGAGACGACCGGCATGCGTCCGATGGGCCATGCGGAGAGTGTGATGAGCCGGTTTGCGCATCGGGTGAAATCCCGCCGCAGCTGGAAAGACCAAGGGCTTCGGGCGTTTCTGAGGGCGATGGCGGCCCGAATCGACGGGATTTGGCGGAGAAATGGGCAGTTGGTGGAGGAAGAAGAGACCCGAACGGCGGCCTCGGCCTCAACAAAGTCCAAGCGGATCGAACAGGCCAAGCGGAAGGCCGGACGGTTATGGGCAGATGTGGTGCGTCAGAATCTACCGTGTCTGCAGCGGTCATCCGGGACACCGATCCATCAAGCGTTGTCGGCGCTCCGGGATGGTGGTTGGGTGTAAAAAAATGGAATATCGTATCATCGCCTCAAGATGAGGGATGAGAGTCCGAAAGCGCTTACGATATGAATTCCTGAAAATGGTTCGCTAACTAGTGATTGACAACGCCCGTAGTGAACCGAAAAAATGTTCTCCACAAAGTCTTGACTGACTCTCGATGCATATTGTTTTTGAATCTTCGCTCGATCTGTAGTAAAATGAAAGTGCTCTTACATGGTGACCTCTCCTTTCAAATGTTAGGTGACACTTCCATTCTAGTAGAGGGTTCACCAGAAATGGCTATTTTAGGCTCTTCACCAAAAGTTGTACTTGATTTTTTCTGAACATACCCTATTTATGCTTGTGAGGGAAAATCAACAAATCCGTGATTTTGGCACATCTTTGTGCAGGAAACCGTATTGCTTGTCAAGTACATGTTGTGGTGAAGAGCCCTATTTTATGATTGTTTGAGTTTATCTAGCGCCGGGGATTGCGATTTAATACTTGGAAATAAGTTGTTATAGCTGTTGCAGTACACAAAGAGCCACTCACTAACCAAATATAAAAAAAGATTTTTCCACCTGTTGTGGTAGAATCCATAAAAAAGCAACCAAGCAGGAATAAGCCTCCTCCTAAAATGAATAGAAAACAAGCAAATTTCTTATTCTGTGGTTTTAATAAATAGTATCCAATAAGAATTAATAAGTATAAACTACTTATTGCCATGATAATTGGAAAAAAGGGGTGAAATTTAGCGGAGTATACAAAGTAGTCAAGTTGCGAAATATGACTTTTACTATGTACTTGACCATACATCATTTGGGAAAACGGTGTTGAATACTTCCATTCCCAAGGATTATCTAATATTGCACTGCCTTCATACCAAGCAGCTAGAGTAGAAAATAAAAGTAAAATAGCGGCTAATCCAAATTGAATAATAATACACAAAACAACAATACCTCCCTTAATGTATATCAAGCTAGGCTTGTTGATTATCCAATAAAATTCAAAAGACAGAAGAGTGCCTTTGCTGTAGAAGATGAGTAACGATTCAAACAAACTCAGGCGGTGCTCTATAAACAAGCATAGCACACCTCCAAGTTTGATGCAAAAACTTGTTTCGGATGAAGAAATTCAACGGATGGCTGAAGCAGTTAGGGATTGTGATTTGGCCCGAAACTTTGCGTTGCGCAAGTTGATTCATTTGTTCTTATTGGTTGCGCATTAATGGTTTTGCCTATCCTCCTGTAGGAAATTGCATTGTTTGTCAAGCATATATTCCTGGTGAAGAGTCAATTTTTATATGTAATAAATGCTAATGTTGTGGAGATAAATGTTCAAAAATGAATGAAAGGATGAGAAAAATATGAGAATGATGAAAAAGATTCATCATATTATAATTACATTGGCGACTATTCTTTTGTTTATATTTGAATCAAACGCCGTAAATGCTCAAGTAAATGATCAAGCAATTAACCGAGATAAAGCTCCAAGAGTTGAAATTTATGATGAAAATAATAATCTTATCAAAACGATTAATCTTGAAGAGAAATCCATCGAAACAGATGACCCTAAAACAAAATCTATTATAGCAGAACAAACAGTAACTGCTCAGAGCATTAAAAAATACTCCTTTGGCAATACCACTTTTTCAAATTACGTTTGGATTAATGGTGGATACTATTTTTATAATCCTGGGATTTTTGAATTTGAACTAATTAATAGACCTGAGGCAGTTGCAGTAGAAGTTTATAAACTAGGTCAAGTATATACTGGTAAAGTTGTATGGAGAGATGTGGCTGGCTGGGCTGCACTTGATTGGAGAGACACTACACTGGTAAAGCATCCCGGTAGTTATGCATTTAGATTTAAAAATGACGGTTCTGGTACAGTACAAATTAAACATGGTAATTTAAAATATAATTATTAACCCGTGGTGCTATAGACATACTTTTCCTGCACATACCCCATCCGTTTTTGTCATTCTTCCGCCGTCAGACGGCGGAAAACCAACCGTGGAACGTACAAGCGTTCATGTCCGATGTACACATGTTCCATGTTTTTGACGATGCACAAAGACCAAAATTCTTAACTTGATGGGTATGGGGGTGGACCTCTTGCTTCATTGGGATTTCGCGCCCGGATGAGAGCTGTTTCTCACGGAAGAACAGCAGAAAGAGATCAAGCGGCTCGTGCTCGCCACGACTCCGCCGAACTGGGGTGGGATGTAGCTTCGGCGTGGAACACTAAACTCCTGCCGTCCTATGTGGAAAAGCACTTCGGCGTTTCCATTTCCTGTGAAGCGCTGCGAAAACTCCTGCACCGTCAAGGTCTGTCATGGACTCGCTCGACGTACACACTGGCGAAAGGGAATCCGGATGAGCAAAAGCCATTTGAAAAACAAATGGATCTGATAAAAAACTTGATCACTAAGGAGACCGAAGAGGCCGTTCTTTGTACATCGATGAAATGCATATCCGCTCTTATCATGTGTTGCGATCCGCTTGGTCCGAGACTGGCTATCAAAAACGAGTGCCGATATTCGGCTATCATGCCCATATTTCGGTATTTGGCGCCGTGAACGTCCACGATGGGACACCGTGCTTCACCAAGCAGAGGCCGCCGACGCCACGACGTTCTTGGGTTTCTTGCGCCGACTCAAAGAGCGGCATCCCAACCGGATCATGGCGCTTGTTCTAGACAATGCCCGGATTCATCACGCTCGAATGGTGAAGGAGTTTTTGCGGGAAGAAGGACCATGTTTTCATTTCTTGTATCTCCCGCCCTACTCGCCGTAGCTCAACCCGATCGAGCGTTTGTGGAAATGGCTGAAGGATACGGTGTCCGCCAACGCCTTTCACAAAGACCGCCATGAGATCCTGCGAGCGGTTCAACGATTTGTTCATTCCATTCAGAAACGCCCGGAAGACGTGTTGCGACGCTTGGGGTGTGTTGCGTAATCGAGAAGTTAACTTTTCGAGGTGCATTTATATAGCTATTATAGCTATTTACAATATAACCGAAAAAAGGGCTCCACCAACTCTTGACTGACTCAAAAGTAAAAAATGTGTTGACAAAAAACAAAAAAGGTGATATATTTTAAGAGTCGCTTTCGAGGAAGTAAGTTCCTCGAACGAAGAAAGGATAGCTCGTTCCTTGAAAACTGAACGAAACGAAGCGCAATAGAAAAGCTGAGGTCGCTTTGGCCGAAGCAAAAAGC
>NZ_BCPV01000111.1 GCF_001544135.1 Geobacillus zalihae NBRC 101842 | reverse complement strand
CTGAATATTCCGTTTATCGCCGCCGCAGGCGATGCAGTGTTTTCCAATTTAGCGCTCATTTTCGCCATCGGCGTGGCGATCGGTTTTGCGAAAGATGGCAACGGCGCCGCCGCTCTGGCCGGCGCGATCGGTTACTTTGTCTTGACAAAAGGGGCCGCCGCGATTGATAAGGACATCAATATGTCTGTGTTGGGCGGCATCCTCTCCGGGGTGATCGCCGGGCTTTTATATAACCGTTATCATGATATCAAGCTGCCGGATTGGCTCGGCTTCTTCGGCGGCCGGCGGTTTGTGCCGATCGTGACATCGCTTGTCATGCTCGTGCTTGCCTTGATTTTTGGCTATGTATGGCCGCCGATTCAAGATGGCATCAACGCGGTCGGCCATTGGATCGTCGGCGCCGGGGCGGTTGGCGTCGGCATTTTCGGGTTCCTCAACCGGCTGCTCATTCCAGTCGGATTGCACCATGTGTTAAAACAATCGATTCAAGCGTCAGAAGGCAGGGTGATCGTCGCGGAAGTCGTCGGGGAATTTGCGCCGCTGTATCCGGCGGTCACCAACGCCGAACTGGCCACGGCGTTTGGGGCGGATTTGCTGTTGTTGAATTTTACCTGATCTTTTTGCGACTCACGAACAAAGACTCCCGTCTAAGCGGGGAACTGTAGTCGCTTGTAAAGCCTGACGCCGTCATAAAAGGCGTCGGGTCTTTGATTTTTAGAGGCGATGAAACGTTTTTCCGATCTCGACGTATTACATAGATGAAAGGTATGAGATTACGGCGCCTTGTTAAGGCAAAACGCCGTTCATCCGCCAATAGGCGAGCGCCGATAAAACATGGAAGGAGCCGGGGGAACATGAGCATGTTTGGAAAAGTCGCCGCCGATGTGCTTGGGCTAAGCGACATCGGTGCGGTCATTCAGCCGAAAGACTATGACAAAGTCGATGCCGATGATTATGTGATGCACGAGGATGGAGAAAAAATCTATTTTCTTATCAAATCGAAATCGGATGAGTATTGCTTCACCAACCGCGCGCTCATTCATTTGGACGGCACGAGCGCCGCGAGCAAAAAACGGACGCTGCGCCGCTACGATTACTACAAGCATCCGATTTCCGACGTGTCGCTCGAAACAGCCGGGACGGTCGACTTGGACGCGGAAATCAAATTCAAAATCGGGTCGCACTCCTATTCGATTGATGTGCATAAAAAGCATATTGAGGAATTGAAAGATTTGTATAAATCGCTGCTGGCGATCGCGGACATTTGCCATGAAAACGAAACGAAGTTCAACTATGCGGAGCGGAGTTTGGAACTGGCGGCCAAGGTGTTTGCCAACATGCGCGGCGACGGGGCCAATGTGTCGGCGGATTTTCAGGCCGTGAATGAATACGCGTTTCGTTGGCTGACGGAAGCGAAAAAGAACTATACGGTGAAGGATTTCGGCTTTGTGTTTGACAAATATATTCAACAGTGACGAGATGAAGGTTGTGTCGGGGAAAGACGCCGTGCCGGAGGCGAGGTATCTTTCCTTAACCCGTGGTGCTAGATAAACTTGAGCAAGCATAAAAATAGCCCTTGCTGGCGGATCTCCTGTAGAATGAAAGTGCGACCTGCCATTCGAAAGGAGAATCCCCATGCAAGAGCACTTTCATTTTACTACAGATCGAGCCAAGATTCAAAAGCAATATGCCGCCATTTTCGTTTTTGTTTCTGCCCAACTTTCATGCATTCAGGTGCATCTTCACCGTCGAAATCGCCATTTGGTAAAGCAAGAGGACGCTGTCATCATCGCCATTCATCTTTTAGGAAAGCTGCTCGGTTTTACATCCGAACGGGCATGGCATCGTTTTGTCACGGGAAATTTGTTCACAAACGGCTCGTTTCTTGAACGCTCCCGATACAACCGCCGTTGCCGGGCGCTTGGTTTCGCCATCAAATGGATCCGTCATGAGCTGGCAAAACGCGGTCAACATCATGCCTATGTCGTCGTTGACAGCTTGCCGCTCCCGTTGTGCCATACGGCAAGAATGCATCGCGTCAAACAATTTCAAGAGATGGCAGACATCGGATATTGCGCTTCCAAAAAGCAATGGTACTACGGATTGAAGCTGCACCTTCAAGTGACTGATCAAGGGCTGCCGATGGGATATGTTGTCACCGAAGCGTCTTGTCACGACCGGGTGGCCGCTGAAACCGTCATGACGCAAATTCCACATCCGTATAACTTCGGTGACAAAGGGTATATCAGCCAAACGCTGCGAAAGAAGCTGTACGAAGAGCACCGAGTCGCGTTTTGGACGCCCGTCCGAAACAATCAGCGAATTCGCCAATCGGATGCATGGAAACAATGGATGAAGCGAAAACGTAAAGTGGTGGAAACCGTGTTTTCGATTTTAGTCGATTCGTATCGGATCACCAAGATTCGCGCGAACTCGGTTTCTGGATTTGAAACGGCACTGGATGGTATTTTACTGGCTTACTCACTTGTTGTTCTCGGGCTAGTTGAGCGCTAGCGCTCAACTAGCACCACGGGTTTAAGGTATATAAGCTGTAATAAAGAATTTCCACGGTTTTGTATTAATGTTCAAGCCAGTATATAATGCGAGTATGCCGAGAGTCTGGTGGATAAACACTTTTTTGAATTATATAGATGCAATTTGAAGTTTTCACATTGGTAGCTTTTACTGAGCATTGGATCGACTGTCGAACGACCGAACAACACCGCTTTCAGCCCCATGTATGGGTCTGAGAAGCGGGTGGTTGTTCAGTCGTCCGTCATGCCTTGGCGTGACGGAGGCAAGCAAAGGCTTGCCCTCGACAGTCGAAAAATCGATAAGTGGCTTTTCTGTCAAAGATATGTTAAACGTTTTGGTTGCACCTATATAAGTGTTTTAAGACACAGAAGGAATATTAAAATATAGGTATAGAAAGGGTTGAGGAATTTGAAGATTAAAGATGTATTTGGGGATTTGCCTACACTTACTACTGAACGTTTAATATTAAGAAAATTAACGTTAGATGATGCATATGATTTATTTGATTATGCGTCAAATCCGGAAAACTGCAAATATTTACCTTGGAGACCTCATCATACCATTGAAGATTCAATTCAATTTTTAGAATTTGTAATTAAGTCTTATAAAGAAGGTAGTTTAGCTCCGTGGGGAATCGTTTCAAAAGCAGACAATAAAATGATCGGGACAATTGATATAGTTAAATGGTTACCCAATCATCATAAAGCTGAGATAGGTTTTGTTTTATCGTATAAGTATTGGGGGAAGGGATTAGCAGTTGAAGCGGCTAATAAAATCATTGAATTTGGTTTTGACAAGATGGAATTAAACAGAATTGAGGCATTTGCTATGATTGAAAATGTTCAATCTTTAAGAGTTTTACAAAAGTTAGGGATGCAATTTGAAGGGGTTATGAGAGAACATTGGTATATTAAAGGTAAATTTAGGGATATGGCTATATACTCTATTCTAAAACGAGATTATTTTAAATCAAGGAACGGGTTGCAAAACGCATAACGGATGAATAAAGGGACACAAAAAATCCACTCTTATTGGGAATCATATACAGTTACTAAAAAACTTCAAAGGGGTGACACTATCAAGAGTTCCAATTCTTTGATCGAATACACCGATGAAATCGATCCTCTTTTAGAGGCTTTATTTCGATGCATCGATCAACTTTTTTCTGGAAATACCTTATGTGGCGGGAAGATCACAGGTGTCTAAAAAGGTAATTGATTAAATGTTTATTTTGGAAAACGTGCTTTACGATCGATTCTTTGTAGCAGTTGATGAACATCTTCCGCTGTTTTTGCTATTTTTGATGTATTTATGAGTCTCTCATCTGTCCACCTCTTCAAGGACCAGCCGATGCTTTCAAAAGCAAGAATTTTCTGACGTTCATCATCATCTCTTAAACGATGTATGTGTTTAATCTCTGAAAGTGATCATGGTGGATGGTACGGCCCTTTGAAACATTCTTGTAGTATGATCCCCAAACAAAATGGGTCATTTCAACTCGGTATTACTAGTTTAAAGGTATAAAGAACGGTTGAACAAGTGAGAATTCTTTTTGTTTTCTCGATTAACCGCTGGAATAGTGGAGAAACAAAAGGTGCCTATGGTTATGTGATTGCTGTCTTCTTGAAAACTGGATTTGAAAAGTGTCTGTTTGATCTCCATAATGCGTTGAATGGGTATTTGATCAATTAAAGATTAACGGGGTAGAGCAGCCGCGTTGGTATAGATTTCATTGCTATCTGTTACATGTACAATTATAAATCATTATTGGAAATTTTTAATTTACACTCTATATTTTTACCGCGTTATCAATTATAAGAAGAAGTTAAATTCTGAATAT
>NZ_BCPV01000110.1 GCF_001544135.1 Geobacillus zalihae NBRC 101842 | reverse complement strand
CATCAACATTTCTAGAGGGAGTGAATATCAAATACGTTTCTCGGCGTCTTGGACATAAAGATATTGTAACCACGCTGCAAACGTACTCTCATATTTTAGATGAGATGGAGCAAAAAGAGTCTCGGCAAGTTGACCTTGCAATGGAGGAGCTGTACCATGCTAAATAGCCGTGCAAAATTCATGCAAAATTTTTTCGGATTCTATCGTTTTTTTCGGGATTCCCAAAAAATGAAAAATGACCGCAAACGCGGTCATATCAAGGGTTTCAGCACTGTTAACCCGAACCGATCGTATGTAAGTGGCGTCCCAGGAGAGACTCGAACTCCCGACCGACGGCTTAGGGCCGATGCCCCTTCCTCTACAAGCTTACTCGAAGAAGATGGATGCGTCGGGGCAACTCGCAGTTGTTTCATAGAAGCCTTTGCTCGTTGCTCTATCCTACTGAGCTGCTGGGACATCATCGACAGAACACGCCAATATTCCCACTGTCGGCTCTTATAACCAAATAAAAAATTCCCCTCTCGCACATGGAATCAATCTTCTTCCCTGGCGATCGGAGAACTTCGTTCCAGCGCCTTTTGCGCGTTCTTTTCGTATGGAAATGGCGTCCCAGGAGAGACTCGAACTCCCGACCGACGGCTTAGAAGGCCGCTGCTCTATCCTACTGAGCTACTGGGACATAGCAATCATGACACTCTCATTATTCCGCTGCCCCTTCCTCTACAAGCCGATTCGAAGAAGCCCGATGCGTCGGGGCAACTCGCAGTTGTTTCAAAGAAGCTATTGCTCGTTGCTCTATCCTGCTGAGCTACTGGGACATAATCAACAGGACACCCCAACATTCCCGCTGTCCCTTCCTCTACAAGCCTACTCAAGGAAGCTTGGTGCGTCGGGACAACTCGTAGCCATTTCGAAGATGACTTTGCTCGTTGCCCTATCCAGCTGAGCTGCTGGAACAATATCCATACGATATTCACGATAAAATAAAGGAAAGCGGGTGATGGGAATCGAACCCACGACTTCAGCTTGGGAAGCTGAGGTTTTACCATTAAACTACACCCGCATGATCAATATCATTAGGACTTGTCTTAGAAACGACTGCAATAAAAATATAATCGCTAATTGTTTTTTTGTCAATATCTTTTTTTGAAGTTAGTTAATAAACGCGCTCGAGAGGATTCGAACCCCTAACCTTCTGATCCGTAGTCAGATGCTCTATCCAATTGAGCTACGAGCGCATATTGGGAAGCGGAAGACGGGACTCGAACCCGCGACCCCCACCTTGGCAAGGTGGTGTTCTACCACTGAACTACTTCCGCGTTGTAATGGTGAAGGAAGTTCATTCCTTCAAAACTAGATAACCGTTTCGGGAAGAAGCCGCGGCGCCTCCACTTTTCTTGTTAGGTTAAGCCCTCGATCGATTAGTATCCGTCAGCTCCACGTGTCGCCACGCTTCCACCTCGGACCTATCGACCTCGTCATCTTCGAGGGATCTTACCCGCCTGACGCGGTGGGAAATCTCATCTTGAGGGGGGCTTCACGCTTAGATGCTTTCAGCGCTTATCCCGTCCGCACATAGCTACCCAGCGGTGCCCCTGGCGGGACAACTGGTACACCAGCGGTGCGTCCATCCCGGTCCTCTCGTACTAAGGACAGCTCCTCTCAAATTTCCTGCGCCCGCGACGGATAGGGACCGAACTGTCTCACGACGTTCTGAACCCAGCTCGCGTACCGCTTTAATGGGCGAACAGCCCAACCCTTGGGACCGACTACAGCCCCAGGATGCGATGAGCCGACATCGAGGTGCCAAACCTCCCCGTCGATGTGGACTCTTGGGGGAGATCAGCCTGTTATCCCCGGGGTAGCTTTTATCCGTTGAGCGATGGCCCTTCCATGCGGAACCACCGGATCACTAAGCCCGACTTTCGTCCCTGCTCGACCTGTCCGTCTCGCAGTCAAGCTCCCTTATGCCTTTGCACTCTCCGAATGATTTCCAACCATTCTGAGGGAACCTTTGGGCGCCTCCGTTACCTTTTGGGAGGCGACCGCCCCAGTCAAACTGCCCACCTGACACTGTCTCCCACCCCGCTAAGGGGTGCGGGTTAGAATTTCAATACCGCCAGGGTGGTATCCCACCGCCGCCTCCACCGAAGCTGGCGCTCCGGCTTCCCAGGCTCCCACCTATCCTGTACAAGCGATACCAAAATTCCATATCAGGCTGCAGTAAAGCTCCACGGGGTCTTTCCGTCCTGTCGCGGGTAACCTGCATCTTCACAGGTAGTATGATTTCACCGGGTCTCTCGTTGAGACAGTGCCCAAGTCGTTACACCTTTCGTGCGGGTCGGAACTTACCCGACAAGGAATTTCGCTACCTTAGGACCGTTATAGTTACGGCCGCCGTTTACTGGGGCTTCGGTTCGCACCTTCAGCCTTGCGGCTTAAGCGCTCCCCTTAACCTTCCAGCACCGGGCAGGTGTCAGCCCCTATACGTCGCCTTTCGGCTTCGCAGAGACCTGTGTTTTTGATAAACAGTCGCTTGGGCCTTTTCACTGCGGCTCTCTCGGGCTCATCACCCAAGAGAGCACCCCTTCTCCCGAAGTTACGGGGTCATTTTGCCGAGTTCCTTAACGAGAGTTCTCCCGCGCACCTTAGGATTCTCTCCTCGCCTACCTGTGTCGGTTTGCGGTACGGGCACCTCTCACCTCGCTAGAGGCTTTTCTTGGCAGTGTAGGATCGGGGACTTCGGGACCGATGGTCCCTTCGCCATCACGGCTCAGCCTTTATGCCAGACGGATTTGCCTATCTGGCAGCCTAACCGCTTGGACAGGCTATTCCAGCAGCCTGCTCGCCCTACCTTCCTGCGTCCCCCCATTGCTCAAACGGTGAGGAGGTGGTACAGGAATCTCAACCTGTTGCCCATCACCTACGCCTTTCGGCCTCGGCTTAGGTCCCGACTAACCCTGAGCGGACGAACCTTCCTCAGGAAACCTTAGGCTTTCGGTGCAGAGGATTCTCACCTCTGTTTTCGCTACTCACACCGGCATTCTCACTTCTAAGCGCTCCACGAGTCCTTCCGGTCTCGCTTCGGCGCGCTTAGAACGCTCCCCTACCGATGACCAACGGTCATCCCGCAGCTTCGGCGGCACGTTTAGCCCCGGTACATTTTCGGCGCAGAGTCACTCGACCAGTGAGCTATTACGCACTCTTTAAATGGTGGCTGCTTCTAAGCCAACATCCTGGTTGTCTTTGCAACTCCACATCCTTTTCCACTGAACGTGCACTTTGGGGCCTTAGCTGGCGATCTGGGCTGTTTCCCTCTCGACCACGGATCTTATCACTCGCAGTCTGACTCCCAAGGATAAGTCATTGGCATTCGGAGTTTGACTGAGTTCGGTAACCCGATGAGGGCCCCTAGCTCAATCAGTGCTCTACCTCCAAGACTCTTCCCTTGAGGCTAGCCCTAAAGCTATTTCGGGGAGAACCAGCTATCTCCAAGTTCGATTGGCATTTCACCCCTACCCACACCTCATCCCCGCACTTTTCAACGTGCGTGGGTTCGGGCCTCCAGCCGGTGTTACCCGGCCTTCACCCTGGACATGGGTAGATCACCTGGTTTCGGGTCGACGACGACGTACTTTTCGCCCTGTTCAGACTCGCTTTCGCTGCGGCTCCGCCTCTTCGGCTTAACCTCGCACGCCATCGTCACTCGCCGGTTCATTCTACAAAAGGCACGCCATCACGCATGAACGCGCTCTGACTACTTGTAGGCACACGGTTTCAGGTTCTCTTTCACTCCCCTTCCGGGGTGCTTTTCACCTTTCCCTCACGGTACTGGTGCACTATCGGTCACTAGGGAGTATTTAGCCTTGGGAGATGGTCCTCCCTGCTTCCGACGGGATTTCCCGTGTCCCGCCGTACTCAGGATCCGCTCGGGAGGGAACGAAGTTTCGACTACAGGGCTGTCACCTTCTCTGGCCGGCCGTTCCAGACCGGTTCGTCTACCCCGTTCCTTTCTCACTCCCACAATGAGCGGTCCTACAACCCCAAGAGGCACGCCTCTTGGTTTGGGCTGTTCCCGTTTCGCTCGCCGCTACTCAGGGAATCGCGTTTGCTTTCTTCTCCTCCGGGTACTAAGATGTTTCAGTTCCCCGGGTGTGCCCTCCATGCCCTATGGATTCAGGCATGGATACTGTCCCATTACGGACAGTGGGTTCCCCCATTCGGACATCTCCGGATCAACGCTTGCTTACAGCTCCCCGGAGCGTTTCGGCGTTTGCCCCGTCCTTCATCGGCTCCTAGTGCCAAGGCATCCACCGTGCGCCCTTTCTAGCTTAACCTACAGCGCTCTCGGCTTCTTCCTTTGCGTTTCCGGTTATCTAGTTTTCAAGGAACGAAGTTGCTGCCTTGAACCTGCTTCTTCGCTGGTTTGCGTCGAGGAATTCGGCTTCTCCGAATCCGCTTGTAGACGCAGACGCAAACGAGACTACTTCATTGAATTCACTTCTCTGCAGTCTTGTGCCGAGGAATCTTGCTTCCCTGAACCTGCTAGCAGACGCAGGCACAGGCGCTTTTGAAGGAATTTCTCATTCCTTCAAAACTGAACGAAGCGACTGCCTTGAGTCTGCTTCCTTGCAGCTTTGCGCCGAGGAATCCATCTTCCTTGAATCTGCTAGAAGACGCAGGCGCAAAACAAGTGAAGGAATTTCTCATTCCCTCAAAACCGAACGAAACGAAAGCGCTGTGTATCGACAGTTGGCCATTGCGGCCTCCGCTTTTCGTGATGTCTAGCTCCAGCGCCTAG
>NZ_BCPV01000109.1 GCF_001544135.1 Geobacillus zalihae NBRC 101842 | reverse complement strand
TGATGCTGGTTGAGAAAGGAGGGCCGGAAGCTCCCATTCTACGATATGCTTCCAGGGCGAAGAATATGCTATTTGAAGTGGAATTTGTCGTGAAGGAAAACGGCCATTTCGAGACGATCCAAACGGCACTCGTCTACGCGCTCACTGTAACCGAGTGCCGTCGGATCGCCGATGAAATGGCCTCCGAGTTCGAAGTTGACGGGATTCAGTTTTTTATTTCAGAACTCTAGTTTTTATCATGCCATAGCAAAACAGCTTTTTCAAGGGGAGGGGATGACATGGCAACCTTGCTTTTAGATGATCAGCCGTTGGTTATTTTACCACAACTCGCCGTGGCGATCGGACTGAACGAAAGCATCGTTGTTCAGCAGCTACATTACTGGCTCGAGAAAAGCGAAAACGTCCATGACGGCTATAAATGGATCTATAACACGTACGAGGACTGGCGGGAGCAATTTCCCTTCTGGTCAGAAAGCACGATTCGCCGGATCATCACCAAACTGGAGAAGATCGGGATCATCGTCTCAGCGAATTTCAATCGCTCGAGGATCGATAAAACAAAATGGTATCGGATCGATTACGACAAATTGGCTGAATTCGCGTCGTCTAATCAAGATGAACAGACGACTGATCAAAATGACGTTTCGACTGTTCAAAATGAGCAGACGACTGACGAAATCGACAGTCCATCCGGTCAAAATGAACAGTCCATCTGTTCAAATTGGACAGACGAAGCGCTCAATTTGAACAGACCAATACCAGAGAATACCACAGAGATTACTACAGAGAAAAAAGAAGAAGTAGAAGAAGACGCGCGCGCGCATTCCTTCCGAGAGATTATTCAATTCGTTGAACAGAACGGCTTTGGCACCGTTGGCAGCTACATAGGGGAAAAGATCGTTTCTTGGGTCGATGATACGTCCGAGGAATTGGTCTTAGAGGCATTGAAAATCGCGGTGGAGAACGGGGCCAAGACATGGAAATACGTTGAAACCATTTTACGTGACTGGTTCGAAAAAGGCTATCGCACCGTTGACCAGGTGAGAGCGGCACAATTGGCATTTCGGGAGCAACAACTGAAAAAACGTAAAGCCTCAACTGTTTCCGACGTCGGCCGAAAGATGCGGACTCCAGTGCGCACCGAGATCGTACCGGACTGGCTGAAGATGGACTATAGCCAACCGGAGGATGACGACTTTGACGTCGAACAGGCGCGCCGAGAGCTTGAGGAACGCCTCAAAAAGTATAAAGACAATCCAGATGGGTGATGTCGATGGGCTATCCGTTATGGATCCGTTTAGAGTACCGAAACGGAGTTGGATCGGTGACTGGATTGACGGCCAGCGTATGCTCGGAGGCGGATTTTCTCAATATCCTTGAGCACTGTGGCATCACAAGAACCAATTTGCTGACGGTGCGGATCAATGACAAGGACTATTCTGTTTCACGCCTTGACACGTTGTTTGCGAAGCTGCAAGCCGAAGGGAGGGGATCGGCGTGATGCTGCTCAAGTACGTGCTCATTCAGCATTTGCGCCGGCAAGGCATCTTTTCCGCCAGCGATGGCCGGGCGCTCTCAAAACTGACCACAGAAGAGATTCAGCGTGAATACGAACGAGCGAGAGGTGATCAGTCACATGGATTGGTCCAAGGCGACCATACAGCAGCTCGTGACCATCATTCGTTTTGAAGAGTGCCCGGAAATATATAAGCATCGGGCGCGGCAAGAAATGAAACAACGGTTAGGGGGAAGAGACCATGAAAAAACAACGTCAATCACTGCATGGGCCAGTGAAAATCAGCTATCTCACGCCGGAAGAACTGGAAGCGTACCGAAACCGTCCGCGCAAATACTACGATGACGACAACTGACGAATCATTGACTGGCGCTGGCCGAGATCAAGGGGGACACGCCGATGAAACTGACGAAGTTGTTTAAGATGCAGCGGGAACTAGATGAGCGCATTGTGCGAGAGATTCTGCTATGCGAGAGAGTGAACGCTAGATGAGGCGTCGAAAGCGGAAAGCTAGATGGTATTTGTTATATCGTAAAGAAAATCGCGATGTGGTTTATGTATATGAGCCATTGCGCAAGTATGAGCTACAAAGCAGACTCCGACGCGGATGGACAGTTATTGAATGAGACAAAAAAAGCCGGGATCCCTCCCGACAGCCTCAACATCATTATATCACAGCGGAGGGATCCAAGTGAGAAGAGCGCAAGAATTGCAGATTGATATAGATAACATGACGGTTTCACATCCAGTCGTGCCAGGGAAGGTGCTTGTGATTGTCATTGACGGCGTGCAAGGAAAAGCTAAAGTAGCGGAAGCAGTTGAGCATGGTTTTACGATCGTTGAAACGGCAAAGGGAAAAACGGCGCGGATTAAATTTGAAGAAAGCGAGTTGTTTTGAATTGAAACTGAGGTGATCTAAATGCCAATCATGTTTCCGCCGATATCGGATGACGATGCGTTAATGCTTGAGACATATCTCACCTTTGCAATTAGTCAAATGGGGCGACCAGATAGCCAGACATTGTGTCAATTTATCAACTTCTTGCAGCAAAAGTGTAGAGAGATCGAAGCGAATCGTTGGCGTGCGGATCCGGCAAACTGGGGAGCTTGCTGCCCGTGGCCGGATGATGATTTTCCGTTCTAGGTGGTGAGCACATGCAGCAACTTTCGATTTTTGATTTTCTCGAAGAGGTTGTCGAGACTGATTCGAAATATATCTTTGACTTAATTAAGAAAAGGGATCACCAATGTAAATGTGGAGGAATTTTGATTCCTCGTTGGAACAAAGAACAAGAACATTATGATTCTGTTTGCGCACATTGCTTTTCAACTAAAGAACGTTTTTATCCGGTAAACATGTGCCAAAGATGCGGCTGCACAACGAACGTTTATCAAGTATGGTTGTACGACTATAACGCAGAAAATGTATGTAAATATTGCATAAGACAGGACATGTTGCTTTCAAAGTTTTTTAAGCCGTCAATAAAGGAATTTAAGGAGGGAGAGAACGGATGAATCATCTGCAGCAGGTGTTTAATTACAGCGGCAGCCAGGTGCGGACGATTGTAAAAGACGGGGAAGTATGGTTTGTTGCTAAAGATGTTTGTGAAATTTTAGACATTGCTGATGCAAGGAAAGCAGTCCAAAGACTCGATGAAGATGAGCGGAGTTTAATTCCGGTCACTGATTCGTTAGGAAGAAAGCAAGAAACGTTCATTGTGAACGAACCCGGACTATATGCATTAATTCTAGGGAGCCGGAAATCAGAGGCTAAACAGTTTAAGCGATGGATCACACATGAAGTCATTCCGACAATTAGAAAAACGGGCGGATACGTAGCAAACGACGATTTGTTCGTGGAGACATATCTAAAACACGCGGACGAACAAACCAAACTTCTCTTTCGCGCCACATTGGAAACGGTCCGAAAACAAAACGAACAGATCGCGGCGATGCAACCGAAAGCCGACTACTTTGACGCACTCGTTGATCGGCGGTTGTTGACAAACTTCCGAGATACGGCCAAGGAACTGAAAATCAAACCAAAGGCATTTATCGATTGGCTGCTGGAGAAAAAGTATATATATCGAGACCAAAAAGGAAAGTTGAAGCCGTATGCTCAATACGTACCGTCCTTATTTGAGTTGAAGGAGTGGGAACGAAATGGACGAGCTGATGTGCAGACACTCGTGACGCCGAAGGGACGAGAAACGTTCCGAATCTTGCTGCAAAAAGCGGCTGTTTTGATATAATGGAATCAAAACCAAATATGTCCAAGACCGAGAGCGTGAGGACACTGATTGTGCAGAGTAGCAGGGCTATCTCTGTATGATTGGTGTCCTCTTTTCTTTTGCGATCAAAGGGAGGGAAAACAGATGCGCACCATCCAAGACCAAATGCGAAAATGGATCAAGGCCAATAACATGACCTATCATCCGGAGCGGAACCGAAAAGAACGGAAGCAGAAACGGAACGAGGAGCGGATGACGGAGCGGGAGATTAAGGAGCTGATGGGCACCTACCGGCCAATCTATCGACGAGGCAAAGGCGGCGCATTTCGCCAGCGATAGGAGGGAGAACATTGAAAGAGTTCATGCTGCCGGAGATTGATCGTGCGGCCACAAAAAGGGCGGTGGAAGCGGCGTTGGAGAAATACCGCGTCTACTTGCTGACGCTTCGGCTGGATGAAATGCCGAGGGTCACGCAGTGTTACTCGCTTGTGCCTGCATCGTCCAATCAGTTTCGCTCCTCAACAGAAAGCATCGCAATCCGTAACGTCGATTATGAGCGGGAGCGGGAAGAGTATATCCGGCGGATTACCAGTGCAGTAAATCGCCTAAGCAAATGGGAGCGTGCCATTATTGTCCGACGATATATGTCGTTTGAAGATGTCTACGACTATGAAGTGTATCCTGAGCTTGGCATGAGCGAGCGGAAATATTATCGGTTGAAATCAAGGGCATTTTACAAGCTTGCCTTCGCTTTGAAAATTGAAGTGTACCGTGAGGAGGTGGCTTCATCATGAATTTTGTCCAGCCTATTCGAGATCCGGAAAAGATCGCGGCGATGAAGAAATATTTGCTGCAACGAAGCAAACGCAACTACATCCTGTTTGTCCTCGGCATCAACACAGGACTGAGAATATCAGACCTATTGCAATTGAAGAAGGAAGATTTGCTGCAAACACACTTGAAACTGCGGGAGAAGAAGACGAGAAAGGAGAAGCGGATCCGCATCCCACCAGCTATTCGAAAAGAACTCATCGAGTATGCCAAGACGCTCAAGGACGGTGAATA
>NZ_BCPV01000108.1 GCF_001544135.1 Geobacillus zalihae NBRC 101842 | reverse complement strand
CTGTTAACGAACGCTGCCGCCGGATAAAGCCTGTTTTCCGTGCGAGACGGGTTAATTCTTCGGGAGAAAAGAGTTGACGAATGGTTTGAATCCATGCTTTCATTTGTTTTTCCATGAAAAAAATCCTTTCTAACGTGGAGTGTTCGTTAGAAAGGATACCATGTTTTTGACGATGCACAAAGACCAAAATTCTTAACTTGATGGGTATGGGTATAGTTCCCCGTTTGCCGGTCATAGTAGTAGTTCCGTCGAAACGTCACTTCTCCAAACAGCGTTTGGATCGTAGTCGGCCGTTTGTCTTTCAGCTGATACCGGCGCTTGTCCCGCGCTTCCGCCAGTTGTTGATCAATCTCCTCCAAAAGGGCCGCCAACAAGACAGCGAACACCTTTTGAAGAGTTCTGACTAATTGTTCCTCCAGCTCTTTTAATAAAGGCCATTCTGTGGTAAGATGTTTCATGGACTCTCTCCCTCCTGTTTTCGGTTGATGTTGACAATCACCATCATAGCAGGGAGAGAGTCCTTTTTGCATGACATTTGCTTTTTTCTACCGCGCTTCGCTTGGTGGCCCCGACGAGCGTCGCGAACAAAAGTTCGCAACCCTCGTCGGGGATCATTTCGGAATGTCACCCACAAATATTTTACTCACACTTTCGGATGAAGAGATTCAACTGATTGCCGAAGCGGTTGGGTATCGTGATTCGTCTCGAATCTTTACGTTGCGCGAGTTGATTCACTTCTTCCTGCTGGCCGCCATGCATCAATGGAAAAGCTTTCGTCACGGAGCCGATGTGGGGCCTCTGTATGGATTGCCGCGATTTCATTATTCAACTGTATCCAAGAAAGCGAAAGAAGTTCCCTATGACATCATGAAACGCTTGTTGGCGTTGATCATTTCCAAGTGCAACCGCCAAACCCGCCGCTCGCTTCGGTTTCCCAAACCGCTTCGGGTGGTGGATTCGACGACCGTCACAGTCGGGAAAAACCGCCTACCATGGGCGCCGTATCACGGCGAACGCGCCGGAGTGAAGCTGCACGTCGCGTATTCGCCGGAATCCTCGCTGCCGGCAGACGTGGTGGAAACCATTGGACTGCGTCATGATGGCCCGGTGGGAGAACAGTTGACGAACGCTCAACAAGTGCTGGTGGAAGACCGGGCGTATTTCAAAATCGAACGCCTCGATCGATTTGTGGAGCAGCATCAGCTCTTTGTCATTCGGATGAAGGACAACATCGAACTTCATCAGAAAAAAAGCTTGAACCGCCTTCCGAGCGCATCTTCATCGGTTCAATCCGACTTCACGTGCCAGTTGGGGACGAAACAATGCCGCTCCACCAAGCGTCACCGGGTGGTGATCTTTCGAGATGCGAATGGCCGCGACATTCGGGTCGTGACGAACCTCTTCCATGCGTCTGCGGAAACCATTGCCGACATGTACCAACAACGTTGGACTGTTGAGATCTTTTTCCGTTGGGTGAAGCAATATCTGAATGTCCCGACCTTGTTTGGCACGACGGAAAATGCGGTATACAACCAACTGTTTGCGGCATTCATCGCGTATGTGCTGTTGCGATGGCTGTATGATCAAACCAAAAAACAGACGAACGTCTCTCTTTCCTTCATTTCGTTCGCCGTTTTTTCTCTGGGCAGCTTCCTCTCGATTGGAAATCCGGGATGGCCGCTGCTTTGTTTGAGTATGCCCAAATTTATGGAAGGCGTATGTATAATTTTGGATAATCAACACTCGTGGTATGCCTTGTTTGCCATATCCAATCACCTCACTTCATACCTTGATTTTCGATATATTTTTTCTATAACTGATTATATTGTAATACACAAAAAAGAGACAATTTTAGGCTATACCTAACCGAAATTCATCTCCCACTTTCACTTCGTTTAGAAGTGGGAGACTTCTTTCGGAAAGATGTTAAATCACCCCCTCTCCGTTTAAAAGGAAATTAGCTTTTATGGACGTCGATAAAAGACTCAATCCCCTTTGCTTTCAATTCCCTTACCCGCTTCTCCGCATTTTCCCGATCCACGAAACTACCTGCCACCACTCGGTAGAATACCTTCTCGCCGGCAGACGCTTTCGGCGCAGGATTTGCCGCTGACGTGGGCTTCGCTTTCGGTTTCCATCCATGCGCTTTGGCCAACCCATGCGCATGAGCCAGCGCGATCTTCCGCAGGTTGTCGTCCGACTTCAGAAAATCGGCATCGTCCTTATTGTCGATAAACCCGTTCTCGGTCAGAACGGCAGGCATTTTTGTCTCGCGAAGAACAGCAAGGTTCGCTTCTTTCTTGCCTCAGTTCACCAATTTCGTTTCGGCGACAATGGTATCGTGTAAAACATTTCTCAATGCCTGCGTTTTTGGTTTGCTAGAATATGAGCCGTTATAAATGTACGACTCAAATCCCTTTCCGCCGCCGGCGTTGATGTGAATACTGCAAAAGTGATCCGCGTTTAGGCGGTTGGCAAAATCAGCGCGTTCACTCAAACCGACAAAGACGTCTTTGTCACGAGTGAGATAGACCTTTACACCTTCATACAACTCATGAATGTAGTCGCGCGTATAGAGTGCAATTTTCAGCGTCAAATCTTTCTCACGTAAGCCATTCGCGACAGCGCCGGGATCATGGCCGCCGTGGCCGGGGTCGATGACTTGAACGAATTCAGCCATATCAATTCCTCCTTCGATGTTTTGAAATAAAACGCAAACAAAAAACGCCCTTTACAGGCGTCGCTCTTTTTGGATTTCATCATAAATGGCATCAAATTGTTCGATATACTCATTATATTTTCTTGAATCAGATTCGTTTTTCATTTTCCCAAATAGTTTAATTAGCTCGCTTAATTTCATCTTTATAAACATATTATCTTCGATATTGTAAAAATGTCTGGAGTACGCATAACTGGCATATGCCATATGAACCAAAAATCCCTCTCTATCTCTAAACGGGGCGTATTTGTCAGAATGAAGATCCCTTTTCGTGCTTGCCAACCATGTATATACATCGTCAAATTCACTTTTCTCAATGAAAAACGATGCTTCAGATTGTTTGTTTGGAACTTCATCCACAAAATAAGTTGTGTTAAAGTGTTTATCCAACTCATGAATGGTTTGGTGAATCTCGTAAAAAATCTCATCGCCTTTGATTGCGTTGTTTTGAATCGCTTGATTCACCAGCTTTTTCACTCTGTTCAACTCATTTTTCTTTTCCCCGTCATATTTGATATTGCCCAAGTTCTTTCTGATATCGTTTAAAATTCTCTTATAATCTTCGTTACTTAAAGTCTTTCCGCCATTATCAACATTTGCTTTGCCCACAAGAACAGCAGAATTCAGATGAGCAAAGTAGAGCTCAAAATTCGATTTATATTCAGGATGATTATGCGGATCGACTCCGACAGTCAGTTGTTCTTTTTGTTCCAATTTCGATTGCTGTGTATTTGAGGCAGGTTTGGCACTTTGGGCATCCTTATCGCTCATTACAAAAAACCCGATCCCTAAAACAACGGCAGCTAACAATCCAAAAATCCATTTGCCCAACTTGAATCCTCCCCCCTTGCCTTATTGGTCGTTACCATTTTAACCAATTTTTTAACTCCTTTCAAATGAAGGGGCGCCAATTCGGGCGCCCCGCTTCTTAATAATCATCGATACACCATGAAAGAATATGTTGTTACCACTCCCGTATATTCTTCATTTTCTCTGGCTTGATAGTACATACGGACTCTATATCGTCCTCTTTTCTTCTAGTTGTTTCATAAACCTTATCGTATTTCATACAGATTGGCAAAGTTTAGAAAAACATTGCTTTTTCCTTTTTTTATATCATTTAGATGAATAAAACTTTCTTCTCTTGGATTGTTGTTAATTAACAAGAAAAACCGCTCTTTGCTAGATAAAGTGATTTCTTTTGGAATAGGGATGATAAAATCCTGATCTTTTGGTTGTTCAAGCGTATAAGAACGAGGTTGTTTTCCTCTTACTCCATATATATTTCCTTCCATATCAAAAAACATGATCTCCTCCACCATTTTGTGCGGACTTTGATCAATTCGAACATACCGTGCTTTATTAACCTCTTCTACTTTTAAAGGAGTGAAACGATCATTTAACAAAACAACAGATGGCAGACCAAACTCGTTGCTTTTACTGTTTTCCTTCTTAAATATCTTTTGAACATTATCCAATTTTATATGTGATGATATTTCAGAGAAATCATTTTTATTTCTTTTACTTACTAATACCTTCGTTACAGGTATGTTTTCCGTAAAAAATTGTTTTTGATCTTTATCAATTAAAATAGGCAAATACTCACTAAAATCATAATTATTTGATACCTGGACACGAATCGGAATTTTTAAGGATCCGTTTCCTTTCATGTGAATATCATAATACGTATATTTTTTATTGTTAATCGAAAATTTGATAAATTTTTGATTATGGAAAATAAACAGACGAAAGTGACGATCTCTATCTTTTAGACTATCAATGATAAAGTTGAACGTGAATTGTTTCATTCCAGATTTTAAAGAAACAATATCAACCGATTCATTATCAATCATCCACTTTTTTTTCAGTTTCGAATCAACTGTAAATGAAGTTGCGGTATCAGGAATAAATCCAAGCTGTTCCTGCGCATTATTTGGTATAATAAAATGTTCATTTTCATGGAAAGAGATAGTATCACTTGTATGTAAGGGTTGTCTATTTTCTTTTTCATTTTCTTTTTTTAAAAAATTATTGCATCCTGAAAACAGCAATACAGAAAGCATGATGAGTGCTATAATCAAATAGCTTTTTTTTCGACCCATTTTATCATTTTCCACCTTCCGTTTTCACCTTAAGGAACACTTCCTGGATAATGAGAAACTGTTGCTGTATCAGTAGTTTTTCCTAACCCAGTATCTTGCTTAGTACCT
>NZ_BCPV01000107.1 GCF_001544135.1 Geobacillus zalihae NBRC 101842 | reverse complement strand
CGTTTCTAAAAGCGATGGTGGCCCGAATCGACGGGATCGGGTGGAGAAAGGGGCAGTTGGAGGAGGAAGAGCCCCGGAGGGCAGCCTCGGCCTCGACGAAGTCCAAGCGGATCGAACAGGCCAAACGGAAGGCAGGACGGTTGTGGGTGGATGTGGTGCGTCAGAATATACCGTGTCTGCAACGATCATCCGGGACGCCGATCCATCAAGCGTTGTCGGCACTCCGGGATGGTGGTTGGATGTAAAAAATGGAATACAATATGATCACCTCAAGATGAGGGATGAGGGTCCGAAAGCACTTACGATATCAATTCCTGAAAATGGTTCACTAACTAGTGATTGACAACGCCCGTAGTGAACCGAAAAAATGTTCTCCACAAAGTCTTGACTGACTCTAACACTAGGAAAAACTTGTGGATTCCTTGGTGATGTGCTAATCTATTCATGAGACATGAACCTCCTTGTGGGTAGTTGTGAGCACATCTATTTTACTCAAGGAGTCCCGTTCATGTCTCCTTTTTTGTTTGATTGTCAATTTATGTTAGCAAATTTGCTCATCTACAGTTCTTTAATACAAAATATAAGATATTTTGAATGGGATCAATCCAAGGAATTACCGGAAGTAAGTTTGACCGGTTATCTACAGTTGTCTAAACATTTTAATGAAACTATCAGCTAAATACCACCTTCTATGGGTGGTGTTTTTTATTCAACATAACATAAGATATGTTGCATTCAACGATATCCGACAAAACGAGACGAGGTATTACAAAAAACTCTTTACATTACCGTATTTTCCCGATAAAATAATTATTGTAATAACTGTAATATAATGAATATTTAGTTATATTAAAACCACCCCTTATCCTATGTTTTGATTTTGTTCTGTTTCACAAGTGCGTTACATGCCTAGTCTCAATCTTTCTAAGGGTGATCATTTTGAACGCTACAAAATTTTGTATAGCAACGTTTCTTTCAAACTTGGGGGACGTCATATACAGTGTTGTTATAGCTTGGTATATTGCTGACGTTTTACAATCAGGTTTTTTGATGGGAGCAGTTTTATTTTCCCTAGGTTTGTCGAGATTTATTGCTGGGCTTCTTTGCGGACCGGTTATTGATCGAATAGGGGCAAAGTTGTTTCTGTGGTTGTCAGACATGATAAGGACAATCATTGTGTTAGTTTTGGCTATTCTGTTATGGGATCATACTATCTCTTTTGTAATTCTCATAATGGTCTCCGTTTTGTTTGGAGCGATTGATGCTTTTTATTGGTCAGCCTCAGAATCAATAAAGCCAAGATTAGTCGCTACTGAATATTTGAGTCGTCTCAATAGTCAATACTTCACTGTTGTAAGAACAACGATCATTTTGGGCCCTTTAATAGCCGCTTGGATGGTTGAATCAATCTCAATAGAACATTCCTTGATAGCCATTTCTATCTTATATGCATTTTCAACTTTTTTAATTTTGTTTATTGACTCTAAAAATAGTCATCTTGAAAATATAAACGATAATAATGATAAAACTTCTTACTTTTCGGATTTAAGACTTGGTTTTAGTTTTTTGAATAGACAAAAAATGATTTTTTATTTGGTTATAACTATGTTTTTTGTAAATATTGGAGCAAACGGGGTTAATGTATTGTTCCCTTTTTTAGCTAAAAATGTTAGTGATGATGCTAAGTATTTAGGATATATATATTCATCGATGTCAATGGGAAGTTTGTTAACTGGTTTAATCTTTTCAGTTAAAAGCATTCACAAGGTTGAATTGAAGATTATTTATTTATCTTTTCTTTTACAAGCTACTGGTATTGCCGCACTATGTTTCACCCAAAATTTTTTGATTATTCTAATTTTCGTTTTTGTAATTGGCTTAATTACTGGTTTTATAGGAGTCCTTATACCTACTTTTGTTCAACGTTCTGTGCCTATTCATTTATTAGGAAGAGTTAATAGTATTATGATGGCGATTTCAATGCTTTCAACGCCAGTAGCCCAGTTTATTTTTGGGGTCAGTGTTGATTATTTCAATATAAAATATCTTTTCTTCATTGCAGGTGCTTTGGGTATAGTTACTAGTTTATCTTCGTTATTAATTAATGTGAGAAAAGGTACGCCAAGAGAAACTGTAATGTAAAGGAGGTGTTAAGCTTGAATATATTAGTTGGCGTTACAGGTTCTTCAGGAGTTGTTGAACTACCTATGTATTTACGAGTTTTTAGAGAAAAACTAGATGCTAACATTAGACTAGTTTGTACATCGAACGTTCAGAAATTTATTGATGTCAATTTTTTGGCGGCGCACGCTGATGCTCCTGCATATCAGGATATGTACGATTTTCCAAAGGAGTATACACGAAATAGAGTTCCTCATTCCTTTTTACATGACTGGGCGGATATTTTCATCATTTTGCCTTGTACTGCTAATACTTTAGCGAAGTGTGCAAACGGAATAGCTGATAATTTGTTAACCATGCTGGTTTTATGCTCTCCAAGACCTGTTGTCTTTTTCCCAAATATGGGGCCAAACATGTGGGATGCAAAAGTTACACAATACAATGCTAAAAAGCTGATCAGTTTTGGACATAAAGTTGTATTCCCTAGTGGAAATGCATGGATAACTGCAACCGGAGAAAAAGTAGATTATGGACATGTACCTCCCCCATATACAGTAGCTGAGTATATACAGAGACATATACAGCAGTCAGACAATGAATTGAAAGGAGGTGAATTGCATGAATCAGGAAATGCTTCAAATTCTTGATGAAGGCTTCGATGTCTTGAATCCAACAGCAGAAGACGTTCTTCTTTCTTTTGCACCGACTAACACAAACTGCGGAGGATGCTGATCATATTCTTTTGTCATCGGGGATAGCTATATTAAGCTATCCCTTGATTATAGGAGGGGTAAAAATGGAGCCGTTTTCTACTATTCCCAAAGAGGTAAAATCAGATGTGAATGATAGATGGGTAGCATCGCGATTTAATATTCTTTCCCATGAAGAGAATGGAGATCTTTATATATGTAATACTTATACGGGGGCATTTTTACGTGTTCCACAAGCTCATGCTAATAAGATTAAAAATATTCTCCGATCGGGATGTGATGAGCTTGATGATACTGCAAAGATTCTTGCTAATTATGGCTTTTTAATCAAAAGTAATGTAGACGAATTTAAAAGAGCCCGAATTTTACATGAAATCAAAGGAAGAAATCCTGAAAATATGTATTTGATTTTTTTAGTCACTGAACAGTGTAACTTTAGGTGTACATATTGTTATGAAAATTTTGAGAAAGGAAAAATGTCGGATGATGTTATTGAAGGTGTAATAAAATATGTTGAGAAAAGAGGGCCTCAACTAAAAAATTTGAATGTCCATTGGTTTGGAGGAGAACCTCTTCTCGCATTAGATGTTATTGAAAAATTATCAAATCAATTCCTTTTATTAAGTGAAAAGTACAATTTCAAGTTTCGTGCTGGTATTACTACTAATGGATTCCTTTTAAACAGTGATACGGCGACAAAATTATTAAAGCTAGGTGTTGACAATTTCCAGATAACTATAGACGGCCCTGAACATATTCATGATCAAACACGTAAGTTAGTGGGAGGACAAGGAACTTTCAAAAGAATATTTAATAATTTGAAAAATTTGAGTTATTTGGAATATGATTTTCAGGTTAGGATACGTGTCAACTTCGATAAAAGTAATGAACCTTATATACGCGATCTTACAAAAGAGCTTTCCGAAACGTTTTCCAACGATGGAAGGTTTCACGTCAACTACTTTCCTATTGGTCGATGGGGCGGACCGAATGATGAAGATTTAGATATATTTAATACAAAAATAAGAGCAAAAGTAGCACTAAGTTTGTGTGAAGATGCTTTAAATCAGGGATTATCGACTACATTAGGTAGCATTCTTCAACCTGGTGGTTATGTATGTTATGCGGCTGATCCTAATTCTTATGTAATTGGATCAGACGGTACTTTATATAAGTGTACAGTAGCGTTATATAATGAAAAAAATAAGATTGGAAAAGTTGAAAAAGATGGGAACTTTAGAATAGATATAGATAAATTTGCTTTGTGGGTTATGAACGATGAGTCTGAAGATGAGGGCTGTAAGAAGTGCTTCCTAAGACCTTCTTGTCAAGGATCTGCTTGTCCTCTAATTAGGATTGAAACAGGAAAAGCACCGTGCCCACCTGAAAAACAGTATATAAAGCAAGTAGTACGGGTTGTTGGTCGACAAAAGAAATTTATTAGCGAAAGAAAAATTAAAGTGACTAAAAGCTATTCGTAATATGCGATGAACACTTGAATCTTTGGCCTATGTGCTTTTCGGTTTTGAAAATTCTAGTTGTAAATTATCATCCCGAGTTCGACAGTCACTAGGCAAACAAAATGCCTCTCGCCCCTTGATGCAAAAGGGACGAGAGACATTTGGGCACACTTTGGGCGTGTATCTAGGCGCGAGGATGGATGCCTAGGATCTTCGGAGGAGGCTCCAGCCCTAGAGCCGCAAAGAGTTGCGCTTGTTTGGCCGTCAGTTCGGTTCGTTGATAAAGGTCTCCGTTTTTGGAAGAAAAATGTCCAAGCATAAGACGCTCACATTCGTCTCTTACGTTTGGCCACGATTCATGAGTTCGGATCTCCACGATCCGAACTAACAAGAGAGCAAGCCAACTGAGCAGCACATGCGCCCGAATGCGGTCTTCCAAGCGATGATACATGGGACGCAGCTCGAGTGTCGATTTCAACGTCCGAAAGGCCTGCTCAATATCCACCAGCTGCTTATACCCGATGGCGACATCTTCGGCAGACAAGGTGTCGTCAGATGTCCGGATGAGATATTTGCCGTCGTACTTTTCCGCGTCACGAACCGCCTGCTTGTCGATGCGAAGGGTTCCGTCCTTCAACTGGCGCAAGTATTTTCCGTAGGACGGATGGGAACGCAACCGGCAGGTCGCCTTATGACTCACATTTCGCACCCTCTCGACGAAAATCGGGAGGATTTTTTCGTTCCGATGTCGAATGAATCCTTGACACACAAGGAACGTAAAGGAGTTTTTCTCTTATGAACGTTCAAGTCAAAAAGGTCTATCGCAATTCTTATTTGAATATAATAAGTGCCCTATTCAAGAAACTGGGTCTGCCTCAATTGATTGACCATCTCGTGCCCGTCGATCCGCAGTGCCAAACGCGAGTCAGCGATGCCGTTCAGGCCATCCTCTACAATGTGTTTGACGGCCGGCAAGCCCTTGTTCACTTGGAACATTGGGCTCAGGAGGTCGATTGTGAGAAACTCATCCGTCCCGATCTCCATCCTTCCTGGTTGAACGACGATGCGTTGGCCCGTCATCTCGATCGCCTGTATGAGGCTGGCATTCACAACGTCATCAGCACTTGCTTGATTCATATTTATCGCAA
>NZ_BCPV01000106.1 GCF_001544135.1 Geobacillus zalihae NBRC 101842 | reverse complement strand
TCCAATGAACCGAGGCGGCACCTCGTATAGCTGTTTATTCAGAGTGACCGTGCCATCGGCTTTCACCTTGCGGTGCTCCCGTTTCAGAAAAATCGCATCCAACCAATCGATGTCTTCGATCCACACCACTTGTTCCACCTGAGACTGAAACACCTCATGCGGCGTTTTTCCGTCCAGTGAGGCGTGCGGTTTTCGATGATACTCCTCTTCAAGCCACCTCCAAAAGCGCTCGTTCAGCTTTTCGAGCGACTTCGGGGGATCCAACTCCAGCAACGGATAAAACCGCGTCTGTACGGTGCGGAAGAACCGTTCGATTTTCCCTTTGCTTTGCGGGTCATACGGCTGGGTGTGGATGAGTGTAATCCCCATCTCGGCGCACGCATACTGCAGCACCTCGGACCGATAAATTTTCCCGTTGTCCGAGTAAATGCGTTTCGGCTTCCCGCAACGAAGCACCGCTTCCTTTGTGACGATCCGCAGCCCGTCAAACTTCTCCGAAGGGAAACTATACGTACGGCACTAACCGCGAGCAGTCATCGATATAGGCGATCAAGAACGTTTTCTGGGCTTTCCCATGGACGCGAATCGTGGGTCCATGGGATAAGTCCCCTTGCCATAGCTCATTGATCTGGTCATACGCAAAACGCTTTCGCTCCGGCATGGGCAAGATTTCTTTCCCGACAAGGTTGTGTTTTTTCAACAATCGGTATATAGTAAAGTAAGAGATATGGTTTTTTGGGATTTCCCCCTGCTCGATCAGGTGTTCGTAGAACACCGTCACGGGCATGGTGGGATGTTCTTTTCTTAGGGCTAAAATATGATCCTCATCATCGGGCGACAGACGCCTTGAGTGGCCGCGGTCCGAACGGCGCTTCGGCTTTAAGGCGTCAAAGCCCCCTTTTTTGTATTGGGTGCACCAATCGAGGATCGTCTTGGCTGCGATTCGCTTGTCGCCCTGGTGGGGAACATGGTGCACTCGCTCGCTCACCTCTTTCAGATACGCCTTCGGTTCCACCTGCCCATTCACCAACGGTGCGATTAGCCCGTACCGAAACAGGGCAATGTCGTGTCTCATCGACTCATCCATTCGAATCTCCTCCTGGTCTCACTTGAATCAGGACCGTTCCGGTCCGTCTGCCCTTATCGTACCGGATCACTTTTTCTCCGTCGATAGGAAAGGTTTGTGGGAACCTCAACCATTTCCAATTTAGGATATGTATGTAAAATCAGGATCCCATTTGATTCGCAAAAGGGTGTCGGAATCCGTCCTTCCACATGTCTCTGATGACCGAATCAAGACCGTGTTCCTCTAACGTCCGGATCCACCAGGAAGCCCGTTCCTTTTCTTTTTTCACGATAGGGCCTATGATCCTCCACCGCCTCGCAAAAAAGCTGTGAAGGTTTGATAGGTTTCGGCAGAACCACCGGACATAAAAGATGATGCCGTCCTTTGTCGGGAGAAACAGAGCCCGGTTCGTCCCCTCGGTCAATCCCAACTGCTCTTTCACAACTTGCCATATGGCGGACAACGTATACTGAAAATACGGGAGGAGAAAGAAAGGCAGCACACTCACCGTCTTCAAGCATTCCCGACAGCGATACCGGACAATCCAAATGCGATCATCACCATGTGGGGTCAATGCGTTTCGCTCATCGTAACCGTGGCGGTGTAACAGGCGCTTGGCCCGGCAATGCGGACACTGTGTCAGAAGAGGGAAGTCGTTTTCTTTTCCACGCTCTGCATACGTTTGGACGTCAATGCCAAAGTCATGAAATTGAATCACGTCCTCCTCCCCCTCCTCTGAATCGATGGATTTTCTCTTCCGAAATAATTCACAAAAAATTTAGCACATTCTTTCAGAAAAGGGGAGAGGGCTTTCTGAAAGAATGTGCAAAAAAAGGGCTTTTTGTGCTGAAATAAAATGATAATTTACACTATGGTTCATGATGACGAGAGGGGAATTTTTTATGATCAAAGAGATGTATGAAAGGGGAATGAGTATTTCCGATATTGCGAGGGAATTGGGGATCGATCGGAAAACCGTCCGAAAATATATTCACTCCCCCAATCCTCCTTCCAAATCCAAGCGAAAACCAAGAAAAAGCAAGTTAGATCCATTTAAGCCGTATCTTCAAAAACGGATGTTAGAAGATGGGGGGTTTAATAGCGAAAAGTTGTTTTTTGAAATTCGACAACAGGGCTATACGGGAGGAAAGACGATTTTAAAAGACTATATGAAACCTTTCCGAGAGACGGCGAAAAAGAAATACACCGTTCGTTATGAAACGCTTCCTGGCGAACAAATGCAAGTCGATTGGAAAGAAGTTGGGGAGGTCGTGATCGAAGGGAGAAAAGTCAAGTTATCGCTATTTGTGGCTGTGTTAGGCTATTCGCGGATGAAATACGCGGTATTTACGGTCAGCCAGGATCAGGAACACTTAATGGAATGCCTGATTCAGAGTTTCAAGTACTTTGGTGGGGTTCCGAAGAAGGTGTTATTTGATAATATGAAGACCGTTACAGACGGGCGAGAACAAGGAGTGGTGAAATGGAATCAACGATTTTCCGAATTTGCGAGTTACTACGGATTTATTCCAAAAGTATGCCGGCCCTACCGGGCCCAGACAAAGGGAAAAGTCGAACGAGCCATTCAGTATACTATGGATCACTTCTATGTAGGAACATCGTTTGAAAGCATCGAAGAATTAAATTTCCTTTTACATCGTTGGCTCGATCAAGTGGCAAATCGGAAGCCAAACGCCACTACCGGTATTTCTCCGCAAGAGCGTTGGGCCGAGGAGTCACTCAAGCCTCTTCCGTTGAACGATTACGATACGAGCTATCTTTCCTATCGGAAGGTGCATTGGGATGGCAGTTTCTCCTACAAAGGGGAACAATGGCTCTTATCGGCGGAGTATGCGGGCAAAGAAATTCTGGTGAAGGAGCGATTAAATGGAGATATTCGATTGTACTTTCGAGGGGAGGAGATTTCTCACGTGGACCAACAGAAAAAAGTGATTTCATTCGCCGAAAAAATAAAAAAGAAACAGACAGAAAGGGCAGCCCCCATTTCGCCTGTTTCGGTGGAAGTGGATACTCGTCCATTGTCCGTTTATGACGCATTCCTGCGAGGGGAAAGCTCATGAAAGAACGAATACACGAGTATTGCCACCAACTCCATTTGCCTGTCATGGCGGAGCGATGGTCCGCCATGGCAGAATACGCCTCTACTCATAATATATCATATTCAGAGTTTTTATTCCGCTTATTAGAGGCAGAAATCGTCGAAAAACAGGCACGATCGATCCAAACGCTCATCAAGCTGTCCAAACTGCCGTATCGCAAGACGATCGATACGTTTGATTTTACCGCGCAGCCTTCGGTGGATGAGCGCCGGATTCGAGAGCTGCTGACCTTGTCGTTTATTGATCGAAAGGAGAATATTCTTTTTCTCGGTCCGCCGGGGATTGGGAAGACACATCTGGCCATTTCGATTGGAATGGAGGCGATCGCAAGAGGATATAAAACGTATTTTATTACCGCTCACGATTTGGTCAATCAGTTAAGAAGAGCCGACCAGTGTTTTTTGCAAGCAAAAAATGCAGAGAAGTGCAAGAAAAAATACATAGGCTTGCCAGCTCAAGACTTAAGGTTCCAGACCGGGGGAAGAGGACGGCTGGATCGCGGAGAGAGCGTTCCGCAGTCGATAGCTCTCTCCCGTAAAGGCCAGGATGTGGGCATGGTGAACCAAGCGATCCACCAGCGCAGCTGTCAAGCGGTTGTCCCCAAACACCCGATTCCACTGTCCAAATTCCAGATTCGACGTCACGATGACGCTTTTTCGCTCATAACAGTCGGCGATAATATGAAACAACAGCTCCGATCCTTGCTTTTGAAACGGCACATAGCCGAGTTCATCCAATATCAACAGTTCGCACGCATCGATGCTTCGTTTCAGCCGCCCGAGCGTGCCATTTTTCAATGCCTCTTCCAGCTGGGCGACGAGATCCGCGACGCGGAAAAACCGAACCTCATGGCCTTGTTGGCACGCCTGGATGCCGAGCGCTGTGGCGAGGTGGGTTTTTCCTGTCCCGGGCGAGCCTAAAAGCAGAACGTTTTGCTTTCGCTCCAAAAAGCGAAGGTCACACAATTCCTTCTTCGATGTCGTGGTCGGCCAGTGGATGTGATCCGACCATTCGTAATCCTTCAGCCATTTCAACTCCCGAAACTTGGCTTTCTTGATCAGCCGGGCCTGTTTCGCCTGCTGGCGGCACGACAGCTCCAGCGCCAATACATCCCGCAAAAACGGTTCTTTCGTTTCGAACATCACCTCCTCGAATCGATCCGCGATATAGGCCAAATGCAGTGCTTTACAAATCTCTTTCACCTCTGCTCTCATCCCTGGACACCCCCTTCCCGAACAGGATGAAGACGTTGATCATACACCGTTACGTCCGTTTCATAGTCGATCAGGACGGAAGGGGTGTACGATTCTTTCCACTTGGCCGGGTAATGGGATTGCTCGGCTTCCATCAATACCCCGATTTCATGAGGAGCCAAGTCCCATCGCTGGTTCTCATCGAGCCACTGGGCGATTTCATAAAGCGTGCAACGATCCAACAGCGCTCGCAGCCCTTTCAAACGGACCGCCGCCTGGGGCGGGGTGCCAGCCAGATACGTTCGGATCGCTTCCGGCAAGTACGCCCGGTATCGGGAATGCCCGACAACCCGGGGTTTGGTCTCCCACTCAGCGAAAATCTCTTTCCAAGGGATCTCGCGTTTCACGTTCGTATACGGCCTTGGCATCTCAAGATGTATGCCTCCGTCAGGAGAGAGCACAAAGAAACGATCCCACTCTTTTTTCACCAATACCCGGTTGGGGACGGACAGGCCATGGACGACGAACGCCTTCCCATCCACCATCACTTCTCCGTACTTATTCACGTAAGCGTGATCGAGGGAGAAGATCGGAAGATCTTGTTCCGGCAACGCCAACAGCTCCGGCCGCTCTTCCTGCCATAGCTCCTCTATCAACCGCCCCTTTTCATAATGAGGGCGGTTTCGGTCCTCGACCATCTTGCGATGCAGCCACTCCACCAGCTCCGGATCCGACTCGATCAACGGAGCCGGGACGAAACAAAGGTTGCGAGTGTAATAGACTTTTCGCTCCGCATTTCCTTTCTCATGTCCGCTGTATGGATTGCACACTTGTACATCAAACCGATAGTAGAGTTGAAATTTCTCAAAAGCCTCGGTGAATTGGCGTTCTCCCCCTTTTCGAATCGACACGATGGCCGCGGACAAATTGTCAATGCGCAATGCCTTTGGCACTCCCCCAGCCTGACGAAACAGCTGCGTCAACCCATGGAGGAAGCATTCACTGTTTTCCGCCGGCAGCGGATAAGCAAACGCAGCGTTGCTATAGGGAAAGCTCATGATCAAAACCGAT
>NZ_BCPV01000105.1 GCF_001544135.1 Geobacillus zalihae NBRC 101842 | reverse complement strand
TTATAATAGATATAACCATATGTTCGTTTGTTCCAATTGGGAACATGTTGATTCTATAAAAAAGACGGTTTCCAAATTCACCGTTCGCCATCGTCTGCTATAATCCGTATTTTTGCTGAAAGCCACTGGCATGTGAGCGGTCTTCCTCTTTTTGGAATCACTTCATCAACGACGAAGTTGTCAGAGGTCAGATTTATAGGAGAGAGAGCCGAGATGTTACTCCGAGCACGACCGATTATTTTTGCTGTTTTTTCCGCGTCCATTGCTGTTGTGTTTGTGTCAAAGCCGCCTTTCTTCGATCGCACCTATGTCATCGCTTTGCTGTTTTATTGGCTGTTTTCCAGCTTGTATTCACACTTGCGCGTCATAGACAAAACGAAAAACAATATTCCCGTTGATTACGGCATTAACTACAGTTTATCCTTCTGCTTATTTGCCGGCCCGTTCGGGCTGTTTATCTTTGAAGCGTTGTTTCGCTTGACTGAACATATAGCCAAAAAATATTTGAAAACAGCGGAACCCGATGAATGGCTGCACACATTGTACAACATTGGTTCGTTTGTGACGTTCAATTCGCTCGCGTTTGCCTTATACGATCTCCTTGGTCCGCTGTTTCAGTCTATTCCGTTCATTGGCTTCTGGCTGCTTTTATTCCTGCTCGTCATCGTCGTTTCCTTTTTGACTGACTGTTGCCTGATCATCATTTTTTATATAACCGGCGACATTCAGACACAGCGCGAGGCGTTGGATTTTATTAAGACGAGAAGCTGGATGGACATGGGAAAAACGGCGCTGACAAACGGTCTGTTATTTCTCTTTTTGCAAGAACAGCGGTGGGATATGCTTTTGAGCTTATTTTTGCTGAATTACTTCGTCAGCCGCTCGTTTTTTTCCAAATCGCAAAGCATCCAGCATAAACTAGAACGCGACCACTTCGAAAAAATGGCCTACACCGACTTTTTGACCGGCATCCATAACCGCGCCTACATGGATCAAACGATCGCCAAGCTAAACGGATCCGGTGAATGGATTGGCGTCGTCGTCGCCGATATCGACAATTTTAAAACGATCAACGACACGTATAACCATGCCGTCGGCGACGAGGTGATCCGCCATTTCGCCTCAACCTTGAAACAGTTTCTCAAAGAGGGCGATTTTTTGTTCCGCAGCGGCGGTGAAGAATTTACGATGTTTTTGCGTAATCGCACGTTTGAAGAGAGCGTCCGGCTTGTCGAGGAGATTCGAGAAGCAGTGCGCCGCAGCACCGTGTTGGTCGATTATATGGCGGCGAAACGTCCCATTGCCTATACGTCGTCGTTCGGTCTTTACTTTTGTCAAGCAGAAGGAACGATGTCAATTGAAAAAGCGTACATTTATGCCGACCATTTATTGCTCCGTTCGAAAGAAAGCGGCAAAAATAAAGTATCAGCCCAATGCGGGGGAGTTGCATAAATTAGGCGGCTCTCCCCTGACTTTTCCTTAGCGCAACCCTCTTTTCCTGCTATATTTCCCTAAACGTCATTTGGCATAACACCTTAATCAAGATTCGCGATCTGTCAAACCAATGCGGCCCCCTTGAGTTGATAACCTAAAAATTTCTAAATAGAAAATAATTTCCATAAAATAATGAGACCGCTTCATCATTACACAAACGGTGATTGATGAAGGATAGCCGTTGTGCTGCATTGGCGGCAACGGCTATTTGAATCAAATGTCTCATACTTTATCCCCCATATTCAACCGTAATGGATAAATCTGCGATAGAACGTCTTCATCCCATCATGAAACTAAGAAATGGAAAAACCCCATTTACTTATGATACGGTTCCCCGCGGTTAATGCGAAATGCGCGGTAAATTTGCTCGAGCAAAATGAGGCGCATCAGCTGGTGTGGAAACGTCATTTTCGAAAACGACAGCGTCTCATCGGCGCGCGCCATCACTTGTTTGCTTAAGCCAAGCGAGCCGCCGATGACGAACACCACTTTGCTTTTGCCGTAGGTGGCGAGCTCATCGAGACGGGCGGCGAATTGCTCGGACGATTTCATCTTCCCTTCAATCGCGAGCGCGATGACGTGGGCGTCATGCGGAATTTTCGCCAGCAGCCGTCCTCCCTCGCGCTCTTTGATTTGTTCCTCCTCAAGTTCGCTCGCCCGCTCCGGCGTTTTTTCATCAGCGACTTCGATGATGTCGATTTTGGCGTATGCGGACAGACGCTTTGTATATTCATTAATTCCAGCGATTAAATATTTTTCCTTCAATTTACCCACAGCGACAATGGAAATATGCACAAACAACCCCTGCCTTATAAACAGCTTATCAACAAGATTTATCCACATATACACAACACATATCCACATGTTGTGAAAAAACTGTTATCCTCCTACGACATATACAGCTTGTTTCGAGCAAAAACAGCACTGTTTTTCGCTGTTGTCCACAGGCAGGAGATCCGGCGCCTGTTCCGTTTCATCTACATATTGATCAATGGCGATGTCGACATGTTCTTCACATGTGAATATCATCATTCTCGCCCCTTTCCTTGTGGAAAAAAGAAGGAGCGTTTCCGCTCCCTCCATCCGCTTTCGTTTAATACGACTCGCGCGCCAGCTTCATCGTGACCGTGCGTTTTTTCCCATCACGATAAAACGTGACTTCCATCCGGTCACCGATCGATTTTTTCGTATACAAATATTTGCGCAAATCAAGCACGTTGCGGATTTTTTGGCCGTCAAGCGCCACGATGACATCAAACTGTTTTAAGCCCGCCTGTGCGGCCGGCGACATCGGCACGACTTGAATGACCGCCGCTCCTTCCGTTACGTTCGGCGGCAAATGGAGCGTCGCCTGCAAATGGTACGATGGGATGTCGCTCAGCGAGCGAAGTTCAACGCCCATATACGGACGGCGCACTTGTCCGTATTTTTCCAAGTCCGAAATGATCGGAATGGCCGTGTTGATCGGGATCGCGAACCCGATGCCTTCAACCGCCTCTTGGGCGATTTTCATCGAGTTGATGCCGATGACTTGCCCTTTGATATTGACGAGAGCGCCGCCGCTGTTGCCCGGGTTGATCGCCGCATCTGTCTGCAATACTTCTGCATTCCAGTCTGGAGCGCCGTCTTGGTCCAAATCGACTTCAACCGTCCGGTTCGTTCCGGAAATAATGCCTTGTGTCACCGAGCCGGCAAACTGCAAGCCGAGCGGGTTGCCGATGGCAATGACCGGCTCGCCTGGCTTCACTGTATCGGAGTTGCCGAACTGGGCGACTTTTTTCACATGCTTCGCGTCAATTTCCAAGACGGCTAAATCCATAAGCACATCGCTGCCCAGCAACTTCGCCGGCACTCTCGTCCCATCTTTGAGGCTCACTTCGAGCTGACTGGCGTTTTCAACAACATGATGGTTCGTGACGATAAACGCCCGGCCTCCCGCTTTCTTGTAAATGACGCCCGATCCGACGCCAGCCTCGCCTCCTTGCGACCAGAAGCTGGCTTCTTGAATGTTGACAACGCCGACAACCGCATCCGACACTTGGTCGATCGCCTTTGTCACCGCCGTCGTCACATCTACGGAAACACTCTGCCGAATCGGTGGAGTTCCATTTTCCTCTGTTTTTGGCTCTTCCTCTGCTCTTTGATTCGGCACAACATCATACGGGAGGATATCCCAACGGGAAAGCGCCGGAATGGACATGAGGACGAGCAGCCCTCCTAACACGGCGCCGACAAGCGCGGAAACAAACGATCCGCTGCGCCGCTTCCTCCTCGTTTGTTCGTACGGCTCATAATGGTCGTCGTAGTATCCCATGCTCACCCTCCTTTCCACATTCGTCTCCATCCCTCATTATAATCATGAACAGGAGAAAAAATCCAACAAATGTGTCTCCCTCAGTTTCGGCAAAACGGGCTTTATACATACGCTAGTGCCGTCGCCCGACGCGGATCGGTATCATACAAACGAAAGCGGGCGCCGACCGCTAAGCCTTTCTGTTCCAACACTTGCGTCACGGTCATGCGCGCCAGCTCTTTCATATTGTTATCTTGGCTCAAATGGGCCAAATAAATTTGCTTTGTCCGGTCGCCGATCACGTCAGCAAGCGCCAAACCCGCTTCCTCATTCGAAATATGGCCGACATCGCTTAAAATGCGGCGCTTGACGCTCCATGGATATCTCCCCATCCGCAGCATGCCGACGTCATGATTGCTTTCAAACACGAACACATCCGCGTTTTCAATCGTCTTTTTGATCCGCTCGCTCACATAGCCGGTATCGGTGAGCAACGCAAGCTTTTTCCCTTCATAGTGGAAAACGTAAAACATCGGCTCGGCGGCGTCGTGAGAGACGCCGAACGATTCGACGTCAACATCGCCGAACGTCCTTACCGCGCCGAGCGGAAAGACAAATTTTTGCTCGGGCGGAATGTCGCCGACCGCTTGTTCCATCGCCCGCCACGTTTTTTCATTGGCATACACCGGCAGCCGATACTTGCGGGCAAGCACCCCGAGCCCTTTAATATGGTCGCTATGTTCATGGGTGACAAGCAGCGCATCAAGCTGCTTTGGATGGCGGCCGATCTCAGCAAACAACTCCTCAAGCTGCTTGCCGCTCAAACCGGCGTCAACAAGCAGGCGCTGGCGGTCTGTCTCAATGTAAAAGGCGTTGCCGGTGCTGCCGCTGGCCAGCACACTAAATCGCATCGTCATGTTCTTTCACTCCAGCACATTTCCTTGATCATTGATCACTTGCCCTTCAAACGCATTGACGAAATAGTCTTCCTTCCGATTGACAACAATATGCCAAGTTGGAGTCAACACTTGGGATGCAGTAAATTGAACAAGCCCGTAATAGCCAAGCTCCACTTTCGTGACGCGGTCGCCCGGCTGCAAATGCCCTTTTCGGTACAACGTCTCAATGGCTTTAATCGCCGGGACGATATCTTGCTTTCGCTCGTACTTTTCCAAGTCGCTGAGCATCGTCTGTTCATACGACAGCGCTTCCCGTCTCCCGTTGACATGGATGACGAGCTTGCTGTTTTCATTGCCGTAAATCATCTTACCGTCATACACTTGGTAGCAGGTCAAGATTCCTTGTTTTTCATCAAACGACCAAAAGGCATATTGCCCGCCGCCGATGATGTAGCGCTGCAAAAACTCACGCAGCTGGTATGGATCGTCAATCGGCAGCGCAACCGGATCGATGAACGTCCCTTTGACTTTCGTTTCTCCTTCGATTTTCACTTTTTGCCCGGGCAGCTTTTTTACATCCGCCATGGTGAATGAGCGGCTTTTGCCGCTGACATACGCCGCTTTCGTCACTTCTTTCGGCAGATCCACATACGTAATGCCGTTCGCCTCAAGCTGCTCTTCAATCGTCGTTTCCAAAATGACATCGAGCTGGCTGCTGTTTCGTTTTTCCATAAACTGATAGCCTAAAAAGCAGTCGAGGATGAGGAACACGATAATAAAAATCGTCTTCGTTTTACTCCAGTCCATTTGTTCCCCCTCCTCCCGCCTCATGG
>NZ_BCPV01000104.1 GCF_001544135.1 Geobacillus zalihae NBRC 101842 | reverse complement strand
CTTTATAGTTTTATAGTGAAATCACTTTATCATATACACATAAGTGCGAATTTATAACACAAATTCGTACTTTTTTGTCGAACAAAACACTACTAAATGCTATAATGTCGTACCATGTAAAGAGTGAATTCATGATGCTATTGTTTACGTTAACCAGAAAATTGTAAAATTCAATGAGAAGCTAATATATGTGGGGGATGAGTAGTGAAAACATTAAAGGAAAGGATTATTCAACTTCTACAGGAACATAGCGGTTTGACCGATAGAGAAATTACCAATCGAATATTGGGAGAAAAAAAGCCACAGCAACCTGTCAATCAGGCATGCAGGTCATTAGAGGCACAAGGAGTACTGAAGAGAGTGAAAAGACAAGATGGGCTTATCGGTAACTATCTTGCCACAGACCAGCATGTGGTGGATTATTTCCAGAACAAAGGAAAGAAGGATCTTGAAGAGGATAAAAAAGCCTTTTCTGAAGATAACATCAAACAGGTACTTATTTCGTATCTTCATGCAGACGGATGGAACACCCGAGTGGCATGGGGTAAGAATCGTGGAATTGACATAGATGCAACAAGAGAGACAGATCGATGGATTATTGAAGTGAAAGGAATGGGTTCATATCAGCAAATGAATGTGAATTACTTCCTAACGATATTGGGAGAAATACTGCAACGAATGGAAGATCCTTATGCGAAGTATAGTATTGCCTTGCCTGACATACAGCAATTTCGCAATCTATGGGATCGGCTACCATTATTAGCGAAAGTGAGAACAGGTATTACGGCATTGTTTGTGGATGAAAATGGTGAAGTGACAGAAGTTACCTGAATCAATTACTCAATAAAATGACTCTATTTTTATCGATTACTGTAGATGAGCAAATTCACTAACATAAATTGACAACCAAACAAAAAAGGAGACATGAACCGGACTCCTTGGATAAAATAGATGTGCTCACAACTACCCACAAGGAGGTTCATGTCTCATGAATAGATTAGCACATCACCAAGGAATCCACAAGTTTTTCTTCACTCTGGGGTTGACGTTGCAGCTTTCCAAACCGGTCATCAAGCATCTCATTCATATTGTCGATGCCTTGACCACCGAGGGATTCTCGGGAACATTGACTGATATTCATTACTGGAGCTTTCATCCGAATCATCGAACGACGCTCCGTCACTTTTTCACGAAAAGCCCTTGGAACGAGGAAAGGCTGCTTGGGAAGCTTCAAGAGTGGATCCTTTCCCAGGTCGAACGACTGGCCAAACGGAAGAATCAACCCCTTTTTGTTTCGATTGATGATACGATTTGCCAAAAAACGAAGCCTTCGTCACGGGCAACGCACGCCATCGAAGGGTGCGACTGGCACTACTCGCATAAAGATCATCAATCGGTTTGGGGGCATTCGCTCGTTTGGCTGATGGTGCACACCTTCACGCAGGCGTTCCCATTTGCGTTCCGCCTGTATGACAAGAAGGCCGGAAGAAGCAAAATCGACCTGGCGATCGAGATGCTTTCCTTGATCAAGGTGAAGCTGACTCAGCCGGTGTATGTGCTCATGGATTCGTGGTACCCATCCAAAACGCTCATCGAAGCCTGCCTGAAAAAGGGATTCCATGTCATCGCGATGCTCAAGACGAACCGGATTCTCTACCCGAAAGGCATCGCGATCCAAGCCAAGCCGTTTGCCCGCTATATCGAACCAAAAGACACCCGCCTCGTCACGGTGGGTCAGGAGCATTATCGCGTGTATCGCGATGAGGGGGCCATCCATGGCCTCGATGATGCGGTGGTGCTGCTGGCTTGGAAAGCGGATCAGCCGATGACGCCGGAACATCTTCATTGCATCTTGAGCACCGACCGGGAGCTCGGGGACGAAGACATCTTGCGTTACTATGCCCAGCGTTGGACAATCGAATGCTTTTTCCAGCAGGCGAAAGACCAACTGAAGCTGGATGGATACCGCGTTCGCCACATTCGGGCGGTGAAACGGTATTGGGCGGTGGTGCTCTTGGCCTCTGTTTACAGCATCGCCGAATCCCAACAAAACCTTTCCGCTGGACTGGAGCTTCTTCGATCACGGAAAGGCCACAGCGTCATCGAGTTCATTTATAACGCCGCGAAGCAAGAGATTCCCATTGATGTGATCAAAAAACAGCTCCATGTCGCCTAAGGGGGACCCTGTTTGTCTCTTAAAGCATGGAAATTATTGTAATGAAAAATGCTCATCTACAGTTATAGAACAACTTTCCACTACAAAATGTGGATAATGAAAATTATTTGAATAAGCTATTTATCGGACTAAATTTTACATGTCCTTGCTGAACCTCGTTGCTGAAAAGATTTACATACACTTTTGTCATTTCCAATGACGTATGCCCCAGTATTGCCTGTAATTGAAATGCATTTGCCCCATTTAACACACATAATTTAGCAAATGTATGGCGAAACGTATGTGGGGAACAGCGAACGTTCTTGATTCCTGCCTTTTTCCCATACTCTTTAATTCTGTCCTGTACTTGCTTTTTGCTGAGTGGCGTATCGTCACGGGTAATAAATAAATAATCAGTATCCACACTCCCTCTAACAGCTATATATTTTTTCAACTGATTAATCATTTTATCTTGAATAGGAACAAAACGTTCGAAACCCCCTTTTGTGTTTCGAATGCGGATGACTTTTTGTTCCCAAATGATATCCGTTGTTTTTATGCCCACCAATTCATTTACTCGAACTCCCGTTTCCAACAGCAACATCATAATCGTATAATCCCTTAAACCTACAAACGTACGAAGGTCGCATGCTTTAAATAACGACTTTATCTGCTGATTATCAAATTTTTTTGTCCACACGATTAGGCTTTGGCTTTAGCACGCTAAAAAACAAAAAAGCCAATGCTCTGAATTGCTCAAAGCATTGGCTTTAAAGGCTTTTGGTTATGTATGGTGCCGATGGTGGGAGTCGAACCCACACGGGGGGCTACCCCACACGATTTTGAGTCGTGCGCGTCTGCCAATTCCGCCACATCGGCGCGACAATCAACATTTTACCAAATTATCTTTCAACTGTCAACACTTTTTTATTCATTAGATATGGAGGCGGCACCCGGATTCGAACCGGGGATAAAGGTTTTGCAGACCTCTGCCTTACCACTTGGCTATGCCGCCTTGATCAAGAGCGGAAGACGGGACTCGAACCCGCGACCCCCACCTTGGCAAGGTGGTGTTCTACCGCTGAACTACTTCCGCATCCGTGGCTGGGGTAGCTGGATTCGAACCAACGCATCACGGAGTCAAAGTCCGTTGCCTTACCGCTTGGCTATACCCCAACGTTGTAAGTGAAGGGCGACTAGTGGGAATCGAACCCACGCATGCCAGAGCCACAATCTGGTGCGTTAACCACTTCGCCATAGTCGCCATGATCATGATAGGAATGGCAGGGGCAGTAGGAATCGAACCCACACCGGAGGTTTTGGAGACCTCTGTTCTACCATTAAACTATGCCCCTTTGTTAAAATGGTGGAGGGGGACGGATTCGAACCGCCGAACCCAAAGGGAGCGGATTTACAGTCCGCCGCGTTTAGCCACTTCGCTACCCCTCCAAGGAATGGTGCCGACTGCAGGACTTGAACCCGCAACCTACTGATTACGATTCAGTTGCTCTACCAATTGAGCTAAGTCGGCATAAGATGAATGAAGAAGGTGGCTCATTGTTGAGCTCTGTGCCTCTTCCTCTACCAGCTGATTCGAAGAAGCGGAATGCGTCGAGGCAACTCGAAGCGAATTCGATGAAGCAGATGCTCGTCTCTACCAATTCAGCTAAGTCGGCATGCAAACCTATTCTAGTTGTTTCGTGGTGGCTCGGGACGGAATCGAACCGCCGACACAAGGATTTTCAGTCCTTTGCTCTACCGACTGAGCTACCGAGCCGTATCTTATTTTTCCATTGTTCGTTGATGACTTTTGTGTCCCTTCCTCTACCAGCCAATTCGAAGAAGCTGGGTGCGTCGGGACAACTCGCAGCAGATTCGACGATGCGGATGCTCGTCTCTACCGACTGAGCTACCGAGCCATATATTATTTTTTAACTCGCTCGTTGAATTGCTCTGTGCCTCTTCCTCTACCAGCTGATTCAAAGACGCTCGATGCGTCGAGGCAACTCGAAGCGAATTCGATGAAGCGGATGCTCGTCTCTACCGAATGAGCTGCTGAGCCGTATTTTTCATCTTTCACAATTTTGAAAGAATGGCGGTCCCGACGGGACTCGAACCCGCGATCTCCTGCGTGACAGGCAGGCATGTTAACCACTACACTACGGGACCAATTTTGGTTGCGGGGGCAGGATTTGAACCTGCGACCTTCGGGTTATGAGCCCGACGAGCTACCGGACTGCTCCACCCCGCGACGATAGAAAATGAACTTATTTCGATCATACACTGAGTATCGGTTTAAATATTTATTGCCTCTTCCTCTGCCAGCTGATTCAAAGATGCTCGGTGCGTCGAGGCAACTCGAAGCGGATTCGATGAAGCAAAGGCTCGTTGCCCCACCCCGCGATGACAAGAAAGTAAGTTGATGTTCACAATGCTTTTGGTGTTGTTGTCCGTTGCCTCTTCCTCTACAAGTTGATTCAAAGATGCTGGATGCGTCGGGACAACTCGCGATGAATGAGAAAGCAAGTCAGCTTTTATATTAAGATGGTGGAGGATGACGGGATCGAACCGCCGACCCCTTGCTTGTAAGGCAAGTGCTCTCCCAGCTGAGCTAATCCTCCACAAAGAAGTGACCCGTACGGGATTCGAACCCGTGTTACCGCCGTGAAAGGGCGGTGTCTTAACCACTTGACCAACGGGCCATGCTGATGGATCATGGCGGAGAGCAAGGGATTCGAACCCTTGAGGCGCTATTCACGCCTACACGATTTCCAATCGTGCTCCTTCGACCACTCGGACAGCTCTCCACGATGGCTCCGCAGGCAGGATTCGAACCTGCGACCAATCGGTTAACAGCCGATTGCTCTACCACTGAGCTACTGCGGAATCATAACGACGGTCAATTCTCCCAACAAGATGTCCTGCCTCTTCCTCTGCCAGCCGATTCAAAGAAGCTGGATGCGTCGAGGCAACTCGCAGTTCATCCGATGATGCAAATGCTCGTCACTGAGCTGCTGCGAAATGACATCTCTTTAGACATTTACTATTATAATGATTCGCGCTGAGCTGTCAAGAGTTTTTTCATTCCTTCAAAACTAGATAACCGTTGGAAGAAGCCGCTCGCCTGCGCTTTTCGCATTGTCCAGCTCCGGCTCGCCGCCGCTCGGGGTCAAATAACCTTCGCCTTCGGGATCGGAAATCCCTGCAGGCGAAGAACATTTGCCCGTCGCGGCGACCCGCTCGCCTGCGCTTTTCGCTGTCTAGTTCCGGCCGCCATCGGCTCGCGACGCTTCGGTCCTGCTGCGGCGGCGACAGCCTCCTCGCAGGCCCTCCAGCGCACCTCGCCGATAAGCGGGCGGCCTCCACTTTTCTTGCTAGGTTAAGCCCTCGATCGATTAGTATCCGTCAGCTCCACGTGTCGCCACGCTTCCACCTCC
>NZ_BCPV01000103.1 GCF_001544135.1 Geobacillus zalihae NBRC 101842 | reverse complement strand
GAAACCCATTCTGTATGCCGATCGCATAGGCTTCATATCTCGTTTTAATGTCAGCGCGCAAAATACTATCGACATTAAACTTCACATAATAGCCAGCGTCTAGTTCACTGTCTAGGAATAACTTGTACGTCATTTCCTGCTCGTACATCGTTAGAATTGGGAGCAGTGTATCTACGTAGAATTGCCGTTGTTGCTCCGCCACGTTTGTGTGGGTCGCCCGGCTTAAATCGTTGAGTTGGTGCATCTTAATTCCGAACGCTGTAGCGATCTGCCGGATCGTGAGCTCGGTGTTTTCCAAAAACTGCGCATCAGACATCGTTAAGCTGATCGGCTTAAATTCGTACCCGATCGGCATGAGCGCGATGCGGTGACTGTTTTTCAGTCCTGAAGACATTTCCTCGAATTTTTCTCGGAATTTCTTCTGCGCTTCCGGGTTTAGATCGCCAACATACTGGACGATTCCTTTCACTTGCAGCCCTTGCTTGTAAAAATTATTGATAAATCGGCCGGCCGCCGCCGCGTTTTCGACCGTCGCTCGTAAATAATCAAGAGGAGGAATGCCAACAATGCCGTCGAGCGTAACGCCACTTTTAAAGTGCAATAGTTCATTAGGCATGAGCTTCCGTCTCTCTGTTCCGACATCGACTTCATACCAGATGTGATTTTTACTGCTGAAAAGGCCGATATCGTCGATCCAAATGCGCACTTTACCCGCATCGATCGGCCAAAGCCCCACAATCCTGCCCTTTTCGTCCGTCTCAATGTTGACGTATGCATTACCGTGTATGTTCCGCTGCGTCTCATTGCATTTGGCGAAGTCAGATGCCGACATATACGGGTTGGGCCGAAGCTTTAGCAACTTATATAAATAGTGTTTCACTGCCTTATTGATGCCATTTTCACCCTCGAGATAAATCTTTAAAGGGAGTTTCGACAACGATTCGGCCAAAATTTTGATACAAGCGTAAACGGTTGCCTCTTTCAACGCGTTTTTTCCGTAAACATTGACCTCACTAGGAGAAATGCCGAGAAAATCCAAAAGCGCCGGATTGTTTAGGCTATATTCCGCATATTCAGTACTTCTTCTTTCTAAAACCCGTCGGAAAAACATTCAGTTCTCACCTCCCTCACGGTGGATAACGCTTCGGTGGATGGCGCGCTGCAAAAATCCCGATGGCTAAACATGTGCAACCAAGCACATACAGCCCTGCCGTCACGCTTAACCGGAATGTCGCCATGTTAATGAACAGGAGACCAATGAAAATAAAAAAATCTTCCGTGTAATCACGAAAGATTCTCTGCAATTTCTTCACTTTATCAACCCCACAGTCTGTCTAAAAAGTCATCGGTCGCAAATTCCGATACGTCAACCGACTCGGCGTTCGCAAACATCGCCCGGGCATGGGCGTTAATGAGCGCTGCCAGTGGGTCGATTCGGTCTGTGCTTTTCGATTTATCAAGCATTATGTTCTCTTGGGCATCTTTTCGTGTCACCGCGTTGCCCACGGCCCATGTGAGAACAGGATTTTGATTATGAATGATTTTCTTTTCAAACACTTTTGTCCGAAAATTTTTCGTCGGCTCCGTCAAATAACGAATCCCCTGCGGAATTTCTATCGTCGTGAAACCCTCTGCCTCAAGCTCCTGCATTAAATGCCGCGCATTGTACTTGTCGTAGCAAATTTCCTTCACCAAAACGCCGTATGTTTCCTCAATCGACTTGATATATTCGCGCACAAACGTGTAATCGACGACCACTCCCGGCGTGGCCGTGATCCAACCCTGGCGAACCCACTGATCAAACGGCATTTTATCCGTTTTGACCCGCTCATCGAGCTTTTCTTCCGGAATAAAAGAGTGGGATAACACCACAAATTGACCGTCATTCAACGGAATTTCGATGGAAACGCTCGTTAAGTCAGTCGTGGCCGACAAGTCCACGCCCACATACGCATCCAATCCGCTGATATCCGGCAGGTTTTCCGCGCCGCAGGCCGCCCAGCGCTCGGCCGAGATATAGGCTTGCTCTCGCTTATTGATCCAGACATTCATGTTTTTGGTTAAAAAATCATCCATTTTGTCCGGTTTTTCAAGCGCTTCTTTGAGCTTGGCGCGAATATTTTCAATCCCTTCCGGATAGGAAGCCGCAATCGGGTTCGCTTTCAGCCATGCCTTTTCATCCTTAATGTCGTCAATCAGATTTCCGTCCTCGTCTTTATCCAGTTCGTTGACCATCGCAAAGTATTGATCGTTCTCTACCGGGTTGTTCGGGTCTAAAAGCTTTGAAACATATTGATATTCACTTCGATAGCAAGGATTATTTAAGTTCGTGCCGGCCGTTGTGATAATCATTAGCAACGGCTGTGCCCTAGCAATCATACCAGAGTCAAGAATATTGTAAATTTCGTCCGTTTCGTGGGCGTGATACTCGTCAATAATGCCGCATTGTGGGTTTAAACCATCGCCAGTCTTCCGGTCCTCTTTGGAAAGGGGCCGTATAATGGACCGGCTTTTCGGATGATGGATGGCCCCATACTTCACTTCATATTTTCCTTTCAGTTCAGGGCATCCGGCCAGCATTGCCTCGGTTTCCTTCCAGACAATTCTCGCCTGTTCCGTTTTCGTTGCACCGATGTACACCTCTGACATGCTTTCTCCGAACGCCATCGCCTCATAGGATGCTACACAAGCCAGGCTTTGCGACTTGGCGTTTTTCCGGCCTACTTGCCAATATCCCTTTTTGAAGCGCCGGTAATCTGTATCCTTGTGCACCCATCCGTAAATATTGCCGAATACAAATACTTGTATTTCATGGGGACGGATATGCTGCCCTTTTAACACGCCTTTGGTATGCTTAAAGAGCGTCATCCACTTCAGAAAGCGCATCGCTTTCGTTTCGTCAAAGATATAGGGGAAGGCATCGGTTCCCTCACGCTCAATATCCCGCAAAAAACGCAGGCAAGCCCATTTATGTTTCTGGCAGGCGATCACCCGGCCGTCGATGACATCATGGGAGTAGTCAATGAGCCATTGTTTCAGGCTCATACATCACCAAACTCCTGTTCAAACGGCGTCGGCTGCTTTGGTTCTTCTTTCGGCAAAGCAAGTTTCGCCCGGGAGCTTGGCGTCAATCCAAATTCAACGGCCAGCGATTTCATTTGCTCGTGCAGCTGCTTTTTCTTCGTGAGGAGAGGGTGAGGCACCTTGTTCGTTTCAGCCGCCTTGTTCGTATACTCCACCATCAGCCCTTCCTCCTCGATGATCTGCGAGCACTTAACATAGTTAGAATAGGCATCGCAGTACAAGGCAAGAGCATTCACATCGACATTCGTGACCAGCCCAATCTCTTTCAGTTCCTTCACGATCCGCTTAAACTCCTTCTTGGCCACACCGTCGAGCCAGCCCGGAGGTCTCACCTTGTCGTCATTCGGCCGGAGCTTCGCCTCGGCCTCCTTCCGGGCATCGATTTCCTTTTTCGTCAAATGCTTTGTCCCCTGAATTAAAATCAAGTCAACCGGCTTCGCACGTCGGCCCACTTTCAACACCACCTCTCGTTCGAATTTTCTCCAAAAACTGTTAACCCCCTTTTACGTCAAAAAGGGAACTTTGTGCACGCTGAGGGGGGCGCGCGGTCCAAAGCCGCCCGGTGAAAAAATTTTTACCCCGCCCCCTCCCCGTACTTCCTTTTGTCCTCGGATGTTTTTCTGTTGTGGCATGGGTTGCAAAGCGACTGCAAGTTGTCTAATGTTAGGCGTAACGACCAATCAACCCGCACCGGTATAATATGGTCTACGACATCGGCCGGCGTGATACGCTTCTTAGAAAGGCAATGCTGACAAAGATATTTGTCACGAACCAACGCGGCCTGTCGTACTCGCTGCCACTCTTTGCTCTTATAAAACTCTCGTGCTTTCCGATCACGGAGATGCTCATCATAGTACCGATGTCGTTCTGCTTTGCTTTGCTGTTCTTTGTGCTTATGCTGCTCACAGTATCGTCCTTGCGTTAAGTGCGGACAACCTGGAACGGAGCAAGGCTTCTTCGGTCTGCTCGGCATAAAATCACTCCAAACAAAAAAGCACCCCGAAGGATGCTACAGTTTTAACCAATCCCTTATTTCTTTAAGTCCTTTGTACGTTTTGGCCAAAGCGCTATTTTCTTCTAAAAAGTCCAGACCTTTAAATGTAATTTTCGCCTTGGATAACCAAGCGTAAACAACTTTATTGCCGATTCCGCCTCGTTGAACAACAACATTGGATGCTAAACCTTCATCTCTAATCAATTCACAAATTTCTCCCCATTGCTCAAGTTCTAAACCATAGTCATCACGTTTAGGCTCATTTCCTTGTTGAATTTCTTTTAGAATACTATAAATAATTTTCTTTCTGTTCATTTACACCACTCCTTCCGCCTACTCAATACGACAAAAGGAGGTAACATCCTACAAAATTCATTCGTCAAATTTTGACAAACAATAGGTATTTGTCCTTAACACATTGAATAAATACATACACAGAGAGAAATCGGGAATTAAGGAGTTGGTAAACTTGGCGAAGAACACTGGGGACGGTTATAGAAAGGGAGCAGTAAGAGACCGCTCCCAAGTATATAATCCCAAAATCGATTCTTGGATTAAACGCGGTGAAGATGGACGTTTTATGGACGTTAAAACATCCGATAACAAACCATTTAAAGGCGTACGAAAAGAAAAATAACCATTAAGGTCACTTTCCCGATTTCTCTCCTTGAAACAGAAACGCCACTCCGGTCAGAGTGGCGCTGCATAAAAAGTGAAGGGGGAATTTAAGCTTTATTCAACCCGCTCTATACTACCATCATATCACCTCCGCGACCAAACAGTCCGCCAAAAATCTGCCTTTTTTCTGCCACTATTATGTCAACTCTACTTCACCAATGCCGACTCCCCCGCTTCCTATTCGTTGTAAACATCCGCTTGGCCATCTCATGCATTTCATCTTTCGGTTTGCTGCGAATAATGTTCGACACGTCCACTGTCGTGAGCTTCCGCTTCCCGATCCGATATCCCTTTTTGTTTAGCTCCTGCACCACCTTTGTGACACTTTCCAGCTGCACATACAAGTAGACCGCTTCCTCTTCCATCGTGGTTGGTGTGTAGTTTTCAATCATTCGAATATATTTTTGTAAATATTCGATACGCTTTTTCGCTTCTTCGACTAACACTTGCTTTCCCTCCATGACTTCACTTCAATTTACAGACTGATGCACTCGCCGAATGGCTCAACCCCTTGATAGTTCTAGCCTCAAGACCTTTTCTTTTATGAGTGCACCACACGCTTTTTTATGATGTACTACAGGGCAAAAAATTAAATTTTATACTTCAGCATTGCTCTATCCATCGCATCTTGGTTGACGCCAATGTACTTCAACGTGATGTGAGGGCTGGAATGGTTGAACAGCTCTTGGAGCATAGCCACGTCTTTGGTCTGCTGGTAAAAGTGATAACCGAATGTCTTGCGAAGTGTATGCGTTCCCACCTCGTCCAACGACACATATTCGGCTGCCTCACGAAGGATGCGATAGGCTGTCGAGCGATCAATAGGCCGATTTCCTCCTTGTCGGCTTCGGAAGGC
>NZ_BCPV01000102.1 GCF_001544135.1 Geobacillus zalihae NBRC 101842 | reverse complement strand
TTGAGTATTGATCGCAGACATCAAGACTTGTAGCAGTGTTCACCTAATTTACTTTCGATAAGGATACTGTTTTGAGCGCAAAAGGGGAAAGAAAAATAAGCAAAAAGCACCACCTCGATAAAAGTGGTGCACAATCTCCATTTTTTATTTTTTTCACAAACGGCAACGATTTTCAATGCTGTTGAAAAAGCCAAATGCGATATGAGACACCCTTGCCTTCCATTCCTCGGAGAATTCCCAAAGTATTCCGTGATTTAACCCAAAAATGAGCATCTTACCCCGTTATGGCAAAAATACTAAAGAACCAACAATCTCTCTATATAGGGATTAAAAACGAGAACACATAGTTCACTTTTAAAGTAATCATTTTGGTTCAAATAATTGACAGAAATATTAAATCCATTGTGATTTTCTTCATTTCACGCTTTCCTCTGTGCCACAAACATGGTCTATTCAGATTTTGTTGTCGCTATTTCTAAACTTCTCAATTGGTTATACGCAGGTTCTTCATGAAAACTAAGATCCAGCCCCATTAATTCTTCCTCTTTACTTACTCGCAACCGCATAAACAACGACATTAATTTCAAAATGATGAATGTGCCGACAGTAGCTAAAATAATAGCTATGACAACACCTATACATTGATGCAAAAGCTGTTCAGGATTACCGTAGAGCAAACCATCATTGCCCGCAGGATTTACTTCTTTTGTCGCAAAAATCCCTGTGGCAACTGAGCCCCATATGCCTCCAATACCATGAACTCCGAAAGCATCCAATGTATCATCATATTTAAGTCGTGCCTTAACAAAATGTATAGCGACATAACAAATAGGCGCAACAATAATGCCAATAATCAGTGCTGAAGGGATAGTGACAAATCCTGCTGCAGGAGTAATAGCAACAAGACCAGCTATCGCCCCTGTTGCAGTTCCCACTAATGTAGGCCGCTTACGTACTATCCACTCTATGAACATCCATCCTAGTCCTCCAGCCGCCGCGGCAATGTGGGTGTTTACAAAAACAAGGGAAGTGATATCATTAGCACTTAGGGCACTACCGGCATTAAACCCAAACCATCCAAACCATAAAGTAGCTGCACCAATCAGAAAAAGCACAATATTGTGTGGAGCATGTTCTTTCTTCAAATATTCAAACCTCGGCCCAATGATTAAAGATGCTGTAAGGGCACTTACTCCTGAAAGAATATGAACAACAGTCCCACCAGCAAAGTCCAGTTCTCCCATCTTAAATAACCAACCGCCACCCCACACCCAGTGAGCCATCGGCGCATAAACCAATGTTACCCACAGAACCGAAAAAACGAGCCATGCGGAGAATGAGATACGTCCAGCAATTCCCCCAGAGATAATGGCCACCGTAATTGCAGCAAAAGCGCATTGAAACATCGCAAAAACGTAATGTGGAATCGTTAGTGTACCAAACGCCGCTTCCCCATTTACTCCATGAAGACCTAAATAATCGCTTCCACCAATAACTCCTTTAATATCCGGTCCAAAACTCAAACTATATCCCCATAACACCCAAACAACAGAAATAACTAATAAGCTAACAAAACTATGCATCATAGTCGATACAACATTTCGCTCACTGACTAATCCCCCGTAAAAAAGAGCAAGACCTGGTACATGCATAAAAATAACAATCGCTGTACAAATTAACATCCAAGTTGTATCTCCAGAGTTAATGGAAGACGTTTTTTCAGCAGCAAAAGCATTAAATGGAAAAAGAATGATGCTTCCTAATAGAAAAGCCAATAAATACTTTCCTTTTTTCAACATGATAACAGCCCCCCTTTACTCTTTCATCATATGATGGAGATTATGACCGTTTAGTCCACTTTTACTGCCTACATTTTCAAAATCAAAAAAGACAGCTACACCGATAATCATTAACGGTACGATGATTGCCAAACAGATCGAATAAAACTTACTTATGATTTTGGAACCCTTTTTTGCTATTTCTCGATTAATAAGCACTACTGCCAGAGAAAAACTGAGAATATAGACTACATCCATATATACAGTCACTAAAGCTATGGAAGGGGATTGTAACATCTCAGCTAACATAGCCCCCATCATTCCACCCATTAGACTAGCCACTAAACCATCTATAATCGCCAGCAACCCAAACGGTTTTCCAAGCAAATAAGCAATGCAACCACTAAGAGTAACGGATAATATAGTTGAAACAGCCAACTTACCATGCAAAAAACTGGCCAACAGAAATCCAACAGTTAAACTGTTTACCATTGTTAAAGCCATTGTAAGTACTTTTCCCATGACATGACTTAGGAAACGACCATTGGCATAAATCTTTCTTAGATAATAAGCAGTGTATAAAGAGATAATAACTATACTAACTACAAGTAACATACGACACCTCCGAAAATAGAGAGCTTATCGAAAAAGGAGCTGGTTCAAACAGCCAACTCCTTTTTCAACGCTTAATGTTGACAAGAGGAACCTATGTTCGAATGGCACTCTTTAGGTGTAGGCCGCGGCAAATCAATAGCTGGATTACGATCAAAAAATCCCACTGGTTTCAACTGAAAATTAATATACGCCGTTGGCATCACAGGCCAATCTTCCGGACGAGTAATATGATGATGCCCCATTGTATACCAAACTACAATATCTTCATTCTCGATATTACGGTTGGCTTGAATGTATTTCGGCAATCCATCTCCTCCTTTATGTTGGTTAGGGTATTTTCCAGAAGCATACATTTCATTTTTATCAAATTTTGTAACATGCAAATGATGTTTAATAAATCCGGCTCGTTTAATTAAGCTAGAATCGTCATAGGCGAAAGGAAGACAATTTTCACCCGGCACAATTTTATATCCTACAGGCTGTCCAACTGCATTGAAAGAATTAGGATTGATGATTTTCCATGTACGCTGCGACTCTAAATTCATCACTCTGCACGCCTCTTGTTCTGTTTTAAATGTCGTTGTCTCAGTATAAAAGCCATTATTAAACGGATTATGCAGGCCTTTTGTCTCCCGTACTGTATTAATTTCTACTAATGAGTTATTCATCCCGTCTATTTGAGTATCAAGACGAAATGTAAAGAAATGCTGGTGAAAAGGCGCATTTAACTGCGGAGCAATAATATTGCCATATTTCGGCTGTTCATCTGGATCAAGTGCTCCTGTATTAACAATTCCCGTTAATTTCACCTCCACTTCAATCGTGCCATCTTGATAAAAATACCAGAAAAATCCATAATCATAGTTTGCTACAGTTGCAAAAAATGAGATGACAAGACGCCGTGATCGGCGCACTTCTACATGTCCTGTTCTCCAATCTGTATGTTTCCAAGCAACTCCATAATCTTCTTCATGCAAACAAATCGCATTAGGAATGATTTTGACGTTTCCCCTGCTATCGGTCATCACTGCATCAAAATAACGAATCTCTCCCAAACAGTCGCAACCAAGGGTTAAAGAATTCGCCAACTGTCCAATCCCATATTCCCCTGCATCAAATGCATTTTGACGATTATGCGCAGGTGAGGCATCGGCGTACGGAACTACCATTTCGGCTAACGATGCCCGATAAAGAATAGGACGAATTTTTCCTTTATCTTTATATCCAATAGTGTGAAGAACAAGCCCCTCTCTCGGTGTGAAGCTAAAACGAAAATCCCATTTTTGCCAACGTATATGATGACCATCAACTTCAAAGCTTGGCCCTTCTGGTTGAATAATTTCAAGCGGTTTTAAATCTTGACGGAATTGAATCGACTCAGAAGTTTCTGGTGTGTAATTCCCATCTAATGGTGGTAAAGGTTTTACAGCAAAATCATCAATTTTGATAACTTCCATTTTATTCAAATCAACAATAGCTACCAAACCTGTAAGAGGGTAAGCATAACCATTATCACCTGGAAATTTGCGCACCCATGCTAAGGCCCGAGCAATTCTTTTTCCTTCTTCCTCTTCGATATTAAAATAACCAGCAGACCAAGGATCAATCATAACTAAATCAGGATCAGTAATTCCCCTTTTTAATAACGCTTTTCTATATTCAGGATGATTTTTTACTACTCTTTCACATTCCTCAAATTCATCTAGCATAAAATTCGGTTGAACATCTGGAATATGCTCCCATGATACAACCTCTTCATTAGTGATTGAAACGACTGCTTCGTAAGTTTTTTCCGTTTCATTATCTAAAATAATAATGAAAGCTTCTCGATTAATAGGATCTCCGTCTTTGTAATTGAGTACCACTTCCTTTTCCGGTTCATGCAAAACAACTTGAACAAATCTCACTTTATGCCCCAAATTCTTTTTTTCTCGTAAAATGGCAACAGCCTTTGTAATTTCTTCTGCCGTTAGCGGCTCTAAAGGATGGGAAATTTTTTGTACTTTCACTTCACCGTGTGTATGCATGAACAATTCCTCCTTAAATAATAAATTTTTTCTTTATGATAGCTGTTTAATGGTCAGTTTGTATTGTACAAACCGGAACAAGTAACAAAATATAACTTTTAATGTAAAAAAAAATAACAATAAAATAGAAATAAAATAATTCATTATATAAAAATTAATTTCAAGAAATAAACATTATCACTATCTAAATAGTAAATACAGGAAATAGGATAGGAGGGTGATACAGTTGAAAAATATTAATCGTTATTTTCCTTTTCAACCGGAAATTCAGGCGAATACAGATTCTTATGTGGAATTAAAGCCAACAGGACAGTCTATTGATAAAGATATTGCGCTATTTTATCAATTTAAAACAACGAACGATCCATCCTATTTTTCTCTCGTTCCCGATGGCTGCTTTGATATATTGTTTTGTTGTGACTCCAACCACCCTTCCGCTTTTCTTTGGACTAGTCCTTTTCAACGGCGCAAGCAGCCAAACTTTATTAACAACTGTGAATATTTTGGGGTAAGGTTTTTTCCTGAACAAGGAATGATTAAATTAAATTATCCGATGGAAGAACTTTTGGAACAACAAATCCCTTTATTTGACGTTTTATCGGGGAATCCAAGCATTATAGAGGAAATCGCAGCCGGAGAAAGTTTCAGCAATAGAGTAGCGATATTTAAAAAATTTTTATATAAGACTAGATGTGAAATGGGTTATGATTATCAAATTATTGATTACGCTATTCGAAAAATTTATTTGTCCAATGGGGGATTGAACATCAGCGATTTATCAGAAGAGACTGGTTATTCTGATAGATATATACGTAAAATATTTGAAAAATATATCGGATTTTCACCTAAGCAATTTTGCCAAATTGTTAAATTTCAAAATTCTCTAGATATGATCCTAAAAACTGAGAGTTCTCTCTTGGATAGCAGTTATTACGATCAGTCTCACTTTATTAGAGAATTTAAAAAATTTACCCTTTTGACTCCTAAACAATATAAAGAAATGTATAAATCTGCATTATAATATGAACAATTGGCATTCCCACAACATAAGGGTAGTTATATAAATGCACCTTGAAAAGTTAAACTTTAGATCGGCACTGTCAAGAATTTTGTATAATGCAAGATAGATAAGGTATCTCTGAATGGATTTTAGAATAGAGAGAGGTGGATTGACCCCCTAAATTTGGACACATCCTATCTTAATTTTAGGTTATTT
>NZ_BCPV01000101.1 GCF_001544135.1 Geobacillus zalihae NBRC 101842 | reverse complement strand
AATTATGCTGATTTAAGAGTGGGATGACAGATCTTTTCATTAGATCAATAAACGCATGTACAGTTGGTGATAGATTGTCGCTTTTCCAAGCAAGAGCTGTCGTAGTGGTAAATGGATTATTCCGAATGTCACGATAAACAACTTTATTTTTGAATACATATTGTATAGAAGCTGGTACGAGAGCTACGCCCATTCCTGCTGAAACAAGAGAGATGACAGTAGGTAATTCCTGTGTTTCTAGTACTACCTTTGGTTGGAATCCTGCCTGATAACAACCGTTCATCACTGTATCATAATGACTTTGATTTGCCTTTCTTCCCGTTAAAATGAATGGATCATTGGATAAATCAACAAGATTAATCGGGGATGTTTCGGAAGCTAATGCATGATCCTTTGGTAAAGCAACCACCATTGGTTCTTGTCGAATCACTTCAATATTAATTGTGTCATTTTTTATTTTTATAGGATGGCAAAGTATTCCTATATCAATATGGCCTTCGTGTAAAGCTTTCACTTGTTCCGCTGACGTTAACTGTTGCAAATCTATATGAATATTAGGGTATTCCTTTCGATAGTGCTCTATAATGATTGGAAGAATATCATAGGCTGCTGAGGCTATGAAACCGATCGTTATTTCCCCAGCCTCCCCACGGCTTATCATTCTTACTGTTTCAATTGCTTCCTCTAGATTCTTCAAAATCTGATAAGCTTTTTCTAAAAACACTTGTCCTTCTTTTGTTAACTCTACCTTCCTTTTCGTCCGATGGAAAAGCGGTACCCCTATTTCTTCTTCTAATTGACGGATTTGAAGACTTAATGGCGGCTGTGCCATATTTAAACGAGCTGCCGCTTTACCAAAATGTAATTCTTCAGCCACTGTTATGAAATATTTCAAATGACGCAGTTCCAACGCGTTGCCTCCCCTTTTAATACTTATTATATATTAATACAACTATAAATATATATTAGACATATTACAATTAGTTTTGTAAAGTGGAAATAGAAGAGCTCTTCCATAACAAATGATTCAGTAAAAATGGAGGTTATCATGCGAAAAGTTCTTCTCCTCACGATAGGTATGTTCGCTCTTGGGTTTGATGCCTATGTGATTGCTGGTTTATTGCCGAATATGGGGACAACGTTCAAAATAAGTGCCTCACAAACGGGGCAAGCAGTAAGTGTCTTCACCCTTTGTTATGCACTGGCAGCTCCAATTTTTGCGACATTGTTGGCTGGAAAGCCAATGCGCAGGATTTTAGTGCTGGCACTTTTAATATTCTCATTAGGTAATGGAGCTAGTGCACTAGCCTCGAGTTTCTCCATGCTGCTTATGGCACGTGCAATTGCAGGCATCGGGGCCGGGCTTTATTCCCCGTTGGCCGCTGCAGCTGCCGCATCCCTTGTTCCTATGCAGAAACGCGGCCACGCTCTTGGTATGACGCTAGGCGGCATGAGCACGGGAACGGTCATAGGGGTTCCACTTGGATTGATCATTGCTGAACATCTAGATTGGCACGCAACTCTCTGGTTCATCACTGCACTAGGTCTTATCGCCATGATAGGAATTGTCATATGGTTTCCAAGTTTTCCGGCTTCGGCGCCACCATCGTTGCGTCAACGTGTTGCGATGATGACCAATGGGAGGGTTGCAGCAATTGTTGGCATCACTTTTATGACCAGCATGGCCAGTTTGGGTCTCTATACATATATCGCAACCATTTTGGATAATCTGGCAGACATTCCTATCATTACACCTTATCTTTGGGCATGGGGCATTGGTGGCGTAGTCGGGAGCTTTTCCATTGGCACTTTGATTGACCGAACAGGGAGGCCAGACTTGCTCATGGCTGGCATTTTAGCCATCATGGCTTTAGCCATGTTCAGCTTACCATTCGTATTTCCATTTCCGATGCTATCATTTCTGCCTTTCATTCTATGGGGAGCAATGGGATGGGCCTCTCAAGCTCCGCAACAGCATGAATTACTTCGCTTACAACCTAATCACGGCGCAGCTGCCGTTGCGTTAAACAGTTCCGCTAATTATTTAGGAAGTGCGATAGGTTCCGCTCTTGGGGGGATGGTGATGCTAGCCGGATTGGCACCTTCCCGACTTCCGTTTGCTGCTGGTTGTCTAGTATTAGTGACCCTACTGGGACAATGGAGGATTGTGTCAAGCAAAAGAAATCGTGGGCAAGCGAGAAAAAACATGAAAAATCAAATGCAATAAAGACTATCTCAAAACCTGACAAAAACATAAGATAGATCGCCTTTCTACTCAATCGGTGTCAAAAAAATAAACAATAAAATTTCACAGAGACTTGGATATAAAAAAGAAACTCCGAGTGGTCTTTTCAAGACCGCTTGGATTTTTTTTCTTAATGAAAGGATCCCCTGAAAATAAGCGGTATACAAAGATATGAACCGAATAGTATGGACAATACAATTTATTTTATTTTAATGAATCGTTGTGCCAAAAATTAGCACGAGTGTCTCTGTTATCGTTTGTTGTTGATTTACGACCAAATAAACCAGCCACCTTTATCATAGATAGGTAATCCAGCGATAATAAAGGAGATCAGAACTCTGTCAAATTTCAATGTTGATTTTTAGAACACAGAAAAAGACCGAAATAAATCTAACGGGTTCCGTTTTGAGGTGCAAAACAGGCATTTGACACACAAAAAATAGTGTGCGAATTGGCAATCGATTCTGCACGCTATTTGTCCTGTCCTTATAAGGCTTTTCGCAAAAAGTCATTCACTTTGGCAGGAGAAAGTTTGAACTATCTCGAAGATGAGAAGATGAAAAGAATTTATGGAGAGTGTCAATTGCATGCCAATTCAAGTGTCATTTTCAATGTCGATTTCCATGAGACGAGATACTCTATCCATCATAGGATTCCTGTGGTGTTTATATGTGAAGAAGGGATGAAGAAAGATGAAATTAGCGGGACACAAAATCTATTTGCGATTTTTAAGGGATACAGATGTGGGGCCTTTGGCAGAGATGTACCGTAGAAACCGAGAATTTTGGCAACAGTATACGCCAGATAGGCCCGAGGAGTTCTATACGGAGGAATATCAGTTAAATCGAATCCAAACCAGCTTGGCGAAGATGGAAAGAGACGAGCAATACACGTTCGGCATTTTCCTCATCGGTACTGATGAACTGATTGGCATCATTGAGTTGACTGAAGTGGTCCGTGGTCCTTTACAGACATGTTGGTTAGGCTATTATGTAGATCAATCGCACAACGGACATGGATATACTACTGAAGCTGTGCGCCTAGTCGTTGACTATGCCTTTGAGGTTCTCAAGTTACACAGAATTGAAGCAGGAGTCATGCCACATAACATCGGGTCGATTCGAGTTTTGGAGAAGGCAGGATTCCATAAAGAAGGGCTTTCCAAGAAGAACGTGAAGATTAACGGAAGGTGGGAAGATCATTTACACTTCGCTATCGTGAATCCAAATGATTCAGAATGACTAGGACGCCCTAATTTTCCTATTCTTTGTTATAAAAACGGCTGACCTCAAAATCGGATCAGCCATTTGTTATTGGAAACTAGGCTTTGTTCATGTCAATTGATACTTCTGCACCTTAAAACAGAACCCGTTAAAATAAAACAGTCTTTTTTACAATCTTGTTTAACTATCGCTCCGTTAGCCAACCATGATACATTTCGCAACACCACAGATGATGGAAGTTCATTCGTTCTTCCATGGGAGATAACTATATCGCATCTATGCGGGACCATCAGGAGAATGAGGATAGACATTCATGTCGCGCTTACGGCACCAGCAAATGATGAAAATACTAATTTTCGGGATAGTTGAGTAAGAAAAGAATGATACCTCTTTTTGACTCTTTTAGTAGCAGAAGTATCAATTCTTTTTTTCTTTCCTGATTCTTTCTCAATGTGTGTTAACTTTGATTCAAGGTAATTTCTCATTTCTTCTACATTTAACTCTCTTTTAGGAAAACTATATAGGCACTAACTGAGCTATTATATATATTTGTCCTCTTCGAAACTTTTGATATCAGAAACAAATGAAGGTATCTTAGGCCGTGTTATCATTTTGGTGGATATTCAAACAAAGAAAGCAATAGGTTTTATGTATTGTGAATAATAGCATCGAGGGATTGAATAGTTAGAACATTTTATTTTACTTCTCTCTTTACATTTTTTCCTATCTTTTTCTAGACAAATAAGTACACACGTGCTAATATGTACATAAATTAACTCAATTTATTTTTTGGCTACAATTATCATTTTTTTATACGAATTATCAAAGTTTATACGCGATTATTAAGTAAACTTACTGACTTATCATTTTTTTATCCTTCACTTTATATTATGTCAACCGAAATTAGTTACTTAACTTCCCTTTCTTTAATTTTATAAAATTCTTCGCTAAATGATTTGTCACGCTTCAACCATGTATAATACGTTCCTAATGTAATTCCAACTGTTTCACATGCTTGATGAACGCAATAACTTTTTCGATATTCATCGATAAAAGCTTTTTTTCTTGCTGCAACAGATACCCTATCTATCTTACATTACACAAAATTCTTGACGGTACCTTTTTCTGCCGCTCATATATAAACGAATATGTTTTTCGTTTTTGGTTAAGTACATTTCAAATCCTCGAGCTTTTAAATGATTCTCTAATGCTGTCATAAAATCCAAAGATCCGCCAACAAAACTGACTACATATCCATGAGAATTAATATTTCCATCACCGTCAAAATAGCCTCTTATAAAATGATTTAAATACACTTCTGGAACATACGGAAATTTTATATCCAGTGATTTATTTGGTGTGATACCATGTATCTCCATTAAATCGTTTTTCATAACTTTGCTATTGAGATATAACATATAAACACCGGTTTGCTTATTTTGATAAAGTGGTTGATTAGACCCTAATTCGTCTCTGATTTGTTCTAAAATATATTTTTCTTTTTGCGCGAATCCGATCGTCTGAAAATCATTGGAGACAAAACCGTCCGCTATAAAAAAACCTAAGATATAAGCCATATTTTTAGACCAAGTCTTGAAATAATCTTCATTTAACTTATACTTACGCTTCCAACTACCAAACGGCCTTTTTTCAATATTATGATCAGACAAAATCATTCTTATATATCTCGGAGACACATTAGAAAGCTTTGCAATTTCAGTAGTACTAGCACCTTCAAGATAAAGTTTTATAATTTCGTCTACCTCCAACGTTCGTTTTATATTTTTTCTTGTCATCTTTAAAACCCCTTCCATATTTATTTAAAATATATTATAAGAACAAATGTTCTTATTGTCTATATAAATTAAAATATTCGTAATAATCCCTTCCTCACTTTAATTAATGAATGGAAATAAATCGCAAAACAAAAAAGAGACAGTAAAGTGCAAGTACTGTCTCATCACGCCGCTTTATTCCTTATGCTCCAGAATGGCTTGCCACTCTTTCTCCCGATCTGTTTCCTAGGGTTCGATTCGGTAGCTCAGCCAGGCAGCAGGCAGAATCAGGCTGGATAACAGTTGCTCAAGTTTAATCCCGATAATGAGTCCTTTCCGCGGTTTGGAGAACTTCTTAAATTCAACATGGTTACTCTGTACAGCTCAACGATATT
>NZ_BCPV01000100.1 GCF_001544135.1 Geobacillus zalihae NBRC 101842 | reverse complement strand
TCGCGAGTCGCCGAAGCATTCGAAGCAAAGCATTGACTGGCTCGGCGTGATGACGCTCGTTCCAGCGATCGTCTGCCTGATGTTTGCGTTGGAGCTTGGCGGCCAGAAGTATGCGTGGGACTCGGCCGTGATCATCGGATTGTTTTCATCGTTCGCCTTGCTCTTTCTCGTGTTTTTGTATGTAGAAACGAAGGCGCAAGAGCCAATCGTATCTTACCATATGTTTCGCGAGCGCCTGTTTGCGTCAACGACCTTGGTCGCTTTTTTCTCCGGCGCGACGTTTGTCGTCGCCACCGTGTACATCCCGATTTTCATCCAAGGGGTGACGGGCGGTTCGGCGACAAATTCCGGGCTGATTTTGTTGCCGATGATGCTTTCGACGACGGTGTCGGCCCAACTCGGCGGCTTTTTGGCCGGGAAAACGAGCTACCGCAACGTGATGTTCGGATTTATGCTCTTGTTTACAGTCGGGATCGGGTTGCTTGGCACGATTGATGAGCATACCACGCGGCTTACGGTGACGTTGTACATGATTATTGTTGGGTTAGGGGTTGGAGCATCGTTTTCGGTGCTCGGCATGGCGGCGATCCACCATTTTTCTGAAGCGGAGCGGGGTGCAGCCAGCTCGACGAACTCGTTTGTCCGGTCGCTCGGCATGACCGTCGGCATTACGGTGTTTGGCATCATTCAGCGAAACTTGTTCACCAGTCAATTGGCCGAGCAGTTTCGCGGCATGGCGCAAGGCGCGTTTGGAAGCAGTGTTCACGACCCGCGTGCGATGTTGTCGCCAGAAGCGCGGGCGCACATCCCGGCCCCCGTGCTCGACCGCTTGACCGAGGCGCTCGCTTCGTCGATTGCCGATACGTTTTTATGGGCGCTCCTCCCGGCGGCGCTCACAATCGTTTGCGTGCTCTTCATGTCCAATGACCGACTCACGGCGTGGACAGGTGCGCGGGAACGAGCAAGTGAGAAATAAGAGGGCATGATTGGAAGAAAAATAGAGTCCATGAAGCGGACGGGTGCTCATCATGCGGTTGGGATGGCGCCGTCCGCTTGTGGTTTATGCCGGGCTTTTGGCGAGATGTTGCAATTTCATTTCTTCCCGATGGAATTGCTTAAACAGCGTTATTGCATCTGTTGTACGTTGAAAGTGATAACCAATCGGGCGCCTCGCCAATAGCGGCAAGGTGTTTTTTGTGTGAAGATTGACAATAGAATAAACTGAGGGCTAATATACCTGTATGGGTAGTCAGATCGCATTGGTTTCGATCATTCTAAGCATGAAAATCCGCTATTGGTTGTCAGTGTTGTTGCATCAGTGGGTGATCTAAAAAATAGTGGAACCGATGAGTGATGATTGGATCATCGATCATAAAGAGACGATCCGGCAAGTTCGTGAAAAGGGGGAAAAGGTGGATGAAGGAAGAAAGACCAAAACCGACAGAGGACTCCAAATATATTCAGCAACACTTAGCCAATGAACGGACGTTTCTCGCTTGGATTCGCACCTCGATTGCCATTATTGGAATTGCTTTTTTAATGATTAATTTGCATGAAAAATCAACGAGCAACGCATTGTCCACGGCCATTGTCCAATTGATCGGAGCATTGGCCGTGGTCATTTCCATCTGCACGATTGTGTTTTCCACCATTAGTTATGTCATGAAGACGAAACAAATTAATGAACAAACGTTCCGGCCGTCGCGCCCGCTTATTTGGTTTTTGGCTTCTCTGTTGCTGTTGATCACCGGATTGTTTCTTCCGCGTGTGAGCATTGGTGTGCGTGGAGGACTTGCGCGTTAGGAACATGCAAAAGAATCGCAAACTAGCCATGTCAAGACAAGGTGCGGTTGCGGTCGATAAGCATATATATATTTATCATGATGCCAGCGCCGAAGCTTTGTTGATTCAACGGGGGGATGGTCATGTTTATCCACATTGTTCAACCTGGAGATACGCTTTTTTCAATCAGCAGGCGATACGATTATCCGCTGGAAAGTCTGCGCCTTGTCAATGGCTTAGTTGAAACGAATATTGTTCCTGGTCAAGCTTTGCTTGTTCCTAGCTATACGTATACAGTGCAGCCAGGAGACACGCTAAGCGCCATTGCACAGAAAGCATTTGTGACGGTCGAACAGTTGCGGGCAGCCAATCCGGCGGTGGATCCGTACAGGATGTATCCGGGAATGAAAATTTATATTCCTGATATTTCCTGGTATCAAGCTATAACGTTAGCCTATTACATTCTCCGCGAACCGAACTTAGATCGGACGTTCGTGCGAGATTTTGCCCCGTATTCATCGTACATTGCCCTGTTCGAATATCACTTTGCCCCTAATGGCGACATTGTCACTACGCGGGATGACGCCGCAGCGATTGAAACAGCATGGCAAAACCGCGTCACACCCATTGCGGTAGTGACGAACCTAACATCAGAAGGATTTAGTGCGAGACTGGCAAGCCAAGTGCTGAACAATACGGAAGCAAGGGCGAACTTGGTTGAGAACATCTTTTATTTAGTATCACGGAAAGGCTATGGTGGCGTCAATATTGACTTCGAGCAGGTTCGCGGAGAGGATCGTGATTTGTTTACGGGTTTTTTGCGCCAGTTGCGCGATCGGTTAAAACCGGCTGGGTATGTTTTGACGATCGCCGTTCCAGCGAAAACGAGCGAGGAGATCCCTTGGCTCAGGGGCTACGATTACGGCGGCATTGGTGCTGTCGTCGACTATATGTTTATTATGGCGTACGATTGGCACCATTTAACAAGTGAACCTGGTCCAGTCGCTCCTATTAGTGAGGTGAGATCGACGCTTCAGTTTGCCGTCGAGCGCGTCCCCCGAAAAAAAATCTTGCTCGGACTCCCTTTATATGGATACGATTGGATCATTCCGTACCAGCCTGGGACATTGGCGAAGGCCCTCTCCAACCAAGAGGCGGTTTTAACCGCCATGCGTTACCAATCGCCGATTCAATATTCGTTTCAATATGAATCCCCCTTTTTTCGATATACGGATGAACTTGGAAACATTCATGAGGTATGGTTTGAAGATGTCAGAAGCATAGGACAGAAAATGAAATTGGCCCGCCAATTTCAGATTGCGGGCATCGGTGCATGGGAGTTGGGGCTGCGATTTGCGCCAGGCCCATGGTTGGTGCGAAAGTTTTTTACTGTTCGGAAAGTATAAGAAACACCCATTTCCGTTGGTTGTCTAGTCAGCGGGGAAATCGGGAAAATGGATGCTTCTCGCTTCGTTTGAAGTGGGAAGCGTTTTTTGGAAGCTGGCTGAAAAGTCGTTGCATTGGATTTTGCGTTTTTTTGTTGACAAGAAAACAATGATGCGATAATATGGTTGGTGTGATACATATACACGTATATGTATATAACGGCGTGTATATGTGCATAAAACATATGAAGTATCGAAATATAATAGCGACATACGTGAAGGAGGTTGTTGTCATGAAAGTGGCGATTATTGCAGCAAACGGCGGGTTGTTTGATGCGTACAAGGTGTTCAACATTGCGACGGCCGCTGCGGCGGCAGACGCGGAGGTCGGGGTGTTCTTTACGTTTGAGGGGTTGAATCTCATCCATAAAGAAGCGCACAAACAATTGCCGATTCCGGAAGGGAAGGAACATTTTCAACAAGGGTTCCAAAAAGCGAACGTTCCATCGATTGCCGAATTGCTTCAAATGGCGCAAGAGATGGGGGTGAAGCTGATCGCTTGCCAAATGACGATGGATGTCATGGGGCTTGACAAAGACCAATTCGTCGATGGCATTGAGGTGGCGGGGGCGGCGACGTTCCTGCAGTTTGCGAAAGACGCTGATATTACATTGGCCTTCTAATAAGGGAGAGGAATAGGAGGGAAAAGGATGACAGGGCATCGTTTTCATTACGAACATGCTGAACGATTATTGGATCCGAAGCGCAAGGAATGGATCGACCCGCAACGGGTCATTTCGATGTTGTCCGTGAAACCGGATGACACGGTCGTCGATCTTGGCGCCGGGAATGGTTATTTCACGATTCCTCTCGCGCAGGCGACAAACGGAAAAGTGTATGCGGTCGATGTGCAGCCAGAAATGATTGAATTGCTAAAACAGCGAGCCGCGAAACTAGCGGTCACCAACATCGAATATCGGGTGGCGGATGTCGCTTCGACCGCCTTGCCTTCGCATTCGGTGGACAAAGGGATCATGGCATTTGTCTTTCATGAGGTGGAACAAAAAGAAGCCGCCCTTGACGAAATTCGCCGTGTGATGAGGCCAAACGGGCAGTTTCTGTTGATCGAATGGGAGACGATGGAAAGCGAAATGGGGCCGCCGCTCCATGAGCGGATTCCGTCGGAGGAACTGTTTTCCTATGTGAAGCAAAAGGCGGGCAACGTGGAACTTGTCCGTTTTCACCCGGCTGTCTATGGTCTTTTGATTCGCTGGGAATAACCAATTGTTGAGGAAAATATTTCTTATTGTCATTATACCGTATAGGGTATATAATGATCATGCATAGGGTGAATAGAGGGGGTGAACCGTTGATCGTTAGCAGTTTGTTATTCTTTCTCATTCTTTTGGGCGCAGCGTTGTATCGACGCTACTATCCTGTAAAACATATCCCATGCCTTCCGGTAGAAGAGGTGCCGGACGGCTTGCTTCTTCTTGACTTGCGCGATTATAATGAAAGCAACGGCTCCATATTTGGCCAAGCGTTGCATATTCCGGTGGCGTATTTGAAACGGCATGTTCGGCATATCCCGCGAAAGCCGCTTCATATCATTGCCCAGGATGCCATCGAAAAAAACGTCGGCATCCGACTGTTGCGCCGCTATGGCTATGAGGTGAAAAGCTATTCGATCACGGCTTGTGATTGTCAAGAAAGGGGGCGAACGAGCCGATGGAATATAACAAAGAGATCAAAAACCGCTTAAAACGGATTGAAGGACAAATTAAAGGCGTCCTTGGCATGATGGAACAAGGGAAAGACTGCAAGAGCGTCGTTTCCCAACTTTCAGCGGCGCGCAATGCCATTGACCGCGCCATTGCCGTCATCGTCAGCACCAATTTGGAACATTGCCTGCGTGAAAGCATGGAAAAAGGAGAAAGCACAGACAGTCTTGTCAAAGAAGCAGTGGAACTGCTTGTGAAAAGCCGTTAATGCGTTGATCAACAAAAAGGTGTTGACAACGTTCTTTTTCTTGTAGTAATATACCCATAGGGGTAATGGTAATAAAAATCTGTTGTGAAGGAGGTCATCATCATGAACGTAGCGAAAGTATTGGATGCAAAGGGATTGGCTTGCCCGATGCCGGTGGTGAGAGCCAAAAAAGCGATGGACGAATTGCAATCGGGAGAAGTGCTGGAAGTGCAAACGACCGATAAAGGGGCGAAAAACGATTTGCCGGCATGGGCGAAAGCGAGCGGCCATACGGTGCTTGAGATGAAAGAAGACAACGGTGTGTTGATGTTCTGGATCCAAAAAGGATAATGTGTGCACATTTTTATACCCATACAGGTATGAAGGGAAGGAGGCAGCCAGATGACACAGCCGAAGAAAAAGACGACGATCATTTTGTTCAGCGGCGACTATGACAAGGCGATGGCGGCTTACATCATCGCCAACGGCGCCGCTGCCTACGACCATGATGTGACGATCTTTCATACGTTCTGGGGGCTGAACGCCTTGCGGAAAGAGGCGTCGGTTCCAGTGCAAAAAGGGTTTCTTGAAAAGATGTTCGCGAAGATGATGCCGCGCGGCGCGGACCGCATGGGGCTGTCGCGCATGAATTTTGCCGGCATCGGCCCGAAGTTGATCAAAAAGGTCATCAAAAAACATAACGCCATGCCGCTTCCGCAGTTGATCGAGATGGCGAAGGAGCAAGGCGTGAAACTCGTCGCTTGCCAAATGACAGTCGATTTGCTTGGGCTGAAGCCGGAGGAATTGATCGATGGCGTTGAGTTTGCTGGCGTCGCCGCGTATTTGGCTGATGCGTCGGAAGGAAATGTGAACTTATTCATTTAATCAAATGAGGGAATCCTATGTCGCAAATGATCCTCAACATCATCCTGTTTGTTTTGCTTGTCTGGTTTCTCACCAGCCGCTTCATCCCGCCGAAAGGGGTGCGGATGATGACGGCGGCGGAATTGAAACGCCGGTTGAAAGAACCCGGGGTGCAATATATTGATGTGCGCACCCCTTTGGAGTTTCAGTCTTACCATCTGCCAGGGTTTCGGAACATCCCGCTGCACGAATTGACAGCCCGTGCTCACGAACTATCGAAAGAGAAAGAAGTGATTGTCATTTGCCAAAGCGGGATGCGAAGCCAAAAAGCAAGCCGACTGTTAAAGAAAATGGGATTTCAGCACGTGACGAACGTCAAAGGCGGCCTAAACGCCTGGCAGTAGAGGAGGATGATGATGAAAACGATCACGCCAAAAGAGGTAGAAGAGCGGCTTCGCGCGGGAGAATCGCTTCATATCATCGATGTGCGCGAGCCGGAGGAAGTCGCTGCGGGCAAAATTCCAGGAGCGGTCAATATTCCGCTCGGTTTGATCGAGTTTCGCATGCATGAATTGGACAAAAATGAGGAATACATTCTCGTCTGCCGTTCCGGCGGCCGCAGCGGCCGTGCCGCGGAGTTTCTTGACAGCCGCGGTTACCGCGTCATCAACATGACAGGCGGCATGCTCGCCTGGGAAGGGCCTGTCGAATAAGCTGTAAG
>NZ_BCPV01000099.1 GCF_001544135.1 Geobacillus zalihae NBRC 101842 | reverse complement strand
ATCTTAATTAATTAAATGGGATTTTAATAAAAATGCTTGGCGCTTAAAGCCAAGCATTTCTTATTTTCCTAAAATTACTTAGGTAATGTCATAGGTATAACATTACCAACATATTTTTATTTTAAATAATTTTGAGCGGGGGAGAAGGAGATGGAAGTATATAATGTTCACCAAGCACTAAAAATACTTCAGGAATATTACATTACTGACTCAATTCAAATGGTTACTCGTTGGATCAGAGAAGGAAAGATTAAAGCAGAACGTTCGGCAAATCGAAAGGAGGGTTGGCGAATTTATCACGATGATTTATTCGAGTTTATTGAAGAACAGAGACCAGGTTTGCCTGAAGTAATGGGAGTTTATGAATGGTATGTAGAAAACTCTTTTTCAATGTTGGCGAATGACCATCGTGAAAAGCATAATAAATTGGATTCTGAAGAAGTTAAAGGTGATAGCACTCACTCGGAAGAATTAATGAAACAGCTCATGGAGGAGAAGAATCAATTAGAAAATCAACTCATTAATATGCAGGATGAGTTGAACTTGGTTTACGAGCAAATCACTGAATTAACGGTTAAAGTTCAAAAACTGGAAGAAGAAAATGCTTTTTTAATCGGTTTATATGAGCAAATGGATGAGATGTATCAAGAATTAGAAAAGAAAAATCAACAAGAAAGTAGTAATGAAACACCAAAAACAATGGAACGCAAATTAAAGAAAGAGATGTCTATTGAAGATTTTAAAATGATTTTCGAAAAAGTGATCAAGGGATACAAAAGTGAAACAATAAACTACATACAGCAAGAAAATAAACTAATCAACGAAATATATACGTTGTTTTTCAATGAAGATGGAGAGTTAAAAAACGAGGTTATTGATGATGGAGAATATATTTGTCCATTGACTAAGAAGAAGTATAAAAAAAATTTAAGATCCATGCTTAAAAACGCGATCCGAACCAAATTAGAACAAATCCTGAATTCAGTTGACGAAACAGTGTTAGCTAACGACTCGAGTCGTTAGTCTTTTTTACTTATCAAATAAATAAGGATTTGAAATGGAGTTAACAAACGAACCGAAACAAATAAAAGAAATTTATGACGAGGAGGAGAATCTCTCGTTCTGAAGAATAACAACAAATGGAGACGAGATAAGGCAAGTTTACTTCCGAATTTCACACTTTCGTTTGAATTTGTAAAGATTATGTTAAAGTCGTTTTTTTCTCTTGTTTTATATAAGTATGTAGTTATATACTTATTAAAGGGAAGAGTAAGTATGGTTATACTACCATATCCATTTCGTGGATATGAAAGATGTGACATCATTATTTAGTGTGAGAGGAACAAAATTGCAAATAAAGGGATTTAGGAGTATCATATTTCATTTTCGCTCATATATATAAGTAAATAACTATATAATCATAAAAGAATAGGAGGTGTTTCCATGCAAAAGACAGTAGTGGAAATAGAAAAAGCATCACACGTTTTAAAGTTGCTTGGTGATAAAACACGTTTAACGATCATGGCAATTTTAAAACAACGTGAGTGTTGTGTATGCGAGCTTCTTGAGGTGTTTGACATGAGTCAGCCGGCTATTAGTCAGCATCTTCGCAAGTTAAAAGATGCAGGATTAGTAAAAGAAGATAAGAGGGGACAGTGGATTTATTATTCCCTCAATTCACAAAATGAGTTATATGATTTCATCCAAGATATTCTGCAACATATTCCAGATCAAACAGAGAATATTCGTAAGATTGAGGAAACCAACCCTACGCTCCGTTGCGGTTGTTAACCTACTAATCTACTAATTTAAATTATTAGGGGGGAAAAAATGAATAATACGGGGAAAAAACGTCTATCGTTTTTGGATCGATACCTCACGCTTTGGATTTTCCTTGCTATGGCAGCAGGAATTGGCTTAGGATTTGTCTTTCCAGGCTTTGTAGACGGAATGAACAGTTTGCAGGTAGGGACCACATCAATTCCAATTGCGATTGGCTTAATTTTAATGATGTATCCTCCGTTAGCAAAAGTTCGTTATGAGGAGATTGGGCGCGTCTTTAAAGATGTGAAAGTATTAGTGTTATCGCTCGTACAAAACTGGATTATTGGACCGATTCTTATGTTTTTGTTGGCGATCATATTCTTACCGGATAAACCGGAATACATGGTCGGACTCATCCTAATCGGTCTGGCACGTTGTATTGCGATGGTGATTGTCTGGAATGATTTAGCGAAAGGAGACAGGGAGTACGCAGCTGGATTGGTGGCGTTTAACTCTGTATTCCAAATGCTATTTTACTCTGTTTATGCGTATGTGTTTGTGACGATCATTCCAGAATGGTTAGGACTAGAAGGTGCTGTCGTTAATATTACAATGATGGAAGTCGCTAAGTCGGTGTTCATTTACTTAGGAATTCCGTTTCTTGGCGGAATGTTGACGCGCTTTTTGTTGGTAAAAGCAAAGGGCAGACAATGGTATGAAAAAGTATTTATTCCAAAAATCAGCCCGATTACATTGATTTCTTTGTTGTTTACGATTATCGTCATGTTCTCTTTAAAAGGAGACGTCATTGTAAGCTTGCCGTTGGATGTAGTGAGAGTTGCCATTCCATTGTTGATTTACTTTGTGTTGATGTTCTTCGTTTCCTTCTTCTTAGGGAGGAAATTTGGAGCGAGCTACCCTGTAACCACAACACTTGCCTTTACAGCCGGCAGTAATAACTTTGAGTTAGCGATTGCCGTAGCTGTTGGCGTGTTTGGGATCCATTCTGGTGCAGCATTTGCAGCTGTTATTGGACCACTGGTGGAAGTGCCTGTCATGATTGCGTTAGTCAACGTGGCACTATGGTTTCAACGAAAATACTTTAAAACAGAATCAGTATCATACTAACAACAGAGGTGGAAGGAAACATGAAAAACAAAAAGATCATTTACTTCTTATGCACAGGTAACTCTTGCCGCAGCCAAATGGCAGAAGGATGGGCAAAAAAATATCTTGGCGACGAGTGGGAAGTGTACAGCGCCGGTATTGAAGCGCATGGACTAAATCCAAACGCGGTAAAAGTCATGAAAGAAGTAGGAATTGATATTTCGAACCAGACATCGGATATCATTGATCCGGAAATTTTAAATAAAGCGGATTTGGTAGTAACATTATGTGGTCATGCAGCGGACCATTGTCCAGTAACCCCACCAAATGTGAAACGTGTTCATTGGGGATTTGATGATCCGGCAAAGGCGGAAGGAACGGAGGAGGAAAAATTAGCTGTATTCCGTCGTGTTCGCGATGAAATCGGCGCGCGCATCAAAAAATTTGCTGAAACAGGCGAATAAGACAAAATGACAGCCGAGAAGAATCTTCTCGGCTGATTTTACAGGAGGGGAAATCATGATAAAAATTGGTGAAATTTTATTCTATTTTCTAAATTAAAAAGTTGCAATATGCAAATAATGTGATATAAATAATTATAGAGGTGAAAAAATGGAAAACATTAGAGAGTTGTTTCAAGTGATGACACGTCGTTTTGGATTGCTAAATAAAAATTGCTGTTCGATTGATGATGTAGATATTTCTCTCGTTCAAAGCCATATTCTTTATGAAATTGACAAAAGAGAACATCCCTCCATGCAACAAGTGGCTGAAGCATTAGGAATGGATATTACCACGTTCAGCAGACAGATTCAAAATTTAGTGAAAAAGGGATTAGTAAAAAAAACGCCGCTTCCTGAAGATCGAAGAGTATACACGTTATCGTTAACCACCGAAGGAAAGTTTATCGCAACAACCATTGATCGAGAAATAAATAGATATCTAGAAGAAGTGTTTTCACATATGACGGAATTTGAGAAAGAAACCGTGATTCGTTCGATTAAATTGTTGAATGAGTGTATGGCAAAATCAAGTGTATGTTGTAAACCGTTATTTTGAGGCAAGTATATCTAGGCTTGCCTGTTTGTTAAACATATAGTTGTAATTTGCAAATAAAATAAGGAGAGATAATCAATGAGCATAGCGATTTTTCAAGACTTTCTCTTATATTGCGTTAGAATTAACTCTTTTGTTTTTGGCTATTTCGTTCGTCATTCACTTTTCAGTAAGGATATATTCCTTATGATAAAATGCAAAGTTTGTTAACAAAGCGCCATCCGTTATTCGGAGCATTGGTTGCTGTCGCGTTTGCGTTTTGCTCATGTTCTACGATCCCAGTTGTCGTATCGCTTTTAAACCAGAAGGTCCGTTTCGGTATTGTGATGATTTTTCTCTTTGATTCTCCTGTGCTCGATCCAATCATATTGACACTCATGGCTGCGACACTCGGAGTAAAAAAAGGAGAAGTAGAGATCGGAAAGAAACGAAACATGAGAGAAGCTTTACAGGAGACCTTTCACTTAATAAAAACGGTTTATCCATATTTGCTTTTGGGTGCAGGCATTGAAGCCATTATTCATGGTGCTGTACTGACAGAATGGATTTCAACCTATATGGGGGGTGATAAGTGGTGGCTTGTTCCACTTGCAGCAATCATCGGAATTCCTTTGTATATCCGCCTTTTCACGATGATTCCCATTTCACAAATGTTGATTGCAAAAGGCATGGCATTAGGACCTGTTATGGCGCCGATGGTTAGCTCAGCAGGGGCAAGCTTACCGGAGATCACATGATTACACAGTATCTTTAGAAAGAAGCTGGTCTTTGCGTTTGTAGGTTCTGTCATGACGATGGCAACGTTATCAGGATTTTTATTCTATATCATTTAAGGAGTGATAACTTATGAATCACGTTAATAACGATCAAATCCGGCAAAATGTCCGCAGCCGCTATAAGCAAATTGCGCTGCAGGAAGTAAATTCTAGAAGCTGTTGTTCAGACTCTTCCGGATGTTGTGGTACACCTAATGAGGTATCAGCAAAACTAGGATACTCGGATGAGGAATTATCTGCCGTGCCAGAAGGAGCTAATCTTGGACTTGGTTGCGGCAACCCGCTAGCAATTGCGGAATTGAACCCCGGAGATGTGGTGTTGGATCTTGGTTGTGGTGCCGGTTTCGATTGCTTTTTGGCTGCTCGTCAGGTCGGAGAAACCGGGCGCGTCATTGGTGTGGATATGACACCAGAAATGATCAGCAAAGCACGCAACAATGCTGCCAAGGGTGGCTTTACCAATACTGAATTTCGGTTAGGAGAAATCGAATATTTACCGGTGGCAGATGGTTCGGTGGATGTCATTATTTCCAATTGCGTCATTAATCTTTCTCCAGATAAGCCCCAGGTGTTCAAGGAAGCCTATCGTGTGCTGAAACCAGGAGGGCGCCTTGTCATTTCCGACGTTGTGGCGACGGCAGAACTTCCATCGGAAATCAAAAACAATATGGATGTCTTGTATTCGGGCTGCGTATCAGGAGCAGCATCGATTGGTGAACTGGAATCCATGTTACAACAGAGTGGATTCACACAGATCACCATTGAACCAAAAGATGAATCGAAGGAGTTTATCAAAGATTGGGTGCCTGGAGCGAACATCGAGGATTACATTGTTTCTGCGATCATTAAAGCAATGAAACCTTAAAAAATGTGGTGTAACAGATCGGAACTCGTTGGGGAAGAAAAGCGTGAGTGTTGCTAATGTTACATGGAAAAGGCATTAGGCGATTCCTAGTGCCTTTTCCGTGAAAATCCCACGTTGGTGAGTGGTGATTTTCATGCCCGAGTGGAGGGCAAAACGTTGCCCATGGACCTTTTCTGTATGAAAATAAGGAGGGATTTTTCATATGAACATTCGTAGCTTTCGCAAAGAGGATTGGATGCAAGTGAAGGAAATTTACGAGCAAGGAATTGCGACAGGACAAGCAACGTTTGAAACGACAGCACCATCGTTTGAAAAATGGGAATCGACCATTGCCGCAAATTTATGTTTGGTCGCTGAAAACGAAGAAGGCATTCAAGGCTGGTGTAAGATAAGTAAAGTATCGGATCGCTGCGTGTATGAAGGGGTGGGAGAGGTGAGTGTGTATGTTCGAGATGTGAGTCGAGGAAAAGGAGTGGGAAAAAAACTTCTACAAGCTATGATCAAAGAATCCGAGGCAAAAGGATTTTGGACATTAACAGCAGGGATTTTCCCTGAAAACATACCAAGTTTACGTTTACATCAAAGTGTTGGATTTCGTGAAGTTGGTATCCGACAACGTATAGGAAAGTTAAATGGGGTATGGCGTGATGTGGTATTGCTTGAGCGTCGCAGTCCAGTTGTAGGTATAGACTTGATTATGAATTTTATATTATGTAATCACTTTGTATATATAAAAGTGGCAGATTATTCTCGGATTCATAGCGAACCAAAATAAATCTGCCACTAGAGTTAGATCCAAATACAATTGTGTTATTTCCATATACCATTCTGTCAATGTACAGCCCCTCGTTGTGGGTTATGTCCTCCTCTGCAAAAAACAATATATTTTGTTAATTGTATTTAACTTTTTCCAAGGCTCTTTTGTTATTGTATGAAACGAAGATCATGAATTAAAAAATCTTTTTTCATCGGACAGTTAGGAGTGTAAAGAAATTCAGCTAACGATTGTTGTTGGAGTTTGTTTGCCATTGCTCCTTTAAAGAAGGCAATGGCTTCTTTATCATTCGTTGTTAATTTTACCCGAGTTCGACAGTGACTAGGCAAACAAAATGCCTCTCGCCCCTTGATACAAAAGGGACGAGAGGCATTTGGGCACACTTCGGGCGTGTATCTAGGCGCGAGGATGGATGCCTAGGATCTTCGGAGGAGGCTCCAGCCCTAGAGCCGTAAAGAGTTGCGCTTGTTTGGCCGTCAGCTCGGTTCGTTGATAAAGGTCGCCGTTTTTGGAAGAAAAATGTCCAAGCATAAGACGCTCACATTCATCCCTTACTTTCGGCCACGATTCATGAGTCCGGATCTCTACGATCCGAACTAACAAGAGAGCCAGCCAACTGAGCAGCACATGCGCCCGGATGCGGTCTTCCAAGCGATGATACATGGGACGCAGCTCAAGTGTCGATTTCAACGTCCGAAAGGCCTGCTCGATATCCACCAGCTGCTTATACCCGATGGCGACATCTTCCGCAGACAAGGTATCGTCGGATGTTCGGATGAGATATTTGCCGTCATACTTTTCCGCTTCACGAACCGCCTGCTTGTCGATGCGAAGCGTTCCATCCTTCAACTGGCGCAAGTATTTTCCGTAGGACGGATGGGAACGCAA
>NZ_BCPV01000098.1 GCF_001544135.1 Geobacillus zalihae NBRC 101842 | reverse complement strand
AAATGTTCATTGTTTTTCCCGAATACTTGGAATTGCTTGATTACCAGCGGTGAGCAATAAAACAACGGCTTTGGAAATGACATTCCGAATGGTTCTAAAACGCCTAAGTCATCAAAAATATGCATAGGGAACTGATGTAAGGGAATTGTACTAATATATTTTAATTTTGGAGTTAGTGGCGGTTCGTCTAAGGCTGCTAGTTGAATCGCTTCTTTAAAAGCATGGATATGGTCGAAATCGAGTGGCATCGAAAAACCAGCAGCGGCTCGATGACCACCGTATTTGGTTAAGAAGTGGGAGCACTTCTTAATCACATTAATGATGGAAAAATCAGTCGTGTTTACACTTCTGGCAGAACCGGCTCCTGTCAAGGAAATAACAATGGCTGGCTTTTTGAATTTATTTGCTATTTTTGCGGCAATGAGACCAATAATTCCGCTGTGAAAATCATCGCAAACAACAATAACATTTTGTTTGTACCATTGGTTTTGAATAATTTGTTCCTCAATACGTTGGAATTGTTCTTTTGTCATTTGTTGCCGCTTTTTATTTAAAGTAATTAATGCGTAAAGATCTGCTTTTGTACATAAAGGGTTGACTAGGATATCGACAGCTTCGTTTGGATCTCCAATTCGTCCCGACGAGTTAAAAATTGGTCCAATTTGAAAGCTAATGGTGGAACTATCGACATATTTAATTCGTAACATTTCAAAGAGTTTTTTTAATACAGGGGTTGGTGTATAGTTCATTTTCTGCAATCCAAGTTTACAAATAATACGATTTTCTCCTTTGAGAGGCATTAGATCCGCAATCGTACCTAATGTCGCAAACTCAATAAATTCGTAAACATGTTTATCCCATGGAATTTTTCCTGCCATAAATAGTGCCTGTACGACTTTTAAAGCGACTCCCGCACCGGATAGATGCGGAAACGGATAAGTGTTGTCATGTCGTTTCGGATTAATAAACGCATAACAGTCGGGATGCGGACCTAAAACTTCGTGATGATCCGTAACAATGACATCCATTCCTCTTCTTTGTGCTACTTCCATGGCAGGGTGGGCGCTTGATCCATTGTCTACTGTAATAATTAAAGAGACATCTTCCGGAACTTTTTCTATTGCTTTTGGTGACAAACCGTACCCTTCATTGCGAAGCGGCAATCGATAATGGACATCTGCTTTAAATTTCTTTAAAGCTTTGTACAGGATAGCCGTTGCTGTCATTCCATCTACATCATAATCACCATAAATCAGAATTTTTTCTTTTTGTATCAAAGCTTTAATAATGCGTATAATCGCTTTTTTCATGTCATTCATAAGAAATGGATCATGAAAATCATCTATAGTCGGAAATAAGAATCGTGATACTTTTTCGCAATTGTCGATTCCGTGAATAAACAAGTGGTGCATCAGTACAGGTTCGATATCAAACTGTCTTGCCATATAGGTGATTAAAGCTTTATTTGGATGTTTTTCTAGTGGTGTATCAAACGGTACCCAATCCATACTTACCGTCCTCTCGTGAGTTGTAAAACCAAGCATATTTTTTAGCTTGAAAAACGTTTAATGTTTGAAAAAATCGGTCGGATGGGATGTTTTTTGTTCCGTAGTATTCTTGGTAAAAGCGCAAAAGGTACTCTGGAGGACGGTTATATGTTAAATACTCTCTGTAAAGATCGATTGGTATTGGGAATGCGTTTTCGTATTCAATTCCTCCTTTTGACAACACAAAATACAACTCAAATGGCGTGTCGATTTCAAGCGAACTCATTACTTCTTTATAAAAAATGACACCCGAATTTTTGTAAGAGATCAGTTCTTTTTTTAGATGAAGCAGATTCTGAAATTGATTAGTATCGAGCAATTGGCGTAAGGTGATCGGTTTCATGCTGTCAACTCCATTTACTGAATGTTTAATACGATTTCAATGTCTTTTTCATCAAGTAAAATCACTTTTTCAACAATCGTTTTAATGAATGATTTTGCTTCCGGGACTGGTAAAACATCGATTGCATCGATCACATTGTTTATTTTTTCTTTCACCATTGCCTCAAGCTTTTTTACATCCACCGAAGAAGCATTTTCCGCTTTTTGAGCTTCTGCAATGATTTGTTCCATCCGCTTTTTTTCTTCATTTAAATCCTCTAATTCAATGAGTCCTGCCGTGTATGCTTCCACTTTTCGTTTATAACGGTTTTTGGCGGCTCGAATTTTTTGCTCGATTGTGCTCTCTTCGTTTTCAGCAGCCCTTTGAATAAGATGAGGAATCATTTGGGTGTTAATCGAATCGGCTAACTTTAATAACCCATGTTTAAACCATGACTCCACATCGTCAGCGCGGTACTGTTTGCTTGTACACGTTCCTTTGTTTTTGTTAGCGGAACAACGATAAACACGATAGCGATTTTTCGGTGAACCTGACCAACCAATGCTCATTCCTGAACCACATCTGCCGCATTTTAATAGTCCACCAAGCAAATGGGGACTTGTTTGTGCTCGAGGTGCCATTTGTTTTTTATTTACTCTTTTTTGTACTTGTTCCCATGTAACTTGATCAATAATAGCTGGACAAGCGTCTTCAACGACAACCCAATCGGCATCATCTTTTTTTACCCGCTTCGATTTACTGGAGTCGATACGGTTCCAAACCAGAGTTCCTTTATATACGGGATTGGTAAGCATTCGTTTAATAGCACGAATCGACCATTCCTTTTTTTGACGAGAAGCTATTCCTTCTTCATTTAGCTTTTTAGCAATCGCATAGTAGCCGAGCCCTTTATTTAGATACCAATCATAAACGTTTCGAACGATTTGTGCTTCTGGTTCATAAATAACTAATTCTTTATTTACATCTAATCTGTAACCGTAAGGGCTTTGTGTTAACCATTTTCCTTGTCTGGCTGCGTGCAGCATGTTTTCAAAAACACGTTCCCGAATTCGTTCCCGTTCAAACTCGGCAACCGCACCTAGGACTTGGAGTGTAAGACGTCCGGACGGAGTATTGGTGTCAAACGATTCGCTAATCGAAATAAATGAAACGTTATATTCTTGGAACGTATCAATTAATTTCAAAAGATCCAATAATCGCCTGCTCAAACGGTCCAATTTCGTGACTAATATTTTTGAAATCGTACCTTTTTTTACTTCCTGTAATAAACGGTTTAACTCCGGACGATCAAGATTTTTAGCAGAATAACCGTCATCTATAAAAAGTAGTGGTTCCTCATTCCAACCCATTGCCCGGCAGTAAGCTTTTAACCGTTCTTGTTGTTCATCGAGCGAAACCCCTTCCCGAGCTTGTTCGTCCGTAGAAACGCGGCAATATAAAGCAATCGATCTTTCTTGAAAAGTGTCTTTCATACAGATTGCCTCCAACTCTGTTTGTCCATATCCCATATATATGTTTGGATGAAGCAAACAATGAGTTTGAACGATTAACAGGGTTGTCCTATCCCATTCTTCGCATATGTATGAGCAAAGGGGGAATACCGATGGAAGATGTGAAAGTCCGCTTCTCCGTAAATAGCAGTTTAGGAAAATTTTCATTTGACGACATCCACGATCTTCATAGCCACCCTGTTGCTCAAATGATCCAAGAAAAAATGGTTGCATGGGAACAGAAGTTTAAGGGAAGCGCAATTCATCACTTATTGCATAAAGAAATCGGTCAGGAACAAGCAAAACAGATTCAAGTTGCCTTCCAACAAAAAGAGAGCCAACCGGTCGATGGTTAGGCTCTCCTTTTTTGTTAATTTTATTCATTATTATGAACAGATGTTTATTATTATGAATAAAATTACCAAAATTTGTTCATCATAAAATTAGCGAGTGGAGTTTTCATTCAAAAACAAATGAACTCCTCGCTCCAGTGTGGAAAGGAGGTAATCAGCGACTTCAGGGTGCTTTTGTTCCAATTCCTTTAGTTGTTTCATGACATGCTGGATCCGAATATCGAATTCGCTATCACTGGAATGTGTTGTTTCAACAGGAAGGAGTGAGAGTTCTTCTTGAAGTTTTTCGAGAAGTGAAAGCTGAATGGTATCTGTTTTACCCGTTTCTAAATTGCTGAGATAAGCGGGAGAAACATTTAACCGTTCAGCGAAAGCATTTAAACTGATTCCTTTTTGTTTTCTTAGCACACGAATTCGTTCTCCTATATGTTGCAACATATTCGAATTCCTCCATAAAAATGGCTAGACGCATGTATTTTCAAAGAAATACAGGTTTGGTTAGAAACAAAGGCTTTATTGTATTTCAACATTCATCTAAAAAAATCCTGTTTGTAAGCTTAAGTTTTAGAAAAACATCATAAATTTTTTGAGGAGAGATAGAAATGAAAAGAAAAATCCCAAAAGTAACTTGCCAAGTCGTTTCTATTCAATATGTTCATGATCCAGAGGCAGCTGAAAAGTGGTTTGACTTGTACACAGATATTATTTTGAAGCAAATACAGAACAGGCAAGAAACGAAAAGGGACTCGGAGGTGTTGGATGATTGAAAACGGTTGCTTACTACCGCAACTCGATTAGCAAAGAAAAGCAGAAGTTATCCATTGAAATGCAAATGCAGCATGTGCATGAGGTAGCAGCAAAAAACCGTTTATTGATCGATGATGAGTTTATGGATCGAGAAACGTCCGCCAGAAAAAAGAAAATGGAAGAGAGAAAGGGCATGGCGCAGCTAATCGAGGAAATAAAAAAGGGGCGCGTAAAAAATTTAATTGTGTACAGCCGTTGCCGCTTGGCACGAAATGTACAACAGTATATGAGTTTATATGATTTACTAAGGCAGCATAAGGTAAATGTCATTTTCGCAGCGGACTTTGAATTTCCTATGATGTATACGGCGGAGGCTGAATTAATTGAACGGATTGTCGCCGCCATGAACCAGGAAGATGCTGAAAAATTGGTTCAAAAATTGCAAGATTCTAAAGTAACTGTAGCAAGAGAAGGAAAACATGCTGGGGGACGTATTCCATTTGGGTATCGATCACCCCGAGAGGATCTTGAAGAGGATAAGGAGGAGTCTGATTGGATTTTAGTTGAAGAGGAAGTAAAGACAATCCAAAACGTTTATGATTTATTTTTGCAAAAAGATTTTAGCTCCCTCACAAAATTTGTAGAGATAGTAAACGAATTGGGACTGCGCTTTAAAGATAATAAGGAATGGAACTATTCTAATATGCAAAACGTTCTTACAAACCCTATTTACAAAGGAAAAAGAATATCTCACATAAAGGGAGAAGAAATTGAAAAAGATGTGCCGCATCTTAAGATTGTCGATGAAACAGTATGGGAAAACGTTCAAAAGAAAATGAGTAAGGTTGTAAAGAGACGCAAAAAATCAAAAGAAAATCAAAATGAAAACCATGTATTTTTATTAAAAGAGCTTGTTTATTGTGATGAATGTAATCAAGTAATGCATGGCAAGCCACATCAATTAAAGGGTAAAACGTTTTTAGTGTATAAATGTAAAAAACATTCCAAAGTGCGAGCATCAAAAGATTGGTTAGAAAACACAGTTATTGAACATGCGAATGAGTTCTTTAACCAAATTATTCATACGCAATTTGCGGAGGTTATTGAGAAAATATACAAGGGAGAAACGAAGGGATATATCGAAGCCATTAAGCAAATTGACCGTGAACTGAAACAGTTAGAGGAAAGTATGGTACAGAGAGTGGAGCATGCTCTGGCAAAGGAAGAAGAACTTCAATTAAACAAGTCGATGTTACAGATGTTAAAGAAATATGAACAAAGCTTGTTTGTTAAATCCGAATTAGAATCCAGGATTTTCGAAATGAACGAAAAGTTTAAGACGATACATGATTGGAAACAGGAATCATCGTTGAAAATGATTGATCCGGACATGGAAGACGATCAAAAAATAGAATTGCTGCAGGACATTATCTCTCGTGTTCGGGTCAGTAAAGAGAAAATTGAAATTATTTTCCGTCATCCATTATTTACAGGATTGGAGGGAAGGGAAGAAATTGGACTTATCTAAGATTTTGACACCCGGCATGAAGGGGGTTTTTTATGGTCGGCATTCCACGCATAAGCAGACAATGGAAACACAGCGTCGTAGCGCCTATGATTTAGCCGAAAAATATCAGTGTACAATTGTGGAGGAAATTCTGGACGAGGGAGTGTCTTCACGAAAAAAAGATCGTGAAGGATATAAGCGATTGATTGCTGCAGCTTATGAAAAGAAATTTGACTTCGTTATTATCTACTCACATTCCCGTATTGCACGCATACCTGAAGAACATGATCTGATACGCGCAACGATGCATATATTAGATATCCCAATCATCGAAAGTGAAACAGAAAGTTTATATGATTTTGGCGACACTATTTTTAGAGCGATTAAAGATGGAATAGCCAAATATGAGCTGGATAAAATCCGGATCAATACAAAAAATGCAATTGAAACGTTGGCGAAAAATGGACGATGGACAGGTGGCAGGGCTCCGTTTGGGTATCAGTATACTTCCAAAAAGGAAGGAGGAACTGAAAAGTTTGATATAGTGGAAGCTGAAATAGAATTGGTGAAAAAAGTGTTTGAGTTATATAAAAATCATCATGGTTTTTCATCTATTGCCAGACAGCTTCCTGAAAACAGTTATCGTGGAAAAGCATGGACTAAGGACCGTGTAAAAAACATCATTACGAATCCCTTTTATGCAGGTTATATCGCGATCAGAAGAAAGCACGAAAAGAAACACAATGCGTTAAAAGACAGAAGTGAGTGGATAATGAAAAAAAGTCCACTTATTCCGGCGGTTTTAACGATTGAAGAATGGGAGTATTGCTGGAATCTATACAAAACAAAGAACGAGAGAAAAATTCCACCGAAACACTTTAAAACCTCTTTTCTGTTAACAGGTTTGTTAAAGTGCCAAAATTGCAATGGGGATTTAATTGGAAAAGATCAGCGAACGACGAGTAACCAGGGAAAAGTATATGGAAAGAAAGTGTATTTATGCAAATCATGCAATTATAAAATCGATGCAGACGACGCACATCAAACGGTATTAAAAGTATTCAGAAGTTATCAAGGTGTAGATACAGAGAAACTGATCTCGGCTGTTCAGGAAAAAGTGGAAACAGAAATTAGCAACATCAAGAAAAGTATTGAGGATTTAAAAGTGTCATGGCAAACAGAAAAACGAAAACTCCAGCTTTGCGATATTGAAATTGAAAAAGCCTTTAAAAGGAAGGAAGAAAAGGAACCTCACATCAAAATATTGATCATTACAAAAGATCGAATCCTAAACAAAGTTCATCAAATTGAACGTTGGATTGAGGAAAAAGAGGCAAAAATAAAATTCTTAGAAGAGGTTCAAAAAAATGAAAATTTAATTAGAGATCATTTAAAACAATTTCAGGCTCCTGTCTCTAGCTGCAATGAAGATATGCGAGCGTTGTTCCTGTATTTATTTGAAGAAATTATGGTTAATAAAAAAGGACATTTGCAATGTAAACTACGTTTCAATTTAGATGATAAATGATACAAAAATCTCCTCATTTGCAGGAGATTTTTTTATTTATGT
>NZ_BCPV01000097.1 GCF_001544135.1 Geobacillus zalihae NBRC 101842 | reverse complement strand
ATAAGTTAACCATGATGTATCGACAAAAGCAAGAAAAGCGGGCGCGCCGCATGTTTCCGCCGCACGCCCCCCAATGTCAGTCCATCCGCTTTTTCGCCGCCGACAACAGATCGACCGCCTTCGTCCCGACTCCGACAAACGTCTCGAGAATCGCCTGCGCCCCGGCGATCGAAAAGATAAAAATCAACGGCATGGCGATCTTTGGGATGAATAAATACCCAAGCGCGAGAAAAACCGCGCTCCACACTCCCGCACACCAGTAACAGTTCAACAAATAGCCGAATTTCGATTTCGGCACCTTCTTGATTTCCGTACTCCCGTCCTCGTGTTGGATCGTCTCTTTTTTCATGAACGGATTGCGAATAAATTCCGTGATTTTATCAAAGACGATCAAGTGAGTGAACCGATAGCTGGCCAAAATGATCATGATGTACGTCATCCAGTCAAGTTCGCGAAGCATGGTGGGTTCCTTTCTTTTTCCATCTTTTTCTTTAGTATGAACCAAGATGCGTTTCTTTATGACCTCCGATGGTTAATGAAGCCGGTCGAGGGAAAGAGCGGAAATCACTACTCACATGTCACACCCTAACAAGGTAGAAACAAAGGATTTTTGTAGATTGGTTGGTTTTGTTATCCCCTCTTGTATATGCTATAATAGATGTACATTATAGCCAGCGTATGTCTCGTACATGTTTTTTCAAAACAGGCATATGCTATTGCTAAGGTGGTGATAGCGTATGCGCAGAAAGGAGCATCGCCAGTTGCGAAGATCAGCCATCTCAAGGCGAAAAGATGTGCGAGCACAGTCATTAAGATCGATTTATGCTAAACCTGCTGTGCGAAATCGATACGCAAACATCAATGCGTCTTTAAGTTCAAGCATTTGTTTTGATCGGTTGCCTTCTGCTCCTTTATTGGATGTTAGCCCTGATGGTGTTGTGACTGTGAATCCCGATAATCCTGTGCATCAACGGTGGCTAGATGAAGAATGATGCAGCCGGGTGGTATTTACGATATATATTTTCGTTTTCAGGAAGGGCAGGGCGGTACATATCGTCCTGTTCTTATTTTGGGTTTTAGAGGCAATCGAGCCATTGCTATTGGATTAAAAGTCACAAGATCAAAACCAACATCTCGATACCCTTATCGAATACCAATTGTTTATTGGAAATATGTTGGATTAAAGGCACAATCATATGTTCAGTATGACTGGTATAACGAAATTCCATCTACCGTTCGGTTTCGGAAATTTTACGGGATTATGCACCCTTATGATTTTAATCGCGTCCTTAATGCGTTTCGTCGTTATCATGGCATTTAATAGATACATAGTGATCAAAGAGCTTGCTTTGCCAAAGTTTTGTTTTGATTAACCCAGGTGCTAGTTGAGCGTCAGAGCTCAACTAGCACCACGGATAAAATCCCATATTATTGCCCTTGAACCAACTCGAGCGGAACGGGGATAAATTGATCCACTTTCTCCCCTTTGTGAACGCGGATCGCAGCGTCCACCGCCTTTTCGCCAATCAATGCTGGTTTTTGCGCGACGGTGGCCGCCATTTTCCCTTCTTTCACCGCCTTGACTGCGTCATCGGTCGCGTCGAATCCAACCACAATCACGTTGTTCATCCCATGCGCCTGCAAGGCCTCCAACGCCCCTAAGGCCATTTCGTCATTATGGGCAAAGACCGCTTGAATGTCTTTATGGCTTTGCAAAATGTTTTCCATGACCGATAATCCTTTGGCCCGGTCAAAATCAGCCGCCTGTTTGGCCACGACTTTCATCCTATTTCGCGCAGGAGACTCCCACTTCAACGACCAAAGGGAGTAAGTGGGAGAGGAATGCGCGTTCCCCCTTTCTTTTGTGTATGATAGAATAAAGGCGTGGAGAAAACCGTTCAATAAAGGCACTCCAATCACGGCTACTCGATGTATGGAGTTGGTTACAGGAAACGTTGTAACCGTAAAACATCGAGCGTAGGTCCGTCTGTTGTGTGTGGAAGCCAAGTACTGCCAACAGACACACCGAGAGAATCGGTAACGATGCAGGCATGACCTGCGTCGTTGGGTAGTCGTCAACCTGCCCCCTGATGCAACCCCAAGTCAAGGAAGGAGGACGAAGTCCGTTTGCACTTCTGGGGAGTTGCAAGCCCCCACTTCAAGCGTTAGCTAAGTGGGGGTAGTTGACATTGGCTGCTTTGTCGATCACTTGGTGGAATCCTTCCCCCCGTTCACGGGCTGCAGACGAACCAGGAATCCCTTCCAATTCCACAATGTTTCCCCCGTTTTTCAAGTGGTCGACGATAAATTGCGCCGCCATTTTTCCCCCAGCCACATTGTCAGAAGCGATATGGGTGACCACTTTCCCGCCGTCCGCGCTGCGGTCGACGGTAATGACCGGGATGTTGGCGCTGTTGGCGGATTCAATCGCAGACGTGACAGCGCTTGAGTCCGTCGGGTTGACCAGTAGCAATAAAAGCATAGGATAAAAAACAGGACATTGACAACTGCCAATGCCCTGACCAACACGCACAGCGACCGCAAAAAGTGCAACGGTCTAGAAATAGGCAGAATCGCCCCACCTACACCTACACCTAGTAGAGGACTTTTCTTTTGATACCGCACAACGACTGTCGCGACCAACGACGCAAACGAAATGATCAGCGACAACCACAGCAGCCATCATCCATTAGCCCCTTTTTATCAAGGGAGTTGCCGCTGCTCCCGTGCATGAAACCGTGCATCTGTATTAACCAGCATGTCTTAGAACACCTAAGGCGTTCGATCATTGCCTAACGTCCCTCTGCAAGCTTCTCACTTTTCCCTCCACCGTTCGCTCGCTTCATCCGCCCGTTTCGCCACCGCCATCATGCTCATGATGACGAGCATCACAAACGAACCCACAAACATTCCCGCGATAAACGCGACCATGGCCCTCTCTCCCTTTTCTCGCAAACTCGTTATTGGCCATTCTTTCCGTTTACATCTAAATCTATACGATGGGAGAGCTTTGTTCTATTATACGCCGCGTTTGACCGCCCGATGCTTGGTCCTTGCCCAACAGCGGCAAGCCCATACAATCAAAAGCGCCAGGAGCGCCCCACATGAATCAATCGCCACGTCTTTTGGCGTCGCCGTCCGCCCTGGTTCAAACGATTGGTGCCACTCATCGGTCGCCGCGTAGGCGGTCGCAAACAGCCAAGCGCCTGCATACGCAAACCGCTTGGGCAACAGCGCCCGCCACACAAGCGCGGCCAAAATGCCAAACTCCGTCAAATGCGCCGCTTTGCGAATCAAAAAGTTCAAAAATGGCGGCCCCTCTTCATCCCCGCCGCCAAACGGCAAGTACGATAAAATCATCTGTAGCACATGCGCCGTATTCGCCCCAGTGAACCAGGAAGACTCGCTGAACGTGTAAATGACGACACACCAGAGAATGACAGGAAGCCAGCGGGAAAGGAAATCTCTCATCGTTTCACCTGCCAACACCTTTTTACCAACAAAACAAGGTACCTAAACAACAAACGAAAGTAGACACCTTGTTCGCTGAACCCTTTATCATCATAACAGGGATGGTGATATTTTTCCATTTTCTTTTTTGAAAGCTGCTTTACCATTGTTTTAAAATCGTTCGCTCACAGGCTGGAAAGAAGACTTCTTTTCCGTTTCCCCCTTTTCTTTCACCCATTCCCCTTTTAAGGGAGATTCTCTCCCTGTTTATGTTTTCGTGAACAGGGGTATAGTAATAAAAGAAAAAATCTGTACATTTTTTCTGACCTGCATTATAATTTTTAGAAAGGAGAATCAATGAGGTGATCAATATGCCCTCCGCTTTGGAAACGAAAATGAGGGTGACACTGTCTTGCACGGAACAGGCCAACAAACCGGATAAGGATCTTTCATTTGCCGAATTACGGAAAAAAATAGCCAAACCTTCTCCCTTTGGCAAAAAATTAGTGGACATCTACAAACAAGGACGGTAGCCGATTATGTCTTTTGTGATGACATAGGAAGATGCCATAGATGAACATTTTGGACAAGCGTCTATATACATCGATGCTTGTTTTATTTTGGCCTATATGGACTCCAATGATCCAAGGGGAGATAAGGTATGTGAAATCCTCCAAAAGTGGCATAACGAAGGTGTAACGAAATTAGGGATCAGTACACATGTATTTGGGGAAGTAGTACATAACTTATTCATTCAAGAAATTCTATTACCATTAGAAATCCACCATAAAAATCAATCCAATTTACGTTCAAAGTCTCGCCATAATCATCACCTTGGGGAATCAGAAGAAAGCGTATCCTTCCTATATAACGTTTGGAAAAAACAGATGCCAAGTTTCTACAAGAAGAACGTTTTTATTAATATTTTCAGAATTAATCAAATTAGTGAAGATGAATTATCCCTCAAAAAGAAACAAGTTGCAAATCTTCTACAACAATTCCATTGATCGATATAATGAATTTTTATCTGCCCTAAGGCAACATTTCCACATTGAATTCCTAACAACAGATGCCTACATTCAAGATTTAGCCTTGGCTCAAATGCGGCTGTTCCAGCTCGAAGCCTATGATGCCTTGCATTATGCCATTGCAACATACCACCATTATGACTACTTCGCTACGCTTGACGGCGATTTTGTCCACGCTCTTTACAACCAAGACCTCGACCTAGCACCGATCACAAAAATTGTCAAAATCGCCTAGCCTTGTCGTCTTGATCGAATCGAAGTCCAAAACAAACATTAAGGAAGGCAAAGAGTCCCCATGCTCTCTTTATTTCCTTTATCCACTCATGTGAGCTACACCAAGTTCAACCATGTGAATTAGCGACAGAGAAAGAGCATGCAACTCACATTTCGCACCCTGAATAAAAATTCGAAATAAGCCCGATTTGACCGAATAAAAATTAATTATTTTACATTTTTTATAAAAAATTATTTTTATGCGAATATTCTGGTTATTTTTTGTATATTATGCAAAGGTTGCGAAATATGAGATGCAATATATCGATCCGCCTTTATGATGTACAAAAAAGCGGAAGCATCCTACTCTGCTTCCGCCAACAGTTTCAACGTCGCGGCGACAAACATTTGCACGCCAATCTCAAGCGCGTCTTCGTCGATCGTAAAGCGCGGATGGTGATGCGGGTAAACGATGCCTTTTTCTACATTGCCCGCGCCGACGTAGAAAAAGCATCCGATCTTCACCCCATCGTCGTTGGAGGCGATCGTTCTGCAATCGCGAGGCTGTCCCCGTGTGATCAACGCATTGGCCACGATGTGCCTGTTGTACGGGCATCAGCTGAAAAAGGACGTCATTGAGGTAGCGTCAAAAGTTCTATGAAAACTCCACACAGATCATCCCATTGAGCATCGTGGGGCATGCGGAGGGCCGGATTCGCCCTTGACCAACACCCGCCAAAGGTGGGAAAGAGTCGTCAAGGGCGACGGGGACAAAAAAGAAGGCAATAAGAAAGCCGCCCTTGCCATGACCGAATTTTACCTTTGGCGGTGTTCGGTTGGTCAAGGGTTCGCTTCGCCGAATCCGGCAGGAGTTCTGTTCAACGGGCTCCGGAGGACAAAAAAGTCAGGCCGCCTCTTGTTGGAGAAACGCTTGTGCCATGGCGATCAGCTTCGTCCACCGGGCCGGCATATGCGGAAGATCCGCCAGTTCCGGGATGACGACCGGCACCCGGCCTTCGAGCGCGCTGTGTGGGCGCAGAAAGTTGAAATACGCCACAAACAGCGTCACAAAGGACACCGAGCCTTCTTCCGCACCAAACCCATGGGTCGGGCGGTAGTTGCCTTTAAAGGTCCGGTTGAATCGCTCGATGATCTGCTTGAGAGGGCGAAACTCTTCCGAGACCGGATCCTCATTGGTCAGCCCGATCACTTGGCGGACGTCAAATGAAATCCCGTGTTGGGCGAAGAAGTGTTGCGCCAGCCGGTAAATCGGGTTGCCATCCACGACGAACGACAAGTCGTCTGGGAGGGACGCTAGCTTCCTGAGGACATCATCGATGGCCTTGATGGCCGAGAGCGTGTCCCGGTTGGGCGAGACGCGATACGACAGCACGATCTTTTTGACGGCGTCAAACATAAAGAACAGGTAATGCCAGCGCCCTTTGACGCGAATATACGTCTCGTCCCCGCAAAACGAACCGGACAGCTCATACGGGAACCGGTCGACAAAGGGCTTGATCCAAAGCGCGACGCTGTTGGCGTAGTTGAGCACCGTCTGATGGGAGATCGAGACGCCATGGATGTCCTTCATGGCGGCGGCGGTCTCCCTCGAGGACATCCCAAAGTTGACGTAGTACGTCAACGCGAGCCCCAACACGTGCGGCGACGCAGTCAGCCGGGACAAATCGACCTTCGGCTTGATGAGCGACGAGGAAGCCAACGGGAGAAAGTCAAACAAGAACTCTCGAAACAAATACCGCACCTTGAAGGCTTGAGGATCCTGTTGAAACTGTTGGCGCTCCTTCTTCGTCATCCGGCGAAGGTTGGCCTGGTAAAACGGGCAAGCGTTGTTCTTGCACTTATAGATGTGGTATTCTTTGCGTTCCTTGATCTTTTCCAGCGTCTTTTTGCAGTGCGGGCAGCGAAAGACCGCTTGCTTGGTGAACCGATTTCGGTGGTTGAACCGGCACTGGCACACTTTGCATTGGTATTGCCCTTTTCCGCCGTTATTGGCGTACAGGTAAGAAGAGGGAGCCTGGCAGCGAGGGCAAGTCAAGGAATCTGGAACACGGTGTTTCGCCTTCGCGCGGCGCTGGATGGGCCGCAAAGGACGTCCGTGCTGGGCTTCATAGTCTGCCAACAACTTCCGGTAATCAAGGGTTTCCGGTACATCGATGATCGGAAGGTCATCGATCTGAAGTTTTCGGTACGGTTTTTGGACGGGTTCGTCCAAGTCCTTACGATTCAGGGATTTTCCCACGATCACACCCATGAGATACACAATGATTTGATATTGGGTCTTGATGATTTGAAGCAAATAGGCTAATCATTGAGGTAACAAAGCTTGTCACTCCTTTGTTTTGGCTGTTGAGTGTGTGGTTACCTCAATGATGGCCGAAAACAACGGGGGTGGCAAGCTTTTTTTCTTCCAACCGTTGAAACTCAAGGGAAAACCGTGAGTGTGGAGGATAAACTTTTGACAATACCGTCATTGACGAGGAAGTGGTGCGCATGGCCTTAGAGGAAATGGGGGTATTAGCACGAAAGGAGCCGAATCGGCCTCTTTTGTGCTTTCTCTTTTCCATCATTCCATCAGGCGCGCTGGAAATCTTCATTTGAAAGAGCGTGCAAACGTTCCGAAAGAATGTGCAAAGTCCGGAATAATCGGCAAAAATTTTGCACATTATTTCGGAATCCATCTGAAATAATTTGAAAAAGGGATTCTGAAAGAATGTGCTAATTTACACGTGCGAAAGAAGCTGGCAAAACAAGACGAAGAAGGGCTTCTCGTGGAGCTGAACAGCACGGTCGGCACGTTGGAGGACGAAGCGAAAGAACAACAGCTGGCTGCCATGATCCGCCGGATCGAGTCGATGCCGGGATGCATCCAGGACGATCGGGAGTGGCTGTCCGAGCAAGGGGTGGAGACGACCGGCATGCGTCCGATGGGCCACGCCGAGAGCGTGATGAGCCGGTTGGCGCATCGGGTGAAATCCCGCCGCAGCTGGAAAGACCAAGGGCTTCGGG
>NZ_BCPV01000096.1 GCF_001544135.1 Geobacillus zalihae NBRC 101842 | reverse complement strand
TTACAGATTCTCAGATCCCCATGTACCTTCTACTTTTTAATTAGCAACACACAACACTCCACATGCGTTGAGTAGTGATCGCAGATATCGAGATAGTAGCAGTGTTCACCTAATCCTTTTTGATAAAAAAAGAACAGCAGGAAACAATACAAATCAGCCATGATAGAAGCATGATTCCAAAAACGAGATAGTTCTTTTGGGATGTTTAGTGCAAAATAAAAGTGCAGAGATGCGCAAAACAAACGTTATGCATAGGGTCTTTACATGGAATAGCAGCCATGATGACCTGCTTAGGTTTGCCAAATCTGCTACAGCTGGCTGCTTAGCAAAAGAATCATGGCTGCAGAGGCTCCATATTAAGCCTTTAATAGCGAGAATTTGGTTGAATTTTTATTCAATATGACAGAATTTATATACTGAAATACTCTGCACTTTTTTCTTACAAAAAACAACAAAAGCTGAGTGATTGGTTGGCGATAACTTGTTCCTCTGTTGATGAAAACTCAATTATTTGTAAAACTCATTTAGAAAACTGCTCAGGAGGCATCATACGCTCCCCGTAGGAATTTCCCGCTTTGATACCTCAATTTGTTATTCGTAATTGTTAGCCGCTACAAAATTCACATCAGTACCCCTTTATAGTTTGCCTAATCCTTAACCGTTATTTATCAGATTCACGAAAATTGAATTAATTGTCGAGAGAGTTAGCCAAACAATTTTCATAAAAACCGGGAGTGTTATTTCACCGACACTTATATCTATTGAATGAGCCAATCTATTACGATAATTAAGGCCTACATCTCTATCCTCATGTAAAAAATAATATCTAGTCCAGCGATGATGGTGTTCACCAATTATATTGTCTAATACACCCACATTATTACTTGAAGTCCCTAGGATTGTACCAAGTGTTATCCTTGACCTTTCAAAAAAGGCATTCTCTTCAATACATATATAAATAAGTCTAAGTACTTTCTCTAGAAATGTGATCACAAACATTGCTTTCATCTGGTAAAACACAGCTTCACTAGTATCCCTACTATCACAAAGGATCATTATTAACGCATCTATATCCTTATCTAAGTCATCGTGTTTTGTATCGTGATTCAGAACCTCGAAAATAGAGTCAATAACCATTTTTAGAGAATCCCTAAATTCGTTTACTCTATTCGGTTTTCTAAACCAGTAAAGCAACGACATTGAATGACTAGTGATCAGTCGATCCATTGCACTGAACTTCCCATATGTAAAATACTGGTTGGAGTTAAAAGGTGTTCTTACCAAATCAACTAATGAAGGTTCATAACTCTTTGCCCCTTCCTCCAATATTGAGTACCAAAGATTATGAGTGTTTAGCCGATGTGTTATTGTCATATATTTTGTAAAATAGTCTAACCCTATTTTATCCAATTCTTCCATTAAATCATCATATGAAGCTGTTGATAATTCAAAGTGGAATTCTTGGCCATTCTCTAACAAGAATTTCTCTGCCTCTTCGTTAATTCTTCTAAGATAATTCTCTATTTGTCTTGAATGTTCGGAACGTATAAAATACAGTGTTTTATTCGCTCTGTGAATGATGGTTTGCAAATAATAAACATGCTGTGTCCCGCTATTGAACTGATTCTCAATATACCTATATATTTTGTCTCCCAATTCACATGCAATGTCCCTAAAATTGCTTTGATATAATCTTTCAACCGTTTCACAAATATTTTCAAATCTATAGGCACAGAGTTTTTCAAAATTGTCATCATCCAGCAACAAACATCTCATTAATTCCCCATTATTATCCTTTAATATATTTGACAATTCACTAAACTTATCGTAAACAAAAATAGGCATTTCCCGTATCATATATTCCAAAATACCTGAGTTCTTAAGTACATTGTAAAATTTTATAATTAGCTGTATTGTCAAGTCTTTAACTCCACTTTTGAAATACTTATTATTATATCTAAAAATATCTTTATAAGATGACGCAATAAATTTTACTAAACTTGAGTTATTGACTTGATTCAATTTGCTCGCTGAATATTTAATAACCTGTTTTAACTGCCCCTTATAAGGCTCAAGCAAATAGTCAGAATCTTCGTTGTATAGGGTTACGAACTTCAAAAACAAAACATCAATGTAATCATTTATATCATCAATACATCCAAAGCTCTTCTTTTCATAATAACTTTTCATTTCCTCAAAATTATCAATTATTGTTCTAATCGTATGGGGAGTACTTAGGTCAGAGATATCATACTTTTCTAAAGTTATTAATACCTTTTTCTCATCGTATAAACTTGAAATAAAATTCATTAATTTAACCACCCTGTTACTTACTTGCGATCTCCGTACAAATCTAATGAGCATGTTGCCACTTAATATATTTATTCGGCTAGTTGAGCAATTAAGGCCCAACTAACCGAATATTCTTTAATAAGTTTAGATACCAGCAAAATGTTTTCAGCTACGCCCCCACAATATCTTCTGAATTTCTGTTAATCTCATCGATAATGCTAATAATCCTCCGCGCGTCATCCATGTTGTCTTGAAAGAGTTCAACAATGCTGCCGACGGTTTTAAATGGTTCTTCCTGCAATACTTTTTTATCCATGACCCCGTTTTTCACAAAGTAATCGACGATCAATTTGACAAAGCGGCTTTGTTGGATGTTCAACCGTTCGCTTGATAAAAATTCGGAAAACGCTTCGTTGGCGGCCTGTGGGTCAAGGCCGACGATTTGGCGGACGAGCTTTGTAATCGGCGTGTCTCCGAATTCTCTTTTATAATCTTCCTGTGTGCCAAGCTCATTCCAAAGAATATGCTCCAACGTTTTTACGTCTTGGACGGTTAGCTTTTTATTATTTCGCAACTTGTAAATGGCCATCTGGTCGCGGTGTTCATGCAGATAATGTTCCACCTTTTTGCGATAATTTTTCAGATCATTGACATTAAACATCGGGCCGTTTTCTTTGACTTCTAAAACTTGGTCTTTAAAGTTCGTATAGTAAATTTTTTGCGTTTCTTTTTCAAGGAATTTGACTAAGTCACGCAACGCTTCGCGAACGGCTTCCAATTCGAAAATATCGGCTTCGCTCCAAAATTCTTCCGTCTGTACTTTTTCAATAATGTATTTTTGTTCCATCACTTGAGGAATTGAGCCGAGCTTAGATAACGCCTCTGCAGTACGAATCACACTCCGAATTGGCTTCGTCGCATTTTTCGTTTGCAGTTTTGCCAACTCAATCGTGTACATGAGCAAATCAAAACGTTTCGCAAATTCATCATCATTCAACGGAACAATCAGCGGCGAAATATGTTCTTTGATTTCATTGACATCTATCGCTGTTAAGGAATCCCATTTAGCCCGGCTTTTAAACTTGTGTACGTATTGAATATGTTGGCGTACGCGGAAGTTTTCTTCGTTTAACTTATTGATTTCCGCTAGCACCTCGTCAATCAATTCATTGCGATGGGCAATATACTCTTCTTCTTGGTACTGTAAATGCTGCAGTTCTTTAATGATTTCGATTTTGGCATTAAACAAACGCTCCGTTAAGCTTTCCACCGCTTTTCCTTCGATTCCTTTCGGATTTTCCCGGAAAAACTCGAAGTTGCCGCAATAGTCAAAAATAAGGAAATGCGTTTTATCTTGCCCGGCTCCGAATAAGTCTTTGCACAAACGGGTTCCGCGCCCGATCATTTGCCAAAACTTTGATTTGGAGCGTACTTTTTTAAAGAACACAAGGTTGACGACTTCCGGAATATCCACTCCAGTATCGAGCATATCGACCGATACCGCAATTTGCGGCCATTTGTTGCGGTCGGAAAAATCGTTGATTAATGTTTGATAATAGTTCACACTGTAATCAATGACCCGTGCAAAGCCGCCCTTGTATTCAGGGAACAATTGATCAAAGCGCTCCACGATTCGTTCCGCATGGCGATGGTTTTTCGCAAAAATAATCGTTTTGCCGAGTTTGTCCCCGCCTTCGACGCGAATTCCTTTTTCCATTAAATCTCTCAGTACCGTATCAATCGTATCGTCATTAAACAACCATTCATTTAACGCGGCACTGTCAATATCCTCGCCTACTTCCTCATCAAATGTTTCTTCATATCGTTCTTTTTCTTCATCCGATAACTCATCGTAATGAATGCCCTCTTCAAGAAATTTAAGCTTTGTTTCAATGGTACGATAATCCACTAAATAGCCATCTTGAACCGCTTGATCTAACTCATAGGCATAGGTCGGCACACCGTTTTCTAAATCAAACACTTCATACGTATTGCGGTCAATTTCATCTTTTGGTGTGGCGGTCAGCCCAAGCAATATTGCGTCAAAATAGTCAAAAATTGCTCGGTACTTCTTATAAATACTGCGGTGGGATTCATCAACGATAATTAAATCAAAATGCCCGACGGTAAAGAGACGTTTGCCGTCTTTTCGTTTCGCTTCGTCAATCGCGTTCATCATCGTCGGATACGTCGAAAACACCATCCGACTTTCTTCCGGATTATCTTTATTATCGAGCAAATTGCAAAGCGTCAAGTTCGGTAGCAAATGGCTAAAGCTATTTTTCGCTTGCGTTACCAGCGTTTTGCGGTCCGCTAAAAACAAAATATTTTTTACCCAATTATGACGGGTAAGAACATCGACAATCGCGGCCGCCGTCCGGGTTTTGCCGCTCCCCGTCGCCATGACAAGCAATGCTTTGCGCCGTTTGTTCTCAAGCGCGTCACATACGGCTAAAACCGCTTCTTTTTGATAATAGCGATTCGTAATGTTGTCATTGATTTGCACATTTTTTAGCGGCTTCTTCATCGTCCGTCGATCAATAAGCAAGCTTAATTCTTCCTTATTGTAAAAACCGGAAACTCTCCGCGCCGGATAGTTAAGGTCGTCCCAAATATACGTTTCAAAACCGTTTGTGTAAAAAATAATCGGACGTTGACCGTGCATTTTCTCAATGCAGTCGGCGTACAATTTCGCCTGTTGCTTTCCTTTGTTCGGGTCAGCGGTTGTCCGTTTCGCTTCGATAACCGCAAGCGGCTTACCGTTGTCGCCAAAAAGAACGTAATCGACATAGCCGACTCCTTCCTGATTCGGCATGCCAACAACAGGGTATTCCACAACAACGTCCTTTTTAAATTCCCAACCCGCTAGCTTTAAATCTAAATCAATGTATTTCTTTCTAGTTTCAAATTCGCTTAATTCGTCCACTTGGAAGTGATACTCTTTTGTATTCGCTTCCCGTTTGGCGGTAAGAAGAGCGCGGAGCTGTTCATTTTCTTTCACCATTTCCTCAAGACGCTTGTCTTTAGAGCTTAACCGTTCGTATAAATCTTTTAATTCTTCCGGACGCTCGCGCTTTTCCTCTCCGATTGGCAGCAATGATTCGTCAAAGTCCGTAGCCGTATATTCATCGGAATAACAATAATCAATCCAAGACACAAACTGATGAAGATGATGCAGGGAAAGAATCGCTTCTTCCCTCGTAATCATCGAGTTCGTATGAACCGCGACATTTCCCAGTTTGACAATGTAACGCAACAACGGCAACAAGTCTTCATCAATAATGGACAAAAAGACGTTGTCATGAATCAAGCTTGAAAGATTGTCCTGATAAGGAACTTTCAATGCGCTGTCAAAGCTGTACACCCACTTAACGGCAAGCTCCAGCGCACGGCGCGTTAAGATCGCGCACGTCGCTGGACTGACGACCAAACTTTTCTCCGCCTCTAAACACGCATTCGTAAAACTCTCATAATGAGGTTTGCCTATTAAAAAATGAAAGTTGGATAACAATAAACGCCCCTCCTTTGACCGAAACTAACCTTCTAATCGTTGAACAATTCTCCCTTAAATGCGCGTTGCATAAGGGAATTAAACATATTTTGTATCTCTGCTTGACTTTTTAAAAGAAGTTCTTTCTTTAAGTTTATTTGTTGTATAGTAGCTGCAAATAATTCCTGTAACTCTAAAGGTGGAATAATGATCTCAAGTTCTTTTAAATTTTTTAAAGGAAGCTGCGGTTGAGAAGATCCTGTTTGTGTTTTCTTTAAAACTAATTGAAAGCTATTAGATGTATAAAGTTGCTGGAAAAAAATTCGATTAACATTTTTCAATCTAAGAATCGCCATTTGAGCATTTATGAACCCTGTGTCATAACCTTCTTCATCAAAAATGACTATATTCCCAATGGATCCCCTCAGTGTAACAATTAAATCTCCCCGTCTTAATTTTCCTTTTCTCAATTGACTAAACTTTTCCTTTGTAATATACGTTACTTTCGATAAGTCTAATTTGTTGTTCACAAAGTTTGAGGTAGACAAAAAAAGTATACCTTCACTAACAAGCTCATGTTGCTTCGGATAGTTTTCACCTCGATCTCCATCCTCAATTTCCGCAATATCTTTTAATTTCTTAACATCCCATCCCTTTGGATTACTTACTGGATCCCCAAACATCTCCAAAAACACACTTTGCGTTAATTGATCTAACGCTTCAATTTGAGCTTTTCGTTTGTCAATGAGTTCTTGGGCTTTATCTAGTACAGAAACAATGCGCTTCTGTAAGTCTATACTAGGGATTGGAATTACAACTTCTTTTAAAAATTTAAAATGACGATTATATCCTGTGTCTGGTATATTCACTGTGCGAAGATAATAATAAATGTATTTCGTAAGAACTTCTTCCTCCGAGAATACATTTTTTAGTAGTTTTGCACCATCTGCGCCTATAAATATAGGAAAATCAATATACTTTAATATTCTTGTATGATCACCAAATATGATTAATGGAGATTTATCATAGATACCGTCTCCATCATTGGTAAAACCAGCAATATAGTCTTTTCCCTGATCAATAATTGGATAACTTCCTTGTGCAAGGTATTCCTCTTTTTTTATTTTTTTTGCATTCTTAGTTTCATCTCTTAAAACATCGCTAAATTTTAATAACTTCCAATTGGGATTTTTTTGCAAACTTCTTAAAGATTTCTTGTCCTGATATTTACTAAACATAGCATCACTCTATCCCTTTATTAAGTTTTTTAATTCCTCTAATCCATTTATAATTTCTTTTTCCAAGGCTTCCACTTTTTCAAGTATCACACTTGGCGCTTCATACTGTACTTCTTCATACTCAATCTCTTTATATCTATTAATCGAAAGGTCATAATCGTTTTCGCGAATTTCTTCCACCGGCACGAAGAACGACTGCTCCGTGCGTTTCCGTTCTTTCTCTGCTTCACGGTTATGGAAGCGCGCAATGATATCCGGAATATCGTTTTCCTCAATCGGTGTGCGCTTGTCATCCAATGAGTAGCCGTCCGCTTTCATGTCATAGAACCATACTTGATCCGTGCCGCCTACGCCTGTTTTGGTGAAAATCATAATCGCCGTCGAAACCCCGGCATATGGTTTAAATACGCCGCTTGGCATGGAAATAATCGCTTCTAATTTATGATTTTCCACGATTTCTTTGCGGATGTCTTTATGCGCCTTCGAGCTGCCGAACAATACCCCGTCCGGCACGATGCACGCACAGCGTCCGCCTGTTTTTAAAATGCGTAAGAATAATGCCAAAAATAAAAGTTCGGTTTTCTTTGTCTTTACAACTTTTAACAAATCATTTGAAACTGCATCATAATCTAATGAACCTTTAAAAGGCGGATTGGCAAGGACAAGGGTGTATTTGTCCTTATCTTTGTTTTGTTCCGACAAGGAGTCGCGGTATTCGATATTCGGGTTTTCGATGCCGTGGAGCATCATGTTCATCGCGCCAATCCTTAGCATCGTCCGGTCCATGTCAAAGCCGTAGAACATGTGGTTGTTAAAGTGTTCTTTTAAACTTTGCACGAAAAACAGATCGCTGCGGTGCTTGCGCAAATATTCGCCCGCCGCCACCAAAAACCCCGCCGAACCTGCCGCTGGATCGACGATGATGTCTTCCGGCGTCGGTTTCATCAGTTCGACCATCATTTGAATGATATGGCGCGGGGTGCGGAATTGGCCGTTCGTGCCCGCCGTGGCGATTTTCGATAACAAATACTCGTACAAG
>NZ_BCPV01000095.1 GCF_001544135.1 Geobacillus zalihae NBRC 101842 | reverse complement strand
ATAAACCGTATTTGACTTTTAGATGAAATATGTGTCAAAGTGTATATCAAATGTAAAAAAGTAGAATTTCTCCTATTGTGTTAAGTTGGAACGATAAGCACATAGGGGAATTCTACTTGTAATTCCAGTTTATTGTAGAACTCGTGGATTTACCAGACTTTGCACTTCAACAACTATTGATGTTGAAAAAGGCAAATAGATTACTCGTTTCACTGTCAAAGACTGCTGCTTTATTTTTCTTGTTGCGACGATTCATGTACAACCGAATCATTGTTATATTAACCCATTTTGTCATTCCTTTTTTGGGCTGATCTATGTCGGCATTCCTATGGTTTGTGCATGATGTGAATCTTGTACAATGACTTGGAGCGTGAAATGGACAGGGATTCCCGAACGTAGGCATGTCACGGATATGTATAGATGTTCAATGGCTTTGCTTTGCCATGAAAAACGATTTAAATCGATTCGAAAAAATATGGAATTTCGTATACGAATATGAAAATTGGAATGTTGGTTTTATGCACAAGTAGAAGAATGATTACTACAACCGAATGAAACAAGTACTCCTAAACTCGTTTGTGTAGATGAATTCGTCTTGGGAAAAGGGCATAGCTACAGCGTGGCATGGGTGGACCATGAGATGGAACATGTATGCAAATCATGTATGGACGTACAAAGGATTCGCTCCTCACAGTATTGCATTAATGGCCAACGTCCATTGATCCTTTTCATGTTGTTTAACTATTTACGAAAACGATTGGTCAGTCTAGCAAACGAATCGGTGGAACCGAATCGGCTCATGAAGATGTACGAAAAGCAAGGCGTCTTGTAACTATTTGTTCTTCCAATTTAATTTTTTCTAGAAAAAGAAAATAAATATGGTTGGATTTCTATGAAATCTTTACTTTACACGAGCTCTACCAGTCGCTTCAAGGGATTCGGTGTTTTTATCGGTCAAGTAGAGTAAGAAGATAAGTGTTTACATGATTGGTTTGAGTGACATACTTTTTCCTTTGACATTTGTGAGACGAATTGCGAAGACAATGTTTCATTAGAAAGAAGGTTTACTTTATTCTATTCGTTATCGGCTCACTAATGGAAAAGAAGGAACAAATAGTACAATCAAGATGCTCAAACTATTTTTTGCAAAGCAGAAATGGTTCTTACGCATATTTGGTGGAACATCGAATTACGGTTAAAATTATTGAATTATTGTTCGTCTCTTATTATTATCCAAAACTATACATTGGAAACGCCATTCATTATTTACTCTATTACACACAGTTTTTGGGCTATCACCAAAAGAACATAAGAACCGCAGAAATGCAGAGTTTTGCAAAGAAAAATGCAGAGAATTGCAACTTGACATGGAGCCTCTGTGGGGCGTGACTAAAAAGCCAGCAATATCAAGAGCTGGCTTCTCCTAACAAGGTTATCACGCTCACCACTCCATGTTAAAGTTGGTACAAATCAAATTCTATGCAAATCTCTGCACTTTTATTTTGCAATAAACAGCTCTAGGGTATTAGGATACCTCAAGATGAAACATTTTGAATATCGTATTCGTCTAGAAACGGTTTCTCTATTATCACATATGAAACAAAATTTTAAAAATAGGTTTATAGTGATAAACCATAAAAATAAAATGTTAATTAAATGGTGATTAATTATGAGATTGCTCATTGTATGGCACGCAGGTGGAGTAAAATCTTACTGGAAAAGGTTTAAGGATTTATCCAATCATTTTAAGGAGGTTAGAGTATTAATACCTGAAAAATGGAATGAAGGAGGTAGAGAGGTAAATTCTATAACTACCTTCCTGAGTGATAATTGTTCTATAAATGTTGGAAAAACTTTTTTTGCTTTTCATGATGCTACTCATATTTATGTAAATAACTTATATAAACTACTAAAATCTTATAAACCTGATATTATTCATATACATGAAGAGCCATGGAGCATGTGCACTTTCCAAGTAATACTTTTGAATAGAATTTTAAACATAAATGCAAAAATAATTATAGATTCTGCTGCGATATCTACAAGAAAGTTACCGTTTCCTTTCTCATGGATTGAGAAATTTACCTATAATAATGCTGACTTGTTTTTTGCTAGAAACAAAGAAGTAAAGCAAATATTAGTTCAAAGAGGATGTAGGTCTCCAATATATTTATTGCCAAATGGTTTAGATACTGATAAATTTAAAAAACTTACGTCCAATGAAATAAAGCATAAGAAAAGTAAAATAAATATAGAAGATAGTAATTTAATTATTGGTTATGTGGGTCGCATGGTGAGAGAAAAAGGGATTTATGATTTTATTGAGGCTGGAGAAACACTAATCAATGAGGGATATAATCAGTTAAGATTTTTAATGATAGGTAGTGGTCCAGAATATAATAGCGTCACGTCAGAAATTAGTCGGAGAAAATTAGAGAAATACTTTATTATAAAGGAAAGAATAGATTCTGAAGCCGTTCCTGTTATTATGAATATTATTAATATTCTTGTCCTTCCTTCGAGAACAACGGCAAATTGGAAAGAGCAATTTGGACGGGTATTAGTAGAAGCGATGGCCTGTGAGACAGCGGTTGTTGGTTCAGACTCAGGAGCTATCCCTGAAGTTATTGGTGATGAAAGATTTGTATTTAGAGAAGGTGATGTAGAAGATTTAGTTTCGAAATTAAGACTTTTAATAGATAATCAAGAGCTATATAAAGAGGTGTTAGTTAATAATAAAGAACGAGCAATCAAACAATATAGCTGGCAATCGTTAGCAAAATACTATAAAGAAATTTTAGAGAAACAAGGAATGTATTAATATTAATACAGATGTTTATGATAGTGATAGTCTATGAACTTGTCGACAAGATGAATGTCTCCTTTCTCGGAAAGAATGGATTGAATCAAATTAGAAGCACGGTACGCTAATACATAAAGATATCTCTTCTTGTATTTGATGGATCCACACTTTCATGCTAAAAGAAAGGGGGCTTTTTTTATATATTTAAATTAATCCAAATTGTATAGTCAACACGCATAGCATTAATTCATTATTTTTGTCACAAATTAGGAGAATGACATGGTTATGGTAAGGAAGAAAAGGATATATATAAACGCACGTTTTTTGACACAATCTATTACTGGGGTTCAGAGATTTGCTATCGAACTTGTTAAGGCCTTAGATAATTTAATTGATAAAAAAATAATAGATAAGAATAAAATAGAAATTATTTTGCTTGCTCCTAAAGATTTAAAAATAGAAATTGAGTTAAAACATATATTTTTAAGACAAGTTGGATTTTTAAAAGGGCACTTATGGGAACAATTTGAACTTCCTATATACTCCAGAAAAGGATTTCTAATAAATCTTTGTAATACTGCCCCTCTCTTAAAAAGAAACCAGACTGTTGCTATTCATGATGCAGCGGTTTTTGCGATACCTGAAGCTTATACTTTTATCTTTCGTACCTGGTATAAGGTTCTCTATAAATGTTTAGGGAATTGGTTGGATAAAATAATAACTGTATCTAATTTTTCTAAAAATGAATTGGTAAAATTCTGTGGTATTAATCCTGATAAAATACATGTAATTTATGAAGGAAAGGAACATATATTGTCTGTTAAAGCTGAGTCTGGTATTTTAGAAAAATATAATTTAAAGAAAGGAAAGTATCTATTAGCTGTTAGTAGCTTAAATCCTAACAAGAATTTTATCGCAATTATAAAAGCGCTAGAAATGTTAGGAAATACCAAATTTGATATAGCTATAGCTGGTGGAACTGATCCTAAAGTATTTAATTCTTCAAACAAATTATCTTACCAAAATGTTAAGTATCTTGGATATGTATCTGATGAAGAATTAAAGGCGTTATATGAAAATGCGGCTTGTTTTATTTTCCCATCATTTTATGAAGGATTTGGTCTACCTCCTTTAGAAGCCATGGCGTGTGGATGTCCAGTAATCATTTCGAATACAGCATCCTTACCAGAAATTTTCGGTGATGTTGCATTGCTTTGTGATCCATATAAACCAGAAACAATATCGCGGGCAATAAAGCAGATTGAATTGAACCCTAATTTGAGAAAGTTTATGTCTGAGAAAGGAATAAAACATTCCCAAAAATTCCAGTGGGAAAAATGTGCACTAGAATTGTTGAATTCTGTAGTATAATAATCAAGCACTATATAGGAGGATAAAATGAAAAATATATGTGTTATAGGTACAGGATATGTTGGCCTAGTTACTGGAGTAGCCTTATCTGAAATCGGCCACAATGTTACTTGTATTGATATAGATAAACAAAAGATTGAAAAAATGCAGAAAGGTATATCCCCCATTTACGAACCAGGATTAGATGAATTAATGAATAAAAATATTATTGCAGGTAGGCTGCATTTTACAACAGACTATAAACAAGGGGTTTCTGAAGCAGAGATTATCTACATTGCAGTTGGAACACCTCAAAGAGAAGATGGATCTGCTGATTTAACTTATATTGAGCAAGTAGCAAAAAATATTGCACAATATATTGTAAAAGATGGGGTTATTGTTGTCACAAAAAGTACGGTTCCGGTCGGTACAAATGAAAAAGTGAAAAATTGGATTAAATCCAATTTAAAAAAAGAAGCAAAGTTTGATATTGTTTCAAATCCTGAATTTTTACGTGAAGGTTCTGCTATTTATGATACGTTTCATGGAGATCGTATTGTTATTGGTGCTGAAAATGAGAGAGCTGCTTCAATTATTGAAAAAATTAATAAGCCTTTTGGAATCCCTATCTTTAAGACGGATATAAGGAGTGCAGAAATGATTAAATATGCATCAAATGCTTTTTTGGCAACGAAGATAAGTTTTATAAACGAAATCGCTAATATTTGTGAAAAAGTCGGTGCAAATATTGAGGATGTAGCCTATGGAATGGGATTAGATAATCGTATTGGTTCACAATTTTTAAAGGCCGGAATTGGTTATGGTGGATCTTGCTTTCCTAAAGATACACGTGCTCTTGTTCAAATAGCTGGGGATGTTCAACATAAATTTGAATTGTTAGAAGCGGTTATTAATGTTAATAATAAACAGCAAGTGAAGTTAGTTCAAAAGGCAATCGAAGAGTTAGGTAGCTTGAGAGGAAAAAAGATTGCATTATTAGGATTAGCTTTTAAACCGAATACGGATGATATGCGTGAAGCTGCTTCTATCGTAGTTTCAAAACAGCTTCTTGAATACGGAGCTTATATTAAGGCGTATGATCCAGTAGCAATTGAAAATGCTAAGAAAGTTTTACCCAACGAAATCACTTTTGTAGATACAATTGAAGAAGCTTTACTAGATGTAGATGTAGCATTTATTTTAACAGAATGGGAGCAAATAAAATCTATTGATCCTAATAAGTTTATTGAACTAATGAAGGAACCAATTATATTCGATGGAAGAAATTGTTTTGATTTGGAATACATGAAACAGTATCCAATAGATTATTACTCTATTGGAAGACCTTATATTTTAGGAAGAAGTAGTAAACTGACTGCCTCTTTAACCAAAAGCAATAATTAATTGTAACAAAGTTGTTAGGAAAGAATAAAAAGGGAGTTTTTTTATGCCAACAAAAGTAGCAATCATTCACGACTGGCTAGTCACCTATGCAGGCGCTGAGAAAGTATTGGAACAATTGCTTAAGATTTATCCTGATGCTGATTTGTTTAGCCTCGTAGACTTTATAGATGAAGATCAGAGAGATTTTATTTTAAATAAACAGGCTACTACCTCTTTTATTCAAAAGTTGCCATTTGCTCGGAAAAAGTATCGCAGCTATCTCCTTTTATGCCGTTGGCTATTGAGCAATTGGATGTATCAAAGTACGATATTGTCATTTCTAGTTCCCATGCAGTTGCGAAGGGAGTGATTACAGGCCCTGACCAACTGCATATTTCTTATGTGCACTCCCCAATACGCTACGCTTGGGATTTGCAGCATCAATATTTAAAAGAAGCGGGATTAGCACGCGGAATGAAAGGCTGGATCGCGAAGGCAATCCTTCATTACATAAGAAATTGGGATTACCGTACAGCAAATGGTGTCGATTATTTTGTAGCGAATTCAAAGTTTATCGCTCGGAGAATTTGGAAAGTGTATCGAAGGGAAGCGGATGTCATCTATCCGCCGGTAGATGTGTCCGCTTTTACTTTCCACGATAAAAAAGAAGATTTTTATCTTACAGCATCTCGAATGGTTCCATATAAAAAAATTGACTTAATCGTTGAAGCTTTCTCGCAAATGCCAGATAAAAAATTAGTCGTTATCGGTGACGGACCGGATTTTAATAAAATTAAGGCAAAGGCTGTTTCTAATGTGGAGTTGCTCGGATACCAGCCTTTTGAAGTTTTAAGAGACTATATGCAGCGGGCAAAAGCGTTTGTATTTGCTGCAGAAGAAGATTTCGGAATCACACCTGTTGAGGCGCAAGCTTGTGGTACTCCGGTTATTGCCTATGGGAAAGGTGGGGCACTAGAAACTGTTCGAGGATATGGACAAGCTGAGAAGCCAACGGGTTTATTTTTTAAAGAACAGACTGTTGCATCATTAATTCAGTCTATTCAGTTGTTTGAGAATATCTCGGGAGATATTCAATATCAAGACTGTCGTGAAAATGCGTTGCGTTTTTCACCAGAAAGATTTAGAAAAGAGTTTCAAGACTATGTAAATAGCAAACTTCAACATATGTAATTAAAAATCAGGAGGATTTCAATGAAACTAGTATTACTTTCCGGCGGTTCCGGTAAACGTCTTTGGCCTTTATCAAATGATGCTCGTTCGAAACAATTTTTAAAAGTGTTAGAAAACAAAAATGGTGAACTGCAGTCGATGGTGCAGCGCGTCTGGGAACAGTTGGGGAATGTTGGTCTAGCTGATTCCGCTGTGATTGCTACAAGCAAATCCCAAGTCGATATGATTCAAAGCCAATTAGGACAAGATGTACCGATTATCATTGAACCGATGCGGCGCGATACGTTTCCAGCGATCGCTCTAGCATCGGTTTATTTGTATAGCGTAGAAGGAATTCGTTTAGATGAGGTTATTGCGGTGTTACCTGTCGATCCTTATGTAGAGGATCGCTTTTTTCATCGAGTTAAAGATTTGGAAGAAACCGTACTTGCAAGTGGGGCTGATTTGGCGTTAATCGGTGTTGAGCCAACATATCCATCTGCGAAGTACGGTTATATTGTTCCTGCTTCTAAATCTAGTGATAGTGATTATTTAAGAGTAAGTCATTTTACAGAAAAACCAAATGAAGAAAAAGCATTGGAATTAATTAAACAAGGTGCGCTTTGGAACTGCGGCGTGTTTGCGTTTAAGCTTGATTATATAATTTCCTTACTGCAAGAAAAAGGTCTTCCAATTGAATATGATGAGTTATTAAAGCAGTATGATAAGTTACCGAAAATCAGCTTTGACTATGAGGTCGTAGAAAAGACAGAACATATTGTTGTGTTGCCTTACGATGGTTATTGGAAAGACCTTGGAACATGGAACACGTTAACAGAGGAAATGGCAACAAACCAAATTGGTAAAGGTGTTATTAGTGCTGATTGTGAGAATACGCATCTCATTAACGAGCTAGATATTCCTGTGACTGTATTAGGAGTATCTAATGCGGTTGTTGCGGTGAGTCCAGATGGTATTTTAGTCGCTGACAAAGCGAAGAGCCCAAAAATTAAAGAGTTAGTAAATGGTTTTGATCAGCGTCCAATGTATGAAGAACGTCGCTGGGGTTGGTATCGGGTATTAGATTATACAAAGTTTGAAGATGGACGAGAAGTATTAACAAAACGAATCGGTGTTACCGCAGGGAAAAATTTAAGCTACCAAATGCATCATTATCGCAGCGAAGTGTGGACTATCATTAAAGGGGAAGGGGAATTTGCTTTTAACGGAGAAATTCGCCGCGTGAAGCCAGGTGATGTGCTTGAAATTCCTGTTGGTGCGAAACATGGAATCAAAGCGATTACTGATTTAGAGTTTATTGAAGTGCAAACAGGAACACAGTTAATTGAGGAAGATATTGTTCGCATTTATATGACGTGGGAAGAAGTAGAGGCAAATTGCTTCTCTGCGAGTAAATAATGGGTTGGCTGCTAGAAGGATGTGCTTCTTCTAGCAGCTTCTTTTTTTGTTAGTAAGAGAAA
>NZ_BCPV01000094.1 GCF_001544135.1 Geobacillus zalihae NBRC 101842 | reverse complement strand
GTTGATAATAACTTTTTTGAATCATAGCCACCCATGCTTGCATTTCACGGCACTACAGATGATGGAAGTTCATTCGTTCTTCCATGAGTGAGAGACAACCATGCCGCATCTACACGGCACCATCAGAAGAATGAAAATATTTAAGAATTGATGTCTCTTTTTGATTCCTTTTGTGGCAGAAGTATCAATTCTTTTTTACCTTACTGTTTCTTTCTCAATGTGTGTTAACTTTGATTTAAGATAAGTTCTTGTTCCTCTACATTATTTAACTCTCTTCTAGGAATTATATAGGCACTTACTGAGCTAAAGATAGAAATTATATTTGTCCTCTTTGAAATTTTTGATGCCAGATCAGTCTTTTCATGTTTATACAATTATTTGGACTTAAAATGGAACTCAAACTCTGTATGGTTCACCAATGAGTTCTCGCTTTACTCATGTTGGTGTCCCCCACATTTAACGGTTTGCTTGACCTAAAAGAGATCATTCCAATCATGCTGGTTAAAGAGTGGAATGACAGATTTTTTCATTAGATCAATAAACGCATGTACAGTTGGTGATAGATTGTCACTTTTCCAAGCAAGGTGTTTTTTGCAAGCAAAAAATGCAGAGAAGTGCAAGAAAAAATACATAGGCTTGCCAGCTCAAGACTTAAGGTTCCAGACCGGGGGCAGAGGACGGCTGGATCGCGGAGAGAGCGTTCCGCAGTCGATAGCTCTCTCCCGTGAAGGCCAAGATGTGGGCATGGTGAACCAAGCGATCCACTAACGCTGCCGTCAAACGGTTGTCCCCAAACACCCGATTCCACTGTCCAAATTCTAGATTCGATGTCACCATGACGCTTTTTCGCTCGTAACAGTCGGCGATAATATGAAACAACAGTTCCGATCCTTGCTTTTGAAACGGCACATAGCCGAGTTCATCCAAAATCAACAGTTCGCATGGGTCGAGGCTTCGTTTCAGCCGTCCGAGCGTGCCGTTTTTCAACGCCTCTTCCAGCTGGGCGACAAGATCCGCGACGCGGAAAAACCGAACCTCATGGCCTTGTTGGCACGCCTGAATGCCAAGTGCTGTGGCGAGATGGGTTTTCCCCGTTCCAGGTGAACCTAAAAGCAGAACGTTTTGCTTTCGCTCCAAAAAGCGAAGGTCACACAGTTCCTCCCTCAATGTCGTGGCTGGCCAATGGATATGACCCGACCATTCGTAATCCTTCAGCCATTTCCACTCCCGAAACTTGGCTTTCTTGATCAGCCGAGCCTGTTTCGCTTCTTGGCGGCACGACAGTTCCAGCGCCAATACATCCCGCAAAAACTGTTCTTTCGTTTCGAATCTCACCTCCTCGAATCGATCTGCGATATAGGCCAAATGCAGCGCTTTACAAATCTCTTTCACCTCTGCTCTCATTTCTGGACACTCCCTTCCCGAGCGGGATGAAGACGTTGATCATACACCGTTAAATCCGTTTCATAGTCGATTAGAACGGAAGGGGTGTATGATTCTTCCCACTTGTCCGGGTAATAGGAGTGCTTCGCTTCCATCAACACGCCGATTTCATGAGGAGTCAAGTCCCATCGCTGACTCTCCTCGAGCCACTGGGCGATTTCGTAAAGCGTGTGCCGATCCAACAGCGCTCGCAGTCCTTTTAAACGGGCCACCACCTGGGGCGGGGGGGGGGCCAGCCAGATACATTCGGATCGCCTCCGGCAAGTACGTCCGGTAGCGGGAATGTCCGACAACCCGGGGTTTGGTCTCCCACTCAGCGAAAATCTCTTTCCAAGGGATTTCGCGTTTCACGTTCGTATACGGCCTTGGCGCTTCAAGATGGACGTCTCCATCGGAAGAGAACACAACGAAACGATTCCATTCTTTCTTCACCAACACCCGGTTGGGGACGGACAGGCCATGGACGACGAACGCCTTCCCATCCACCATCACTTCTCCGTATTTATTCACGTAAGCGTGATCGAGGGAGAAGATCGGAAGATCTTGTTCCGGCAACGCCAACAGCTCTGGTTGTTCTTCCTGCCATAGTTCCTCGATCCACCGCCCCTTTTCATAATGAGGACGGTTTCGGTCCTCGACCATCTTGCGATGCAGCCACTCCACCAGCTCCGGATCCGACTCCATCAATGGAGCGGGGATGAAACAAAGGTTGCGAGTGTAATAGACTTTTCGCTCCGCATTTCCTTTCTCATGTCCACTGTATGGATTGCACACTTGTACATCAAACCGATAGTAGAGTTGGAATTTCTCAAAAGCCTCGGTGAATCGGCGTTCTCCCCCTTTTCGAATCGACACAATGGCCGCGGACAAATTGTCAATGCGCAATGCCTTTGGCACTCCCCCAGCCTGACGAAACAGCTGCGTCAACCCGTGGAGGAAGCATTCACTGTTTTCCGCCGGCAGCGGATAAGCAAACGCAGCGTTGCTATAGGGAAAGCTCATGATCAAAACCGATCGCTCTTCTTCCTTCCCCTCCTTCGTCACCACCGTCATCTTCCCGAAATCCACCTGCGCCTCGCCTGGCGGGTGCTCCAGTCGTTCATAGCGCTGTTCTTTCTCGAGCTTGAGCTGCGGTCTTCGTTTTTGCACGTACGCGCAAACGGTGCGATACGAGCCTTGAAATCCATGGTCACGACAAAGCGCTTCAAACATCGTCTTGTTCGTTCGCCGTTGTTTTCTCGGCAGCTTGGCATCCTCCTCCAACCAGTCATCAATGATTTGCCCGTACCCTTCTTCCTCCATCATCCCCTTTTTGCGTTTGATGGTTGGTTGGACAGAAATGTCTTCATCTGCGTATTTCTTGACCGTTCTCCAGTTATATCCCGTTTCACGGGAAATTTCCGCAATCGATAACCCTTTCTTTTCACGCAGTTTTCTGATACGATTAATTTCGGGCATTGCCAGCATCCTTTCGCTCCTCCACTGTTTGGTTATGTGTTCACAACTTCCACAGTAGAGGAAATGTTAGAGGCTGGCAAGCCTTTTTTTCTTTGCCTTCAGCTCTGCACTTTTCGTTGCAGAACTCTGTATTTTTATTTTGCAATAAACAAGCAAGGGCCATCGTAGTGGTAAATGGATTATTCTGAATGTCACGATAAACAACTTTATTTTTGAATACATATTGCATCGAAGCTGGTACAAGAGCTACGCCCATTCCTGCTGAAACAAGAGAGATGACAGTAGGTAATTCTTGTGTTTCTTGTACTACCTTTGGATAGAATCCTGCCTGATAACAACCATTCATCACTGTATCATAATACCAAAATGTAATTCTTCAGCCACTGTTATGAAATATTTCAAATGACGTAGTTCCAACGCGTTGCCTCTCCTTTTTAAACTTATTAATACTTATTACCCGTGGTGCTAGTTGAGCGTTAGAACTCAACTAGCCCTAGTGTGACCAGCGAATAGGCTAACAATATGCCGTCGAGCGCTACTTCAAATCCGATCATGGAATTTGCTCGGATCCCTGTGATCCGGTATTGGTCAACTAGAACCGAGAACACCGTCTCGATCACTTTGCGTTTTTGTTGGATCCATTTCTCCCATGCCTCGGACGAGCAATGTTTCTGGTTTTTTCGAGACGGAGTCCAAAGCGCCATTTGGTACTCTTCGTACAGCCTTTTTTGCAACTCACGGCTAATGAATCCTTTGTCCCCAAAGTTATAGGGATGAGGAATTTGAGTCATCACGCTTTCAGCGGCGATACGATCATGGCAGGATGCTTCCGTTACCACATAGCCCATGGGCAACCCTTGATCGGTCACTTGAAGGTGCAGCTTCAACCCATAGTACCATTGCTTTTTGGAAGCGCAATACCCGATGTCTGCGATCTCTTGAAACCGTTTGACGCGATGCATTCTTGCGGTATGGCACAACGGGAGCGGCAAGCTGTCGACGACGGCATAGGCATGATGTTGGCCGCGTTTTGCTCACGACGGCGATCCATTTGATGGCGAAGCGCAGCGCCCGGCAACGGCGGTTGTACCGGGAACGTTCGAGAAACGAGCCATTTGTGAACAAATTTCCAGTGACAAAGCGATGCCATGCCCGTTCGGATGTAAAACCGAGCAACTTTCCTAAAAGATGAATCGCGATGACCACGGCGTCTTCCTGTTTGACCAAATGGCGGTTGCGACGCTGTAGGTACATCTGAATCGATGACAGTTGGGCAGAGACAAAAAAGAAAATGGCGGCATATTGCTTTTGAATCTTTGCTTGATCTGTAGTAAAATGAAAGTGCTCTTGCATAGGGATTCTCCTTTTCAATGTTTGGTTGCACTTTCATTTTAAGGAGATCCTCATGCAAGGGCTATTTTTATGCTTGTTTGAGTTTATCTAGCACCACGGGTTTATATAAATTAACTCAATTTATTTTTTGGCTACAATTATCATTTTTTTATACGAATTATCAAAGTTTATACCTGATTATTAAGTAAACTTACTGACTTATCATTTTTTTATCCTTCACTTTATATTATGTTAACTTAAGATGGGAAAAAGAGAGAAAAGAACGTCACGATTCCCTCTACTCCCCCCACGACTCGCTGCAACCGCAGCGCAGTGAAAAGCAGAAAACTATATGTAGTTCAATATTTCACGAGGCGCAAAGTTGTCGATTTTCTGCAATTCGTCTTTGCTCCACCATTTGAGTCCTTTCAGTGTGTCTTTTTCGTTCTTTGTCATATGTTCGATAGACAACACCGTATCGGATTGGATCGTAACGTGATAATAAATTTCCCGGCTAATAAAAGAACCTTGTTTTCCTTCAATCCATACATCCAGTTGGAATATGGGGCCACCGAGAAGATCAACCACTATGCCTAGTTCTTCGTATAATTCCCTTTTTAAAGCTTCAGCTGGGGTCTCGTTTTCTTCAATGCCCCCTCCTGGAGTAACCCATAACACTTTGTTCCCTACTACATCCCGAAATTCAAATTGCTGAAGAAGAATTTCGTTTCGCTCATTGATGATCACTGCTCTAGCACATTTGCGTATCCTCATCGGGCGCTCCTTTCCAGATCTATTTTACAGATGCAGCCGGCCATGACTGCCGAACTCGGGTTTCATAAATGGCCCGAATTCGAACGTCCATGATGGGAAAACTCCTTCTTTTCTTTGTGTGTCAAAGATTCATATTTATTGATAAAAAAAACTAACTAAGAGAATCATAAAATAGAATAATTCCTACCCCACCCTTCAATCTGATCCTTGTATCCGATCAGTGTGTTCTTCATGGTATTCGGATAGCCTGCCTTGAGTCTAAGCTCTTTTAGAGGCATCGCTGGATTCTCAATCATGATCTTTTGAATTCGTATTATTTCTTGTGAATCATATGCTGCTTTATAAGCCCATACATAAATTCATTTTGTGTTGACTAAAACATGTTTATACCTTACAATCATAAAAAGAAGGTGTTGTTTTCCCCGCCACCGTCGGGCAGGGCTGAGCTGTCTTTTTATTTTGACGTGAACGTTTGTCCTGTCCCTTTCCCTATGCTATTTGATCTTGATTTGATTCTGCCGCAATCATACTGAAAAACACATAATTTGTCAATAAAATACATACTATTCTCAAAGATTCTCCGAAGGCTCTTTTCTTTCTGCAAATCTCTGACACATAAGCATAAAAACAGGTAATTGAGCGCTCTAGTTTCCTTTCAACGAATCTTTCCCTTTTGATCCACAACAAGTCTAAGAAAGAATCCCTGGATATGAATATAAAAAAGCAGCTTGCCCCTTAAACGGACAAGCTGCTTTTTTTGTTGGTTAAACTGTGACCGACCTTTGGCTTGTTTCAAATGAATGTCAAAGCGGTCGGCGTTCATGACTTTCACCCAAGCGTTGATAAAGTCGCGGACAAATTTTTCTTGGTTGTCGTCTTGGGCGTAAAATTCGGCGTACGAACGAAGGATCGAGTTGGCTCCGAAAATAAGGTCAACCCGGGTGGCCGTCCACCGCACTTCGCCCGTTTTCCGGTCGCGGATTTCATAAATGCCGCTGTCTGTCGGCACCCATTCATAGTTCATGTCGACTAAGTTGACAAAGAAGTCGTTCGTCAGCACCCCGATGCGGTCGGTGAAGACGCCGTGAGGCAGATCGCGATAGTTCGCGCCTAACACGCGCAAACCGCCAACTAAGACCGTCATTTCTGGGGCGGTCAGCCCAAGGAGCTGCGCTTTGTCAACGAGCAGTTCTTCCGGTGGAACGCTGTACTCTTGCTTTTGATAGTTGCGGAAGCCGTCCGCAAACGGTTCTAATACCGCAAAGCTCTCGACATCGGTTTGTTCTTGTGTCGCATCGCCGCGGCCGGGGGAAAATGGCACTTTGACATCAAAGCCAGCGTCGCGGGCTGCCTTTTCCACCGCAGCGCTGCCGCCAAGGACAATCAAATCGGCGATGCTTACTTTTTTCGGCAGTTCGCGTTGAATGTCCTCATAGATGGACAGCACTTTCGCGAGCCGCTCCGGTTCGTTCACTTCCCACTCGTTTTGCGGTGCAAGACGAATGCGGGCACCGTTGGCTCCGCCGCGCTTATCGGAGTGACGGAACGTGCTGGCCGAGGCCCAAGCTGTTTTCACAAGTTCACTGACCGTCAGCCCGGAGTTCAAAATTTTGGCTTTGATTTCTTCAATTTCCGCTTCTGTCAATTCGTAATTGACTTCTGGAATCGGATCTTGCCAGATGAAATCTTCTTTCGGAACTTCCGGGCCGAGATATCTCGTTTTCGGTCCCATATCTCTATGGGTAAGCTTGAACCATGCCCGGGCAAACGCCTCCGCAAATTCTTCTGGATTTTGATGGAAACGGCGGGCGATTTTTTCGTATTCTGGGTCAAACCGCAGCGCCAAGTCGGTCGTCATCATCATCGTCGGCACTTTCTTCGACGGATCCTCGGCATCAGGCGCCAAATCCTTTTCATTCGGATCGACCGCCATCCATTGCCATGCCCCGGCTGGGCTCTTCGTCAGCCACCAGTCATAGCCAAACAGCATGTCGAAATACGACATATCCCATTGAGTTGGCGTCGGCGTCCAGGCACCTTCAATGCCGCTTGTGATCGTGTCGCTTCCTTTCCCTTTTCCGTAAGAACTCATCCACCCTAACCCTTGGGCTTCAATCGGTGCGGCTTCCGGCTCAGGACCGACGTGTGTGGCAGGACCGGCGCCATGCGCCTTGCCGAATGTATGGCCGCCGGCGATCAAGGCGACCGTTTCTTCATCGTTCATCCCCATGCGACGGAACGTCTCGCGAATATCACGCGCCGCTGCTTTCGGATCCGGCTTGCCGTCCGGCCCTTCTGGATTGACATAGATTAACCCCATGACTGACGCGGCGAGCGGATGTTCAAGCTCACCATCGTCGGAATGGCGTTCAGAGGCGAGCCACTCTTTTTCCGCTCCCCAGTAAATATCTTCTTCCGGATGCCAGACATCGACACGACCGCCGCCAAACCCTATCGTTTTTCCGCCCATCGATTCAATGGCGACATTGCCGGCCAAAATCATCAAGTCAGCCCAAGAAATTTTGTTGCCGTATTTTTTCTTGATCGGCCACAGCAACCGCCGCGCTTTATCCAAGTTGGCGTTATCCGGCCAGCTGTTTAACGGGGCAAAGCGCTGCGTGCCGGTCGAACCGCCGCCGCGGCCGTCGCCGATGCGGTACGTTCCCGCCGAATGCCACGCCATGCGGATGAACAGCGGGCCGTAATGGCCATAATCGGCCGGCCACCAATCTTGGCTTTCGGTCATCAGTTTGCGCAAATCTTCTTTGAGCGCCCAATAGTCGAGTTTTTGAAACTCCTCGGCATAATTGAACTCTTCATCATGAGGATTTGTTTTTCGGTCGTGTTGATGGAGAATGCTTAAGTTCAGCTGGTTCGGCCACCAGTCTTTATTGGTTGTTCGATTTGAGTTGTAGCTTGTGACGCTGCCGTGATACGGGCATTTGGAAGTGTTGTGTTGGTTTTGGTTTTTCATTTCCTCTTCCCCTTTCCATATTCAAATATCACCATTATCTTTCTAGTTGCTTTTTCTGCCAACTAGAATTGATAATGATTCGTACATTAAAATTATAATAAATTAATATTTAGTAGTAAAGGATAAAAAATATTTTTTACATACAATATTTGTTTGCGACTGGCGCTTGGCCAACGAAAAAGGAGCAGAGGTCAAATAAGCATGGAAACGGGTTCATTTCATAAAAA
>NZ_BCPV01000093.1 GCF_001544135.1 Geobacillus zalihae NBRC 101842 | reverse complement strand
AGTACAACCGTACACCCTCTACACTTATGCGTGCATACGGCAGCATGAAACATGAGAAATTCAAATACTATATCTTGAAGCAAAAATCCGATGTGTTCGAGGCCCTGAAATATTTCTTCTCCGCAGAAAAAAAGGAGGCCGTTGCCTCTAAATCCTAGGGTAAAGCTGAATCGTAAACTGGTCCTTTTTCGTCCACTCCGGTTTTCTCAGGTATGTCGCTTTCTCAAGCACCGACTTGAGAAGGCGATTTTTCTTTTCTACGTCATCTGTGAGGCGGTAGGCGTCCAGCACCTTTTTAACCGTCGGGATGTACTCGTTCATGTTCTTTTCTTTCAGCTTTTCTTTAGCGATTTCCTCACGCAGTTGCTCGATGTCCTCCTGTGTTTTTTTGATCCGACTCACAACCATCTGCTGGCGTTCCAAGAACGTCTCGATCGTATAGACGCCTCGCTCTAGCAAGTCGTGCAGGGCGTCCTTTTGTTTATGGAGCTCTCGGAGCTCTTTTTCTTTTTTCTCAACGGCCTTTTGCTTTAGCGGGATGACTGAACGCTGCTCTTTCCGTGCGAACGTATCCTCTTGCACCTCGAACTGGTCGACGAACTCGGCGAGAGATTGCAAGATTTTCTCCTCGACAAGCGGCAATAGTGCTCCCTTTTGCACACCTTTGCATTTCGGGTTTGGACAGCGCACCAGCGGATGAGGACGGTCTTTGCGTGGCTGATACCACATTGTATAGCCACAAACCTCGCATTTCAACAACCCGGCCAGCGGGTTAGCCAGCGGTTTGCTTTCTACCGTAGAAGGGCGCCAGCGGCTCCGATACGCTTTGTTGGCGGCTTCCCAGAGTTCCCTGGACACGAGGGGCTCATGGGCATTCTCTTTGACATACCAGCGCTCTCTCGGCATTTTCTTGCGTTTATACTTGCCGTTTTGCTTAATGTATTTCACCTTGCCCCAGATGATATGCCCCAGATACACCTCATTTTTGATAATAGCGCTAATCGTCGAAGGAGACCAAAAGGATCGCTTTTCATCGGGTGGTTTCACTCCAAGTCGATCCAGCTCAGCGGCAATTGCCTGGCGACCGTATCCATCGCGCATCATCTCAAAGATTTTCACCACGACCCATGACGTTTCCGGATCAGGATAGAGCTTTAACTTTTCATCGCGAAGATAGCCGTATGGCGGCTTTTTTGAAATGGAGCGACCTTTAGCAGCCGAGTCGCGCCGGCCACCCTGCAAACGCCTAGTAATGACTTTCAGCTCTTCACGTGACACGATGGATTTCACACCGAAGACGAGCTCCCACGTCTCGCTTTCCGGGTCATAAACTTCCGTAGGGGTGATGATTTTCGTTCCCGAATAGCGAAAAGCACGGTCTAAAATGCCTTGGTCAAGCATATCACCACGGCCGAGGCGGTCAATGTCCATGACAAGCACCGCGTCAGCGATTCCCGTTTCCAATTCACGCAAAAGCTTCTGGATCTCCGAACGTTCAGCGATGGACTCGCCGGACACAATCTCCTCGAAGATGCCGAGGATATTGTGCCCCTCTTTACGAGCTACGGCCAGCAAGTTATCCCGATGGCGCTGCAATGTGTCGTATGACGCGCCGGACTCAGCGGCCTTTTTCTCTTCCTCGATATCCTTCCGGCTTTTGCGAAGGTAGATGAACACGTCCAAGTTTCTCGGCCTATACATAAAACCACCTCTGACCTAGAATAGAACTCGCTATCACCATGTATGCAAAAAAAGAGACAAATATGCGGACTGGCTGTTCTGATTTTACGTGATTCATCCATTCTGTGCCGGTATAATTCAAGCTGTTGGATCATTCCGGCGGTCCATCTTCTGTAAATAGCGGATGATTTCTCGTTGTTCCTCGTCCGTTAAGTGGCCGTCAATAAACAATGAGCCATCATGTGCGACAGCGTACTCATGAAGCAGACTAAGATCGCTCTCCGCATCGCGGCCGGAAGCGGCGACAACCGGCTCAGCCACTTGCATATGACCGAAAAGCGCTTCGTAAAACCGATAACTTTCCCATTGTTCCTTAAAGCGATCCCAACGCCGTTTAGCGAACAGCGGCTCCACACCAAACGTTTCGCTCAGTACATAGATGATTTCCTTTTCTGTGTGTGGAAGCTCAAGCTCAAGTAGCATAAACGTCGGCACACAAAAGTGCAGCGCAAAATTCGTCGCCTGGGCTTCTTGTAACTGTACGAGGGAAGGGGGAAGCAACATCTGATTCCCCGCATGGCGCAGCACATGCCCAAGCTCATGTCCAAACTCCTGCCACTGTTGCTGGCGAGTGAGGCGCCGGTCGATGATAATGCTATACGCCCCGTTCCGTCCGATGGCCGTACTCCGGATGTCGGCAAAATGCAGCCACACGCTCAGCTTTGCGGCAATGTCGATCATATCCAGCTGATGGGGCGATCTGATCGCTAAATGCTCATACAATTCACGAATATATTGTTCCAGTGGGGTGAACTGGTACGACGAGAAGTTCATGGGAATCACCTCACTTTTATTATAGGAACGTATGTTTGGGATGGCAATAGAAAAAGAAAAAAGCCCTATTATAAGGGCTTCATGTAGTAATTAAAGAGGGGTATTCATCATATGTCCTATTATCTAAAGTGCGACCTGTTCTATGCTTTTGAACGCCTCCCCATTGTTTAAAGAAAAAGGCTACTCGTTGTTCTTGGCACTGATCCCTAATGCTTCGAACCCATTCTGCCTGCATTGGTCGTGCTCCTGGGCCTGACTCTCCGCCAACGATAACCCAGTGGATACCGGTAAGATCTAAGTTATCCAACGGGCCGATCAGTGGTTCGCATGATAAGAACCTAACCTTAGCAGGTACTTTCCGTAATAGATCGATGCGAGATGTTACACGTTCGTTTTCCACACTTGTGCCCATCCATATGTTCGGTGTAAAATCTAGAAAAGGTGATAGCTCAAGAAGTCTTTCAGGTCGCTTGGTTAGAATCTGATAAGTGTGGTGCGGTGTTTCGTTCATCGTTTTAAATATTTGTTGAATAAATTCTACTGGAACATCCTTATGAAACAAA
>NZ_BCPV01000092.1 GCF_001544135.1 Geobacillus zalihae NBRC 101842 | reverse complement strand
GACATGGAGTTCACAAAAATTTTCTTCGGTTTTTTCCAATTACGCGGTAAATCAATCAGGTCGTAATGTAGAGTAACATCAAAACCATTTTTGTAGCGTGGATTACCCATTGCTTGTAATCGATTTGCCATTCGTAAAGCATAACAATTACGACAACCTTCGGAAACTTTTGTGCATCCAGTGACAGGGTTCCAAGTGGCTTCTGTCCACTCAATGTTTGAGTTGCCAGCCATGTTTATCCCTCCTTAATATATATTTTATCATAAAAGACGGAGGGAACATAGGTTCTTATTTAGGGAATGTGATTTTTACGTTATCCGCTAATGTACGAACCCCTTTACGTGGACGTCTTTTTTCAGCTGGGGGATCTGCACTTATTTTGTTTTCTTCTTCTAATCTCCGAAGGGCCTCTTTGTAGTTTGATTTAACGAAAGGGGTTCCTACGTGGTGTTTTTGATAAATTTCCTCTACCGTTAACGTTTGACCGGCAAATACAGATAATAAATCTCTACCTAGGCTATCCAGTGGCCTTTCGTATTGAGACAGTAATGAAAGCTGAACATTGCGATGCCGTTCAATATGTTTAACTGGAATGTAGGAGAAACTTGCTACACCATCATTTTTCAAAGTACTTTCGTTAGCCATAATATCTTTCATGATCGAATAGCCTAATACATGTTTCGAAACAAAAATTAGATAATGGCTTGTCTTGTGCTTTTGTTCATCCAGGAATCGAAATGGAAGCACATAGTTACTTCCATTATCGGAAAGAGTTTCTGCAAGCTCATTTACGATATATAATTCTCTTTCTTCTGGTGATAAACTTTTAACTTTTGTTCTCATTTTTTCAGCTCTTTCTACTCCAAACAGTGCATCCATATGATCTTTTACTAATGCATTGGTCAACCCCATATTGATTCTATTGTAGTTGAAAAAGAATACACAGTCGGATCCAAAATCTTTGATTAGTGCATTAACAAGGTTAGTAGTTAATCCCTTGTATCCCCAAGGGTCAATGAATGCAAGAGTCGGTATTAGACTGTTCTTCGAAAACAATTTAGCAATTTCGTCGCCAACAACTAAATTCCATACTTGGGGCTTATAAGCTAGAGTGTCTATATTGGGTAGATCCTGTATATTTTGTTCTAAATCTTTAGTTAGTTTTGGATCTGCATCGTTAAAAATAGTTACCACGCTTTTTCGGAGATCATCATTACTAATGCATTTTTCTAAAATAATGAGTGGGGTTGAATGCTCGCCAGTTTCGAACTTACCAGGGCCACTGAACAAGTCAATATATGCCACTCTACCACTTTTTGAACGTGGAATCATAATTTTAGACCAAGCTCCAAAATATTTGGTTAGTATGGCTGTTTTGACTTTAGATTGTTCACGCGGACTAACAAAAAATTCTGTTGAATTTGTCATAATATTCCCTCCCTTACAAGAATAAAAAAGACATCAATCCTCATGTCGTTGATGTCTTTTCTTGTTGCATATTCTTATTCATTGACTTCCCTTTTTACTATGTTGTTATTTTAAGTTGAAAGTTGGTTTACAAACTTAAGTATTCCTGGATGACTTTTTCGGCTTTCCCAACGTACTTTCGGTAGTCTTCCGTTGATTTTAAAGCCTTGTCAAAATCCTTGACGATCAAAGGAGACGCGAGTAGTAAGTCGTCAGGAGTCTGAATCAAAATGCGCGTGTGTCCAGCTTCACTTTTAGAAGCCGGTTCACAAATAACATTAGGGCAAAGATCAAGAATTTCCCTTTCCAATCGTTTGGAGAGCAAATATTTCTTTTTGCCTGTTAACTTGATCCGGGCAAATGAGTAAAATGCGTGTATGTCCAAATAAGTCGATGTTCGGGAATAACGAACAAGACTAGTGTCACGGTTATGATCACTTAATATGCGTAGAACAATGTCATAAGCTCTTTTTTCATCATCGGAAAGACGAAATTTTTCCTCTCTCCGTTTTTGGCATGTTCGATAAACAGCGGCACAAGTCAAACAATCATCTAGTGCGTGATGTGAACTCACCTCTAATTGTAACCACTGTTTCAGTGTTTCCAGCTGATGATTGGGCGTCTCCGGTATGTATTTTCTAGCCAGTGTTAGCGTGTCAATGACGGGGTTGTTTGGCTTTTCTATTCCTAGCCTTCGAGCGTTGCTTAATAAAAACTTCATGTCAAAAGGAGCATTGTGAGCGATCAGTACATCATCCTTTAGGAATTGGATAAAATTTGGGAAGATCTCTTCAATTGTAGGAGCATCTTTCACATCTTTATCTGTGATCCCCGTAATGTCCGTTATTTTAGATGGAATGGGTCTTTTTGGGTTAACAAACGAAATAAAGTGTTCGATGGGCTCATGATTCCGAAATCGTATTGCCCCTATTTGGATAATAGCGTCTTTCTCTGCGTTTAATCCTGTTGTTTCAAAATCTAAAACTACGTAGTCGTCAGGAGTAAACGTCGCCTTTTGATAATTGTAATGGCCGTTTGAAGACGGCTCTGCTTTCCCATTTGGATAGGTTGATGAGGGAAGGCCATATTCGACAGTTACGGATATCGGCGAGGGGTAAACTCCTGTACTGTTGAGATCTTCAGAAGAGAATTTCGTGTCATCTGTGTTGCCGAGATTATTTTTATTAACTGGAGTAACAACATCCTGTTTCTGTTTCGCTTTTTTCCCAAAAAGGCGTTGCAAAATCCCCATTGTTTCCTCTCCCCTAAAAGTAACAAGCTCATTTATCTTTTGTCTTCCGATCCCCTTCGCTCTTCAGGATCTCCCATATCTTCAGAAGCTGCTCTCGTCGCTCCTCCGGCGCTTCGGCCAGTTCCTTGAAGAACAGCCCCAGCTCGGGATCCTTGAGCTCCTCCGGAATGTCATCCTGCTCGGACGGGTTCGGATGGTCAGTCCGGCCGAGGAGGTAGTCGGTGGTGACGTTGAAAAAGTCAGCGAGCTGTCTAACGAATTCAAAGGATGGTTCTCTTTCATCTCTTTCATACATTCCTATTGTGCTCTCGCCGAGACTGAACTTATCAGCCAAGTCCTTTTGAGTCATATTCATTTTTTTCCGCAAGAAGCGGAGTCTTTTACCAAAAGTCATAATAATCACCTATCATAAATTTTAACACAAAGCGTGTGAACAAAAACAAAATATTCACCATAGAACACAAAAAGTGTTGACAACACAGAATGTGTGGTTTAATATTTAAGTAAAGAACACGATTTGTGCAGAAGAGAGGTGGCTAGGCGATTGAATAAGCAGAAAATAGCAGAAACCTTGGTCAAATTACGTGGTAATCGTTCACGCGAAGAAGTAGCTAATGCTGTTGGAATAAGTGTTAGTGCGCTACAAATGTATGAAAACGCCAAAAGGATTCCTAAAGACGAAATCAAGTTAAGAATAGCTCGGTATTATGGAGTTCCAGTCGAGTCAATTTTTTTTAAACAATAACTGCACAAATTGTGTTCTCATGGTCTGTTATCCCCTTTTCAACGTTACTGTGAAGGAGGTGAAGCGAATGTCATCAAACGCCCCTCATGCTCCGCATAAACATGAACAAAGGGGGAATGCGGGCATGAAGGAATTTAAATACGGCAACACGACGGTGATCGTTCACTCCCCATTGGTACTCATGAGCCCAGAGGAGAGAAAGCAATGGTTTGAACAAGAATGGAAAAAAGGCAATCCGATCCTGCGGCAAATCGCCGAGGCGGTGCTGGATTGCTACCGATCTATGGATACTGTACCACAAAGTCTCAAGGATGATGGTAGAAAGGGGAGCAGAGAGGATGAAACGCGGTAGAGCGGCCGATGCGGTGAAAGAGGCGCGGCAGAAAACAGGGATGACGCAGCAACAGCTGTCGTTTGAAATCTACGAATCTCGTGAATCCGTATCGCACCAAGAAAATGGGCGATATCGGGTGCAGCCGAACATATCAAAATATTTCGCCGAAAAACATAACAATCCATGGGTGGCCCTCGAGGCGGCGGCGGAATACACCGGATGGGGGCCGGTGAAGCTCGATGGGGATGCGGTTGACCTTCACCGGGCGAGTGTGACGATGAAAACGCGCGAGGAGCTCGTGGAAGCCCTCGAGGCGATTGAAAGTGTCTGCGTGGCGAACCATCCGCGGTCGATTCGAGAGTTTGATAAACAGCGCTTGGAAGAGGCAATGATGCAGGCGATCGACGCGATCGTGGCGCTGACCCAATACGTAGCGGTTATCTGCGTGGATTACGGCTTTTCCTGGTGGAAAATGTGGCAAAAGCATCGCGCGAAACTGCAAGCGAAAGGATTTATCCGACAATGATAAAGGAGGAAAAAACAATGTTTCAACTGCCGAATTTATCAGAAATGACGGATCTCGAAGCTGTTCACTGGTATACGAGCGAGTTTTTGCGGCTTTCCCGCGAACGAAAACTCGACAGCGAATATGGAAGGGCGTTGCTCGAGTGGAAAAAGCAAATGAATGAACGATTGGAAAAATCACGGAAGGAGTGGTGGTAATGTACGTGGTATGGGTAGCAAGTTCGTTAATGACAGCGAGGGAAGTTCGGGAGGTATGCGCCGAGTTGCGCAATCATCCGGAACTGGTCGAAGCCATTGAGCAAGAAGCTAAAACAAAACTTGTCAACATGAAAAAAGCAGCAAGCCCAACGCTCACTGCTTCCTAAAAAACCAGCCCTATCCCAAACATATCATGTTGCCAACCAAAAGGCAAGCTCATGCTTGCCGACTGGAGTACAGGCGGCGGGTGTGCCCCCAGCCCGCAAGCGCTTGTGCTTCAGTCGGTGCGCATGAGCGCCGGCCAGGCCGAGCGAGAGCGGGCGACGATCCAAAAGGGGAGCCGCGCCACAATACATGTATGGTCATTGCGACGACGCCTGGAGATCATAACGAAGGAGGAATGGCGGTGATCCATATGATCGTTTACCAAGAGGCGGATTTGCGGCAAAAGGCATCAAGATGCATCGAGTACATACAGGAAGCGCTGCAAAACCGCGATTATGAAACGATGGTTATTGAGATGTCTGAGTTGCAGTATTTAGTCAGACAGTTGCAAGAACTCGAACGAAAAGAAGCCCGGCGTCAGCAGTTGTTGAGCATTATACGAGATATGCAACGACGCGGCATTCAAATTGATTTTGTGAAGCTGGGAGAGGAGCGGAATGCGTGAATAAGCTTGATAAACATGAAAAAAGGCACATCCGGCTGCAAATCTGCGAATTGCTCGATTCACATTGCCGCACGTGCCCCGAGCGGATCAAATATCGAAGCACTGTATGTTTGCAAGTTTGCCCGGTCAGCCAGGAGATGCGGCAACTGGCCGCCCTTCTTGAAGGTGATTCTCCGGCCGATCCCCAACCTAGAGAACCGGTTGTGGAACAGGCGCAGAACACACCAAAGCGAAAGGGACGGTGGTCGGCAGAGGAAGTGTTCTACCTTTGGCATCATCGCAAGGTATTGACGATTGATGAGCTCGCAAATCGGCTCAATCGAGAACCAAAAGCCGTCTATGAGAAGTTGAAACAACTGTTGCAAAAAGGCGG
>NZ_BCPV01000091.1 GCF_001544135.1 Geobacillus zalihae NBRC 101842 | reverse complement strand
ACATGGACCTGATGACTTGACGTATGGTAGGTAAGACCGGAAAGTCTCCCTGCCGGTCGCCTTCCCGGACAAATGATCATGTTGTCAAGGAACAGGCGTGTCAAGGAGCTTTCGCGGCATATCCTCGCTTCGCTCCGGTATTCCACGTTCTCCTTGACACGGCGTAGAGGTTATCCCACTCTCTTGATCGCCGGAGCCTCCTGATTCACCGATCGGACTCCTTGCTCTTTCGTTTTCCGCCACTGCCAATATTCAGCCATATCCAAGTATTTGCGCCCTGACATCCATTTTTCATCGATTTCGATCAACACGGCACCAACGAGGCGATACACCGATTCCCGGTTCGGAAAGATGCGGATGACCCGTTCTCTGCGACGAATTTCTTCGTTCAGCCGTTCCACTCCGTTGGTCGTGCGCAGGCGCCGCCGGTAACGGTCCGGATAGTCCAATACGGCGGTGGCGTCTTCGAATCCCTCTTCGAGGATTTGCATGGCTTTTGGGGCTTTTTCTTCCCATTTGGCCAGCACTTGTTCCAATAACAGCCGGGCCGTTTGCTTATTTGGAGCATGAAGAATCCCACGAATCTCCTCGAGCAAGGCATCCTGCATATACTTTGGTGCGGCATCGAGGATATTGCGAATAAAATGTGTCTGGCATCGTTGCCATGTAGCGCCTTGGAAATGCTTTTCAATGGCTTGCACCAGCCCACCGTGCTGATCCGAGATGATCAAGTCCACTCCCCGGAGTCCCCGGTCTTTCAGCCATCCGAAGAACTCGCTCCAGCTGGACTCCGATTCACTGTTTCCGATTTGCAGGCCAAGAATTTCTCGATATCCTTCCTCATTCACTCCTGTAGCGATCAACACGGCTCTGGAGCGTACTCGTCCATCCTCCCGGACTTTCGTATAAATAGCATCTACTAGCACAAACGGATACACGTGTTCATGAAGGGAACGATAATTCCAGTCTTGGATAATCGGATCCAGTCCCTTGCACAGTGAGGAGACCGTGGATTTGGAAAACGAAGTGCCGCATAATTCCTCCGTGATTTGAGTGATTTTTCGGGTAGACACCCCGTTTACCACCATTTCCATTAGTGCCAGTACCAGTGCTTGTTCGCTCCGTTGATACCGTTGGAACAGTTCCGTAGAGAACTCCCCATCTCTTGTCCGTGGAACGCGCAAGGTCAACCGTCCTACCCGGGTCGTCAGCTGGCGTGGATACGAACCGTTTCGATAGCCTTTTCGTTCTTCCGTTCGTTCATAACGGCGAGCTCCCAGCTGTTCTTCTACTTGTGCCTCGAGGATTTGATTGAGGACTTGTTCCAATAGCTTAGCTAATCCCTCATCTCTGGTGAATAACCCGTGCAAAAGTTCATCATTTAGGGTAATATGATATTGAGCCATGGTTGCATTCCTCCTTATGTTTGGTGTTTTTGGTCCACTGTTTATTCTACCAAAGGGGAAGCAACATGGCTCTTTTTCTATTTCCCTTTTTACACAATTATATGGACTTAACTCAACAAGCTTGCATAGTCTCTTTTGAGCTAATTATCATTTAATTTTGAAAGTAGATGCAATTAGATATTGACTTCGAAATATTTCGATAAGTATAATAACAACAAGGAAAGCGTTTACCTAGAAAGCTACGTCTAGTTAGGGTAAGCGCTTAACCTAACAATGGATAAAATGTTAAAAGGCAGGTCAAGATGATGGAGAAAGTAAAAGTGGGGATTGTAGGTTTAGGGAGATTAGGTAGAAGGCATGCGGAAAATTTAGCGTTCAGAATTCCGAATTGTGAGTTATTGGCTGTTTGTAGTGTAAATGCGGAAGAAGTTGAACAGGTCCAACACGATTGGAATATTAAGTACGGTTATACGGATTTTGATAGGATGTTGGAAAATAAGGAGTTAGATGCCATTTTTATTTCGTCTCCGTCTGGGTTTCATTGTGAGCAAATTCAGAAGGCATTAAATGCAGGTTTTCATGTTTTTTGTGAGAAGCCGCTCGGATTATATTTAGAGGAAGCCTTGTTGGTTCAAGAGGTCGTTCGGAAGCACAAAGATAAGGTCTTTATGATTGGTTTCATGAGGAGATACGATAAGTCTTATGCTTATGCGAAAAAGAAAATTGAGGAAGGGAAAATTGGAGAGCCGATTTTAATTCGCTGTTATAGTCTTGATCCGGCGAAGGCAATTCGTGGGTTTATGCAGTTTGCAAAGAGTAATTACAGTGGTGGGTTGTTCTTGGATATGGCCATCCATGACTTGGATTTGGCTCGTTGGTACTTAGGGGCTGAGGCGAAACAAGTATGGGCTGTCGGAGGGGCTTATGCTCATCCGGAGTTTAGGGAACTAAATGACGCAGAAACTGGAGCTGTGTTAGTAAAGTTCGAAAACGATAAAATCGGTATTTTTGTTGCCGGCCGAAACTGTGCGCACGGGTACCATATCGAGACAGAAATCATTGGTACGAAAGGAACATTAAGGATCGGAACAATTCCTGAAAAAAATATGGTCACTGTCTTTGATGAAAACGGTGCTATCAAAGAATGCTCAGATGGGTTTTTAGAGAGATTTGAGCAGGCGTATTTAAGTGAGGCTGAAGAGTTCATTTCATGTATTAGGGAGAATAGACAGCCAAAGGTCACTGTAGAAGACGGGGTAATTTCAACGGCTCTTGGTTACGCATGTAAGAAATCATTTGAAACAGGAGAACTGGTTAATGTTGAATCTCTGATGAACACAGTTGCTTCCTCTTAAGTCTCAGACACTGCTTATAAGCACCTATATGTGCCTATCAAAGACAACGCTATTACATAAACGGGAGGATAGATAGGGTGAGAATACGTTGGGGGATATTGGGTGCGGCTAATATTGCGTACGATCAACTAGTACCTGCATTACGTCGTTCCAACCGCGCCATAGTATCGGCTGTTGCTTCGAAAAGCAAGCGGAAGGCAGAACGGTTTCAAGTGCCGACCATCTATGAAAGCTATGAAGAACTGTTACAATCTCCAACCATAGATGCCGTTTATATTCCGCTTCCAAATGCTCTCCATGCTGAATGGGCAATAAAGGCGATGAATTGTGGAAAGCATGTTTTGCTAGAAAAACCTGCAGCGTTGACGGAGTCAGAGATGATAGAGATGAAGACGGCGGCCGAGAAAAACGGGGTCGTCTTTATGGAAGCATTTATGTATCAATTTCATAGACAGCATAAACGCATGAAAGAGCTGCTTGAATCAGGGATTATAGGAGAATATCGACATGTAAAAGCGCATTTTTCATGGATGTTGCGGGATCGCGAGGACATACGATTGAAGCCGGAACTGGGCGGGGGAGCCATGCGCGATGTTGGATGTTACGGATTGCATGTTGTCACCCAAATCGTCGGCCTTAAGCCTATAAAGATTTCTATGTTTGGAAAGATTCATCCTGAATTCGGCGTTGATACTACATCAACTTGTACGTTGATTGATGAGAAAAATCGCACAGCAGAGATTTCTGCTTCGATGGAGCTACCGTTTATCAATCGTTATGAAATTATCGGTTCGAATGGTTCGATCATTGTGGATTCCGCTTTCCGCCCCGACGTGTCAAATGATGGGTTTGGTAAGATTACCGTAAGAGATGAAAATAGTCATGTGATTTTCTTTGAAAGAATTAAGGATGATCAATATTTAAACCAGGTAGAACATTTTCACGATTGCATTCTCGAAAACAAAGAGCCGATATACAATGCTAGTCACTCGTTAGAAATGGCTCTTTATTTGGAAAAAGGCTATCAGTCACTTGAAAATCACTCGATAGTGATGGATGTGAAATAAAAATATAGAAAGCGCTTAATCTATCGTTAAAACGCATCACTTAGGAAAATAAAACTCACGTGTAACGCGAGCTATTTATGGGATCATTCTTTCTCGAAAACGGTTGATGGTTTAAAAATTCTAAAAAATACTTTTAAAAATAGTTGAAAAAGTAAGATAAGTTCATTTATAATTTAATCGTAAATAAGGAAAGCGCTTTCCTTAAGGGAGGATGTGGCAGATTGCCAGAAAGGGGTCAGTATATGGCAGTACGTACTGAGAGTCTCCTCGAAATGAAGGGCATCAAAAAAAGCTTTGATCAAAACCATGTGCTTAAAGGAATTGACCTTGATATCAAACCTGGCGAAGTTCATGTTTTGCTTGGTGAAAACGGTGCAGGAAAATCTACCCTTATCAAAATTTTAACGGGTGCTTATCAAAAAGATGCTGGTGAAATTTATTGGGAAGGAAAGCCCGTTAATCTTCAAACACCGATTGATGCTATGAGGTTAGGGATCGCTACCATTTATCAAGAGTTAAATGTCATTCCTCAACTCAAAGTTTACGAAAATATTTTCCTGGGCCGGGAATTAAAGCGCGGCGGCAAAATGTCCATGCTTGACCATAAGGCGATGCGGGAAGAAGCTAAACGATGTTTAGGAATGCTTGGACAAAGCCCGAATCTCGTTGATATGCAACTTGGAAAACTTGGGATAGGGCAGCAGCAACTCGTGGAGATTGCGAAAGCGCTCGCCTTTGATGCCAAGCTGATTATTATGGATGAACCTACTTCTAGTCTTAGTGCTCAAGAGGTAGAGCAGTTATATATGTGTGTAGAACAGTTGAAGAAAAAAGGAATCGCGATTTTGTTTATCTCACATAAACTTGAAGAGATTAAGAGATTAGGTGACCGAATTACGATTCTTCGAGATGGGTTTAAGATTGAAACAATGCCTGTGCAAACAACGGATCCTGATTATTGGATTGAATTGATGGTCGGTCGTTCATTGGATGAGAAATTTCCGAAGCAAACCTTTACACTCGGCAAGGAAGGATTCAGAGTCGAGGGTCTAGAGGTTGCGGGGGCTCCGGAGCCGGTCGGGTTCAGTGTTCGATACGGTGAAATTGTTGGCATCGCTGGACTTGTTGGTGCTGGACGTACTGAACTTGCTCGGGCGATATTTGGAGCCGATCCGAGTCGCAATGGAAAGATTTTTATTGATGGCAAGGAAGTGAAGATCAAATCTCCACGCGATGCCATTGATGCGGGGATCGCCTTGATTACAGAAGACCGAAAAGGGGAGGGGCTTCTCCTCGATCAAACGCTAGATTTTAACATTACGATGGCGAATATGAAAAAATTCGCCAAAAAATCGAGGTTAATCGATTTAAAAGGAATTCGCGAGGAAGCGAAACGGTTTATTAAGGAATTAAAGATTCGCCCGGATAACATTGAGCTCAAAGCTCGTAACTTGAGCGGAGGCAATCAGCAAAAAGTGGTTATTGCTAAGTGGTTGTGTACAAAGGCGAAAGTGTTTATTTTTGATGAACCCACAAGAGGGATTGATGTCGGGGCGAAGGTAGAAGTGTACCGTTTAATGAATGAATTGGTGGAGAATGGTGCTATTGTTATTATGATTTCTTCAGAGCTTCCCGAAATTCTCGGGATGTGCGACCGAGTCCTTGTCATGAGAGAAGGCAAAATAACCGCCGATTTACCGATTGGGGAGGCTACTCAAGAACGGATTATGAAAGCGGCTACAGGAGCGTGAGAATAGGTATGAGTCAAGTGGTAGTGAAAACAAAAAATGAAGTAATGAATGGCACGCTTAAGCGGGTGTTAAGCAAGTTTGGACCACTGATCGGCCTCATCTTGTTAATCATGGTGCTGACGGTCCTATCTCCTAAATTCTTAACGGTCAATAATGTAATGAATATCGCTCGCCAGTCGTCCATCAATGCTCTATTGGCAATTGGTATGCTTCTTCCGATATTAACAGCAGGGATTGATTTGTCTGTCGGTTCATTGCTCGCCCTTTCGATTATGATGATGGGGATTGTTACTGTAAACATGGGAATGTCCCCGTTTTTAGGGATTTTAGTTTGTCTCGCAGTTGGTGCAGGGTTCGGCTGGTTGAATGGTATTTTATTAACGAAATTACGTTTGCCACATCCGTTTATTTCAACGCTCGGTACGATGAATATTGCTCGGGGTATAGCTCTCATCGTTACGGGAGCAGCTCCAATTGCCGGTTTTCCTTATGCCATTCAATTTCTTGGTCGTGAATTCGTTGGTCCGATTCCGGTGAGCTTTTTGCTTGTCATCGTGGTGTATGTGATCTTCCATATTTTCTTAACGAGAACACAGACAGGGCGTTATATTTATGCCATTGGGGGGAATCCAGAAGCTGCCCGTCTGTCAGGTATCAATGTGGATCGAGTATTAATTATTGTCTATACCATCAGCGGTTTAATGGCGGGACTTGCCGGTCTCGTTATGGTTGGACGTGTTAACTCTGCTTTCCCTCTTGCCGGCCTTTCTTATGAACTTGATGCGATTGCAGCTGTGATTATTGGAGGCGCCAGTTTCATGGGCGGGGTTGGCACTGTATGGGGGACATTAATTGGTGCCTTGATTATTGCGGTTCTCAGAAATGGACTTAACCTTTTGAACGTCCCAGCTGATTTCCAAATGACCGTAATCGGAACGGTAATCATTGCCGCTGTATTTGTAGATGTTCTTCGACAACGGAAGAGCAAAAAGGCTTAAATACCATTTTCGCTAGGGCAAAAAAATGGAAAATGAGGAGGTTTTATTTTATGATAAAAAAGAAAACGAAGTTGTTCAGCACAGCAGTTGTCTTAACTTGTATGGCTCTTTTGGCCGGGTGCGGTGGTTCTAAAGGGGCAAGCGGGGGTGGAGGCGAGGAACGAGTCGCGGTTGTTTTGAAAACGTTATCTAGCCCTTACTGGAAATATGTCGAGGCTGGAGCAAAGGCTGCAGGTAAAGAACTTGGTGTGGATGTGACTGTTGTTGGGCCAAATGCAGAGTCCGAAGTGATGCAGCAAATCAACATGATCGAAGATCAATTGAACCAGTCACCCGGTGCGCTTGTCGTCTCTCCGTCGCAACCGGATACAGTAGTGCCTGTATTAGAAACTGCGACTGTTCCAGTTCTTCTTATAGATACGGATGCCAAACTCAAAAATAAAACAAGCTTTATTGGTACTGAAAACTATGAGGCAGGGTATGAAGGCGGGAAGTTACTCTCTTCGCTGCTTCAAAAAGGAGATAAAGTAGCGATCATTTCAGGTGCCCTCGGAAATACAGCGACGGATGAACGTGTGAAAGGAGCCAAAGCTGCTCTCGAAGAGGCAGGGATGGTGATTGTTGCTGAGCAACCTGCTGATAGTGATAAAACAAAAGCGATGTCTGTCATGGAAAATATCCTGCAGAAAAATAACGATGTAAAAGGTGTATTCGCTGCAAATGACGATATGGCCCTTGGGGTTTTACGCGCAGTTGAAGCGAAAGGGCTAGACGTTAAAGTGATTGGTACAGACGGGACTTTAGAGGCAGTGGAATCGATTTTGGATGGAAAACTGGCCGGTACGATTGCGCAAAACCCGTATAAGATGGGATATGAAGGCGTGAAAAATGCACTAGCCGCTATTAATGGCGAAAAAGTTGACAAACGTATCAATAGCGGTGTTGAAGTGATCACGAAAGACAACGCTCAAGAGAAATTAGAATTTCTCAAAACGATATCAAAATAGGTGTATTTGGAAGGGAAAGGACTATCTAAGGGGTTTGAACATATTATGAGACCTACTATTTACGATGTAGCTGAACGAGCAGGTGTATCGATAGCGACCGTATCAAAGGTACTTAATAATACGGGGAATATTAGTGATCGAACCAAAAAAAAGGTTATAAAGGTCATGCAGGAGCTTGGATATCACCCGAACAGTTTGGCTGCAGCGTTAACCGGTAAAAAAACATTTACAATTGGTGTGTTAGTTCCTGATATCGCTAACCCATTTTTTGCTGAGGTTTCCCGGGCATTAGAGAATTATGCCCGGGAAACCGGATATGCGATTATATTGTGCAGTACTGACTATCAGCTCGAACGGGAACAGTATTATCTTGATCTTCTTATGAAAAAACAGGTGGATGGCATTATCATTGCTACAGAACCAAAGGATCTAAATGCCTTCCAGACACTCCAATCAAGAGATATTCCATTTTTGATGTTTTCTATTGATCATCTCGCCTTATCTTCGCATGTAGTTACTACTGATGATATAAGGGGAGGGTATCTTGCCGGGCGTTATCTACTAGATAAAGGACATCGCCGTTTGGCTATCATTGCAGAGTTAAATCGCCCGAGCGGACGCCTGAGATTGGAAGGATTTAGAAGAGCTCTTTCTGATCACGGAATTGAATTGGATCAACGTTTCATTATTGACTCTATTTCTAAAATTGAAGATGCAAAGATAGCGTCACAAAAAATTCTTCATCTGTCGGAAAGACCGACAGCTGTCTTTGCGACAACAGATTTAATTGCTGTGGTTTTTATGAACGAAGCTCGAAAGACAAATGTATCAGTTCCGGAAGATATTTCTGTCATTGGGTTTGATAATACGATCCATGCAGAAATTGCAGATCCTGGGTTAACGACGATTGCCCAGCCGATTGATGAGTTGGCTCGCTATGCTATCTATAAGTTACTCGAGTCCATTGAAAACCCTCAAATCCCAAGTCATCGGATTATGCTGACACCATCTCTAATTGAACGGGAGTCAGTAAAGGATTTAAACGGTCATTGTTAGTACCATGAAAATAGCACCGATATGTATATTCGGTGTCTTTATTTTCACAAATAAGTAAAGCGCTTACCCTTTGTTCCCTCCCTCGATCTGTTTAAAACTCACA
>NZ_BCPV01000090.1 GCF_001544135.1 Geobacillus zalihae NBRC 101842 | reverse complement strand
CAGCAATTTATCATTCACAAAGCTACATGGGGCCTAAATTATTGGGATCCGAATTCAAGCAGCGAATCGATTGAAAAACGCAGGAAACGGATCATGGATATACTCGCGAGCCAGACGTTTCGGAATGAGCGAATTAAGGTGCTGATTGGATACGGCTGCGAGATCACCGAACAATTCAATGATTTCCTAGTGGATATTTTAATTACCGAAGTCCGCGGTGAACCGGAAAAAATTGGAGAGATCCTAGATAAACTGGACAAGTATTTTCCATCCCACGCCGACTTTCAATTGAGGTATAGCTACTTGCCTTGGAACGAGTTAGACGAGGCAAATCTTACATGGGATCAGCTAGAAGCATACACATGGAACCAACTTGAAACCACATTTTTGAAGTAGGAGAGTGGGAACATGGCAGTCAACAAAACACCGAATTTAGGATTACATGATTGGCTTGGAACAGAATACGTTAAGCGGGAAGAAATCGTCGAGAACTTTCGCAAAATCGATAATGAATTCGGAGAAAGCGGGAGAGTGGGGAATTTATCGAATGAAATTGGAATTTTATTCGATAAAACTGTCGATATGCCTAACAATATCCTTCTTTATGGAGGAAGTTATGACGGAGTAACACCGAACGATGCTGCTTTTAATGCAGCAAAAATGGTGAATAGAAAAAGTGATTATTATGGATTAGTTTATTTTCCTAATAACGAAGTAGGTAACGCTGTTTATTATTTTGAAAATACACCGTTTTTAGATAAAACGATGATTGTTGCTGATAAAGGGGTTAAATTGAGTTTCCCATCAACAAACGGTGTAAGTTTTAAGAAGGTTATTTTTTTGAGTGATGTCACAATCATAAGCCGTGACCGGAACAACGAAGCGGTACAGTATGCGAATAATTTCCCTAAATCTCTATATGCAACATTGTCTGAAAATCCTATTGAGGTTGGCTTAAAAAGACCGAAATTTAAAGACGGTACAAATCTTACTTTCAAAAATTATTTTTCAGATGGTTCGCCTACGACAGCGGGTAATGTGACGTATTACGATGCAACTTTAAAAGACACGTTTAAAAGTAACGATACATCTTCACCTACGAATTTAGGGAAATTTTTAATAACCGAAACAGATGCCACAGTCGGATATATTTATAACTGTGCTTTCAAAACTCTTAACCCTGAAACAAATCCTGATGTTAGAGTAGGGGTTTTGTGTAGTAAAGACAATGACCACTTTATCTTTTACAGCTTAGATATAGATAAAAAATTATATACAGGAATTAGAAATGCCGGATGGACAGAAACGGTAAACACCAAATACCAAAACATATTTACCGATGCATACAGCATTAAAGATAACGTCCTAATGAGTGTTCGAGTCACTAAGTTAGATGTTTTAGAATTTTATGTGAACGGAGTTTTAGTAGATACCGTCACCTTACCTTTTGAGATTTCTAAAGTAGGATTTGGAATAAATTTTGTTAATGCCACAGGTAGCGGAGTGTGGAATATTTACTGGGGAAAAATCACTTATGGTGAAGCATTAAAAAATAATGTTGGAAATCCGTTAAATGTTGTCGTTTTCGGTGATAGCATAACATTTGGTGAAGGTTCAATAAGTTGGGCAGAATACCTACCGACTTTCTTAGAAGGGCAAAGAGGAATAAATAAGGTTACAATCACCAATAAAGCAGTAAGCGGTGAGCGTTCTGACCAACAATTAACCCGTATGCAATCTACGGATTTAACACCTTATGATATGGTGTTAATTCTCATTGGCACAAACGATATTCAACAAGGTATATCAGTAAACACATTTTCATCAAACGTACAAGCTATGATTGATTTAGCGAAATCAAACGGAAGGAAAGTCGTCATCGGTATTCCGCCGATGTGGATTAGCCAAAGTTTAACAGGGCAAGGTTTCGCTAGTGCTAACTATGATAAAGGTTCACTTTATCGTGCGGAGTTAATGAAATTAGCAGCAATTAATAATTGCTTTTTAGCGGATACTTTAAGTGAAATTGGCCGCATAGGCGTAGATAATCACTTATCAGTATTGCGCGACAATTTACATCCTAATACGTTTGGTGAAATCTTACTTGCTAGATGTTTTGCAAGAAGTATCATTTCCGCTTTAACAAATGACGTTAATAATGTGAATACATCGTCAACAACATCAAGTGTAACTTATTACACTCCTACGCTTGAAAACGGTTGGGTTAATTTTGGATCAGGCTATGCAGATGCTAGGGTGGTGAGAGAAGGTAACACAGTAAGAATTGAAGGAATTATAAAAGGCGGAACTTATCAAGGCGTTCCGAATATACGGTTGTTTCAGCTACCGCCAAATTTACGACCTATGAAAAATCATATCTTTATGTGTCAATATAGTGGAGGTACATGGGCGGCTCAAGTTAGCACAAATGGAGATGTAATAATTTCCGTAAACCCTTCAACTGCTCCATCTTGGATGAGTTTATCGGGTATAACGTTTAGGGTAGATTAAACTTAATAAAAAATTGAATCTTGGCTATTTACTAAAATTATCCTATTTTTTATAATATATTAAAAACACAAAAGGTAGGATAATGGTAATGAGTAAAATGAAGTTATTGATTGTATTTTCCTTGTTTTTAAATATTCTTTTTATATCCGGTGGGGCTTTTTTAGTACACAAAAAGGGCGGTATATCTTATATAAAAAGCAAGATTACCACTACAGCTGCCACCGAGAAAAAAAGTTATGAAACTCCATACTACACAGATAAAGTGACGTTATTTGAACTTGAAGATTTTAAAAAGAATAAAACCGTTGTCTTTTTGGGGGATAGTTTAATTGATTATTGTGAATGGAATGAACTTCTTCAAAGAAACGATATTGCTAATCGAGGTATTGCTGGGGATACTACCGAGGGATTATTGAATCGATTATCGTCCTTAAAAGAATTAAATCCGTCCAAAATTTTTATTCTAATTGGAATAAACGACATACAACAGAATGTAGAAAAAAGTAAAATAGTAAATAATTATAAGCAAATAATAAAGGAAATTAAGCGGTCTTTACCAAATACGGAAATCTACATTGAAAGCATTTTATATGTAAATCCAAACAAATATAGCAAAATTTTTCTAAAAAATGGCAGAAAAATCAACGATATAGTCAAAAAAGTTAATGCAGAGTTAAGGAATTTAGCGAAGAGGGAGTCAGTTAACTACCTAGATATTGCATCAATAGTCACAAAAAATGATGAGTTAGATAAAAAATATACTACAGATGGACTGCATCTAAATGGAGTAGGTTATTCTAAAATAAAAGAGGTATTGAATGAACAGATTTCCAAGTAAAAAATATGTTTGTGCAAAAGAGTAGGATTTTGTCCTGCTCTTTTTCTCTATAAAATGACGCTTTTATCCAAAGGATAGGGGGCTATTTTACATCCTCTATCCTTTTTCTATTCTCGTGAAAGGGGTGAACCTATACCCATAGTTACTACTTAAAGGCGTAATAGGACGATACTGTGCAATAAACGCCGGGGAGGCGTATTTTTTATGCTTAGAGAGGGGAATAAAATGTGAAACAATCAACCGATACACTATGGACAGCAATCACAGGCGGCGCATCCATCACATTAGCCTATCTGTTAGGCGGTCTCGATAATCTCGTGGCCGCATTTGCTATTTTCATGGTTTGTGACTATATCACAGGCATTATTGCCGGCGCAAAAGACAAACAAGTGAGTTCCCGACGAGCGCTGAAAGGGCTAGGCAAAAAAGCTGGCATGATCACATTCGTCATTGTCGCGAATCAGTTGGACATCATCACTGGCAACCAAAACGGATTTTTGCGTGATGCGATGCTGACGTTCTTGATTGCGACAGAAGGAATCTCTATCATTGAGAACTTGGACCGTCTAGGGCTAAAAGCACCGTCGTTTTTGGCTAAAGTTTTAGAACAAATCTCGGAAAAAGGAGAGGGGAAATAATGTTTAAAATTGCAATTGATGCTGGACACGGATATAACACACCAGGAAAAAGAACACCAGACGGAAGTATGCGTGAATGGGAATTTAATAGCGCAGTAGCAACCCTAGTACAAGATGAACTGCAGAACTATGAAGGGGTTGAAACATTGCGTGTGGATGATCCGACCGGAAAAACCGATGTACCACTAAAAACGCGAACGGATAAAGCGAACGCTTGGAAAGCTGATGTATATGTTTCGATTCATGCCAACGCAGCCGGTTCCGGCTGGAACAGTGCAGAGGGGATCGAAACGTATGTGTATACGTCAAAACCAAAAGAGGCGATGACGCTAGCGGCGAACGTGCAGAATCGTCTCATTCGGGAAACGGGGTGAAAAAACCAAGGGGTAAAAACAGCTGACTTCCATGTGCTGCGCGAAACGCACATGACCGCCATCTTGGTCGAGTGTGGGTTCATGACAAATAAGGAAGAAGCGACACTTTTGAAATCTGACTCGTATCGAAAGAAAGTAGCGACAGCGATTGTTGCTGGGATTGCCGAGACATACAATTTAAAGATAAAAACCAAGCCTGCGCCGGCCTCCTCATCAGCTGCTAAAAAATCAGATAAACTCTACCGCGTGCAAGTCGGAGCGTTTGCCAATCTCGAAAACGCCGAGCAACTGGCGGAGGAACTGAAGAAAAAAGGGTATCCGGTAATCATTATTTGAGCAAAGAAAGGGCTGTCCTTGCATTGGTATGCAACCAACTGTTTAGGACAGCCTCATTAGACAGACGTATACTCTTTGTAAAGCATTTCTTTTGTTTTATTAATATTGTACTCTTGGAGTTTTTTCTCATATCTAATCTTTTCCTCAAGATTATCCAGTGTCTTCATAATATCCTCGTATTTTTCTCGACTCAATTGTTTCTGTTCCAGAGCTTTACGCGCGGCAATCCTTTGTAAAAAAATCAAACTGTAATTTTGCATAGTTCTCCCCCTTTCATTTATATAATTACGACAGATACGGCTGTTTTTCCTCTATTTTTTGTGATGCAGTTATCCGTGAAACTTCATCTAATATTCCCTCTATGATGGAGGAATACAATTCCCCAATCAAAACAGCGTTGTCATCCATTGGTTCCTTAGCATCTATTGTTAATACTCCCCAAGAGTTCACAGGAACACAGATCAAGGATTTATATGAAGACGGGGTTTCGGAAGGACTCCAATCAGAATCAGACTCGACATTATCAATTTTTATAGTTCGCTTTTTACGATATGCCCGCCCGGCGATTGATTCATGTATACCAAGAGTCCTGTTTCCAATATAACTGTGTGGAAATCCTGCGCTTGCATGCGCTAAATATAGTACTCCGCTTTTCACATCTTCAAACCATAAACCACAACGATGGCGCTCTCCACCATTTGATTTTACATCACTAGCGAGGGCTTCTATAATTCTTTGGATTAGAAAATTTGCCTCTTCAGCTTGGGGATTAGTTGTATTTCTAAGCTCATTTAGTGAGTTGATAAAAAGTCTGGCATTTTGTACTACTGTGGCAAGCTGAGAAGCAGTATTTTCATATGTATTAATCATATCCTTTTGATCACTAACTTGTTTTTGTAATGAGATTAATGTGTTCTCTTTATTTACAGAATCGGCTAATCGCTTGGCGCCTATAAAAGCCCACCCACCAATTATGATCAGTATTGCAAGTAATATAAGAGAGGACACATTAAAAAACCAATCAGGCTGTTTTTCTACTATGATTTTTAATATATCTGTCATATCCACCTCTCCATTTCAACTTTTAGAGGGCTGATGGATATTGTCTTTTTAGGGGCCTATTCACTTTCACTTAGAGTAGCATCCTTTTTTACCCATATTTCCTCAACCGGCCTCTTTAGTTCTGTGCAGATCGCATAAGCCACATCGAACGACGGGAGTTGCTTATCATTCACAATAGCACTTAGCGTTCCAGGGCTAATATTGATCCTCTTAGCAAATTCTCCGTGTCTAATTCCTTCTTCAGCCAAAATCACCTTTAATCTGCATTTATACCCTGTCTGGCTCATCGAATCCCCTCCGGTTTTTCATTTCGCCATGAAGTCGTTCCGATCCTCCCGCAAAGGATAAGCTTTATCAAAATTTTTTTCGATGGACAAGATAAAAGGACAATCAGGGCCACATAGGCTAATAACACGAAAGCCCCACAGTAGCAAAACTGCCCCTACACTGTATTAGACGTCCTAGCACCACTCTCTCAACATGATTCTGAAAGTGTTGCACGTTCGTTCCGAACACTTTTCCTACACTTTTTCTCTAGCGCACTTGTACAGGCAGAAAGATTTATGCGACAAGGAAGCCAGCGCGTGTTAAGGAGTGAAGCGACGAGGCGGAAAGAAGGGGGAGCGCGATGGGGGGGAGAAAACCACAAACACAGGAGGTGAGAGGCAGTGTTTTTCAAACGTCAGACAGAAATCATCCCGTTTCGAGAATTCATGGCTGGGAAACAGATGGCTGGAAAACAGACAAAGGCAGATGAAGTTGTCTCGGCATTGTTCCCGGTCATTACTCCGCATCATCTATTTCCTGTTCAGGATGCTGACTTTGCCTTGCTCATGACAGGAGTCGGTGCGATTACGTTCGCAGCGTTTATAGAGCAGGGATTAGTCATGATGGGAATGGCTGATGTGGCTGAAAAAGTCGCAGGTTTTGGTCGTATCGTATTCCCGGTAGTTGTTTATGGGGCGGTGTTATGGTTATTTTTCGGTTTGGGAGGTCTATAAACGTGAGGAAGTGGCTACAGAAACAACGCGCAAAATCCCAACTACGGAAAGCGTTCCAGGCGGCTGGATTGTATGTGGCGTATAAAAGCGGTGATAAGGAAATGAAAGTATTTCCAAAGGTCCATAGCGTTAGGATCGGAGATGATCAGACGGAATATGTGTTCACTCTTATCAATGGAATGGACCCGAAGGAAGTAAAGAAAAAGGAATACGTGTTCCAGCAAGTCTTTGGTCGAAATACAGAAGTCAAAGGCGATTTAAAAAAGTTTGTATTGACGGTTCACAAAAACGGGTTGCCGAAAAAAGTGAAATATCGTTATTCGGAAATATATCCGCTAATAAAAGGGCTTTTACTACCGATTGTTTGTGGAAAGGATAGGCATGGTAAATGGCTCGTTTACGATGCTGTTAATAATCCCAATTGTTTGCTGTTTGGGCAGCCCGGTTCTGGCAAGAGTTCTATGCTTCACAATATTCTTGTGACGCTGATCCAATACTATACTGCCGACGAGCTTCATCTGTATTTAGGGGATTTGAAAATGTCGGAGTTCGGGATATACGAAGGAGTTGATCATGTTAAAAGTCTTTGCTTTCAAGCGAATGAACTTGGTCCAGCACTTGAATATCTCAAAAAGAAAGAACTCAAAAAGCGTGGGGAACTGTTAAAGAAATATCGTGTCCGACATATTAGCAAAGTACCGAAAAGTGAACGTCCGCCTTTTATCGTTGTGTGTGTTGATGAATTTGTGATGATTAAAGACGATGAAATAATGACGAACTTACTGCAAATTGCATCACTGGGTCGTGCTTGCGGAATTTTCGTTATCTTATCAATGCAACGCCCTTCACATACGATTCTAAACACGGATGTTAGAGCAGTCTTATCTGTCCGCATGGGCTTTCGTACAGTTGATTTACGCAATGCAATGATCGGCGAAACGCCTGGCAGCGAAAAGATCAGCCTTGATACTCCAGGTAGGTTCTTGCTGCGCTTAGACGACTTGATTGAATTACAGGCTCCACACGTTACGGAAGACATAGCCGAAAAGATACTCAAAAAATACAAATCTGATGGTTGGAAAAATCATTCGTTCATTGTTACGCAGGTGCTTGAAAATAAAATGCAGGGCAGTGAAGAGGAGTTAGAGCGGGACAAAATTTTAGGGGTGTTGGACGATGCTGACAAAGCGAGATAAAGCCATTATCGCCGATTTAAGGCGATTTCGCGTGATGAGCCGAGACGACATCGCCGATATCCATTTTCGAGGATTGAAACGGCCACAAGAAAGCGCCAATAATGTCCTATTGCGGCTGGTTCGCGACGGGCATATACAGCGATCCACGGCATTTGTTCCGTACGTATATTTTTGCGCTGACAGCAACATCAAAAAGAATTCGCAAAAAATCCCGCACTACCTCGAGATTGTCAAGGTGTACAGGGAAATTATTTCAATCGGATCGGTCGAACAGTTTAGCGTCGAGCCGAAATATCGGAAGGGGCTGGCAGAACCCGACGCATTTTTTATCTATCAACGGACACCATTTTTCCTTGAGTGTCAACGAACTGTTTACAGTGAAAAGGTGATTGAAGAAAAGTTGAATCGTTATTTAGCGTTGTATGAAAGTGGTCTTATCGCTGAGGAATCATGGCAACCAGCCGGAAAGGTGATTTTTCCATACATCTTCATCGTCTCAGATACAAGATATGCCCTAAATCGGCAATATCCTTTCCGAGTGTTCCAGGCTCCGTCGTTCACAAGTTTTCTACGTTCATTGAAACATCCGCAACAGTCGCAGACGTCCTACTCTGACATAAAAGTAGCCGGCGCGCGATTGAAACTCCGGGATCAATGAGGAGGGGAAACTGTGATGGATAAATTAATAGTAAAACTGCTTGTTCTACATGCTTTTATAGCCGATCAGAGAAATGAATATGCTAAAATGGAAACAGAAGACGTTGTGGAACAGGCCTTTGCTGAGGGAATCGTCGCAGCGTGCGAGTTTTTTGAAGAGGCCTTGGAGCATATGATGGATTATAGATAGCATGGTCGATGTGTATAGCGTGTATAGTTGTATC
>NZ_BCPV01000089.1 GCF_001544135.1 Geobacillus zalihae NBRC 101842 | reverse complement strand
AGGATCAGTCTATGACATTGACTGTAGGGGTAATCGGTGCGGGGAGAATCGGGAAATTGCATGTAGACAATTTGCGATTAATCCCGCAAGTTCGTGTAAAGAGTGTTTCAGACGTTGTGATTAACCACCTTGATTCATGGGCAAAGGAAAAGCAAGTTGAAGTATTAACAAGTGATTACCGCGATATATTAAATGACCCGGAAATTGATGCTGTGTTTATTTGCTCCCCAACAAATACGCATGCAACCATTATTAAGGAGGCTGCTGTAGCGGGAAAACATATTTTTTGTGAAAAACCCGTTAGCTTTACGGTGGAGGAAACGAAAGAAGCGCTTGAGGTAGTTGAAAAAACTCAAGTAAAGCTTCAAGTCGGATTTAATCGTCGATTTGACCCGAATTTCCGTAAAATTCGGGAACTTGTCCAAAATGGAACAATCGGCGAGCCTCATATTTTACGTATTACCTCGAGAGATCCCGAGCCGCCAAGTATTGACTACATAAAGTCGTCAGGTGGACTGTTTATGGATATGATGATTCACGACTTTGATATGGCCCGTTACATTATGGGAAGTGAAGTCGTAGAAGTGTCCGCTTACGGAGCGGTGTTAGTAGATCCAGCGATAGGGGAAGCGGGAGATATCGATACAGCAGTGGTGACGTTGAAATTTGCCAACGGAGCACTTGGGGTCATTGACAATAGCCGCCAAGCTGTTTACGGATACGATCAACGCTTAGAGGTTTTCGGAAACAAAGGAGCTGCACGAGCGGACAATAACCGTCCTACAAATGTCGAGGTTTCTACTGCTGAACATGTTTTAAAAGATAAACCGTTGTACTTTTTCTTAGAACGTTATACACAGGCTTATATCCATGAGGTAGCGGAGTTTGTAAAGGCTATCCTTCATAATGAACCTGTGATCTGCAGTGGTTTTGATGGGTTGCAGGCACAACGGATTGCCGAAGCGGCGAAAAAATCGCTAGAAACCGGTGTACCGGTGAAGCTAGAAGAAGTTAATTCAGCAGCTGCTATCTAATCGTTGTTGATGAAAGCGGATTCGTAGAGAACCTATATTCCGGACAATGGAAGAGGAGGTTAGAAAATAGTGAGTACCATTCGGTTAACCACTGCACAAGCTCTTGTTAAATTTTTGAATAATCAATATGTAGAGTTTGATGGGAAACAACAAAGATTTGTAAAAGGAATCTTTACTATTTTTGGTCATGGCAATGTGCTTGGTCTCGGTCAAGCACTTGAAGAAGATCCGGGGGAATTAGAAGTATATCAAGGACGAAATGAACAGGGAATGGCTAACGCGGCGATTGCATTTGCAAAACAAAAAAACCGTAAGCAAATTATGGCCGCTACTTCATCTGTCGGTCCTGGTGCAGCGAATATGGTCACATCCGCCGCAACAGCAACGGCAAATAATATCCCAGTACTTTTGCTTCCTGGTGATGTATTTGCAACTCGTCAGCCTGATCCCGTTTTACAACAAATTGAACACACGCATGATTTGTCTATATCTACCAATGATGCTTTCCGTGCAGTTAGCAAGTATTGGGATCGTGTTTGCCGTCCGGAGCAACTCATGTCTGCCATGTTGAATGCCATGCGTGTTTTGACAAATCCTGCTGATACAGGTGCTGTAACCATCGCTCTTCCTCAAGATGTTCAGGGAGAAGCGTGGGATTTTCCTGAAAGCTTTTTTGCCAAGCGTGTCCATCGGATTGAACGTCGACAACCGTCTCTCGAAAGTGTTCGAGATGCAGTGAAACTCATTCGTTCCAAGAAAAAGCCGTTGCTCGTTTTAGGTGGTGGCGTTCGTTATTCAGAGGCAGCTGACGCTTTCGTGAAATTTGCAGAAAAGTTCAACATTCCATTTGCTGAAACTCAAGCTGGAAAAGGTACGATTGAAAGCTCTCACCCTCTTAATCTAGGAGGGATAGGGGTGACGGGGAACTTAGCGGCTAACACCATTGCCAAACAGGCGGATTTAATTATTGGAGTCGGTACTCGTTTCACGGATTTTACGACTGCTTCTAAACAGTTGTTCAGCAGTGCGGAAATTTTAACGATCAATGTTTCAGAATTCCATGCGTCGAAATTAGACGCGGTGAAGGTAGTTGCTGATGCAAAGGCTGGACTTGAGGCCATAGCTGAAGCGTTGGGGGATTATGTTTCTGCTTATGGAAATGAGATTTCCGAAGCGAAGCAAGCATGGAACAGAGAATTAGAACGTCTTTGCTCTGTTGCCTATGGAGAAAACTTTACACCGGAAATTGCTGGCCACTTAGATGAAAAACTGCCTGAATATAGAGAAGCGTTTGGTTCGGAATTGACACAAACCGGCGTAATTGGCAAAGTCAATGAATTGATTGATGATGACGCTGTGATTGTAGGGGCTTCGGGCAGCCTTCCTGGTGACCTGCAGCGAATGTGGGTGTGCAAAGACCGCAACACCTATCATATGGAATATGGTTATTCTTGCATGGGCTACGAAATCGCTGGGGCGTTTGGTGTCAAGCTTGCTGAACCGGATAAAGAAGTGTATGCAATGGTTGGAGATGGGAGCTTTTTAATGCTCCACTCTGAACTGGTAACAAGCCTACAGGAAGGGCAGAAAATTAATATTATCTTGTTTGATAACTCTGGGTTTGGATGTATCAACAACTTGCAAATGGAAAATGGCATGGGCAGCTTTGTTACCGAATTCCGTAAACGGAACCTGGAGACCGGGCAACTCGATGGGCCTATTATGACGATTGATTATGCAAAAGTGGCAGAGGGCTATGGTCTAAAAACATATTCTGTCCGTACAATGGAGGAACTTGAGACGGCTCTTATCGACTCCAAAAAGCAATCCATCAGCACACTCATCGATATTAAAGTGCTGCCTAAAACAATGACACATGGCTATGAATCTTGGTGGCACGTTGGCGTTGCAGAAGTGTCGACAAAAGAAAGTGTTCAAGCAGCCTATCGAAATAAACAAGAAAATCTTAAACTAGCACGCAAATACTGATATAGCATGCGCTGCAAATAGGGATTAAAGGGGGGGGTTAGAGTTCTGTCCGCAGCTTAGAAGAAAACGGAGGGAAGGGGAATATGTTCAAAGAAAACAAAGTGAAGCTTGGTATTGCTCCAATTGGGTGGACGAATGATGATATGCCTGAGCTGGGGGGGGAGATTACATTTGAGCAGTGTATTAGTGAAATGGCGCTCGCCGGTTTTGTTGGTTGTGAAGTCGGCAATAAATATCCCCGTGATACAAAGGTTTTGAAAAAGGCCTTATCCTTAAGGGGCTTAAGTATCGCCAGTGCTTGGTTTAGCGCTTTTTTGACCTCAAAACCATTTGAGGAAACAGTGGAAGCATTTAAAGCACACCGAGATTTTTTATATGAAATGGGCGCAAAAGTCATTGTTGTTTCTGAACAAGGTAACAGCATCCAAGGACAAATGGAAACACCATTGTTTGATAAAAAGCCAGTTTTTACGGAAGAGGAATGGGATCTACTGATCGATGGGTTAAATCGCCTCGGTGATCTGGCTGCAGAAAAGGGAATGAACATTGTCTATCACCATCATATGGGGACGGGTATTCAGACCACAGAGGAGATTGACCGCTTAATGGAGGAAACAGACCCAAAAAAGGTGTCACTTCTTTATGATACAGGCCACCTTGTCTTCTCAGGGGAGGATCATTTACATGTCCTAAATAAGCATATAAATCGCATTCGTCATGTTCATCTCAAGGATGTACGAATCGAGGTCGCGAATAAGGTTCGCGAGGAAAAAATGAGCTTCTTGCAGGCGGTGAAAGCAGGAGTATTTACTGTGCCTGGCGATGGTGTGATTGATTTTAAACCAGTATTCGAAGCATTGGATGATGCCGGCTATGAAGGATGGTTTGTTGTAGAGGCAGAACAGGATCCAGCCATAGCGAATCCGTTTGAATATGCGTTAAAGGCACGCCAATACATTCGTGAAACATGCGGTTTATAAAGGAGATGAAATGATGAGCCGATTCATTATTTCTAGCCATTCGCCGAATGAAGAGGGGAACGTCGTCCGCGTAACGCCGGAATCGGCGGGATGGGAGTATGTTGGATTTGAAGTGTATGCGTTAACAAAAGGACAAACATTGCGAAAAGAGACGATCGATCAGGAAGCCTGCCTTGTTCTTCTCAAAGGAAAAGCCAACATACACACAAGACATGAACGGTGGGAAAATATTGGATTGAGAATGGATGTTTTTGAGAAAATTCCGCCATACTCCGTCTATGTCCCGTCCAATGATGTTTATGAAGTGCAAGCATTGACTGATTTGGAATTGGCCGTTTGTTTAGCGCCAGGGAAAGGAACGTATCCAGCCCGTTTGATTCCGCCAAGCGAAGTAGGAGTGGAAATGCGCGGGGCGGGAAACATTGAACGGCGGATACATAATATTCTTCCGGAGTCTAAACCGGCTGACAGCTTGCTTGTCGTTGAGGTATTTACGCCGGAAGGAAACTGGTCGAGTTACCCACCGCATAAACATGACCAACACAATTTGCCGCATGAATCTTATTTAGAGGAAACGTATTATCATCAAATCAATCCGGACCATGGTTTTATGGTGCAACGGGTCTATACTGATGATCGTTCCATTGATGAAACGATGGTCGTGAAAAACGGAGATGTTGTTTTGGTGCCGAAAGGCTATCACCCGGTTTCGGCTCCCCCGGGTTATGAGGGGTATTACTTAAACGTCATGGCCGGGCCCGTACGGACGTGGAAGTTCCATAATGACCCGGATCATGAGTGGGTGATGGAAAGCAAGCTCGCAGCCAAACAGAAGTAGAAACGATCCAAAAAGATGACAGGAAAGAGGCGGTTCGATGAGTTTACTCCCATTTGACGAGCAAAAACCGTTGGATTTTATCGCTGTCGGCCGACTATGCATCGATTTAAATGCCAATGAGATTCACCGGCCGATGGAAGAAACGGTGACGTTTACGAAATATGTCGGCGGATCTCCGGCGAATATTGCCATCGGCATGGCCCGGCTTGGCATGAAAACAGGGTTTATCGGCCGAGTGGCCGACGACCAAATGGGCCGATTTATCGTTCAATACTTAAAAAACAATGGCATTGATACATCCCATGTCATTACCGACAAGTCCGGCAGTGTAACAGGCTTGGCGTTCACCGAGATTAAGAGTCCGACCGACTGCAGCATCCTCATGTATCGCGATAATGTCGCTGATTTGAAACTGGAACCGAACGACATTCATGAAGACTATATTCGGCAGGCAAAATGCTTATTGATTTCCGGGACGGCTTTGGCGAAAAGCCCGTCAAGAGAAGCGGTGTTTTTAGCGTTGGAATATGCAAGACGCCATGGAGTCGTTGTCTTTTTCGATTTGGATTATCGCCCTTATACGTGGCAATCCAAAGAGGAAACGGCGATTTATTACAACTTGGCCGCCGAAAAATGCGACGTGATCATCGGCACGAGAGAAGAATTTGACATGATGGAGCAGTTTGCTGTTCATCAGCATGATGACGAGAAAACGGCGCAAAAATGGTTTGATTATCACGCGAAAATCGTCGTCATTAAACATGGCAAAGATGGATCGATCGCCTATACGAAAACAGGGGAAACGTTTGTCGGTACGATTTTTCCGGCGAATATTGTCAAAACGTTTGGAGCAGGCGATTCTTACGCTGCTGGGTTTATCTACGGATTAATGAATGGATGGCCGATTCCAAAGGCGATGGAATATGGTGCAGCTGCTGCTTCGATTGTCATCTCGAGCCATAGTTGTTCCGATGCAATGCCGACGTTAGATCAAATTGAACAGTTCATTCAACAACATAAAAGCAGCTCGACCGCTGCAAAATCATAAATGAAAGGGGATCGACGAACATGACAATGACAACGGGAGTACAAACTTTAAAAAACTATATTGGTGGGCAATGGGTGGAATCTCGTTCTGCGAAGACAGAAGCGGTTCCAAACCCTGCGACAGGCGAAGTGCTCGCTTACGTTCCGATTTCGACCCGCGAGGATTTGGATCGTGCGGTTGCGGCAGCAAAAGAAGCGTTCAAGACATGGAGCAAAACGCCAGTGCCGCGCCGGGCGCGAATCTTATTCAAATACCAGCAATTGCTTGTTGAACATTGGGAAGAGCTGGCCCGGTTGGTGACGTTAGAAAACGGCAAAAGCTACAACGAAGCCTATGGGGAAATTCAGCGCGGAATTGAATGCGTAGAATTTGCGGCAGGTGCGCCGACGCTCATGATGGGAAGACAACTTCCTAGCATTGCGACCGGCATTGAATCAGGAATGTACCGTTATCCAATTGGTGTCGTTGGGGGCATCACGCCGTTTAACTTCCCAATGATGGTGCCTTGCTGGATGTTCCCGCTAGCGATTGCGTGCGGAAACACGTTCGTCCTAAAACCGTCCGAACGCACACCGATGTTGGCCAATCGCCTAGCTGAACTTTTTAAAGAAGCCGGGCTTCCAGATGGAGTACTCAACATCGTTCACGGGGCGCATGATGTCGTGAACGGACTTTTGGAGCATCCAGATGTGAAGGCGATCTCGTTCGTCGGTTCCCAACCAGTCGGCGAGTATGTGTACAAAACAGCAGCGGCTCATGGCAAACGCGTTCAGGCGTTGACAGGAGCGAAAAACCATTCGATTGTCATGCCGGATGCAGACTTGAAAGTGGCTGTCCGTGAAATTATTAATGCGGCGTTCGGCTCGGCTGGAGAGCGGTGCATGGCGGCGTCGGTCGTTGTCGCGGTTGGGGACATTGCTGATGAATTAGTTGAGAGATTAGTAGCGGCCGCAAATGAAATTAAGATAGGCAACGGATTGGAGGAGAGCGTCTTTTTAGGCCCGGTCATTCGCGAAGCTCATAAACAACGGACGGTCAACTATATTGAACTGGGAGAAAAAGAAGGAGCTATTTTAGTGCGCGACGGGCGAAAAGATGCTGCTGTCCAAGGCGAGGGATACTTTATCGGACCGACCATCTTTGACCGAGTCACCACCGACATGACGATTTGGAAAGATGAAATTTTTGCTCCTGTTCTTTCGATTGTGCGGGTTAGCACGTTGGATGAAGCCATTGAAGTGGCCAACAAGTCTCCATTTGCCAACGGGGCATGCATTTACACAAGAGATGGCGGAAATGTCCGTAAGTTCCGTGATGAAATCGATGCCGGGATGTTAGGGGTCAACTTAGGGGTCCCAGCACCGATGGCCTTCTTCCCGTTCTCTGGGTGGAAGAATTCGTTCTACGGCGATCTTCACGCTAACGGCATGGACGGTGTGGAGTTTTATACACGTAAGAAAATGCTCACTGCTCGCTGGTAAGAGCGATGGAAAAACGATCAGGCGCCTTAGGGCGCTTGATGCTTTTTCACGAATGTGTAAACAGAAAGGGGAATCGAAATGCCGCTTGTCTCAATGAAGGAAATGTTACAATGTGCTTTACAGGGAAACTATGCTGTCGGCCATTTTAACGTGAACAACTTAGAATTCGCCCAAGCCATTCTCCTAGGGGCCGAAGAAGAGGAAGCACCCGTCATTTTGGCTGTGAGTCCGGGATATATCGGGCATCTTGGTGGACTCCGGACGGCAGCGGCCATGGTTAAAGAACTCGTGAAAGAATACCGCATTACTGTACCTGTCGCTCTCCATTTAGACCACGGCTCCTCCTATGAGCAATGCCTCGAAGCGATGGAAGCTGGGTTTACATCCGTGATGATTGATGCTTCCCATTTCCCTTTGGAAGAAAATATTTCGATGACAAAAAAAGTTGTTGAGGCGGCTCGGTTTTTTGGTGTCTCCGTTGAAGCAGAGGTCGGAAGAATCGGAGGGCAAGAGGATGACGTAGTGGTCGATGAAGCGGAAGCGATGTACGCCATTCCGGAAGAATGTGAGCGGTTAGTCAAAGAAACCGGAGTTGACTGCCTAGCACCGGCATTAGGTTCGGTTCACGGTCCGTATAAAGGGAAACCGAAATTAGGATTTGCGCAAATGGAACAAATCCAGCGCTTAACTGGCGTGCCGCTTGTGCTGCATGGAGGAACAGGAATCCCCTTGGAGGATATTCGCAGAGCCATTTCGTTAGGAACAGCTAAAATTAACGTCAACACGGAAAATCAATTGGCGTTTACTAGGGGAGTTCGTTCTTTACTCAATGAGAATAACGGCCTGTATGATCCGAGAAAATACCTTGGGGCAGGAAGAGAAGAAGTAAAACAGACCGTAAGACAAAAAATTCGCGAATTCGGTTCGGTAGGGAAAGCGAAAGAAGGGGTGTTGTCTTCATTGTAACGAGAATGATGCACAAGCTGTCGCGCCGGAAGCCAAGCGGTTCGAACAGGCGCAAAGCCCGCTGAAAAGGGGCCAAGCTTCATGAGAAAATCACCAACTGCCGGAACGATTTCCCGAACAAACTGTCCACCCGCTTGATCGGCGAAAATCAAGTAGTGTGCATGGAGGACTTGTGCGTGCCGAACATGCAGAAGAATCGCAAACTGGCCAAACGCATTTCCGATTCCGCATGGGGGACGATCGCTCAGGGGAGTGGAATATATAGCGAAATGGTAGGGGTGGACGGTGATCCGTGTCGGCTACACGTTTTCATCGAGTTAATGGTGCTCGTGGCTGCGGGCATTGGCAGGTGGAGGTGAAATCGTTCAACATCCGTTCGAGGGCGTGCCGAAACTGCGGAGTCGAACGCGACCGGGATCACAACGCTGCTCGAAATATTTTGCAGGAAGGGCTTCGTTTGCAGTTATTGAACTGCGGGACGCACAGGGATGGCTTGGTGAACCGCCTCCCGTAGAGTGGAAGTTCCCAAGAATCTCTCACCTCTAAGTGTTAGCGTAGGCGGGCGAACGTTCAATGTCTAGAAGGGGCGGATAACCCAGAACCGTTATATGCGATTTCCCTTCCGAGAACTTCAATACTACAAGCACAATTTGATGAGCGTTTGCTCGGAGGAATGGTAAAAAGAGCAGGTCAAGTGCTGAGGTGCGATGATTCTGATTGGGACGGAGGATTATATCGAAATACTCCACCTACTGCCAAACCGTTCGAGTTTACAGCTATCCCTTATTACGTATGGGATAACCGGCAGCCGGGTCAAATGATTGTCTGGATTCCTGAAGCATAACAAGATAGTAGAGGGAGTCACGACAAAGGGTGTTTGCTCCTTCTCAGAGAAACAAGAGATATAGAATTATGAATCTGTTGATACGTATATTGTATATTTATAGTAGTGACAAAGGGGTGTCTCGCTGCTTTTGAGACACCCCTTTTGTTTTGGATTTTGATGCTGAGACCCGAGTTCGACAGTGACTAGGCAAACAAATCGCCTCCCAGCCCTTGATACAGAAGGGCTGAGAGGCAATTGGGCATACTTCTAGCGTGTATCTAGGAGCGAGGATGAATGTCTAGGATCTTCAGAGGAGGCTCCAGCCCTAGAGCCACAGAGGTTTTCCTTTGTTTGGTCGTGATCTTTGTACACTGATAGAGGTCACGATATTTTGAAGAAAAATGTCCTAACGTGGAGCGCTGACATTTGTCTCTTACTTTCGGCCACGATTTTACTCTCGATTCGGATCAAGAGGAGGATTAGACCGTGGAGAAGCACGTGAGCATAGATGCAATCCTCCAATTGATGGTACATTGACAGTAACCACGGTTACCCATCGAATGTACATGTCTATATTATAAACAAAAAAACTTTATATTAAAAGGATTAAATTATAAAGCGTGTGCCTATGAAATTCGGCGTTTTTTCCTAGGTTAACCACCGCTAAACCCTTGATATAACGGCATTTCTGGCATTTTCATTTGCCTAAAATGGGCCTCAAACTGTCGAACTCGGGCTGAGACATGACACATGAATAAGGAGCGTTTCCACCTCCCCTATTGCACTTAGAATAAACGTCACCTATACTTAGGGAATAATACGTCATCCCATTGGTTTCGATTGATGAAAGTTTTTATTAAAGAGATTTGAGAATATTGCAGG
>NZ_BCPV01000088.1 GCF_001544135.1 Geobacillus zalihae NBRC 101842 | reverse complement strand
CTTATACAAATAATCGATACACGAATTATTATTCACCATTCCGTTCATCTTTTCCTGTTTTCTGTTCATTTTCTCCGCGTTTTGAAATTCAAGCGCCTCCCAATAGCGGCTAAGCGCTGGCGTTTGATGAATTTGCTCAAGAAGCGCAGCATCTTGATGAATCATCTGATCGACGGTCGACGGAAACGACAGCGGCTTCACCAAATGAAGCTGGTCGCCCTCTTCGCGGCGGAGATAGCCGAGCAGGCTCAACCAATGCAAATACTCGCCGACGGCCTCACGATACGTATCCCGGCCGACAAGCGGCAGCCGGCGCGGAACGAGGCGGCCGGTGCGGATTTTGTCGTCGAGCCACTGAAATAAAGATACTGCCGTTGCCGGCCGTCCGGTCTTTCCAAGAAGAAACAAAAGGACATACGTTTGCCAAATGAACGGCGCCGTCTCCCATAAATACCCGCGCGGCACTGGCCAGCCAGCTTCGGTCGGAAACAGTGACGGAACGATGCCCGCCTGGTAAAAATCAGCACAAATGCGGCGCACGGTTTGGTTCGGATAAAGCGGAAACGTCCGCCGCCATTGTTTTTTTCGTTCGAGCCATCGTTCCCAAAACGTGGGTGAAAGCGGCAGCGGGCAGGGGGCCATCCAATCGGGGAACGAAAACGACGAAAGCGGAATCGAATCGACCGCAGCGAACGTTCGCTGCACCGATAGCGGCAACGGGCGAAAAAGGCGGATGAAGCGTTTCGTCTCTGGACTGTAGTACCATATATGTGGAACGACTGAATGTGGAGCGCGATGGGCAAACAACCATTGAAACCGGGAGAGCTGCACTTCCCCCGAATATTTTGGCGAACGCCGCAAATGATGGGCTCCTAACACCCACAACGGGCGGATGCCAAGGAGACGGTAGCCGTCATTGCGTTCGCGAAACAGCGATTCATCGATCGTGGAACATTGGTATTCGAGGGCATAAAGGTGTGGGCCATGGCGGAACAATATGTCAGGACGCTGCTTGATGGCGGGCAAATACGGCTCGAGCTTCGCCTCCATGCCTTGGCGAATGAGCCACGCGAACAAGTCTCGCTTCCCAGTTAAGTGACGCTCCGACTCCGGTTCGTGCTCGACCGGGCAGGCCGCCCCTTTTCGATGGGCGAAATGCGGCAAACGGTAGCGGCCCGACCGGAGCACCACTTCTTGACGGCACGCGGGACAAAAAAACGGTTCCTGTCGTTTCAGGCGCATCAGCCCCTCTCGTTCCCATCTTTCCGCCCCGGCAAGCGAAACCGTCCTGCCATCAGCTGAGAGAGCGACAAACAACATGATCACTTCCTTTCCAGTAAAAAATAGTTGTCTGTGAGCGGGAACAGCTGGAATTGTTCTCTGCTGCCCCCTTCACCGTCCGGTTCTTCCCTTTTATTCGTTGACCATCGCCGGTTTTCCTGCCCAAAGCCAAACTGCGCCGAAAAAAGTCCGCCGATTCGGCGGACTGGCGTTTACAAGCGGTTGGTTACAACAGAGGCGACAACAGCCGGGAGACCGATTCCGCGATGCGCACCCGGAACGGGCGCTGTTGAAACTGTTCGTAGTCGATCATGGAAGCGTGGCGAAAATCTTCCAAAAAGTCGCGGACGAGTTTATGAATGCTGTCGGTATAATACAAAAAGGCGTTCACTTCAAAATTTAAATGGAAACTGCGCATATCCATGTTCGCCGTGCCGATCGAGGCGAGCTCGCCATCGACGACGATGACTTTGCTGTGCAAAAACCCTTTCTCATACTCGTAAATTTTCACCCCAGCCTCGAGCAGCTCGGGAAAATACGAGCGCGAAGCGTAAAAGACAATTTTTTTATCCGGACGCTTTGGCGCCAGCAGGCGAACATCGATGCCGCTTAACGCCGCCACTTTGAGCGCCGTCAAAATGTCTTCATCCGGCACAAAGTACGGCGAGGCAACCCAAATCGACCGTTTGGCCGACGTAATCATGGCAAAATACAGCTGTTTGATCACTTCCCACTTTTGGTCCGGACCGCCGGCAATGAGCTGCACCCCGCCTTGCCCTTCCTCGACGATGAGCGGCGGCGACAAATAGTCCGGCGTCAACAAGCGTTCTCCCGTCATGTAATACCAATCTTGCAAAAAAATGAGCTGGAGCGTCCGGACGGCTTCACCGCGGATCAATAAGTGCGTATCGCGCCAAAATCCGAAATATTTGTTTTTTCCTAAATACTCATCTCCGATGTTCAGCCCGCCGACAAAGCCGACGCCTCCATCGATGACAATGATCTTTCGGTGATTGCGGAAATTGATTTGGTTGCTTAAAAACGGGAGGCGCACTGGTGAAAACGGGATCATCTCGACTCCAGCCGCGCGCAGCTCCTCGATATAGGCGTTTGACAACTTCCAACTTCCAACGGCGTCGTACAAAAAACGGACGCGCACCCCTTGGCGCGCCTTTTCCATCAAGACGCGCTTCAACTGTTGGCCGATTTCATCATGACGGACGATATAATATTCTAAATGAATATGGTGTTCCGCTTTTTCCAGTTCAGCAAAAATAGAAGAAAATGTCTCCTCTCCGTTCGTCAACACTGCCGTCTGCGAGGCGAGTGAAACCGGATGCTGGCCGATGCGATAAGCAAGGCGCAAAAGCGGACGCTGATGGGGCGCCATCGGCAGCCGCTCGACGGCAATCGGCGACGGCTCTTGAAACTTGAGCAGCACCGCCTCATCAAAATCGGCTTTCTTTTTATAGCGCCGTTGTTGCCAATAGTTGCGTCCGAACAATAAATAAAACAAAAAGCCGACAATCGGAAAGCTCCCCAGCACCGCCAGCCAAGCGATCGTCTGCGCCGGCTTTCGATTCTCAAGAGAAATGACCAGCGCAATAAAGATGACGGAACAAGACATCAATACGCTGAAAAGACCAAGCAGCTTCCCTTCCCAAAACCCGTTCGTCAATGCCAGCAACGCGCCGACAATGACGACGAGAATCGCCACTCTCGATGTGTTTCGCAACAAAACCCCTCCACCCGGCTCTTCATGATGGCCGTTTTTCTTCCGCTAACGTAGAAAACGCCGATTTCTGGCGGCGAAATCGGCGGAATGGAAACATTATGAGGCTGGAAAATACGTTTTGATCGTTTCGAGTGCATTGTCGCCCATAATTTCAGTCCCGTATTCTTCAAGTCGATAAATCGTCAGCTGGGAATCGCTTCCGTATTCCAACAGAAGGCTGAGCATATTGTCCACTTCCTGCTCGGTGTAGCGCTCGTCAAACTCCACGAACAAGTAATAGCGGCCTTCAAATTGGAACAGGCGGTTCGACAATCGAGAGAAGTCAGCGCGATGGGCCAAGGAAATGACATCCTCGATATCTTGGAACGAAAGGGTGAATTGAAGGACATCTTGCTCTTCTCTCTCCTCGGCGTCCCCGTTTTGACCAAAGTGGAAATGGTGGCCGAACAGCGATTCCACCTTTTCATCAGCTGACAGCGAAAACTCGCGCCATTTCTCTTCTGGAAGCGGCAGCTCGAGCTTGCTTCCGTCTTTGGACAACTGCGCTTTCGTCACGACGACTTCAAGCCCTTTTTCGAGCGCCTGCACTTGGATCCAAAGCGGACCATCGAGCGAAAAATCGCTTTCCCCATGAACTTCATCCATCATTTCCCAAAATAATTCTTCGCTTCGTTCCCGATTGTACCAAATTTCCTCGCGGTCAAAGCCGCGCTCCTCTATATCAACATAGGAAATGTAGAACTTCACCGTATGTTCATTGATGCGTTCGATTTCCATTTCTCAACTCTCCCTTCTAAAACAAAGAAATAAAAAAGGAAGGGATTGTGCCCCTGAAACTATTTAAATCAAAACTTATGATCTTGTACTTTTATTTTATGATAAAAAGCGAAAGAAGGGAAATAAAAAAACGCATTTTTAAAAATTGGTTATGAAACCGGCCATGCCCTACTATAATGATGATGAACACGGACGGAATGAGGGACGCCTATGGTGGATGAATACATCGTTTCCATCTTGCTGATTATCGGCATTGATGTCATTCTTGGCGGGGACAATGCGGTTGTCATTGCGCTAGCAAGCCGCAACTTGCCGGAACAAAAGCGGAATGTGGCCATCATTGTCGGCACCGCGCTGGCGATCGCTGTTCGCATTGTCTTGACGGTGGCCGTCGTTTGGCTGTTGACGATTCCGTTCTTGCAGCTCGCTGGAGGCATCGTCCTCTTTTGGATCGCCTTGAAACTGATCGGGCAAAAAGACGAAAAACCGACTATGATCAAAGCCGAACCGTCGCTTTGGAAAGCCATCCAGACGATCGTCGCCGCCGATGTCGCCATGGGTCTTGACAACGTCATCGCCATCGCTGGAGCGGCTCAAGGCCATATCGGACTTGTTGTGTTCGGTTTTCTCTGTTCCGTTCCTATCATCATTTTAGGCAGCAAAATCATCCTTTATGCCATGGAACGGTTCCCGATTCTCATTTATGCCGGCGGCGCCCTCTTGGCGTACACCGCTGGAAAGATGATCGCTGCCGAAGAGCGGTTGCGCCCGTTTTACCCCCCGAATGGGGAGGCGCTGTTTCCAATGGCGGCGGCCGTTCTTGCCGTTTTGCTCGGCTTGGCGGCCCACCGCCGGTCGCGCGCCGCATAAAGCAAATGATAAAAAACTTCTACATGGCAGACCATGTAGAAGTTTTTTTATTACCCGTTCACCAGCCGCTGCGCTTCACGAAGCTGATACGCCCGCACTTTGCGCGGCAGAAAGCGGCGGATTTCATCTTCGTTGTAGCCGACTTGAAGCCGCTTTTCATCAATGATGATCGGCCGGCGCAAAATGCCTGGGTTTTTTTGAATGAGTTCGTACAAGTCTTGCAGCGGCAGAGCTTCCAAGTTAATGTTCAGCTTTTGGAATACTTTCGAACGGGTGGAAATGATCTCATCCGTCCCCGTTTCCGTCATCCGCAAAATCTCTTTAATCTCCTCGACCGTGAGCGGCTCAGAGAAAATATTGCGCTCGACATAAGGAATATTGTGCTTCTCGAGCCACGCCTTCGCCTTCCGGCATGACGTGCAGCTCGGTGATGTGTATAGCTTGACCACTTCGATCACTCCTTTTGACAAGGAATCCCTTGCTTCCCTCGTCCGTCAGACGACAGACGTGCACCGCTATGCCGGTTTGACGTCTGACAGCATAGCGACACGGCCTGAACGCCAGTCTGGCGATCAGCCGCTTTGCCAATCGTTTGCAAATTGAAATGACTTTAACATGATATATTATACAATACATCGGCCAAGAAAGATATAGTTTTTCGATGATAAATGCAATTTTCTTTCTTTCCTCTTCCAAAGTGAAGGCAAATCCTCTACAATCAAAGTAGAAAAGGAAAAGGGAGGAAGAACCGATGGCCGGCTATTTCATCGACTTTGCCATTGCTTCGGCATTGATCGTCGTCCTCACCGCATTGATGGGGAACATCAGCAACACGATCGGAGAGCGGATGTTCGGCCGAAACAAAAGTGGAAAGCATGTCGAGGCCTCTCGCCGCATCCAACAAGGATGGAAAGTCGTCGGAGGAAAAAAATAACGCGCCAAGACAGGCGCATAGGTGGGCGCCGCCTCTTTCACCGTTCGCATCATGCGGTGATGAAGGAGCGGCGCTTTTTTCGATTTGGCTAGGCATACATCGCCCGATACCGCTTATACTCTTCCTCCGAACAAAGCACAAAATGGCCAGGCGTAATTTCACGGAATTCAAGTTCCTCTCCATCTTTGTAGCCATGTTGCGCCGGATCGTAAACGATCCGCTTGCGCGTCCGCTCCGTTTCCGGATCAGGAAGCGGAATGGCCGACAAGAGCGCCTTCGTGTATGGGTGGATCGGATTGCGGTACAGCTCTTCCGCGTCGGCAAGCTCGACCATTTTCCCGAAATACATGACGCCGATCCGGTCGCTGATGTATTTGACCATCGACAAGTCATGGGCAATAAACAAGTACGTCAATCCTTTTTCACGCTGCAGCCGCTTCAGCAAGTTGACGACTTGCGCCTGAATGGAAACGTCAAGCGCCGAAATCGGCTCATCGGCGATGATGAATTCCGGTTCGACCGCCAACGCCCGGGCGATGCCGATCCGCTGGCGTTGCCCGCCCGAAAACTCATGCGGGTAGCGGCTGGCATGCTCGCGGTTCAACCCGACCGTCTCAAGCAGCTCATAGACGCGCTGCATCCGCTCCTCTTTCGTTTTCGCCAATCCGTGGATGTCAATGCCCTCAGCGATAATGTCGGCGACCGTCATCCGCGGATTGAGCGACGCATACGGATCTTGGAAAATCATTTGCATTTTTCGGTTTAACTCTTTCAGCTCTTTTTTTGATTTTTTGCCGTGTACGTTAACGCCGTTAAACAGTACTTCTCCGTCTGTCGCCTCATACAGCCGAATGATCGTCCGCCCCGTTGTCGACTTGCCGCAGCCCGACTCGCCGACAAGGCCGAACGTTTCCCCTTTATAAATGTCAAACGTGACGCCGTCGACCGCTTTGACGACCTCGCCGCGGCCGGCCGGGAAGTATTGTTTTAAGTTTTTCACTTCAAGCAGCTTTTGCTTAGCCACGCGGCTTCCCTCCTTTCCGGGCGACGATGTCAGCAAACCGTTTCATCCGCTCGCGCACGATCGCCGGCGGTTCCACTTTCGGCGCCATCTCATGCAACAGCCATGTCGCCGCATAGTGCGTATCAGACACTTGGAACATCGGCGGCTCGAGCTCATAGTCGATTTTGAGCGCATACGGATTGCGCGGCGCAAACGCATCGCCTTTTGGCGGATTTAACAAATCCGGCGGCGAGCCCGGGATCGAATACAGCTCCGTATCTTTATGATCAAGGCTCGGCATCGAGGCGAGCAATCCCCACGTGTACGGATGTTTCGGATTGTAAAAAATTTCATCCACCGTGCCGATCTCCACGATTTTCCCGGCATACATCACCGCCACTCGATCGGCCATGTTGGCGACAACCCCTAAATCATGGGTGATGAAAATAATCGACATGCCGAGCTTTTTCTGAATGTCTTTCATGAGCTCCAAAATTTGCGCCTGAATCGTCACATCCAGCGCGGTCGTCGGTTCATCGGCGATCAAAATTTTCGGATTGCACGCCAAGGCGATGGCGATGACAACACGCTGGCGCATTCCGCCGGAAAATTGGTGCGGGTATTGCTTCATGCGCAGCTCGGCGTTTTTAATGCCGACCAGCTGCAATAGTTCAATCGCCCGTTTGCGCGCTTCCTCTTTCGACAGCTTTTGATGCTTTAAAATCGCTTCCATAATTTGCTTTCCGATCGTCATCGTCGGGTTGAGCGACGTCATCGGATCTTGGAAAATCATCGAAATTTTCGCCCCGCGGATCGATTGCATGTCTTTCTCCGACAGCTTGGTCAAGTCTTTTCCTTCAAATAAAATTTCCCCTTGCTTGATTCGGCTCGGCGGCGTCGGCAACAGGCGCATCAACGCCTTGGATGTCACGGATTTCCCAGACCCCGACTCGCCGACGATCGCCAGCGTTTCTCCCTTATACAAGTCGAACGTGACGCCGCGAACCGCCTGCACTTCACCGGCGTGGATGTCAAAGGAAATATGCAAATCGTTCACCTGCAAAATTTTCTCCATCGGTTTCACCCCTTCCGTCGGCTATTTGCGCATTTTCGGGTCGAGCGCATCGCGAATTCCGTCTGCCACCAAGTTGAAGCTTAAAATGAGCAAGCTGATCACAACCGCTGGAATAATCATCAAATGCGGATACGTTTGAATCGATTTATACCCGTCATTGACAAGCGAGCCAAGCGACGCTTCCGGCGGACGGATGCCAAGGCCGATAAAGCTTAAAAACGCCTCCGTGAAGATGGCCGATGGAATTGTGAACATCGTCGTAATGATGATTGGGCCGATGACGTTCGGGATCAAATGTTTGAAAATAAGCCGTGATGTCGGCGCTCCGAGCGTCCTTGCCGCCAGCACGTATTCCATGTTCTTTAATTTCAACACTTGCCCGCGCACGATCCGCGCCATCGTCGTCCAACCGGTAATGACCATCGCCAGCGTGATGGAAATGATTCCAGGCTCAAAAATCAAAATGAACAAAATGACCATAATTAAATACGGGATGCCGTTTAAAATTTCGATGATCCGCTGCATCACATTGTCGACGCGGCCGCCATAGTAGCCGGAAATGCCGCCGTACGCAATGCCGATCAATAAGTCGATCAACGCCGCCAGCAAACCAATGTAAAGGGAGATACGCGTGCCATACCACGTCCTCACCCACAAGTCGCGTCCTAAGTCATCCGTGCCAAACCAATAGTACTCTTTCACGCCGCGCTGTTTATACACATCAACGCCGTTCGCATCCCGGCCGTCAAACGGAAGCCAATGAATATGTTCAAGCACCGGGATTTTCGGCGGAAGTTTCGCATGCCGCAAGTTTTGATCTTTATACGTCCGGTCGCTCGCCATCGGGGCGATGATCGCCATGAGCGCCAAGATGATAATCATCACGAGCCCGACGATCGCTGCCTTGTTTTCCCGAAGGCGAAGCCAAGCATCCTGCCAAAACGTCAAGCTTGGACGATTGATTTTTTCCTGCTCACCAACGTTCGGCGGGGCGGGCTGAAACCATTCCGGTGACAGTTGTTCGTATTGTTGTTTCGCCATCATTTTTTCCCTCCCGCTAACCGGATGCGTGGGTCGACAATCCCATAGAGAATATCAACGATAAAAATGACAAAAATCAATAACGCCGAATAAAACAACGTAGTGCCCATAATGACAGGGTAGTCGTTCAGCTCGATCGAACGGACAAACTGCTCGCCGAGACCGGGAACGGCAAAAATTTTCTCGATGACGAGCGTTCCCGTCATTAAGTTGACCGCCATCGGTCCGAGAATTGTGATAACTGGAATGAGCGAGTTGCGGATCGCATGCTTGATGATGACCCCCGCATTGCTAATCCCTTTCGCGCGGGCTGTTAAAATATAATCGGATGACAGCACCTCAAGCATTTCCGTACGCATAAAGCGGGCGGTGTTGGCAATGACGCCGACAGACAGCGCCAACGTCGGCATAATCGTATACTTAAACCCTTCCCAAAACGCGACCGGCAGCCATTGCAGTTTAACACCGATGAAATACTGCAGAAATCCGGCCAACACGAACGACGGAACGGAAATCCCGATGACTGCAATGACCGTGGCTGTATAATCTCCCCAACTGTTATGGCGAATAGCCGCCAAAATGCCGAGCACTAAACCGACGAGCGTGCCCAAGACGATCGCCTGGAACCCAAGCTGGGCCGACGGGCCGATCCGGTCGCCGATCAACTCTGTTACCGGCCGGTTGTCATACTGGAACGAAACACCCAAATCTCCTTTTAACAAGTTGCCTAAATATTGAACGTATTGGACAGGCACTGGTTTGTCGAGCCCATATTCTTTCAAAATGATGGCTCGCTGCTCTGGGGTCAATTTTTCTTGGTTTTGCAGCGGCGAACCGGGCAACAGCTTCATCAAAAAGAACGTCACGGTCGCAATAATAAACAGCGTAATCACCATATATACGAGCCGCTGAATCGTATACCGCGCCATGGCTGCACCTCCTCTGTTTATTTCCTGTTTAATACCAATGGTATTTCAATCTTCAAGTTTTTTCGACATTTTTCGCCTTGGCAGGCAAAAGGAGAGTATATGCCCTTGCATATACTCTCCTCCGCACCTCCTAGAGAACGGTTACTCGATATACGCCCATTTATAGCTATAATCTCCACCAAATGAATGAATAACAATGTCTTTTACGTATTCACGTTGCAAATACGCACGGCCGCGTTGATACAGCGGAGCAATTGGCATTTCTTCAAAGAGGATTTTTTCTGCTTTCAACATTGCGTCCCAACGGGCTTGCAAGTCGCCAAGCAGCGTCGTTTTCGCATCTTTAATCAGCTTGTCATATTCAGCATTCGACCAGCCCGTTTGGTTGTGCGGGTTATTTGTCGTCCACAGATCAAGGAACGTCATCGGGTCTTGATAGTCCGGACCCCAGCCAGAGAAGGATAGTTCATACTGCATATTGCTTTCTAGCTCAAGTTTTTGTTTGAACGGCTGTTGTTTAATGTTGACCGTAAGGCCAGGCAAGTTCTTTTCAAGCTGTTCTTTTAAGTATTCGCCGACTTTCTTCGCGACGTCGTCGTCATAGTTTAACAATTCAATAGTGAATTTATCTTTGCCAAGCTCTTTTTTCGCTTGCTCCCACAATTTTTTCGCTTCGTCCACATTGTACGACACTAAATCGCCGTTAGCGTCACGGAAGTCTTTGCCGTCCGGACCGGTGACGAAGTCTTTCGGAACCGCATAGTTGGCCACAACCGAGCCGTTGTTGAACAACGTGTTCACCATCGCCTCTTTATCGATAGCCATCGCGATCGCTTTGCGAGCGTTGACGTTGTTCAACGGTTCTTTCTTCGTGTTCATGCGCAGCCAGAAAATCGATGGTTCAAGATACGTGTGGAAATTTTTGTCGTTTTTATATTTAT
>NZ_BCPV01000087.1 GCF_001544135.1 Geobacillus zalihae NBRC 101842 | reverse complement strand
CTATTATAGTACTATATACATAATTGTGAAAATAGACAAAATGGCATTGTTTTTCGCTTTTTTTCCACAAAATTTGACACATGAGGAGGGAAAAAGAATGAAAATCGTTATTGCTCCTGATTCATTTAAAGAAAGCCTTTCTGCGCTCGAAGTCGCCGAGGCGGTCGAGCGTGGGTTTCGCACGGTGTTTCCGGAGGCGGAATACGTTAAGGTGCCGATGGCCGACGGCGGGGAAGGGACGGTGCGGTCGCTCGTTGATGCGACCGGCGGCCGCATCGTGGAAGTGAACGTGACCGGGCCGCTCGGCGAGCCGGTGCGGGCGTTTTTTGGTTTGCTTGGCGATGGGAAGACGGCGGTGATTGAGATGGCCGCCGCCTCAGGGCTGCACCTTGTCCCGCGCGACCGGCGCAATCCATTGGTGACGACGACGCGAGGGACAGGGGAGTTGATCCTTGCAGCGCTGGATGCCGGTGCCACCCACCTCATCATCGGCATTGGCGGCAGCGCGACGAACGACGGTGGGGCCGGCATGGTGCAGGCGCTCGGGGGAAGGCTTTTGGATGAAGACGGCTGCGACATCGGTCCGGGCGGCGGCGCGCTGGCCGATTTGCATGCGATTGACCTTTCCGGTCTCGACCCGCGTCTTGGGGGAGTCCGCATTGACGTGGCGTGCGACGTCGACAACCCGCTTACCGGTCCGAACGGAGCGTCCGCCATTTTCGGCCCGCAAAAGGGGGCGACACCGGATATGGTCGCGGTTCTCGACCAGAACTTGGCGCACTATGCCGACGTCATCAGCCGCGAACTCGGCAAACAAGTCGGCGACATTCCCGGCGCCGGCGCGGCCGGAGGCTTGGGAGCGGGACTGCTCGCGTTTCTCCCGGCCGAGCTAAAGCGCGGTGTGGAGATTGTGATCGAGACGGTTCAGCTCGCGGAGCGCGTCAAAGACGCTGACTTGGTCATCACCGGCGAAGGGCGGATTGACGGACAGACGGTGTTCGGCAAAACGCCGATCGGCGTTGCCAAGACAGCGAAACAGTTCGGCGTCCCCGTCATCGGCATCGCCGGGTCGTTGGGCGACGACAGCGCGGTCGTCTTAGACCATGGCATTGACGCCCTCTTTACAATTGTTCCCGGCGTCATTCCGCTCGAGAAAGCGTTGGAGCAGGCGGAACAGTATGTGACGCAAACGGCGCGGCATATTGCGTACGTATACCGTCTTGGCCAACTAGGAAAACAATCCCCCCGTTAATATTTTCGACAAAAAGAAGGGGCTGACCCAAAAAGGCGACGCCCCTTAAATCGAACACAATTTGGTCATTTTGCTGCTTATGGCAATGAGAACGAGTGTCCCGAACCTTTGGGACACCCGCGTTTATTTGCCTTTCCGTGGCCACGACGCGATCGCTTGGAGGGAGCCGCGAATGGTGAAACGGCCGAATTGATGCGGCAAAATGAAATGGTCGCCCCGGCGAAGCGGGTATGTCTGTCCTTCGCGGACGAGCTCACCTTCGCCTTTTAGGATGCTGACGATGAGAAACGGTTTCGTCTGTTCTGACGCGAACGCGTCATGGACGTCCCATTTTTGGACGCCGAAGTAGTCTCCTTCCACGAAGGTCGTCACCGTCGCGCCGGGAAATTCGGCGACATGGGGGTGGACATCGATGTCGCGATGCGGGACGGTCGTGACGTCAATCGCTTTCTCGAGATGAAGCTCGCGCTTCCGCCCTTGGCTGTCGACGCGATCATAATCGTAGACGCGGTAGGTTGTATCTGAGCTTTGCTGCGTCTCAAGGACGAGCGTCCCTTCGCAAAGGGCGTGGATCGTGCCGCTCGGGACATAGAAGAAGTCGCCGGGGCGGATCGGCACTTTCCGAAGTAAACGATCCCATTCCCCCGCTTCCATCATCGCGCGCAGCTCTCCTTTCGTTTCTGCATAATGGCCGTAAATCAACTGGGCGCCCGGCTTGCAATCGATGATGTACCAACATTCCGTTTTGCCGAGCTCTCCGCCTTCATGCGTTTTGGCGTATTCATCGTCCGGGTGGACTTGGACGGACAAGTCGGCGTTGGCGTCCAAAATTTTCGTCAACAGCGGGAAGCGGTCAGACGGGAAGTGGCCGAACAAATCGCGGCGTTCCTCCCATAATTGTCCGAGCGTCATCCCGGCAAACGGTCCGCGGGCGACGACCGTCTGCCCGTGCGGATGGGCGGACACCGCCCAGCATTCCCCGGTTTGCGAAGACGGAATGTCGTAGCCGAATCGTTCGGCGAGCTTCGTGCCGCCCCAAATCCGTTCTTGGAAGACAGGGGTGAGAAAAATCGGTTCAAGGTCCATGCGTCATCCCTCCCGAAAACATCATACAACATGCAGTCCACTCTCATTTTCATCTTATCACGAAATGCGCCATCGGCAAATGAAAACGATAAGGGGGTTAGGAACATACGCTCCCAACCCCCATTGGAACTCAAGGTCGACATGCCGATTGCGACGATGTTCTGCACGCGCCGCCGTCCTGCGTCAGCGCCTCACTTCGCGTCATCAAGTTCAATGCACGCGAGCGGCTGTTTCGCCGGTCCTTCGATCACATCGCCATCGATCGAGAAGCGCGAGCCATGGCATGGACAGTCCCACGTCTTGTCGCCGCTGTTCCACTCCAGCTCGCAGCCCATATGGGTGCACGTCGTATCAACGACATGAAGCGTTCCCGCTTCGTCCTTATAGGCGCCCGCCCGTTTCCCGTTGACCGAGACGACCGCCCCTTCTCCGCGCGCCAAATCTTGCGGCTGGCGAACAGCTAGTTCGATTTTTCCAACGATCAAGTGTTTGGCGACATCGAGGTTTGTCGTGAAAAATTGCCGCACGCTCGGGTCGGCGTAAAAGCGCGACGGAGAGTACAAGTCGCGATACCGGTTGTCGCGGCCGAGAATGAGGTCGGACAACATCATCCCCGCCGCTGTGCCGTTTGTCATCCCCCACTTCCGGTACCCTGTCGCGACATAAATGTTTGGCGTCCCTGCCGTCATCGGGCCGATATATGGCACTTTATCAAGCGTCGTCAAGTCTTGGGCCGACCAACGGTAACGAATGTCTTTTACCGTAAACAACTGCGAGGCGAACGAGGACAACGCCTCATAATGGCGCATTGTCGGCACCCCTTGGCCGGTCTTATGGTTTTCCCCGCCGATGAGAATAAGCGTCTCGCCATTTGCCGCTGCGGAACGGACCGATCGCTTCGGGTTGTCGGCGCTCAAGTACATGCCTCCCGGGTATGGCTCTGCAGCTGTGATGGCAATGACATACGAGCGCTCAGCATACATGCGGGAAACATAAAATCCGCCGTCATAAAACGGAAAGTGGGAACAGACGGCGACGTGGTCGCATGTGACCCGCCGTTTGCTGCGCGTCACGACGGACAGCCGCTCTCCTTGTTCAATGTCGGCGACCGGCGTGTGCTCGTAAATGATGCTGCCGGCCTGTTTGATGGCTTCGACCAGTCTGACCAAATATTTGAGCGGATGAAACTGCGCTTGCTTCCTCATCACGACGGCCGCTGTGACCGGCAGCGGGAGCGGAATCGATTCGACAAAAGCGCCGTCAATTCCTAGACGCTCGTACGCTTGCCATTCTTTTACTAATTTTTGTAATGATGAAGAAGACGTCGTATATATGTAGGCGTCTTGTTCGCAAAAATCGCAGTCGATCCCGTGCTGCTCGATCGTGCGGCGGACGAAGCCAAGTGCGTCCATGCAAGCGTCATAATATAGGCGCGCCTTTTCCGCCCCAAAGTGGTTTAGGAATTCATCGTACACCAAATCGTGCTGGGCAGTCAGCTTCGCCGTTGTATGGCCGGTCGTTCCGTTCAACAGCCGGTCCGCTTCGAGAAGGGCGACGCGCACACCTTGCGTCGCCAGTAAATAAGCGGTTGTAATGCCGGAAATGCCGCCGCCTACAACCACGACGTCGACCGAAACGTCTTCTTCGAGCTTCGGGAAGGACGGAAGCGGCACGGAATCACGCCAATACGGCTCTATGACCGAAGGGAGGGATGACATACGGATGCCTCCTTGCCTGTCAATAGTGGTTTTCCATAGTTTGCTCTTTGCCATGGACCGTTATTCCACATATCCACAACCCTTTTCTTTTTTTGGCAATCGTCCGCAAGGAGAATAAAAGATGGTACAATAGAAAAAAAGAGGTCAAGACTGTTTTGCAAAAATAATGTTAAAGGAAGATCAAGAGTGAATAAATATACACATTCGTTTCATGAACGCGCCAATGGGTTGGCAGACAGCTTCATTTTAGAGCATTACAGCTTGAGCGAGCTCAATTTTGAGACCGTCAGCCATTACCGGGAGCAGTTTGCCCGCGCCAAACCGGGGCATCCATGGAACAGTCTTGAGACGAAAGAGTTTTTATACAAAATCGGCGCTTGGGGCAAGCTGCGCGACAGCAGCAAAGAAGGACTGACGCTCGCCGGACTCGTGATGTTCAGCGAAGAGCGGATCATTACCGAGGTGCTGCCGCAATATTTTTTAGAATACCGGGAATATGACGGTGCAAAGGCGGCAGGATGGGCGAAGCGGTTCACATCGCAGGATGGAACGTGGTCCGGCAACGCCTATGATTTTTATTTCCGCGTGTTGGCGGAGTTGGAGCGCCACGTTTGGCTTGAGGAAGGGCGTGCTCTGCTCGCCGAGGCGCTCGCTAATGCCATCGTTCATGCCGATTACGGGGAAGAAGGCGGCATTACCGTTGAAAAAGAGAACGGGGCGTTTCGATTTGCCAACCCGGGCCGGTTCCGCCTGCCAATTGAAGCCGCTATGGCTGGACAAATGAGCAATCTGCGCAATCCGAACATCTTTAAAATGTTTTTGTTGATCGATGTATGCAAACGCGCAGGATCCGGTTTGAAGCGCATGCATGATTGGCAGGAACGGGCGCTTGTCCAGCCGGTCGATATTTTGCAGCAAATGAATCCAGACCGCACGATCGTGACGTTATGCCCATTGTTGTTTCCAGCTGAGGCGGGGGCGACAATTGAAACAGAAATCAATGAATCATTGCAACAGCAAGAACAAGCATGGATAGAACACGGTGCGGATCAACATGACGTGGACTTCGGAAGTAACGAGGCCAACTACGTAAATAAGGAGCTCAACTCCGTTATTATCGAACAAAACTCCGTAAACAACTCGACAAACTCCTTGAATAGGGAGGCGAACTCCGTAAAAAACGAGGTTGACTCCGTAAATATCCCGTCATGCTCCGTTAATAAAGGTGAAAACTCCGTTAATAAAACACCAAACTCCGTAAATAATGCTATATCTGTTGATGAAAGGGAGGAAGAAGAGAGAAACGAGTCGATCGATGAGCGGCTGTGGGAGATGGCAGAACTAGCACGTCGAAAAAAGCGGTTGGCTCCGGCGGTTATGGAAGAGATGATCGTCCGCCTGTGCTGCGAGCGACCGTTGCGGCTGAAAGAGTTGGCGACGCTGTTGGAACGGACGCCGGATGGGCTGCGCACCAACTACTTAGGGAAGCTGGTCGACGAAGGGAAAATCCGATTGAAATATCCGGATCAGCCGAACCACCCGCGCCAGGCGTACATCGGCGTCAAAGAAAGATGAGGGACGGGTTGTGCAGTTGCCAACAAATGAAAAGGAAACGGAGCTGACTCAAAAGTCCCTTTTTGATGAAATGTAACCGAAGTATGTGAAAGAGACCACCTCTGAAATCCTCGGTTTTACCGGGTTTTTCGTGTTGGTCTATTTTTCTATGTCGCCCCAGATAGGAGCATTACCGCTCTTTTGGGTCAGCCCCGTTTTGCTTCGCCATTATCCGGCTTGTCTTTTCTCTTGTTCGTGTCGGTGGCGGCGGTGCATGCCTCTCGCGAAGTATACGGCCGTCAGCAGCAACAACCAAGCCGGGCCGACGATTAACGCGATGCGCGTATCCGGGAAATACGCCATCACCCCGACGACACCAAGCAAAAAGATGATCGAGATGTAAGAGCTATACGGATAAAGCGGTAGTTTGTATTTTAAGCGTTTCGTTTGTTCTATTTGTTTTCAGCTTATATATTTCACTTTAAATAATGAGAAAAGGGGGTAAGAGAAATGAAGGAATTGTTATTAGAGACAACTAATATAAAGTCCGTATTCAATGACTTGCAAACCATTCCAAGAGGTATAGAAATAATCGGGGCTCAAAAAGTTTGGGAAAAAAGCCGAAAAGGGCAAGGTATTGTTGTTGCTGTGTTGGATTCAGGTTGCGATATTAGCCATCCCGATTTAAAAGAAAATATTATCGGCGGATTGAACTTCACCAATGATGATGGCGGAGACAAAACAATTTTCACAGATTATTTAGGGCATGGAACACATGTCGCAGGAATAATCGCAGCGACGGACAATGGAAAAGGAATTGTTGGTGTAGCACCAAAAAGTACAGGCGTGTTGATTATCCAATAAAATCCAAAGGGTATAGAAAAAAGAGCACCTTTCCTGTAGAATGTGAGTAGCGACACAAACAAACCCAGGAGGTGCTCTCTATGAACAAGCATACCACACTCCCGAATTTGATGCAAAAACTTGTTTCGGATGAAGAGATTCAACTGATTGCCGAAGCGGTTGGGTATCGTGATTCGTCTCGAACCTTTACGTTGCGCGAGTTGATTCACTTCTTCCTGCTGGCCGCCATGCATCAATGGAAAAGCTTTCGCCACGGAGCCGATGTGGAGCCTCTGTATGGATTGCCGCGATTCCATTATTCAACTGTATCCAAGAAAGCGAAAGAAGTTCCCTATGACATCATGAAACGCTTGTTGGCGTTGATCATTTCCAAGTGCAACCGCCAAACCCGCCGCTCGCTTCGGTTTCCCAAACCGCTTCGGGTGGTGGATTCGACGACCGTCACGGTCGGGAAAAACCGCCTGCCATGGGCGCCGTATCACGGTGAACGCGCCGGAGTGAAGCTGCACGTCGCGTATTCGCCGGAATCCTCGTTGCCGGCAGACGTGGTGGAAACGACCGGGCTGCGTCACGATGGCCCAGTGGGAGAACAGTTGACGAACCCTCAACAAGTGCTCGTGGAAGACCGGGCGTATTTCAAAATCGAACGCCTCGATCGATTTGTGGAGCAGCATCAGCTCTTTGTCATTCGGATGAAGGACAACATCGAACTTCATCAGAAAAAAAGCTTGAAACGCCTTTCCAGCACATCCTCATCGGTTCAAGCCGACTTCACGTGCCAGTTGGGGACGAAACAATGCCGCTCCACCAAGCGTCACCGGGTGGTGATCTTTCGAGATGCGAATGGCCGCGACATTCGGGTCGTGACGAACCTCTTCCATGCGTCTGCGGAAACCATTGCCGACATGTACCAACAACGTTGGACTGTTGAGGTCTTTTTCCGTTGGGTGAAGCAATATCTGAATGTCCCGACCTTGTTTGGCACGACGGAAAATGCGGTATACAACCAACTGTTTGCGGCGTTCATCGCGTATGTGTTGCTGCGATGGCTGTATGATCAAACCAAAAAACAGACGAACGTCTCTCTTTCCTTCATTTCGTTCGTTCGCCGTTTTTTCTCTGGGCAGCTTCCTCTCGATTGGAAATCCGGGATGGCCGCTGCTTTGTTTGAGTATGCCCAAATTTATGGAAGGCGTATGTATAATTTTGGATAATCAACACTCGTGGTTTCTCATCTTTTTTCTCCTTTAATAGTTTCTATTAAAATAGACGCATCTTACCAATCTATTGAGGGGTTTGCTCTATTCTCTTCTCATTCTTTATTTAAATACTGAATAAGGAACTTTCACTTCCGGCATTCCCGCTGCATAAGGCGCCACTTCGTATTCATAAAACTTAATAACGATTCCATTCGCGGTAAAATAGAACGGACGTTGGCTGTTAATCTCTATACCAGACAACTCTTCTGTAAAAATGGCCTCGCCGCGATTTGCCCGGTTTGTTAAATCAGTAATCGCATATTTTTTAATCTTATTCAAAGCCGACTGGCTTTTTGCCACATCGCTTAAATACAAACGCTGGCCAGTCAAAACGTTAAAATTATACGCGGTTACTGTAGACATTCCATGTGCGCCGCCAGTATACATATAATCGTAAATTAAAATGCTAAGCAGATTGTTCTCATTATATTTCACTTCATAGGACATTTTATATTCGTAATCTAACATAGATTCTGGAAAATCCCCGCTATATTGCTCACGGTGTTCTTGTTCCGTTCGTTCTAGTTCCATATAAGCGTTATAAGAGGCACGAACGTGCTTTGCAAGTGTTTCATTAATTTTATCTTGGGCAGATTTGCTGATTAATCCTGTCACTTGAGGGTAATCAAAAGTATCCTTATAGGTGCGTTTAATAATTTTTACTCCTAACGCCTGCAGCTTTTCTTTCGATGGAGTCTGATATTTGACCCGATTGTCCCGATCAATAAAATATCCGCCGCCAAGGCCAAGTTTTCCTGGTAGAAACGTATAGATGCGGTACACCTCACCCGGATTTAATTTGCGAACTACTTTTTTTGTTGTTCCATTCAACTTGTAGAGCTCTGTCGGCTTAATGATGGTAGCTTTGCCAATCTGTCCTTTCTTTAATTCCATTCCATCCCATAGTACTTTCGCTAAAGCTTCATTATAAAAAGGACTCGCGAACATAAATAAAAAACAAACAACTACAGACGTAATCCACTTTTTCACGAATATTTCCTCCCCACAAAGATGAAATAAACAGGTGATAATAGCACCATAAAAATTTTACCTCATTTTTCATATAATTGTAAATGTTTTTTATAGATAAGCTACCAAAGTAAAAGATAGCACCGCTACTAAATCGGTACCGTCAAGAATTTTGTGTAATGTAATGGGGTAGGGTTTCTCTGAAATGGATTTGGAATGAATAGGGAACTAGTTTCCTCCACACAGGAGACTGAATATTCAGTCTCCTGTGTGGAAAGGGAGAATCCCCCTATTTTGTTTATTTACAGTATTTGGTTAATGATAACGTTCTTCAAACATTCGCTCGAGGGCTTCATGCGCTTCGGCAAATCCTCGCAACTTTCGCCCTGCCCATTTCTCATTAAAATCTTGAATGGTTAAATACACGACTTTTTCCGCAGCTTCTAAACTGCTCAAACTGTTCATCGGCTTTAGACGTTTCCGAATTTCCTTGATCGTTCGTTCGATGGCATTGGTCGTATAAATCACACTTCGAATACTGCTTGGATCATCCATAAATGTAAGGAGGACATCCAACTCATTGGCCCAAGATTGAACTTCTCTTGGATATTTGCTGGACCATTTCGACTCAAACTGTTGAAACATTTGTAACGCCATCTCCTTATTCGGCGCGCGATAAATCAGCTTGAGATCCTCGGCCACTTCGAATTGGTCTTTTTTCCGAACACGGCTGAGGGTGTTGCGGACTTTGTGCACGACACAGCGCTGCACATCGGCTTTCGGATACACCGCCCGAAAGGCTTCCTCCAGCCCCGGAAGGCCATCGAAGACGCCAAGAAGCACTTCCTTGACGCCTCTTTGGTAGAGGTGTTGAAGAATTTCCTGCCATACATAGGCGCTTTCTTGTCCTCCCACAAAGAAATCAAGAATTTCGCGATATCCTTCTTCGTTCACCCCTAACACCACATAAATGACTTCTTTCTCCACGGTTTCGCGACGAAGTTTTACGTATAAACCATCCAAATATAAGACGGAATAACGCTTGTGCAGTGGACGAGTGTGCCATTTCTCGATGTCTTCCTTCACTACATCGGTAATACGGCTGATCGTTGCAGGAGAATAGGCATTGCCTAAAATTCGTTCAATAAACTTGCCAATTTCACGCGTACTCATGCCACTTTGATACATCCTGATGATGGCTTCCTCAAGCTAGCCGGTGTGCCGTTGGTAAGGAGCAAACAACTGTGTTTGAAATTCCCCGTTTCGGTCTCTTGGAACCAAAAGACCCTCAATCCGGCCATATTGCGTATCTAGATTTCGCTGATAGTAGCCGTTTCTCATATTCGGCGTTCCAGCCTGTTCGATTTCAAGGAAATGTTTGATTTCTTCCCGCATAATCAGTTCTAATTTTTCTTTTACAAACTGACGAATGGCATTTTCCAGTTGATTTGCCCAGTCTACATTCGGTATACTTTTAGACATAGGTAGGGTTCTCCTTTCTCTAAGATTTTTGGTCCAATCAGAGAATACCCTACCTTTTTTCTTTTGGTCTAGCAAAATGCTTTACACAAAATTTTATACATCATCATTAAAAGAAAATCTCTATTTTCCTCTCTTCTATCCATTTAGCGAAATTTGCATTTTTAATTTCTGTATGGAATGACTGTCCATCTAACGAATAAATGACCTTCCTTGACTCGTTTCGACCGCTACTCTGCACAAAAGCATAGATTTCTTCTGAGCTTAATTCCGTATTCTTAATGGATAATTGTAGAATACAGTCATAAGACAGCAGGATGTATTGCTCTTTAAACATCAAAAAATCATCGACACCTAATATTCGAAATAAACTTTCGTTATTTACAAAAGTATTATACATCGTATATACACCTTTGCCGTCATCACTACATATATAGGCAGGACCGTAGTACTGATGAACAAGCAATAATGAGAAAAAACAAATAAAGCGCTCTCCTGCATTATTTCCGTTATGTAAAATGATTTGTCTCAATTTCGGAAGATCCGAAAAAGAGGATAATTCACATCGTTCCAGATTATTAATAATATCTCTATTTACTCTGAAAGCTTCCAAAGCTAGTTGTTTCATCGCATCAAATATGTATTGCTTTTTCGTCATTCCTTTTTCTAATAATTGATAAATGGTTTCCATCGATATAATGTATAGCTGTTTCTTCGCCGATAATTGTTTGAAAAGCTCAAAGTAATAATTATTATACCGTTCCTTTGTGGGTATATTCCTAAAAGACTCTTCTAACACTACATCAGGAATAAGAAAAACCGGGGACTGATGAAACGCCTGCAGCAAAAGCGGCAAATTTGATATTTGTTTTCTCAATTTCGTTAAAATCATATTATCTAACATATAAAATGTTTGGTGTTCGTTTAGTGACTGGTACAATTGCTCCGTATTATCTGAAATAAACGGACGAACCGATTCTAAAACAGGAGAATCGAGGACCTT
>NZ_BCPV01000086.1 GCF_001544135.1 Geobacillus zalihae NBRC 101842 | reverse complement strand
TTCTTCCGACGGTTATCTAGTTTTGAGGGAATGAAAAAGTCTTGACAACAGGTCAACTTTCCTTATAATAAGACTTGTCCATTGTTGCCTAGTGGCTATGGCGGAGGGGAAACACCCGTTCCCATCCCGAACACGGAAGTTAAGCCCTCCAGCGCCGATGGTAGTTGGGGCCAGCGCCCCTGCAAGAGTAGGTCGCTGCTAGGCAATTTCGTGGAGGATTAGCTCAGCTGGGAGAGCACTTGCCTTACAAGCAAGGGGTCGGCGGTTCGATCCCGTCATCCTCCACCATCTTAATATAAAAGCTGACTTGCTTTCTCATCATCGTGGGGTGGAGCAAAGAGCCTTTGCTTCAACGAATCCGCTTCCAGTTGCCTCGACGCATCTGGCATCTTTGAATCAGCTTGTAGAGGAAGAGGCGACGAACAACAACGATAAGAGCATTGTGCAAATTAATTTACTTTCTTATCGCCGCGGGGTGGAGCAGTCCGGTAGCTCGTCGGGCTCATAACCCGAAGGTCGCAGGTTCAAATCCTGCCCCCGCAACCAAAATTGGTCCCGTAGTGTAGTGGTTAACATGCCTGCCTGTCACGCAGGAGATCGCGGGTTCGAGTCCCGTCGGGACCGCCATTCTTTCAAAATTGTGAAAGATGAAAAAATATGGCTCGGTAGCTCAGTCGGTAGAGACGAGCATCCGCATCGTCGAATCTGCTGCGAGTTGTCCCGACGCATCTGGCTTCTTCGAATGGGCTAGTAGAGGAAGGGACACAAAAATCATCAACGAACAAGGGAAAAATAAGATAAGGCTCGGTAGCTCAGTCGGTAGAGACGAGCATCTGCTTCATCGAATTCGCTTCGAGTTGCCTCGACGCATCCAGCATCGTCGAATCCGCTGGCAGAGGAAGAGGCACAAAGCGGTATCAATAGGCAGTGTGAAAAATATAATACGGCTCGGTAGCTCAGTCGGTAGAGCAAAGGACTGAAAATCCTTGTGTCGGCGGTTCGATTCCGTCCCGAGCCACCATTTTTATCATAGTTCCGAAAGAAGATTCCTGCTTCATGCAAAGCTAAGTGGGAGTAGTTCACAGACATGTCAGATGTTCAAACCACCCCGGCTTAGTTCAATGGGTAGCCACGAGCACTCGCATCGTCGAATCTGTTGCGAGTTGCCTCGACGCACAAGGCTTCCTTGAATGAGCTTGAAGAGGAAGAGGCACAACCAGGCAGACAACATGAGTCACTAACTAATTTTAAATGTGCCGGCTTAGCTCAATTGGTAGAGACGAGCATCGGCATCATCGAATTGGCTGCGAGTTGCCTCGACGCACAAGGCTTCCTTGAATGAGCTTGAAGAGGAAGAGGCACAACCAGGCAGACAACATGAATCACTAACTAATTTTAAATGTGCCGGCTTAGCTCAATTGGTAGAGACGAGCATCGGCATCATCGAATTGGCTGCGAGTTGCCTCGACGCACAAGGCTTCCTTGAATGAGCTTGAAGAGGAAGAGGCACAACCAGGCAGACAACATGAGTCACTAACTAATTTTAAATGTGCCGGCTTAGCTCAATTGGTAGAGACGAGCATCGGCATCATCGAATTGGCTGCGAGTTGCCTCGACGCACAAGGCTTCCTTGAATGAGCTTGAAGAGGAAGAGGCACAACCAGGCAGACAACATGAGTCACTAACTAATTTTAAATGTGCCGGCTTAGCTCAATTGGTAGAGCAACTGACTTGTAATCAGTAGGTTGCGGGTTCAAGTCCTGCAGCCGGCATTCTTATTCCTTAATAACCTCTTAAGCCATTAAGACGGCAACCGCGAGCCATTAGCTCAGTAACGAGCGCTACATCTTCGAGTTCGCTTCGAGTTGTCCCGACGCATCTGACATCTTCGAATATGCTAGTAGAGGAAGGGACATCGTTGTCTCGGAGTGTTATTGAACCCATGAGCCATTAGCTCAGTAACGAGCGTTACATCATCGAATTTGCTTCGAGTTGTCCCGACGCATCTTGCTTCCTTGAATATGCTTGTAGAGGAAGGGACATCACTATCCTAGAGTGTTATCCAACTCGTGAGCCATTAGCTCAGTAGGTAGAGCATCTGACTTTTAATCAGAGGGTCGGAGGTTCGAGTCCTCCATGGCTCATCGTCTTGCGGAAGTAGTTCAGCGGTAGAACACCACCTTGCCAAGGTGGGGGTCGCGGGTTCGAGCCCCGTCTTCCGCTCCACTTCCGCCGGGGTGGCGGAATTGGCAGACGCACAGGACTTAAAATCCTGGGGTAGGTAACTACCGTGCCGGTTCGAGTCCGGCCCTCGGCACTTGTGCGCTCGTAGCTCAATTGGATAGAGCATCTGACTACGGATCAGAAGGTTAGGGGTTCGAATCCTCTCGAGCGCGTTTTGTCGGGAAGTAGCTCAGCTTGGTAGAGCACACGGTTCGGGTCCGTGAGGTCGCAGGTTCAAATCCTGTCTTCCCGATTTATCATGGGGCCTTAGCTCAGCTGGGAGAGCGCCTGCTTTGCAAGCAGGAGGTCATCGGTTCGATCCCGATAGGCTCCACCTTTTGACTTAAATTTGGCGGTGTAGCTCAGCTGGCTAGAGCGTACGGTTCATACCCGTGAGGTCGGGGGTTCGATCCCCTCCACCGCCACCATTATCGGACCTTTAGCTCAGCTGGTTAGAGCAGACGGCTCATAACCGTCCGGTCGTAGGTTCGAGTCCTACAAGGTCCACCATTATTATTGTTGCTTTTTTGGAGGAGTACCCAAGTGGTTGAAGGGGTCGGTCTTGAAAACCGAGAGGCGCCGCAAGGCGCGCGGGGGTTCGAATCCCTCCTCCTCCGCCATGCACTTTAAAATCATGCCGGCTTAGCTCAATTGGTAGAGACGAGCATTCGCATCGTCGAATCTGCTGCGAGTTGTCCCGACGCATCCTGCTTCTTTGAATAAGCTTGCAGAGGAAGGGACACCGAGCATTTGACTTCCTCGAATTAGCTGGGAGAGGAAGAGGCACAACCAGGCAGACAACATGAGTCACTAACTAATTTTAAATGTGCCGGCTTAGCTCAATTGGTAGAGACGAGCATCGGCATCATCGAATTGGCTGCGAGTTGCCTCGACGCACAAGGCTTCCTTGAATGAGCTTGAAGAGGAAGAGGCACAACCAGGCAGACAACATGAATCACTAGCTAATTTTAAATGTGCCGGCTTAGCTCAATTGGTAGAGCAACTGACTTGTAATCAGTAGGTTGCGGGTTCAAGTCCTGCAGCCGGCACCAGATCGAGGCGACTATGGCGAAGTGGTTAACGCACCAGATTGTGGCTCTGGCATGCGTGGGTTCGATTCCCACTAGTCGCCCTTTTCATTATATTCTATATTTGCGTGTGTAGTTTAGTGGTAAAACCTCAGCCACGAGCATTCGCATCATTGAATTAGCTTCGAGTTGCCTCGACGCATCCAGCTTCTTTGAATCGGCTGGCAGAGGAAGGGGCATGGAAGAGCGTGGCAGATGTTGACTCCAAATGATATGCGTGTGTAGTTTAGTGGTAAAACCTCAGCCACGAGCATCTGCATCATCGAATCTGCTTCGAGTTGCCCCGACGCATCTGGCTTCTATGAATCAGCTGGTAGAGGAAGGGGCATGGAAGCAGCGTGGCGGATGTTCAACTAAATGATATGCGGGTGTAGTTTAGTGGTAAAACCTCAGCCTTCCAAGCTGATGTCGTGGGTTCGATTCCCATCACCCGCTTTTTATGGGCCTATAGCTCAGCTGGTCAGAGCGCACGCCTGATAAGCGTGAGGTCGGTGGTTCAAGTCCACTTAGGCCCATTATTTTCCATTGAATGTTTTTTGGCTATTCGCTATAATAATGGGCGAACAATGCCCCATCGTTCCACAGCAAAAGCGGAGCGACGAGCTTCACATCTTCGAATTCGCTGCGAGTTGCCTCGACGCATCTCGCTTCCTTGAATTAGCTGGCAGAGGAAGAGGCAACGAGCACATTTGGAAGATGTGCATAACATATAGTTATTCATCATTCCGCAATAGCTCAGCGGTAGAGCAACCGGCTGTTAACCGGTAGGTCGTAGGTTCGAATCCTACTTGCGGAGCCATGTTACGGAGAAGTACCCAAGTGGCTGAAGGGGACGGTTTGCTAAACCGTTAGGTCGCAGTTTTGCGGCGCGCGGGTTCAAATCCCGCCTTCTCCGCCATAATGGCCCGTTGGTCAAGTGGTTAAGACACCGCCCTTTCACGGCGGTAACACGGGTTCGAATCCCGTACGGGTCACTGGTTGCTGGCACCAGAGATTCTGGTGCCCTTTTGTACAATTTCTTTTGTCGATTTTTGCGTTTTTTTCTTGCGATGCGTGTGGAAGTCTGTTATAATGTCTCTCGTTAGCTTTAAAATTATGTTATGATGCTTGGGGACAACGCAGTGTTTCGTTTCGTTAAAGAACGAGGCATTGCGTTTTTTTATTTATCACCCTAAACCGAGAAGCCCCCCACTTCCACGCGTGAGCGTAGGTGGGAGAGCGTTCAAGTAGGGAGGGAGTCCCCCGTTTCCAACGGCAGGAAAGTGGGGGGAGAAGATCAAACGAACAATTGGGCGTCGGCTTCGCCGCCATGAATTTGCACAAACATCGTTTGGATGGCTTGAAGCTGGCGCTTGGCGGTTTCTTCTGGCGTTGATGGGAGAAAGTAAACGATTTGCAAAGCGTTTTTCGTTTCTCTCGTCACGGCGGTCCGCTCCGAATCGACGATCGGACTGCCAAACGGCCCTCGTTCATCTTTGCTGACGAGTTTGTTGGCAAAGTTGACTGTGCGGCCGTTTAACGCGATGTATTCATCTTGTTCCGTGCCGATCGTGAGCGTCACTGTCCCGTTGATGCGGTCTAGATCATAGATGCCGAGTGGAATTTTATAATAGAGTGAAAAAAAGTTGTTTATGTCTGCCGCTGAATGGATAGGCGAAATGAAGCTTTTTTTCTGGATGCGTCGGTACAGGCTTTCACTTGACGGTCGATAGCGGCTTGGGTCCGTTCCGATTTGTTTGAAAGTACGGCGCCATTCGACCATCTCAGGAATGTCGGCAATCGACTTTTCCTGCAGCTCGATGTAAAGAGATTCTTGAAACAGCTCAAGCCGCCCCCTTAACATTTGCGGTGAATCGCTGACCTCGATATGATGATAGCGGATGACGCCGAATTTACCAGAAGGAAGGCGTTGCTTTAGTTGTTCTGATATCACGAATTTCATCTTGATCACCTCGGATTTCATTTTATCATATATGACGAAAGGAGGGAAAACGATGGATGTTATGGCATTAAAGCGGGAAGTCATTGAGTATAGTCGGTCAATCGGCATTGATAAAATCGGATTTGCGAGCGCTGATCCGTTTGTTGAATTAAAGGAACGGCTGCGCCGCCAGCAGGAGCTCGGCTATCAGTCCGGTTTTGAGGAACCAGATATTGAGAAACGGACGAATCCTTCATTGCTTCTTCCGGAAGCAAAATCGATCATTGCCATTGCTCTTGCCTATCCGTCCAAAATGAAAAATGCGCCGCGGGGGACAAAGACGGAACGGCGCGGCGTTTTTTGCCGCGCTTCATGGGGAAAGGACTACCACGATGTGTTGCGGGAACGTTTGCAGCAGCTCGAGGAGTTTTTGCTGGCCAAAGTGCCCCATGCCCGCGTTCGCTCGATGGTGGATACCGGAGAGCTCGCCGATCGGGCGGTGGCGGAACGGGCAGGGATCGGTTGGAGCGGCAAGAACTGCTCTATTATTACACCGGAGTTTGGATCGTATGTGTATTTGGGAGAAATGATTACGAATATTCCATTTCCCCCTGATGAACCGGTTGAAAACCGATGCGGCACGTGCACGAAATGCATTGATGCCTGCCCGACCGGGGCGCTTGTACAAGGGGGACAACTGAACGCACAGCGGTGCCTTTCCTTTTTAACGCAAACGAAAGGCTTTTTGGCCGACGAGTTTCGGGAGAAAATCGGGAACCGGCTGTACGGCTGCGATACATGCCAGCAAGTCTGCCCGGAAAATAAGGGGAAAGACTTTCATTTGCATCCAGAATTCGAGCCGGATCCGGAAGCGGTAAAGCCGAAACTCATCCCGCTGCTTCAGATGAGCAACCGTGAATTTAAAGAAACATTTGGGGCCATGGCGGGTTCATGGCGTGGGAAAAAGCCGATTCAGCGCAATGCCATTCTGGCGCTCGCCCATTACAAAGACCAAACCGCGGTGCCGCACTTACTGCGTTTGTTGAAAGAGGATAGCCGTCCAGTCATCCGCGGGACGGCGGCGTGGGTGCTCGGGAAAATCGGGGATCCAAGCGCTAAGCCTTATTTGGAGGCCGCGCGGCAAACGGAGGCGGATGCCGATGTGATCGCTGAGATTGAAAAAGGACTGAAACTGTTGGCTGAGGCAAAGGAATAGGGAAAAAAACGCAGCTTCCCCACATAAGGTAGTAACAAAAACGAAAGTGGTGGAAAGCAGCATGAAAAAACAGTTGCGCGCGTGGTTGGATGAGCGAGCCCGCTCGTTTGTGTCGGAAAGCAATATCCGAAGCGAAGAGGCGGCAAGAAAGCAACGGCTTTGCCAAAAGCGCGGTGCGGAGATCGTCCGTTGCACGATCCGGGGACAAATTGTCGGCAGGCAGACCATCGAGCGGGAAGCGAAAGTGATGTATATTGCCCACCATCAATTTTTAATTAAGCAAAGGGGTTCACTATATATAGAAGAACAGGTTGAGGAGCGATGCGCCTGTTTTGTTCGCGGTGAGCTTGTAGCTGATGAACCGATCAACCGGCTGGGGGGGTATATGGAGGCGCCGCGCGTCGAACGAGAGCAATGGACGGGGGAGCGTCTTTCTTACCAGTATGACCGCGCCCGGGCGGTGCGGTATGCGGAAACGTGGTGGAATCGGCATAACCCGGTGTTTCCGTCGTTTCCGGTGGATTGCACGAATTTTGTCTCTCAATGCTTGTATGCAGGCGGGGCGCCGATGACGGGCTATCCGAACCGGGCGAGGGGATGGTGGTGTCAAAACGGAAGTTGGAGTTACAGCTGGGCTGTGGCCCATGCTTTTCGTTGGTATTTGAGCGGGTCGCGCATCGGCTTGCAGGCGGTGGAAGTGGCGGAGCCAGAGCAATTGATGGCAGGCGATGTCATCTGTTATGATTTTCAAGGGGACGGACGCTTCGACCACTCAACGATTGTGGTGGCGAAAGATCAGAACGGGATGCCGCTTGTAAACGCCCATACGACAAACAGCCGAATGCGCTATTGGTCGTATGAAGATTCAAGCGCCTATACGCCAAACATTCGGTATAAATTTTTTCACATCATTGACCGCAAATAAACGATGTTGCTGAGGTGAACGAAATGCCGCTCCATGTAGTACTGTACCAACCAGAAATTCCGGCTAATACCGGGAATATCGCCCGCACATGCGCGGCTACGGATACGGCGCTTCACTTGATTCGTCCGCTTGGGTTTTCAACGGATGATAAAATGTTAAAGCGCGCCGGGCTTGATTATTGGCCGTATGTCAATATTTCGTATTATGACTCGCTTGACGAACTATTCGCCCGCTTTCCGGAAGGGGAGTTTTATTTCATTACGAAATTCGGGCGCCGGTATTATGATTCGTTTGATTTCAGCGATACAGAAAAACATATTTTCTTTGTGTTCGGCCGTGAAACGACCGGATTGCCGAAGGAGCTGCTTGAGGCCAATATGGATCGTTGCCTTCGCATCCCGATGAATGACAAAGTGCGCTCGTTAAACTTGTCGAACACGGCGGCCATTTTAGTGTACGAAGCGTTGCGCCAACAACGGTTTTATGGGTTGTCATAAACAAAAAAACGACCTTCGCTCTGGAGGTCGTTTTTTTGGTCTTATTGTCTGACGCCTGGTTTGTCTTCATAGCCAGCGGTGAAAATGGCCGTCAAAAACGCAATGATAACCCCTAGCACAAGCAACGTGCGCATCGTTTGTTCCTCCTTCATAATGAAAGTGGCAGGCGTTTCCCTCTTTATTATAGCGAATATGGCCAAGCATGTGAATGACCGCAGCTGGTTGTTAGGAGACAAAATTTTTTTTGCGGCGAATGATACGGGACATCCTCGCATAAATTGTAATAATCTTGCTGTTAGACATCCAAGGGTGAGGAGGTCCTTTATGGATATTTTGCAAAAAATCGCCCGGTATCGGGAAGAAGAAGAAAAGTTGAAATGGGAAGGAACGTTTGCCGAGTATTTAAAGATTTTAAAAGAAAAGCCGTGGGTGGCCCAGTCGGCTCATTCGCGTGTTTATAATATGATCAAAGATGCTGGGGTCGAAGAGGTGAATGGGCGGAAACGATATAAGTTTTTCAGCCAGCACCTGTTCGGGCTTGAGGAGGCGCTTGAGCGGCTCGTTGAGGAATATTTCCACCCGGCGGCGAAGCGGCTTGATGTGCGGAAACGGATTTTGCTGCTGATGGGGCCGGTCGGCGGCGGGAAGTCGACGTTGGTAACGCTCCTGAAGCGCGGGCTTGAGGAGTACTCCAAAACGGAGCGCGGAGCCGTTTATGCGATTAAAGGGTGCCCGATGCATGAAGACCCGCTTCACCTCATTCCTCACCATTTGCGCGACGATTTTTACCGTGAGTACGGCATTCGCATTGAAGGTGAGCTGTCGCCGCTCAATATGATGCGGCTTGAGAAAGAGTACGGCGGACGCATTGAAGACGTGCTGGTGGAGCGTATTTTCTTCTCGGAAAACCGCCGCGTCGGCATCGGGACGTTCAGTCCGTCTGACCCAAAATCGCAAGACATCGCCGATTTAACGGGAAGCATTGATTTTTCAACGATCGCGGAATACGGTTCCGAGTCTGACCCGCGCGCGTATCGGTTTGACGGCGAGCTGAACAAAGCCAACCGCGGGATTATGGAATTTCAAGAGATGTTAAAGTGCGATGAAAAATTTCTTTGGCATTTGCTGTCGCTGACGCAAGAAGGCAATTTCAAGGCTGGGCGGTTTGCTTTAATCAGCGCCGATGAATTGATCATCGCGCATACGAACGAAACGGAATATCGGTCGTTCATTGCCAACAAAAAGAACGAGGCGCTCCATTCGCGTATCATCGTCATGCCGATTCCGTACAACTTGCGCGTCTCGGAAGAAGAGCGCATTTATGAAAAAATGATCCGCGAAAGCGACGTCGCCGACGTGCATATCGCCCCGCACACGCTGCGGATTGCGGCTATGTTTACGATTTTGACGCGGCTGAAAGAATCGAAGCGGCCGGATGTGGATTTATTGAAGAAAATGCGCTTGTATGATGGCGAAATGATTGAAGGATTCAGCGAGGTCGATGTGGAGGAGCTGAAAAAGGAGCATCCGGATGAGGGGATGAGCGGCATCGACCCACGCTATGTCATCAACCGTATTTCTGCCTGCATCATCCGCAAAGGAGTGCCGTCGATTAATGCGCTTGACGTGCTTCGTTCGTTGAAAGAAGGATTGGATCAGCATCCGTCGATCACGAAGGAAGACCGCGAGCGGTATTTGAATTTCATTTCGCTCGTGCGCAAGGAGTATGATGAAATCGCAAAACAAGAAGTGCAAAAGGCGTTCGTCTATTCGTATGAAGAGTCAGCGAAAACGTTGATGGATAACTATTTGGACAACGTCGAGGCGTACTGCAACAAGACGAAACTGCGCGATCCGCTTACGGGTGAGGAAATGAATCCGGATGAAAAGCTGATGCGCTCGATCGAGGAACAAATCGGCATTTCCGAAAATGCGAAAAAAGCGTTTCGCGAAGAAATTTTAATTCGCATTTCGGCATATGCACGAAAAGGACAGCGGTTTGATTATAATTCACATGAACGGTTGCGGGAAGCGATCCAGAAGAAATTGTTTGCGGATTTAAAGGACATTGTCAAAATTACAACGTCGACGAAAACACCGGATGAGCAGCAGTTGAAAAAAATTAACGAAGTCGTCGCCCGCCTCATTGATGAATACGGGTACAACTCCACGTCAGCCAATGAATTGCTCCGTTATGTCGGCAGCTTGTTGAACCGCTAGGCATGCCTCAAGCGCTGAGGCATGCTTTTTTTATCCTCCTCCCCTGTCTGACCGAGTTGCACAGGGAGGGTCGAGCGAAGACGACGCAGCGAGCTTCGCTAAAAGGAAGCGAACAAGAGGGCGCGAAGCTGATAATCGGGCTTGTCTACTTTTCTATTTTCCTCATTCATTGGTCAATTATTTTGAATTTTTGCATACGATAAAATAAACCAACTTGGCATCGTGATGGCCCGTTTTGATGACGCCAACATAAGTATATGCGGGAAAGCGAAAAGTGTGAAAATGATTTTTTCAAAGGAGGGGAAAACATGAAGGGGAATTTTGTTGTATCGAAAGAAGACTGGTCCCTCCACCGCAAAGGATATGATGATCAAAAGCGCCATCAAGAAAAAGTGAAGGAAGCGATCAAAAACAATTTGCCCGACTTAATTACGGAAGAAAGCATTATCATGTCCAACGGGCGCGATGTGATTAAAATTCCGATCCGCTCGCTCGATGAATACAAAATCCGCTACAATTATGAGAAAAACAAACACGTCGGCCAAGGAAACGGAGACAGCCAAGTCGGCGATGTCGTGGCCCGAGACGGAAGCGGGGAGGGGCAAGGGCCAGGAAAAGGCCAAGGGGCTGGCGATTTGCCGGGCCAAGATTATTACGAAGCTGAAGTGTCACTGATGGAGATTGAGGAAGCGTTCTTTAGCCAACTGGAGCTGCCCAACTTGCAACGAAAAGAGCTGGATCAAAATGTAACTCAACATATCGAATTTAATGACATCCGCCGCACCGGACTGATGGGGAACATCGATAAGAAGCGGACGATGCTCGCTGCCTTCAAGCGCAATGCCATGAATGGCAAACCAGGTTTTTATCCGATTTACCGCGAAGATTTGAAGTTTAAAACGTGGAACGAAGTCGTCAAGCCAGAATCGAAGGCGGTCGTCTTGGCGATGATGGACACAAGCGGATCGATGGGCATGTGGGAAAAATATATGGCACGCAGCTTTTTCTTCTGGATGACGCGCTTTTTGCGCACGAAATATGAAACCGTTGAGATCGCCTTTATCGCCCACCATACGGAAGCGAAAGTTGTCAGCGAGGACGAATTTTTCACGAAAGGGGAAAGCGGCGGGACGATTTGCTCATCCGCCTACCGCAAGGCGCTTGAACTGATCGAAACGAAGTATTCTCCGTCGCGCTACAACATTTATCCGTTCCACTTCTCCGACGGCGACAACTTGACATCGGACAATGCCCGTTGCGTGAAGCTTGTTCAAGAGCTGATGAAAGTGTCGAACATGTTTGGGTACGGGGAAGTCAACC
>NZ_BCPV01000085.1 GCF_001544135.1 Geobacillus zalihae NBRC 101842 | reverse complement strand
TCTTGAATGATGGCTTGCAGGCGAACAAATTCAGAAGATAACGCCTGGCGAATGACCTTCACCTGCTTTATTCCATCATAGTAGGGAGGAACGTATTTCTTCATGTCTTTATGAATGTCTCGATCATATCGGTAAAACTCTAGCCTTGAGTTTCCTTCTATCTGCGCTTTAATCCCTTTAAACTTCCACGTTTCTGCATTGACAATGACGCGCCCGATCCCTTGGGCCGAAAGACGGACGAGCGAGCGCTTAATAAAATCTCTCGTTGAAACCGTTCCTCTCGAACTAAGTGACGCCTTTGTTCGAAAAATCATAGATGTGTTTATTGCTAAAGCTCCATTCGCCGATATGCTGCCTCCTGCCCGTTTCACCGCTATGACTTTAGCTTGGACCGTCCCTCTTCCCGTTACGTTTGACTGAATGTTGTATAGAGCCATGTCATACACTCCCTAGGCGAGTGTGATTGAGATGTCGCCAGCGTTAATTTTCAGCTGGTCGTTGGTGCTAATTGTCTTGGGAGTTGTTACGGCCCCATAAAAAAGCAAGTTTCCGCCTGTCGCGGCATCTAAAATACCTATATGCGTCACTGTCCCCCAGTTGGCTGTCGCGACTGGGAACAGAATCTCGTTGCTGTTTGATACCATCCCACCGTTTGGGGCACCAAACGTGATCTTCTGTCGTTGATACGATCCGCCAGTTACCTCTGTTCCTGTATTGTCATCAGTCGGATCACTTGTATATAGCGCTAAGTAGACGGCAGCTGGCGATGTATATGGAATATTGCGCAAAACAGCGTTGATCAACGCATTTTCAAGATAGTTCGAAATAGCACTCATGCAAATTCCCTCCTACAATAATGTCACTCTACCAAGAACGGCAATCTCATCATCGTTAAGTTTAATGTTTGAGGTGCCGCTATTGATTTTCAGATTTTCATAGTCTAAGACGTAACTGGCGTTTAAAATCGCCTCTCCCACTTTGGCATAGCGAACGATTTGTTCGAAAAAGGCAACGTTCATTAAATAATCGTTGATAGAGTTTTTGATTTGTTGCAGGGCGGTTTCTATATCGGCTTGCTCGTTCAAGGTGACTTTCACATCGATATCAACGCTTACCTCTCTTGCTCCATCAACGGTGACATCGGCCAATGTCGGTCTCTTGGCCTCAATGTTCTCTTTCACTTTTGCAATCATCTGCGGGCTCGGTGACTTCTTTTGGTCCGTAATGACAACAACGCGAACCGTCCCTGGACCATTCCAGCGCCGAAATACACGAACATAGCCAATACCGGGCACTTCTTTTGCCCAACGGATGTAGTCGGCATCATTACCACTAGATGAGGGCATAGAGATCCGTTCAAAATAGCGAGCAAGTAATGATTCATCGCTTTCTTCATCGATTCCATTTTCAAACGCTTGAGGATTTGTCACACTTTCCACCCCGTCGATTTCATCCACCAAAACTGCAATTGCGCCAGCTGGCACATTGCCGCTAGACCCCGCTATTTCTGCTTCTACAGGAACAGAAGCCACACCACTTTTTGTGATGGTCGCTTCATTCAATGTATAAAAGAAAATCGGATTAGCATTGTTAGTGCTTATTCGAGTATTGGCTGGGATCACCGTCCCTGCTCGTCCAGTAAAAATCACAATGCCAGTTGCTTTTTCCGCTTCTTTTGGTATTATTCCAACGTCTTTTGCGCGTGCTATTAATATGTCTCTCGGTGTATCTTCGCTAAGAAAAAGCCATTTGACACCCAAATCAAATTGCTGGTAAGCCTGTTCTAACTCAAGCGCCGCTGGGGCAAGCATATCCCATATAACCGATCCTTGCCGTTTATCAAAATCGTCAGGGATCCGAGACAACATTCGCTGCATAATCACCTCAAACGTCTGATCCTCAAACATTCACGCTCACCCCCTCGAGCGTCTTGCCGTTAGTCAAAGTGACGGTAAAAGTGATTTCCAGTTGATCGCCATTGCGCTCAATGAAAAAATTTGACGCACTTTTGATCCGGTCATCATATTCAATCGCTTCTTTGATTAGTCGAGGGACTTCTTCCTCTAGGAGCTCGCTAGAGACGTTCTTGCCAATGATATCTTCTATTTCGCAGCCATACTCATCGTCATAAATAAAAAAGCGCGAGCGAGCTGTCATAATTGCCTTTTGAATAAATTGCAAAACGGCCTCATCATCGTCGATGGTCCCGCCCAATTCGCCTCTTTCAAAATCGATGCGATACGTCTTCGACGGGCCGATCACTACGGTTTCCGTTGCGTTATCGGCATTCAGCTCGTCAAGGTTGACCGGAGCAAGCGTCATTCAAATCACCACCCGATCAATGATATAAAACACTTGGTCACGGTCGCTGGCTACGATGACGCGATCGCCGACCTTTAGTTCGTCTTGATATTCCAATTCCACCGTCGCACCGCCGTTGATTTTGACTTGTCGCTTATGTCTCGTTAGGTGCTGCGCGATAACGACATCGTCTTTGTCCAGCTCGATTTTCATGTTATCGACCTGGATTTTTATATTTGGAGGTGGCGACGTCACCGTGGCCAGCTCAATGGATATGTCCTTGTTATAGCCATGTTGCCGCATCAGATTAATAAGCCGAACAGCACCGTTCCCCTCCATGTCTCATACCTCCTCATAGGCCACCTCTGCTAGAGTAGGGCTGCTGCTAATGGTTAACGACATCGTATGCACCCCGTTTTCATAATGATGGGTGTCTGAATTGACGTAATAAGTACCGTTAATGCCAGTCATCTTGTTATAGACTTGGATCACAGAGCCGGACGTGATCTCATTGATCCCTAAAGACTCGAGACTCATGTCTGTTGCGACTTTACTCATATCTTTAAGCAGTTGGTTGGCTAATTTTTGCAGCTGCGCTTTATTCAACTTTTCATCCGCACGTTCAACGTGCTGCATAACGCCATATTGCCTTGCTAAACTGTCATTTTGGACAGTGACAGTCACAGGGTTTTTATCTGTGCCGCCGATCACCTTTACCTTTGTTTTTGTTTCCTCAATACTTTCATTGACGCTAAGGGACAATAAATTCCTTCCACTCTCGATGATCAGTTTGGCGCTTGGTACTTTCATTTCTGTGAGCGTAAATTTCCCGAGGTGATTGGAAATAAAAAAACGCCTACCTGTATGCTTTCGGGTAGTCGTTAACGCTGTAAATAGCATTTCTGCTAATGGTTTTTCGCGAAAAATATGTTTCGGGATTACATATCCGGTATCGGCAATGGTGCCGACAGGGATTTTATAAAGGCTGCAAATGTACTTGGCCATTTCGCTCGCCTTTTTCTTCGTGAACTTTATGGTGTCCGCATTTTTAACGAGGTATATATTAGGATCGTAGCACGTTAACAACCATTCCCCAGCCTCGTTTTTGCCCGTTGCAAAAAGGAATCCTCGAAAGAGCTCTTTGTCATCAAAAAATCGAACCGTTTTTCCCTTCTGGAACGCCAATAACGGAGAAACCCCGTTTGCGGTATTGTGCAATGTGATTTTTAACGTGCGCGCTACTTGCTGCAAGTCACCGCTCCATTCCACGCTTCTCACTAAACCGGTGATGTCGTAGTTATCATAAACGACAATCATGGAATCACCAGCTTTTGCCCTGGGAAAATAGTATTCGGATTCTTTCCAATCACTTTTTTATTGGCTTCGTAAATCTTCCGCCACTTACTCCCGTCTCCATAAATGCGCTTTGCGATTGACCATAAACTGTCGCCTTTCTTCACTACATACGTCTTTGGCTGCCCCTTTTGCTTCGGTGGCCGTTGCTTATTAGATGGTGGAGAAGACTGTGTCCATTTTTTCACTGTAGGCATCCTATATTCTTTTAGGGATATGGAAAACTGCACCTCTCCCGGACTGCCAGGCGGACTTGGCCAGTAGGTGAATTCCGGAATGAGTACAAGCGTATTAATGTTCGCTGTCGTCACAATAAAACGGATTGGTTTTTCGGCATCGCGCCATTTTTCAACGATGCTGATGAAATCGGTCGGAGGAATAATTTGATTATGAACACAATAGGCCGGGTCGTATTTAGCCGGTAAAAACGACTCAAATCGGAATTCGCGCAATCCTCTATTCTTCGGAATCGTTACTTCCCCTAAATGATTGACCTCGACGATTTCCATTCCATAAGGGCTCGATACTTCGAAAGAGGAAGGGTTCACAGGCAACTGCAGGCTTTCGCTTCCGTATCGGAACCAAAACTGCATTTTCACATTCATACCATGACGCCCCCTTCCTGTTCAATATACCGAGCCAACTCGAGAGCCAATTTCTTAATATCGGAGTCGTTGCGAATGATGAACTGGTTGCCGGTGATCGTAACTGACGGACGTTGACGCTTGCTATACTCCATTTGCTTCACTTCCTGCTTAGTCAGAACTTTCTCGCCCTCGTGTAACAGCGCTGGATAGTTATCGCGAGGGATGACGCCTCCAATTGCTTTCTTTTGGATCAATCCGTTTCCACCAAGGAACTTTGGCAACCCGATTTTAATATTTCCAATAGATGTAATTTTTTTGATGAAACTTGTGACACTGCCGATTAACCCGTCAAACCACTGTTTCACGGGTGTGATGAAGTTGGATACTTTTTCTTTTACTACGTCCCATACTTCTAGTGATTTCTTTTTCACCTTTTCCCAATTGAGCACTAACGCAACACCGGCCGCAATCAAGACTGCGATCCCGGCCGCTACCCATGTCATCGGGTTGGCGAGCATTGCGACATTCAAGCCGATCTGTGCCGCCGTCTGAGCCAACGTGCCGGCGCGCCATGCTTTAAACAGGGTGATAATTGTCTGCATCATCGTTAAGCCGGCAAAAGCGATACGGAACGAAATGACCCCGGCTGTTACGGCTGCTAATGCTGTGGCGACCGATTTAATATGCGGGGTCGCCTTAGCAAAGGCATTGACCATTTTAGCACCTGCATCGCCGATGGATTTGCCGATGTTTTCGCTCATCTTGACCAGCTTATCCATCGTTTCCGGCTTGATCCCTTTCAACATGTTATAGCCCGCATCTTGTAGGCCGCTTTTTAGGTTCCCCATAATTGTGCTGGCTTTACCTGCAGTAGATTGGGAAAGCTTTTGCGCCCCACCAGCAAAGAACGGACTCAATTTTTGTGAAGTTAGTGTATTAAATGCCTTCTGTGTCTCGGCTGCAGTCAGGTTATCTTTTTCCTTTTTCCCTACATAGCCCTTAAATTCTTGGGCTGTCACTTTAAATCCGAATTCTTTGAGGCGCTCAAATTCGCCCGTTTTCGCATCAGCAAGGGCCTCAATCGCTTCCGAAAGGGTTTTGCCAGGTGTCAACGCTGCCATGTCTTCTGCGAGTTTTAAAAGTTTCATCGCTTCTTGCGTATTTCCACCAGCGATCCCTAGCGCCCTAACACCGGTTTGGACGACTTCACCCGTTTCAAATGGCGTCTCATTCGCGTTTTTCCGCAAAGCCGTCAAATATTCTTGGGCCGACTTTTGCACTTGTTGCTGGCTCATCCCCTTGTTTTGCACACCGATAAAGTGCTCCATCGAAATCATGTATTTTTCTAAGTCAGCCCCGCTTTTTAATGCGGTTGCTACTCCGGCACCGAGCGCCGTTCCGATCGTCGCTCCTAATAGACGCAATCGCTCCATGGTCAACGCTGCCCGATTTCGGACGCGATCAATAGCATCAGCTAACGTCTCCAGCTTCTCGTTCGCTTTCGCCGTTTCAACCCGCATTTCCCAGCGCTTTTTGGCACTTTCCTGCACCTTATCCATCGTGGCCTTGAGGCGCAGCATTTCATTTTTCAGTTTTTCATTCGATCGAATGACCTTCTCGATACTCTGCGTTGCACTATCCTTGACGGAGATTTCCGCCTCGAGCCGTTGGCCTTTCGCCATATCTCTTCACCTCACCAGAACAGCACTGGACACGGCATGCCGGATAAAGCTTTTATTTTCTCGTTTTCTTCCTCGACTTCCAGCTCATAAAAAGCACGAATAATCGTCAGCTCCCCATAAGGGATTTGATAAAAAACTGAGGGCCGGATGCCTTTCTTTTTCCAATACCAGTACATCATCTGTACATAACCGTTTTCCTTTACGGCTTTTTTACTTCTTCAACGGCCCCCTCGCCAAACCCGCTTAAATCGCTGATTTCGTTATATAGCCGATCAATTTCACCAGGCGTAAATAGTTTCCGAATCAAATCATATGGCGTCGGGACCTTATAATGCTCTAACAACTCCTTCCGTTTTAACTCTGGAGAAACAACGCCCTTTAAGATCGTTTCTAGTTTGATAGTAAAAACATCGACGTCCGCTTTGTTTGAAATTGGATCAAACTTTGTAGACATATCCTGAATCTCTTCAAACTGTGTCTGTGTCAACGCTTGAATTTCAAAAACGACCGGCTCGCCGGCCAGCTCGCTCAACCGTTTAATTTCCACGAGTTTTTTTGGTAATTCCAGCTTTTCCGCATCCATTTTGAGTAAAATATCAACCACATTGCTCATTGTGTTCCCTCCTCATGACAAAAAGCAGAAGGTTGCCCCTCTGCCTATTCAATATAGTCGATAAATTCAAAATCATTAAAAGTAAACGGCTTCTCTTCTTGAACGATTTTCCCCGATTCCCAGTCCGCGAGAGTCAGATCGTCAAAAGTACAACCTTTCAATACAACACGTTCCGCACCGAATGCCGCTGGATCGGCCAGCTTGCTCACGATCGTCATCGGTTCCAAAACACCACGCTTCACCTGCTCGGCCACCTTGCGTGTCAGTCGGGAGTTCACCTTTGTGATTCGCAACGTCCCTTTGCCTTCCCATCCCATATATTTTTGACCTTGGCCGTTCGGAGCACCACACATTGGCACTTTTTCCTTAATAAAGTCCACCTTTGCCTGCAATCCGTATGCTTCCGCAAATTTTTCGCCGTCGATCCATACTTCTCCATGCGTACCGGAAATGGCGCGTTCAGGAATCATTCGTTCCATTCAGTCACACCTCCCTAAATGAGCACTTTCATGTCAATGTCCTCAATCGCATCGAGAGGACGGATACGAGAAAGGATAAACACCTTATCCCTTGTGTTCGCTTCCTTAATTTCTTGCTCTTTCATCGCATTAACATCGATGCCGATAGAGCGTAAATAGACCCGTTGCTGTTCTAAATCGATTTCTGCGCTATTTTTCCCAGCGTCAAGCAACCCGTCAATCTCCAGCTGCTCATAGTACGCGTTAATAGCTTGAATGAGCAGCACTTTATTGTCATAGCTGTTAGCATATTTACCGATATATTTGTCCTCGATCGTCTTGCGAATGTCCATGTACATAAGATCGAGAATATCGACGATTTTAATTTTCTTGAAATCGTCTCCCTTATCTTGCGCAGTTGCGACGAGTGACGTCACCCCGCGACCGACTTTCACCTTTTCCCCATCGTGATAAATCACAAATTCGCCATTATCGATCGCCTGGTCGAGTTGATCCTTCGTGTAGCTTTGTACACTATCAACTTCCGGCAACGGCTGAAAAGTCGTTGAAATCGTCAACGGCGTTCCGGCAATTAATCCAGCAATACGAGAGCAATATTGGGCCGCTGTATACGTCGTATCGCCAACCACAATATTTTCCGTCGTGAAGTTAATAATGTACTCTTTATCGGCCGCGTGATGAGGCAATACAGCTTTCACCATCTTGCCATTAGCGCGTTGCGACCCGATCCAAGTGGTGATTTTCGTTTTGTCTGCTTCCTCAATCTCTGGGAAGGCCAAATAATCGAATTTCACCGTCTCTAAATAGTTCAGCGCGACATCTAGAGGTGTTCCGTTCGTCACCGTAGCATTCGGATCGTAGACGTACACCACCACCCGGTTCGGCGTCCGCTCACCACCAATAAATGCGAGCTCGATTTGCTTTTTATTCGCCTCCGACAGTCCGGTCGGAATATCGGTAACGCTCGTTACAACATGCGCGCCGAGAGCCGCCGTATCTTTTAGCAGCAACGCGACGATCCCTCGCTCGCCGCGTTGAATCGCCGTGGCCCCTAGCGTCTTGAATACAATATTGACTTGAGGCAGGCCCATTACAATACCTCCCTGTTATGAATGATTTCCTGCATGAGGTCATGCTGCGTTGTATCGCTCAACATCACGATGAAGTCAAGCTCGAGAAAAAAGTGGAGAATATCGTCAACAATTTCGAATCTCCGCTCTACAATGTTTACCTTCATCCCGTCAAAAGCAATGCTTCGGAACAAGTCGTTCAACGAATCAGCCATTTCAACGTTTTTGGCGTTCGTTTCTTCCTCGGATAAATACTGAATATCGATGGTGATTTCCCTTTGCTGCATCGACTTGTTCAGCTCGATCACATCGCCAGGCAAAACGGTAATAAAAAAACAAGGCTTTTTCAGGCCTTGTTCCACTTTTTCACCGTATATTTTATGGTCCGGAAAGGCTGTTTTGAGTTTGCCGATCACCGCATTTCGAATAGCTGTCATCATAATGAATTCAGCACCTTGTCAAAATGTTTTTTCAACCGGCGCGGGATTTGGCGTTTGATACGCTTTATCGATACTGTCAACATATAAAACCCCGGAGCGTGCCCAACTGTTTTTTTATTGATCACTACTTTATGGCCGTATTCCACAAAACGGGCATAAAACTCCTTGTTATAGACGACGATAATCAAATCATCGCCTTCCCGCTTCAGCTCACCAATTTCCCAGCCGCTCCGCAATCTCCCCTCGTCTTTTGGTGTCCTCACTTTCGCTAGACGCAATAAGCCTTTGGCAACGTCCAATAAGTAGTTTTCCAGTTCTTTAGGGAGATTTTCCTTGAGGAAAATAAACTGCTCTTCGTATTTTTTGAAATTGTTTATTTTGAGCTGAAACATTACGCTTCACCTTCTATTTCCGCCATAACCTCTTGGAAGGTATGATATTTAAAGCATTCCTTCACGGTAAACCGGAATGTTTGTCCTCTGTGATTGACCTCAATTTTGTCGCCAATTTTAATGTTTCGATGCGTTTCCATATGGATTTTATATAGCAACCGGATATTGTGCGTCGTATCGGTTTGCCTCGTGTCGCCGGAATCGATTTTCACCAGCTCGCACGGGATCTGTTCCATCAGGACAACAGGCTGATGGATCGTTTCTCCGCTCGTCAGCTCCACTTCTTGATGCCGTGACACCGTACAGCGATCATTGAGGCTATGAACGTAGCCGAGCGTGCAATCCAATATAAAATAGCCTGGTTCACCCTCATCCACGGCCATAATGTCGTACCATTTTCCCTGGCAAAGAGCTTTCATTAACGGTTTTATATCCTTATTCGCCCGAATAACGATTTGATATGACTTTTCAGGCTGTTGGTCAGTGAATTTATTCTTTTTGAATTTCACTTGACCCCAGAGCTTACATCGCTCGACAAGCTGTTCCTCACCATTATCGAATTGGATTTCATAAAATGTCAGGCGATCCTTGAGTTGTCCGGGGTTCATGTCCCCTCACCTTTATATTTCACCATCAAATTCCCTGTATCCGACACCGTCACTTCGTATTTATGCCCCGCTGGAGACACTAAGATAAGGCTTTTGAGTTCCTTCTCAACACGCTTTTCCGTTTTCTCGCTCATGATCTTCCTCCTTTCTACGTCGTTTCGCTATCGTAGCAATGAGTCAACTGCGCCACGATGCTCTCGACCGTATGCCGCACTTTTTCGCTCGTTTTGCCGATCATCTCGCGGTTTTCGTACCAGTCGGTTACTAGCACATAGCAAAACAGCTTAGCCAACTCATTCGTGTTGTCAAACGTGTTCCCCGTCGCATTGAACAAGTATTTTTCTGCCGCATTAATCAGCGTACTAATTAAGCCGTCCTCGTCACTATGCTCAACGCGCAACCATTGCTTCGCTTCGTCGAGCGTAATAATCAAAACGATCACCACCAATAAAAGGGGACGGGGTTGCCCCCCGTCATTAGCTCAGCGCCAACTGGCCATATACGGCCGCGCCTGTATCCCAGAATTTGATGTCGTCGCGCATAATCGTACGCAAATCCGTCGTATCGCGTTTAAATGCATCGCCACCTTCTTTCGTTGCCGCCAATTCAAAGAATCGACGCGTGAACAATACGATAAGCTCTTCAAGATTCCCAATGAAAATGGGAGCCTTGTTCGTCGTTCCAGTGATCGACGGCAAGTAGCGATTGGAACATACGACAACCGGACGGCCAAACAACAGCTTCCGCCCCGGCTGTGTGATATCATCTTGCAGTAAGAAACGACCGTTCGCATCTTGTTGGCTGTCGAGCCAGTTATATCCGTCTTGGTTTGTTAACACGATGCTGCTCAAGCTGATAGCCGGATCCAAGTCAACATTAAATACCTTTTTCACCGCTTTCAGATCAGCTAAGTCTTTCGGAGTCATAGTCAGCAGGAGATCCGTAATCAACTTGTTACGCGTAACGACGGCCTTCTTACCAATCCAACGCGTGATGTAATTAATAATGTTCTGATCGCTATCAGCTAAAAGCTCGTTCGTAATCGGCAAGATGCCGCCGCGTTTTTTCACAGAGTACGAGACAGCCACGAATTTAGGATTATCCGTTTCCGGGAGCACGCCGTATTCATCAATCAACGCAAACGGCGTCATCGTTTCATCTTTCTCCAGCACGCGAGATCCCGATAAGGTGGTCACTTCCTCGACGCGAACATATTGAGACAAGTCGTTTTGCGCTCTCATAATCTCGTTAATGCGCGTCTGAATGTCTTTTGGAACGATCAAGGACGAATCTCCGTCAGGGATCGCCGGATTGGCTCCTCCTTCATTCATGACGGCGCGCTTTTCGTATTCTGCGATAATGCTTCGCTCATCCGAAGAAACCGGGCGCCGGCGAATCGCCTTCATGAAGATTTGTCGATACTCCTGTTCCAATTCGGCATCCTTTTTCGTAGCAGCGCGAGTTTCAGCGCCAGCCGAATAAGCGCCACCAAGACCCAATCCACCGCGCTCCTCTTCCTCTAATTGCCGTTGTACTTCAATTTTCTTTTGCAACGCACGTACTTCTTCCATACGTTTTTCGGCTTCATCGACTTTATCCTCTGCTAAGAGAGCACGGACTTCGACTTTCATCTGCTCCAGTTTTTGCAACATTTCCCGCAGTTCTTTTCCCATACTCTTTCAACCTCCCATGATTAAAATAAAAAAGAGCTGATTACATCAGCTCTAACTCGAGGGCTAGTTTTCGTTTTTTGTATTCATTCGAAGCACGTTTTTGCTGCTCCCGGTACTCATCAAGCGACCGGACAGACACTTCATTGGCCGGATAAGCCGGGAAAGCTACCGGGGAGATTTCATATAGTTCCGCATCCAAGATGGACCGCTTATAAATCTTCTTCCCGTCACGATCGACCTGCGACCATTTGTCTTTTGTAACGCGCATGCCAAACGATACACCATCGACATCACCGCGCTTAATCATCTCCCAGGCATCGTTGCCAATCGTGGTATTTGGCAAATCCAGCTCAAATCGCAGCTCTTTTTCCGTGCTTTCAAGGCGCAGCGTTCCACTTTTTGTGCTTCCTAGTACTTTCGCTGTGTCGTGTGACCAGAGCCCGACAACCCCGCGCGTTTTCAAACTCTCATCAAATGCTCCGGCCGCGATTTCCTCGACAAACGTGTCTCCCCACCAGTCCCGCATCTCCGCGCTTTCCGTATTGTACTTGATTGATCCGGAGATGGTGCGTTTTTCTTCTCCTTCGCTCGACTGACGGACTTCAATTTTCACTGGAAGCGCCCGAATTTCCTTTATTTCCTTCGGTGCTTGATTGCCCACTCTCACCACCCCCTTTCATGTATTGCTGACCTACCATTGTTAGAGGGATATAGTTCCCGTTGACAATGAGCTGATTGCCTCCAGGTCGAGGTGGCAAATCTTCCTTAGCCCTTGCTTCGTCCGGTTCAAGAAACCCATTCTGTATGCCGATCGCATAGGCTTCATATC
>NZ_BCPV01000084.1 GCF_001544135.1 Geobacillus zalihae NBRC 101842 | reverse complement strand
CCCGTCCAAAACGCTCATCGAAACCTGCTTGAGCAAGGGATTCCATGTCATCGCCATGCTCAAGGCGAACCGGATTCTTTATCCGAAAGGCATCGCCGTCCAAGCCAAGCAGTTCGCCCGCTATATCGAGCTCCAAGACACCCGCCTCGTCACGGTGGGTCAGGAGCGTTACCGCGTGTATCGCTATGAGGGGGCGATCCATGGCCTCGATGACGCGGTGGTGCTGCTGGCTTGGAAGGCGGATCAGCCGATGACACCGGAACATCTCCATTGCGTCTTGAGCACCGACCGGGAGCTCGGGGACGAAGACATCTTGCGTTACTATGCCCAGCGTTGGACAATCGAATGCTTTTTCCGGCAGGCGAAAGATCAACTGAAGCTGGATGGATACCAGGTCCGTCACGTTCGGGCGGTAAAACGGTATTGGGTGACCGTTTTATTGGCTTGCGTGTACAGCATCTCCGAATCCCGACAAAACCTCTCCACCGGGCTGGAGCTTCTTCGGTCGCGGAAAGGCCATAGCGTCATAGAGTTCATTTATGACGCTGCAAAGCAAGAGATTCCTATTGATGTGATCAAAAAACAGCTCCGTATCGCATAAGGGGTACCCTGTTTGTCTCTCTAATCATGGAAATTATTGTAATGAAAAATGCTCATCTACAGTTATTTAATTTATATAAGTTGCAATAAAGATTTTCCGATTGTTCGATTCTGTTTTCCTTCATAACAAGTCATTTTGATAGAATGCGGTGGGCGCTCTACTGGATGTAAAACAAAGTTTCAACTTATATACATTATTAAAAAAATCGTACAAACCAGAAAAAACAGCATTAGAAAGTAACGTTTTCTTATTTATTATCTGATAATACCATAGTTACGATATACCTATTCTTTTTCAATTTGTCGATCCTACCCCTCTCTTATCCTAGTTATATATGCGATTAGCCATTGTAAACAAAAGAAAGGTTTTAAAATAAATATTGACCGCTGATATTTGGGATGATAAGATAATAAAAAAACATATTATTCCTATTTAAATAGTATGAATTAAAAAGGATAAATTAATTTAGTTGTATTGAATTGTAAAAAATCTTCATTGAGTGGAGAGGAGAATTAAATTTGATGAAGTTTTTGCAAATTGCCAGCGGAAAAGAATTTTTGGCGACTTCCATGCACTATCCTGATTCGCTTTTTCCAGTGGAAGAAATTCCTATTGTGATCATTTGTCACGGATTTATTAGTACACGTATAGGAATCGATAGGTTGTTTGTGCAAACTGCACATTATCTGGCTTCGCGAGGAATGTTAGTAGTGCGATTTGATTATGCCGGATGCGGAGAAAGCAGCGGGGAGTATGGAGATAATAGATTGGAAGATTTAATCGACCAGACGAGAAGTGTAATTGATTATGTCAAGAACATAGAATCGTTCAAGAATAATCCAATCATTCTTCTCGGTCATAGTTTAGGTGGCGCAGTCGCATTGCTTACAGCAACGATAGATACGAGGGTTGATTCTTTGATACTTTGGGCTCCGTCTGCTAATCCCTATGATGATATCACCCGAATTGTAAGAACACAAACAAAGATATCTAATTTGGATGGAAGCATCGATTATTGTGGATATCGATTAGGTTCTCATTTTTTTGAATCTTTATCACATTACCATCCATTGCAAGAGGCAAAGAAGTTTCCTGGAAATGTGTTAGTGGTACATGGAACAAATGATGAAGTAATTCCTGTTGAATATTGCGATTCATATGATCAAGCTTTTAAATTCCGTAAGAAAGGGAATTGCGAGAAGGAAGTGATTGCAGGAGCTAATCATACATTCTCATCACTCTTACATCGACAAATACTTTTGCAGATAACAAGCGACTGGCTAGAAAAAGAATTATCCCTAATTGAAACTAATTAGTCATCCAAGAGCTCTTGAGTGCGTCTACATTCAGGAGCTTTTTGTTTTCAGATTCAAAAAAGAGGGGGAGAGAAACATGAATATTGATTATATTGAAGCGTTTATGTATGTCGTTCATTTTAACAGCATTCATAAAGCAGCCGACGCGTTGTTTTTATCGCAGCCAACGGTTACGGCGCGGATCAAAGCATTGGAGCGCGAATTGGATACAGAACTGTTTGAACGGCAAGGCAGGAGTATTGTACTTACAGAAAAAGGGAAAATGTTTGTTCCGTATGCCGAGCAGATTCTCCGCACCTTCCATCAGGGGAAAAAACAACTGAAAAAAAGAGCGGACGAGGAAGAGGTTGTCATTGGAGCCAATCTCATTGCATCCCAATATTTTATTCCGTTCGCACTGCCGCTCTGGAAAAAAGCACATCCGGATCTTCGTTTTAAGTTTATTTCAGCGTCTAATGAGGTGCTAATGGATAAGCTGCTTCAAAAGCAGATTGATGTGGCGTTCATGAAAGAAGTGTCGCATCATTCGCTGCAGCATAAACCGCTCCTTGACAATTCGATACGGCTTGTTGTAAAGCCAGGACATCCATTTCAGTTTCAGTCAAAGTTGTCCGCGCGGCAGCTCGCACTTGAACCGATAGTGTTTTTTGAGTGCGGTGCATTTGACTGGAATCGCGTTCACAAAATCTTTGAAGTAGAGAACGTGGAGCCGCGAATTGAATTTCAGGTGGATCATCTCGAAGTGGCAAAATCGCTCATTCAAAGTGGATGTGGGATCGGATTTTTGCCTTATTTATGCATAAAAAATGAACTGGCAACTGGCCAGCTTGCGGAAGTCAATGTCGCTCATTTGATGATGCTGAAACAGTATATTCATGGAATATATTATGGCTCTGAGCCCCCTTTTATATGGAATACCATTCTTTCATCTGTTGAAAAGTTTGCAAAAAATGCAATTACGCCGGTATCACAAACGAATTGATAGATTTTTTTGATGAATCGTATAAATCTTTCTATCACCGGAAGTATTGCCTTTTTCCTTTTTCCGGTGGTAGGATAAATGTCAAAATAAAACCAATTATTCGCACCTACAAACTTGGAATAAAAACGAGGGGAGAAATATGTATGAGTTATCAGCTTGGATTGTTGGATCAAAGCCCGATTCCTGAAGGGGCTTCGGCGTTTGATGCCCTGCAGCAAACAGTCCGCCTCGCTCAAAAAGCCGAAGAATGGGGATATTCGCGTTTCTGGGTATCAGAGCATCATAACACCGAACAACTGGCAGGCTCCTCACCAGAAGTATTGATTTCGTATTTGCTCGCCCGGACCAATTCGATTCGGATTGGATCAGGGGGAGTCATGCTTCAACATTACAGCCCTTTTAAAGTTGCGGAAAATTTCCATGTTTTGTCTTCTCTTGCACCTGGAAGAGTCGATCTTGGTGTTGGGAAAGCGCCGGGAGGGCTCCCATTGTCAACGAAGGCATTACAGTTCGGAACGATGAATGACGGAAAAGACTTTAAAGAGCGGTTCGTTTTTTTAAAAAAATTGATTGAAGATTCCGTCGACGAACACCATCCGCTCGCCGGCATTCGTGCTACACCAATCCCTCCAGAAAAACCTGAAATGTTTTTGCTTGGAGCCAGTCCCCAAAGTGCGCAACTAGCCGCTGACCTTGGTGTTGCTTTTGTATTCGGTCTATTTCTTAATGGCGATATGAAGGTGCTTGAAGAAGCGGCACGCGTTTATCGAAAGGGCTATCCGGATGGGCGTTTTCTCGTATCCGTTGCCGTTGTCGCCGCCCCTTCACAACAAGAAGCGGAACAACTGGCGGGAGAGCAAAAAATATTCAAAGTGCATCTCCAAAGCGGTCGCACGGTAACGGTTTCATCATTAGAACAAGCGCATGCCTTCGGAAAGCAAGCTGACGAAGCTTACGAAGTGGAAGAACAAGCGAGCAATATTATTGCAGGCACACCTTTATATGTCAAAAACGTTTTAACAAATTTTCACAAAAAATATCAAGTAGATGAATTTATTTTGCACACCCCGCTTCAAAAAGCGGAAGAACGGCTTCGGTCGTTTCAATTGCTAAGTCCGATTCACTCGAATGAGGATCACAAAAGTGCAGAAAGGGATGAAGAATATGTCTCATAAAAAACAGATTAAATTGGGAATCATGTTGCACGGCCCGGGCAGTCACATGAATGCATGGAAAGACCCGAGTGTTCCAAAAGATGCAAGTGTGAACTTTCTATATTATAAGTCCATTATCCAGCAAGCAGAGGCAGCAGGATTTTCTTTCGCCTTTGTGGCCGATGGATTATATATTAATGAAAAATCGATTCCTCATTTTTTGAATCGCTTTGAACCGATAACCATTCTGTCTGCCCTTGCAGCAGTGACATCGAGAATAGGGCTTGTCGGCACGGTATCGACGACTTACAGTGAACCATTTACCGTTGCCCGCCAATTTGCATCGCTGGATAAAATAAGCGGCGGCCGTGCTGGATGGAATGTAGTCACTTCTCCGTTAGAAGGCTCTGCAAGAAACTACAACAAAGGAGAACATCCGCCGCATGCGCTTCGCTATGAAATTGCCGAAGAATTTTTGCAAGTCGTTAAAGGCCTTTGGGATTCATGGGAAGATGATGCTTTCGTACGCAACCGTGAGACCGGGCAATTTTTTGATAGAAATAAGCTTCATGTTTTAAATCATAAAGGCCGTTTCTTTTCTGTTGAAGGACCGTTGAATATTGAACGTTCGAATCAAGGGCAACCTGTCATTTTTCAGGCGGGTTCTTCCGAAGCCGGCAAGAATCTGGCTGCAAAAGAGGCAGATGCCGTTTTCACCAATGTAGAGACACTTGAACAGGCGCAGGCTTTTTATGAAGATGTGAAACGGCGGGCAGAAGCGAATGGGCGGAGCAGAGACGAGATTCTCATTTTCCCGGGGATTCATCCAATTGCCGGGGCCACCATTGAAGAAGCGGAAGAAAAATACAAAGCGATTCAAAACCTTGTGTCGATCGAAGAGGCGCTTCATTATTTGGGCCGGTTCTTTGATCACTTCGATTTCAGTGTATTCCCGCTTGATGAGCCGTTTCCGGATGTGGGTGATGTCGGGAAAAACAGCTTCCAATCGACAACTGATCGGATTAAGAAAATCGCTCGTGAACAGAACTTGACACTGCGGGAAGTGGCTTTGCAGGTAACCACTCCAAAAGGAGCATTTTTCGGAACATATGAACAGGTGGCCGATCAATTGATTGCCTGGGTGGAGGACAATGGAGCCGATGGATTCATTTTTGCCCCGCCTGTTCTCGGTAGCGGTTTAACCGATTTTGTTCAGCACGTCATCCCGATTCTGGAAGAGCGGGGCTACTACAGCCGGGAGTATCAGAGTGATACATTGCGGGGAAATTTGGGGCTGCCGTACAAGGAAAATCAATATACGAAAAAATCAAAAGAAGCGATTCATTAATAAGGAGCAAAAGTAATTCCATCGATGCCGTTGCAGATGTTATGGAGACGAAAGCCGGGAAAAATCAACGGAATGAATAGTTGGCGCTGTGGAAAAAGGAGCGGTCTGAAAGGCAGCAGTAGGGTTGCCACCTTAAAAAGGAAGGGAGGGGCATGCTTGGTCATGAAGAAACAGAAAGTAACAGAGAACATTAAAATTACAAGAGATGTGCCCGTTTCGATGAGAGACGGGACCATCTTGTATGCAGATATATACCGGCCAGACGACCAGGAAAAATACCCCATTTTGCTATTAAGAACTCCTTACAACAAGAGCGATGCTCAGACAATGAATTACGCTCATCCAATCTGGTATGCCAAAAATGGGTATGTGGTCATTGTTCAAGATACTCGTGGAAGGTGGAAATCTGAAGGTACATTTGATCCTTATAAGGCAGAAGGACAGGACGGCTATGATACGGTTGAATGGACGGCACATTTGCCTGATGTAGAACCTAAAGTAGGGATGTACGGGTTTTCTTATGCTGCTGCAGTGCAATTATTAACCGCTGCTGAGAGGCCGCCACATTTAAAGTGTATTGTTCCGGCTATGATTGGTTCAGATGGCTATAACGGACATGTTTATAAACATGGCGCATTTGCTCTTGCTTTGAATTTGTCTTGGACATTGTTTGTTAGCCAGGACGAGGCATTTCGCAGAGGAAAATGGGATTGGTTGAGAGAGATTTCTTTCAATACTGCAGCGATCCAATCATTGTATCATTATCTGCCTTTAAAGGATGTTCCGGCTGTCAAAGAGGAATTAACGCCATTTTATCAAAAGTGGCTCGAACATCATGTAAGAGATGAATATTGGGACCGCTACTCGATGCAGGATCACTATGAGAAAATCAACGTTCCTGTTCTTCATATTGGCGGATGGTATGACATCTTCATTGATGGAACGATTGAAAACTTTCAAGGCATCAAAAAATATGCGGATGCTAAGGCAGCCAGTGAACAATATTTATTTATTGCCCCTTGGTACCACATGCCATGGTCGAGATATGTTGGTGAACTAGATTTTGGAGAACATGCCCGCAACCGAATCGATGAAATTCAACTGAGCTGGTTTAATCGATGGTTAAAAGATGAAGAAAACGAATGGTGCCAGAAAAAGCCAGTGAAGTACTTTTTGATGGGCAGCAATGAGTGGAGAGAGGCGTCCCAATGGCCGCCTCCTAATACGATAAACACCAATTACTATCTGCACAGTTCATATAAAGCAAATTCGATCAATGGAGATGGAAAACTGTCCATTCATCTCCCCGAAAAAGAAGCATCTGATATTTTTGTTTATCACCCATCCATTCCAGTACCAGCACTTGGCGGAAGATCAGGAGCAGATCCGGTTTTAACGCCGATGGGGCCAAAAAATCAACTTCCGATTGAAGCACGGAACGATGTTTTAGTTTACACATCAGACATATTAGAAGAAGATGTTTCCGTTGTTGGCGACATTAAAGTGATTCTGTATGCATCGACGACTGCGGAAGATACGGACTTTGTCGTGAAGCTCATCGATGTTCATCCAAATGGAAATGCGTATAACGTTGCTGAAGGAATCATTAGGGCAAGCTTTCGGAATTCCTTGGAAAGACAAGAACCTGTGCCAGCTTCACAAGTCATTAAATATGAAATCAACGCAGGCGCTATTGCCAATGTTTTCAAAAAAGGACACTCTATTCGCCTGGATATCACTAGTTCATTGTTTCCGACATTTGACCGCAATCCAAATAGATTGGTCAAGCCAGGAAGCGCGACGGAAGCGGATTTTATTGCTGCAACTCAAACGATCTATCATGGCGGACGATATCCATCACATGTCATCCTGCCAATTGTTAAAGAACAACGATGATTTCAAGAATGTCCATGTTAACAAGAAGGAGGAAGACATGAAAAAAAAGTTCGTTTGGTTTGATTTAGGTTATACCCTTTTTTACCAGCAGCGAGAATCCATCTACCAGCAATTTCTTAAAGAAAATGGCATTTATATCTCGTTAGAAAAAATCGAAAAGGCTTATCACCTGACAGATAAATATTTTATGAGAGAGTATCCGAGTGTGTTAGGAAAAGAGATTCAAACTTTCTACCCTTGGTATTTAGGTGTTTTGAATTTTAAGCTCGGCCTCCATTTTGATTTGCGCAGGCAAAGTGAACGAATGCAGGAGATGCAAAAGTATATGGAGCAATGGCATCCTTTCCCCTTTGTGAATTCGGTATTATCTCAGTTAAAAAGGCACTCCATCAGGCTTGGAGTGATCAGCAACTGGGATCGCAGTGCCAGAGAACTTCTGGAGAGACATGGTTTAACTGCCTATTTTGATCATATTATTATTTCTGCAGAAGTTGGCGTGGAAAAGCCGGATGCCGCGATTTTTGAAAAAGCCTTAAAAGATGCTGGAGTGTCTGGAGAAGAGTGCATCTACGTTGGAGACAACTATTATGATGATGTGATTGGCAGTTCGAAAGTTGGAATGAAAGCTTTATTGATTAATCGCTTTAATCGGGAAGGGATAGAGGAAATCCGGTATCCTCACACGATTCGTTCTATCGAAGAAGTGCCAGATTTATTGAATAAAATGGGGCTTTTTTAATAATGATAATTTTTTAACGTAAAGGGGAGTTAATTGGGATGGCATTGATGATAAAAAGCAGAAAAAAGAAAAAAACAAATTTCATGAAAGGGCTATGGTTGAGCATTTCGCTTGTTCTATTGCTAACCGCATGTGACAGCCAAAAAGAAACAGCGAATGGCACAGCTTCTACTAAAGAAAAAGTGGATAAAGAAGTGGTTGTTGCGGTTCCCCAAGATCCGGATTACTTGGACCCGTTTTTGGCTCAAGCCGCGGGAACGAGAGAAATAATGTTCAATGTTTTTGAAGGGCTGTTAAAGCCAAATAATAAAGGGGAGCTTATCCCGGCAATTGCGGAATCTTATAAAATTTCCCCAGATGGGCTAACCTATACATTTATATTGAGAGATGGCGTGAAATTTCATAATGGGCAAGAGGTGACTGCTGAGGATGTAAAGTATTCCTATGATCTTTTAGCGGGAATTGATACAGGAAAGCCGTTGTACACTTCGTTTAGCAATGTGGAATCGATTACGGCACCGGATAAGAAAACGGTCGCCATTAAACTGAAGCAAAGAGAAGCCTCCTTCTTGACGGCAGTGACCGCTGCCGTTATTCCGAAAGGTTATAAGGACAGCAATAAAACTCCGATTGGGACAGGCCCTTTTAAGTTCGTGGAATACTTGCCGGGGCAGCGTCTCGTTCTCGAGAAAAATCCTGATTATTATGTGAAAGGTGTTCCTTATTTGGACAAGGTGGAGTTTCGCATTATTAAAGATGCAGAAGCTGCTTTCTTAGCTTTTCAATCAGGAGAAATTGACATTTATCCTCGAATCGGAAGCGAAAAATTAGAAGAATTGGGCAAAGGATATAAGTATGTTAGCGCCCCGCAAAACTTAGTGCAATTGCTTGCATTCAACCATAAAAGAAAACCATTCAATAACAAATTCGTTCGTCAGGCAATCAATTATGCCATTGATAAAGATGAGATTATTAAAGGGGTTGCCTTAGGAAAAGGAACAAAAATCGGTTCGAATATGAGCCCGATTATGGGCAAATATTATCAAGAAGGTTTAGAAGATAAGTATGCGATTAATATCGAAAAAGCGAAACAATTGCTTTCTGAAGCGGGTTACCCGAATGGATTTACAACAACGATCACGGTTCCGTCCAATTATCAGTTTCATGTAGATACAGCTCAAGTAATTGCCCAGCAGCTTAAAAAGATTGGAGTAAAAGCAAACATTGAAACTGTGGAGTGGGGAGTATGGCTGGAGCGTGTTTATCAAGGCAGGGATTATGACACGACGATTATAGGGCTGGATGGAAAATTAGATCCGTACGAAATCTTAAATAAATATTTATCAACAGCAAAAAATAATTTCTTTAATTTTTCTAACCATCAGTTTGATCAAGTGCTGGAGCAGGCGAGAACAGAAGTGGATGAAAATAAGCGGGTAGAACTCATTAAAAAGGCACAGACCATTTTGGCAGAGGAAGCAGCGGCTGTTTACATTATGGATCCGAACACGAATGCGGCATTCAAAGACAATTTGGAAGGATATCAAACGTATCCAATTTATGTCCAAGATATGGCAGCAATAAAGGTGAAAGAGTAAGAGGCAATGGATTAAGGCAAAGGTACGAGGTGATGGTATGAATTTTGTGGTAAGGAGAATGTTTACGTTTTTTCTGACGCTGATTTTTGTCGTTTTCCTGTCTTTTTGCGCATTTCGCATTATTCCTGGGAACCCCGCTTTGGCGATTTTAGGGACGGAGGCCACCCCGGCACAATTGGAAGCACTTAATAAAAAACTCGGAGCTGACAAACCTCTTATCGAACAATTCGGATCATGGATGATTAATGTTTTGCATTTCGATTTTGGCGAATCATTGCGGTTTTCCGAACCTGTTTTAAGTTTAATCATAAGCCGCTCCTCCGTTACCTTCTCTTTGGCCATCATTGCTTTAATCATCACTGTTGTTACAGCGATACCTTTAGGAATGTTGGCGGCAAAGAGCAAAGGGAAAACGATGGATTTTCTGATCTCCATCATTACACAAATTGGTCTTTCGGTTCCCTCCTTTTGGTCTGGCATTCTGCTTATATTGATTTTCGGATTTACATTGAATTGGTTTTCTGCTGGAGGATATGTCCCGTGGTCAAAGAGCCCATTCCTTGCTTTGCGTTCCCTTTTTTTGCCGTCGCTGGCGATAGCGATTCCGCAAATTGCCATCGTTGTCCGTTATTTACGGACAACGATAATTGAACAGCTGAATGAAGATTATGTACGCACAGCATATAGTAAAGGGTTAAAAGAATCGACTATTTATTTCAAACATGTGTTAAAAAATGCGCTTATCCCTGTCGTTACAGTAGTTGGGATGAATTTTGGCGAAATTCTCGCAGGAAGTTTAGTCATTGAGCAGGTTTTCACGCTTCCGGGGTTCGGAAGCCTGCTTGTTTCCGCCATAGGCAGCCGTGATTATCCGCTTATTCAAGGGATGGTCCTTATTATTGCGTTCCTTGTTGTTTTGGTTAACTTAATAGTGGATTTAACCTATCGTTGGTTGGATCCAAAAATGGAATTAAAATAGGTGGTCCGCATGAACTTGCCAAAAAACAGCAATCTATGGATTGGGATATTTCTCGTTTCTGCAATGTTTTTATTTATGTTAGTAAGTTTCTTTTATTTGCCCTACGACATGAATGAGATGAAGATGGACGATCGCCTTGCCGGTCCAAGCCGCGAGCATCTTTTAGGAACCGATAATTTCGGAAGAGATATTCTCAGCCGTGTAATGGAGGGGTCGCAAACTGCTTTTACAGTAGGTTTCTTTTCTGTTGCCATTGGCATCACCGGTGGGTTGATCATCGGGGCTACTGCGGGCTACATAGGAAAATGGGTAGATGAAATTTTGATGCGCCTGATGGATGCTTTATTAGCATTTCCCGGAATTATCATCGCACTGGTTCTTGTTTCTATTTTTAAGCCCAATTTAACGCAGACGATAATCGCGATTGGTATTTTTTTTATTCCCGGATTTGCGCGAATTATTCGCAGCGGCTTTTTGGCCTATAAAAAAGCTGATTTTGTCATAGCGGCCAGACATTTAGGAGCAGGGCATCTTAGGATCATTGTTTATCATATTTTGCCGAATATGATGTCTCCTGTGATCGTGGCAGCATCTTTAAACTTTTCAGCGGCTATTTTAATAGAAGCGGCACTCAGCTATTTAGGCTTAGGTGTTCAGCCTCCGGATCCGAGCTGGGGCAGAATGCTGAATGAATCGCAAAGTTATATTCATAAAGCGCCTTGGTATGCACTTGCTCCCGGCATATTCATTACGTTGACGGTGCTTGGCTTCAATTTGCTTGGAGATGGGATAAGGGATTTGATGGCGCGGAAGGACTATATAGATGCAATTTAAAGCTTTAACATTTTTCGTCTTTGCCGGTCATTGCATCCGACTGTCGAGTGACCGAACAACGCCGCTTAAAGACCCATGAATGGGTCTGTGAAGCGAGTCGTTGTTCGGTCTTCCGTCACGCTAAGGCGTGACGGAGGCAAGCCACACGCTTGCCTTCGACAGTCGAAAATGGGCAAACCACTTTTCTGTCAAGGATATGTTAAACTTCTTTGTTGCATCTATATAGAAAGGAGGGATGGCATGTTGAAAGGAAATCATGAGCGCGAAGAGCTGCTTCGGATAAGCGATCTTGATATTTCATTGAAAAATTCGAAAAGAAATCTGAAAGTCATTAATGGCGTCTCCCTGACAATACATGCGGGTGAAGCATTAGGGCTTGTTGGTGAATCCGGGAGCGGAAAAAGCGCCCTTGCTCTTTCCATAGTCGGTCTTCTGCCGAACTCCATGGTTGTATCAGGAGGCAGAATTACATATCGCTCCCAACCTCTTCATGAACAAAAACGAGATGAAATCCGCCGTTTGCGAGGAAAAGAGATTTCGATGATTTTTCAAGATCCGATGACCTCACTGAACCCTTCACTGACAGTGGGAAAACAGATCATGGAGATGTTTGCTTTTCATTTGGGAATGAAGCGTAAGGAAGCAAAACGGCAGGCTGTTGCTATCATGAAAAAAGTAGGCTTATCCCGGCCAGAAGATTTGCTGAAAGAGTATCCTCACCGGCTTTCAGGAGGAATGAGGCAGAGGGTGATGATTGCCATTGCTTTAGCCTGCCAGCCTAAATTGTTAATTGCTGATGAGCCAACCACCGCTCTTGATGTGACCATTCAAGCGCAAATCTTGCAATTGATGGAAGACGTGAAGAAGGAAGGGACGGCACTTTTATTTATTTCTCATGATATAGGCGTTATCGCCGAAATTTGTGATCGTGTAGCGGTTATGTATGCCGGACAAATTGTGGAAGAGGGAACGGTACAGCAAATATTTGCCTCTCCTCAGCATCCTTATACCATCGGGCTTTTAAATTCGATTCCAACGCCAAATAAGAAAAATAAACGTTTATATTCTATTCGCGGAACGGTTCCTGCTATTTCTGACAGAGGCGCAGGTTGTCCGTTTCATTCGCGGTGTGATCATGCAATGGCCGTTTGTGTTAGCCATAATCCGGAATTTGTTCAGATGAATGAGCGGCAGTTGGTCCGTTGCTTTTTGGCTAAAAA
>NZ_BCPV01000083.1 GCF_001544135.1 Geobacillus zalihae NBRC 101842 | reverse complement strand
TGTGAGTTATTAGACAAATTTCCCTTCTCATATAGTTTTACAAAATATGATGGGGAGGGGTACGAATGAAGCTTGATGGGATTTGGATGGAATCCATTGAATTAGATAAAATTGTCCCCATATACGTTGAAAATGTTTCAAAAAGAGCAGTAGAGAAAATGGTCAAAATATTAGAGGGAGGGGATCAGTTAAGCAGCCATGTTATTGTTGAAAAGGATCGAACGGAAGATAAATATTGGTTAGTTGCGGGGTACCCAGAATACTTAGCATATAAAAAAATGAATGAAATGCATAAAAGGTGCCCAAAAATATTTTGCGTTATTCAGCGATATTCGAATGAAACGGAACAACGAATTAAGTTGCTAAGGAGGATGTTCCATCATCAAACAACAAAGTGGTTAGACAAACATATGTTGATTGATCAAATGGTTAATAGCGGAGTAAAGGTTGTCACGATAGCCCGAAAGCTGGGAGTTACTCAAGCTGAGATTGAAAATTATTTTGTCCATCCGGATATTCCTTTTGACATAATCAAAAAAGCCCGGGAAAATGAAGGAAGTTTGATAAACATAGAAAAAATTCGCAAATTGCCAATCCATTCAATGCTTAAACACAAGTTATATCAGCAAGCAGTATTACCAAAAAGTCACCCTGACCGATTGGTGATGTATAAAAGTTTGTGTAAAACATTTTGCTAGAACAAAAGAAAAAAGGTAGGGTATTCTCTGATTGGACCAAAAATCTTAGAGAAAGGAGAACCCTACCTATGTCTAAAAGAAGTATACCGAATGTCGACTGGGCAAATCAACTGGAAAGTGTTATTCGTCAATTTGTGAAAGAAAAATTAGAGCTGATTATGCGGGAAGAAATCAAACATTTCCTCGAAATCGAACAGGCTCGAACACCGAATAGGAGAAACGGCTGCTATCTCCGTTGTGTTCGGAAAAAAGATCAATTCGAAATGGCGGAGGACCTGAAACTCATTTATCGTTCTCCGAATAAAGAAATCGCATTGGAGATGTTTCAACAGTTTCAATCCAAATGGTCTCACAAATACCCAAGGGAAGTCCAATCGTGGGCAAATGAGTTGGATGTCCTTCTCACCTTTATGGACTATCCGAGCAGTATTCGAAGTGTGATTTATACAACCAATGCCATTGAACGAACGATCAAAGAGATTCGGAAACGTCTAAAGCCGATGAACAGTTTGAGCAGTTTAGAAGCCGCGGAAAAAGTCGTGTATTTGACCATCCAAGATTTTAATGAGAAATGGGCAGGGCGAAAGTTAAGAGGATTTGCCGAAGCACAGGAAGCCCTCGAGCGAATGTTTGAAGAACGTTACAATTAACCAAATAATGTAAATATCAAACCAATACGATAAGGGGATTCTCCCTTTCTGCGCAATAGACTGAATATTCAGTCCCTCGTGTGGAGGAAACTAGTCCCCTATCCATTCCAAATCCATTTCAGAGATACCCTATCTATCTTGCATTACACAAAATTCTTGACGGTACCTATTATAACTGATCATATTATAGTTGACTAATATAATATGTTGATTTAGCTTTATAAATTGACAATATTTTGAACAATTTATTATTACGCTGAATATGTCCACCCCTTATGATATATTAGTCATGTCTAATGTTATAAGAGGTGACAAGGATGAAATATAAGGGAATGATTGTTTTACTTCTGCTCACTTTGATCATTTCGGCTTGCAGTTCCAATAAAGAACAATCACATCAAGAGCATTCTTCCAATGGGGATTTGCAAGAAAAAACTGCTTCTGCTGACGTTTTACCGACCTTTTTGAAAGGTCAAAGTGAAGAGGTCCGCTTGGTATATCAAGCTGCTGGCAAATCAATAGAGTTGTTACAATGGATTCCTTGTTATTGCGGTTGTGCCGAGAGTGCGGGACATAAAAGTAGTATGAATTGCTTTGTCAAAAAAATCAATAAAGATGGTTCTGTTGTCTGGGATGACCACGGTACTCGTTGTGGTGTTTGCTTACAAATCGCAGCGGAATCCATTAAAATGAAACAAGAAGGTAAGTCTATAAAGGAAATTCGCCATTACATTGATGAAAAGTACAAAGAAGGTTACGCAAAACCAACTAAAACTCCAATGCCTTTATAATAAACAAACCTCACTTTTCCGAAAACGAAGGCTTTACAATCCTCCCACGGTGGAGGATTTTTTGTTTTCTTAAGGCATATTTTATAAGTTTGGCAGATATAAAAGTAAAGACAACTTATATAGATGCAACGAAGAAGTTTACCATATCCTTGACGGAAAAGCGGTTTATCCCTTTTCGACTGTCGCAGGCAAGCCACAGGCTTCTCCGTCACGCCTTGGCGTGACGGAGAACAGAACAACCGCCTGCTTCACAGACTCATATATGTGTCTGTGAAGCGGCGTTGTTCGGTCGCCCGACAGTCGATCAAACGCCCGCTAAAAGCTGCAAATGGTAAAGCTTCAAATTGCATCTATATAGTACAAGGGGGATGATGGATGAACTCACTTTGGCTTTTAGGGTTTTCTGCTTCTGCTATTGGAATGTTATCTGGCGGAGTGATTGCTTGGTTGTTTAAAGGCTGGCAAAAAGGAACGCCAACCATTTTTTCAGTATGTAGTGGTATGATATTTGGACTGGTCACGATGGAAATTTTGCCTGAAAGCATAGAAATTGGAGGTTGGTTTATTGCTATTGTCGGATTGATTTTTGGTTATTTTATTTATAAGCATCTAGAAAAGGTTTCCCATCATGTGATCATTATTACCAATGACGCTAAAAAAGACTTATTTGTACATTCTGGTCTATTTTTAACATTCAGTATTGCCCTACACAATTTTCCAACAGGCATCGCACTTGGAGCCAATACTCACGATTCATTGACTAAACCAATGATGACTGCGATTATGCTTCACAATATTCCAGAAGGTATTGCTGTTTTTACTCCCTTGCTGATGGCTGGGTTTGGAATTCTCAGCATCATACTTGGGGCAACCATAGCCTCCGCCCCCGTAGGAGTTGGAGCCTTCATAGGAAGCAATTATGGAATGGGGGTCCCTTGGCTAGTAGCAATGATTATCGCGTTGGCGATGGGGGTCATGCTTTCCGTGACGGGAAAAGAGATTTTCGGAACAGCTTTACGCACATCTACAAAAATATACTGCGTTATCATAGCTATAATCGGTTTTGTATTGGTTTCATTTTACTTATTTTTTCTGTAGGCTCTGTTAAAAGCATGGTTGTTTTCCATGGAAAGACGAATGAACTCCCATCATCTGTGGTGAAGCTCGCTCTAAGGATGACTAACTGGCAATAATGTTCCATTATAGGTATAGTTTTTTTGGGGTAAAGATTTTCGATAGAACCTTTCCCCCATTTATTTGATTAGTGCTGATATTCTCCTTGATTAGATAGATAAAACATTCGCTTTTTAAACATAAAGAACAAAAAGATGGCACGAACAAATAAATCTATAGCTATCGATAACCAAACACCAACTATACCCATTCCTAATTGAATTCCCAATATATAAACACCTACAACACGAATGATCCACATTCCTATAGCTGTACTGTACATTGGACTTTTGGTATCTCCTGCCCCCTGTAAAGCACCTGCTAAAACTAAGCCAACAGCCAACGCTGGTTGAGCAAATGCATCAATTCTTAATGCCGTAGTCACCATATCGATTGCGTTTTTATCTGTGGTAAACCAAGCTGCGAACCAAGGTGAAAAGAAAAACAATATAATTCCGACGAAGGACATAAACCCTACGGCAATTCCTGTGGTTAGCATTCCGTATTTATAAGCTTCTTTTTCAAGTTTAGCCCCAATGCTTTGCCCTACCAATGTCGTAGCAGCTACAGCTAAGCCATAACCCGGCATATAAGAAAAGGTTTCAATATTTCCTGCAATTGTATGAGCGGCATAGGTTTCGGTACCGATTCGGACAATCAATCCAAAATAGAGTACCTGACCCAAACGCATAATAAGCCTTTCTGCTGCTGCCGGTCCAGATAACTTTAAAATTGGAGAAGTAAATGATTTACTTGACGTACCGCCAAAAATCGAGAAAGAAACTTTGGACTTTTTAATGTAATAATAAAGAGCGATTGCACCTAGAATACGAACAATTACCGTTGCCCAAGCTGCACCGGCAACCCCAAACCCATTAAACCCTAGTCCGAATATGAGGATGTAATCTAATGCAATATGAATAAAATTAATCCACCAACTAACTTTCATTGGTGTTTTTGTATCCCCAGCAGCTCTTAAAATACTTCCAAAAATAAACATAAGGGAAATGAAAATGGATGGTCCCGCAACAATACGAAAATAAACGGTTCCATCAGCCAAAACATTGGGTTCCGCACCCATTATTCGAAGTAGTGGTTCAGCAAACAATAAAGTAATAATACCCAATAATAAGCCTGCTATAGAAGAAATCCAAGTTGATTGTTTTGCTACAGCCTTTGCCTTTTCAAAATCCCCGGCTCCTATATAACGAGCAACAAGCGAGGACGTACCTACTCCGATTGCCATAAAAACCGCGATATATACAGCTAAGACAGCATTAGCCACACCAACTGCGGTGACTTCATTTAATCCGAGTTTAGAAACAAAAAGAGTATCGACAAAACCAACCACAGTTTGGAGAATATTTTCAATCATGGCTGGAACAGCCAAGGAAATGATCATGGAAATCTTTTGTTTGGTTGTTTGCTCCTGAATAATGCGTTCTGAAAGCATATCAATCACTTCCTAACGTATGAAATTATCTAAAGCTTTTTTAAATCGTTTAATACTTGATCTTCATTGCCTTGGTGTACGGCATCAACAAGACAACTTTCCATATGGTCTGCAAAGATCACTTTTGCCGTGCTATCCAAAGCTTTTCTAACTGCTGCAATTTGCAAAAGAATATCTGGACAATCACGCCCTTCAGCAGCCATTTCCTTAATAGCTCTAACGTGTCCTTCGATTCTTGCTAATCGGTTAATAACTTGTTTTCGGTATTTATGTTCATGATTGTGTCGATGACTATGTTCACGATTTTTTTCACTCATACTAATCCCTCCTTAAATAATAATATCCCCCCATGGGGGATATGTCATTATAAAAAATCCCACCTAAAAAAGATGAATCTTTACATCATGAAGTCACCTATTGCACTAACGGGAATCGATAGTTCAAGATGGAAAAGAAAAAAGACCGACATAAAATAACGGGTTCAGTTAAGAGGTGGAAAGATTAAAATGACAAGCAAATTGGCGTTCAAACTTAAAACAGTTTTGGAACGTCTTTTTTCTTGTCATATCACAAGACATCGCTAAAAATATGAAAGCGGATGTGACACAACTAAAATGTGGGGATGATATGGTATACAGAACGTAACAAGGAGGATGCTAAAAATGAAACCCAAAACGAACAATAAAAAGCGGTCATTTTGAATCGATCGATAAACTGCATTCATACGGAGGTTTCTAATGAACAGGGATAAAGACAAGAAAGAAACAGAAAAAAAAGAGGAACAAATACAACAAACAAGTAATGAGGATAACGTCATACGGGAACTTGAAGAAGAATTTACAAAAGATGTGCTGATATTTTAAAGGACAGCTCACTGCTGTCCTTTTTATACCCTTAAATCGGCATGTTGCAAGTCCGATTTTTCCACTTGAATGGTCGTATGCAAGATGTGAAATTCTTCTTCAATCCGTTGGATAGACTGTTTCAAAATGTCCTGACTATCCTTGGTATCATCGATGAGCAAATGGCAACTGAGCGAATCCAACCCAGAGGTGATTGTCCAGACGTGTAAATCGTGAACATCTTTTACCCCCTCAATGGACTGAAGCGTTTGCTTTACTTTCTCCATATCAATGGTAATCGGCGTTCCTTCCATCAGGATGTGGAAGGAGCTGCTTACTACACCCCAAGCGCTTTTTAGGATTAATAGCGACACGACAACACTGATGATGGGGTCAGCCACATACCAGCCGAAGAAGTACATTACAATCCCTGCCACGATTGCCCCAACTGCACCTAATGCATCAGAGATAATATGCAAATAGGCACTTCGCACATTTACATTTTCTTTGGTATCACTCTTTTTTGTTAAAATAAATGCGCTAGTCATGTTTGCCAACAATCCAATGGTAGCAATGAGCATCATTGTACCGCTTGAGACTGTTGGAGGTTCAAAAAAACGTTTATAAGCTTCGTAAGAAATAAATCCCGCAATGACGAATAAGAGCAGTCCATTCAACAGAGCTGCCAGTATTTCAAATCGGTAAAAACCGTATGTTTTTCGTGGAGAAGGTGGTCTTGCGGCGAACCACATAGCGACTAAGCTCAAAGCTAGAGAGCCAATATCGCTTAACATATGCCCTGCGTCTGATAATAATGCTAGGCTATTCGTCAATAGTCCGCCAAAGAACTCCAAAACCGTTATCCCCGAAGTAATAAGAAGAGCGATCATTAATCCCTTTTTGTTATCCGGTACGTGGGAATGATTATGATTGTGTCCCATATCATCAGCCTCCTTCCATTCATTATGAGCTAAATCATACATTTTCATTAAAAACATTTCCTAAACTTGACAAAAAAATGAATGTAAAATATGATACATACATATGAACATATGCTCATATATAATAAATAAGGTGAGGGAAATCATCATGAAGACAGAAGACCATTCTTTCTTAAAATCTGAAACCATTGAAAATGTATCGTAAATATTTAAGGTATTATCTGATCCAACAAGAATCAAAATTCTTTATTTGTTATCGCAAGAAGAGTGCAATGTCAATCACATTGCAGAAGTGTTGGAAATGTCTCAATCAGCCGTTTCCCATCAGCTTAGTATGTTACGAAATCTGAGACTGGTTAAGTATCGCCGTGAAGGAAAAACACTGTTTTACTCCTGCGATGACGAACACGTTATTTCATTATTAAAACAAGCCATTGACCATGCTGAACATCATTAAGGAGGCAATTTTATCGTGCATCATCACCACCATCATTCTCACGACCACCATGGTCATCACCATCACCACGGACACCATCACCACGACCACGGCAGAGAAGGTAATAAAAAAGGGCTTACGATTGCCCTTCTCATTACCGCTGGAATTATGTTATTAGAGTTTTTTGGAGGTTTAATCACAAACAGCCTAGCCCTTCTTTCTGACTCTGGTCATATGCTTAGTGATGCCAGTTCACTTGTTCTTAGCTTAGTTGCAATTTGGTTTGCCACCAAACCAGCTTCCCCAAATAAAACGTATGGCTTTTATCGTTTTGAAATTTTAGCCGCTTTATTTAATGGAGTTACCTTGTTTGTTATCGCTGGGTTTATCGTATGGGAGGCTATTCAGCGTTTTTACAACCCACCAACCGTAGCTAGCGGCTCTATGATGCTGATTGCGTCCATTGGACTTTTTGCCAATCTTTTAAGTGCCTGGGCGTTAATGAAAAAAGGGGATGTAAAAAATAATGTCAATCTGCGTAGTGCCTATCTTCATGTGATCGGTGACGCTTTGGGTTCCGTAGGTGCTATCATCGCTGGGCTTGTCATGTGGCTCTTTAGTTGGTATGTCGCTGACCCCATTATTTCCATTTTGGTTGCCTTATTAATCTTGAAAGGCGCTTGGGGAGTGATTAAACATACGGTTCACATTTTGATGGAAGGAACGCCAATTACCATTGACCAAAATGAAGTGAAAAAAGCCTTAGAAAGTATTGAAGGAGTGATTAACGTTCACGACCTTCATATTTGGACAATTACTTCAGGGTTAGACTCATTAAGTTGCCATATTTTGATTGAAGATCATCAAGACAGCCAAAAGGTTTTACAAGAAGCGATCCATTTTATTGAGGACCACTTTAAAATTCAGCATGCAACCATTCAAATTGAAACCTCTCAAATCCATCACGGGGAAATGAAAGTTTAATCCTTTTCAGAAGAGAGGTGATAAAATGCAACACATCGTTGATGTTCTGGTTATCGGTGCTAGTCAGGCAGGACTAGCGATGGGATATTATCTGAAACAAAATAATATATTGTTTGCCATTGTTGGCAAGGAAAATCGAATCGGAGATGTTTGGAGAAACCGATATGATTCCTTAGTTCTTTTTACTCCTCGCTGGTTCAGTTCTTTGCCAGGAATGGCTTTAAAGGGTGACCCGAACGGATATCCAACCAAGGATGAAATTGCCGATTATTTAGAGGATTATGCTCAAAAATTTGAATTACCTATTCATCTGAACACAGAAGTCATTTCCCTTCAAAAAGAAGATGAGATTTTTAAAGTTACAACCAATAATGGTAATTATGTGGCAGAGAAAGTGGTTGTAGCAACGGGTCCTTTCCAAAAGCCATACATTCCACCATTTGCAGAAAGCTTATCCGATAAAGTGTATCAAGTGCATACATCCCGTTATTTGAATCCATCTCAATTACAAGAAGGCTCTGTTTTGGTAGTCGGTGCGGGAAATTCAGGGGCACAAATTGCTGTTGAATTGTCCGAAGACAGAGAAGTTTATTTATCTGTAGGTCATAAAATGAAGTTCTTTCCACTTGAAATAATGGGTAAAAGTATTTTCTGGTGGTTTAAAAAATTAGGTTTATTAAATGTCCATATCAACAGCTCGTTAGGTCAGTTTATCAGTAAGCAAAGTGACCCTATTTTCGGTAAAGAACTGAAACATTTAATACAAGAAGGCAAAATTAAAATTAAACCCAGAACAGAAAGTATTTTAGGAGATGTTATTTCTTTTGCAGATAACAGTCAAATTCAAGTTCAAAATGTCATTTGGGCAACTGGATTTTATTCTGATTACAGTTGGATTCAAATTCCGAATGTTTTAGACCATAGAGGAAAGCCCATTCACCAAAGAGGGGTAACTTCTGTGAAAGGATTGTACTTCTTGGGATTGCCGTGGCAGTATCGAAGGGGATCTGCTCTTATTGGAGGAGTGGGTGCCGATGCAGAGTATTTGATAAATGATATTTTAAACCATTGAAGGTGCTTGCAATGTTGTGGTTAGAACTTTTTATAGCCCTTCTAAGCTTAGCGTAAGTGGGAGAGTATTCATTCAAACATAAGCTTCAAATATCATTAAATGGTTTGAACAAGGTCAGTACCTTGTTCAATATTTTAGCGATCTTAAACTAACAAACGATAAAAGTTTCCATTGACTAAAAAAGTTTCTGATGTACAATTTATTTAGGCAACATTTTCTTTGCTCTTACATATATCTAATTCTAAGTTGTAGGAGCAAATTTTTTTACCCCAAAAGTTTCCTTAATGCAAAATATTTAGCGAAAACCAATCATGAGGTGATCATCATGAGTGAAAATAAAAAAAAACTGCCGTTAGTCGTTGAGGAAGGTTGGAGAAAGAAACGGACACAACCAACATTGCCCGAAGTATATAGAAGTTTGCGTATACCAAAAACGGGTTCTTGGATGAAAAAGTTTCTTGCGTTTGCTGGACCAGGATACTTAGTTGCCGTGGGGTATATGGACCCGGGAAACTGGGCGACTGATATCGCAGGAGGTTCCCAGTTCGGATACACGTTGCTTTCCGTTATTTTGCTTTCCAATTTAATGGCAATATTGCTTCAAGCATTGGCTGGCAAGTTGGGAATTGTAACGGGAAGGGATTTAGCCCAAGCTTGTCGCGACCATTACAGCAAGCCTGTAGCAATGATCTTATGGGTTTTATGCGAGTTGGCAATCGCAGCTTGTGATCTAGCCGAAGTGATCGGTTCGGCAATCGCTTTGAAATTGTTGTTTGGCATTCCGTTAATATATGGAGTGATTATTACAGCTCTGGATGTACTGGTCGTATTGCTATTACAGAATAAAGGGTTTCGTTATATTGAAACGTTGGTAATTGTTTTAATTCTAACCATTGGTGCTTGCTTTGTGACTGAAATCTTTCTTTCTAAGCCAGATGTAGGTGGCATATTGAAGGGATTTGTTCCAAGCCCAGAGATTATTAACAATCCATCCATGCTCTATATTGCAATCGGTATTTTAGGTGCAACCGTAATGCCTCATAATCTTTATCTGCATTCTTCCATTGTGCAGACACGTCAATACGAACAAACCAGCTCGGGTAAACGACAAGCGATCAAATATGCCACTTGGGATTCAACCATTGCACTCTTTTTCGCTTTATTTATTAATGCATCTATCCTTATTGTTTCTGCTGCTACATTCCATAAAGCAGGAATGAAAGATGTTGCGGAGATTGAAGATGCTTATCACTTGCTTGCTCCACTGCTTGGAACAACACTTGGAAGTATTTTATTTGGAGTTGCTTTGTTGGCTTCTGGTCAAAACTCCACATTAACAGGAACCTTAGCTGGTCAAATTGTGATGGAAGGTTTTCTAAACATTCGCCTTCCTGCTTGGTTAAGAAGGCTGATCACTCGATTGATTGCCATTGTCCCAGCCGTTGTTGTAACTGCTCTTTATGGCGAAAGCGGAACGGCTCAATTACTTATTTTGAGCCAAGTTATTCTTTCTTTACAGCTCTCTTTCGCGGTAGTGCCTCTCGTTCAATTCACTAGCGATAAAAAGAAAATGGGCGAGTTCGCAAATCCATTATGGTTGAAAGTTCTTGCTTGGATGGTAGCGATGGTGATTATCAGCTTAAACGCATATTTATTGTTCCAAACATTCTTTGGTTAAGAAATAGTAAACCTCATTATCTTTTTGCGGATAATGAGGTTTATTGTTTTTAGCTAATAGAATTTTTTGATGTAGCTAATTAAATGAAATGCCTGGTAAATATTAGGTTGATTTTTTACATCCAATTCTTTTTTGTTTTTCATTCAAATAAATGTTTGAATAATAAAAGAAATGAGGTATAATATATTCAAACGGAAATTTGAATATGAAAGGGGGATAATGAATGAGTAAGAAAGATACATGTGAAATTTATTGTTATGACGAAGAAAAAGTCAATCGAATACAAGGGGAATTGCAAAAAGAAGATATATCCAGTGTTGTCCTGTTGTTTAAAGCACTGGCAGATGAAAATAGGGCAAAAATTGCCTATTCACTTTGCCAAGATGAAGAGTTATGTGTATGTGATATTGCCAATATCATTGGGGCTTCTGTTGCAACCACTTCCCATCATTTACGGACTCTTTATAAACAAGGGATTGTAAAGTATCGAAAAGAAGGAAAGCTAGCATTTTATTCGCTGGATGATGACCATATTAAGCAGTTAATCATGATTGCGTTAGCACATGATAAAGAGGTGAAAGTCCGTGTCTGAACAACAAGCAAAATTATCTAAATCAGAAGCGAAAACCTACCGTGTTCAAGGATTTACTTGTGCAAACTGTGCGGCAAAGTTTGAAAATAATGTAAAATCATTGCCAGGTGTTCAAGATGCTAAAGTAAACTTTGGAGCATCTAAAATTACCGTTTGGGGTACAACAACCATCGAAGAATTAGAAAAAGCAGGAGCTTTTGAAAACTTAAAGGTTCGGGAAGATAAAGAAAAAGCAGTCAAGCGTGAACCTTTTTGGAAGCAAAAAGAGAACATTAAAGTGTATATTTCCGCCGTTTTGCTTGTGATCAGTTGGTTTTTAGGGAAGCAATACGGAGAAGAGCATATCTTTGCGACAATTGGATATGCTGCAGCAATTTTAATCGGTGGATATTCGTTATTTATAAAAGGTTTCAAAAACCTAGTTCGATTGAATTTTGATATGAATACGCTGATGACAGTGGCGATTTTAGGAGCTGCAGCGATTGGTGAATGGGGAGAAGGTGCAACGGTTGTTATTCTATTCGCCATTAGCGAAGCCTTAGAGCGTTATTCCATGGATAAAGCTCGTCAATCCATTGAATCGTTGATGGATATTGCTCCAAAAGAAGCATTAATTCGTCGCGGAAATGAAGAAATGATGGTCCCTGTTGACGATATTCAAGTCGGAGATATTATGATCGTAAAGCCTGGTCAGAAATTAGCGATGGATGGAATCGTCATCAAGGGTACATCTACGCTAAATCAGGCTGCCATTACGGGAGAAAGTGTTCCAGTAACCAAAACAGTCGGTGATGAAGTCTTTGCAGGAACATTGAATGAAGAAGGGTTATTGGAAGTAAAAGTTACAAAACGAGTGGAAGATACAACTCTTTCGAAAATCATCCATTTAGTGGAAGAAGCTCAAGCAGAACGAGCACCTTCTCAAGCGTTTGTAGATCGTTTTGCCAAATACTATACACCAGCCATTATCATTTTTGCTCTTTTACTAGCCGTTATTCCTCCATTATTTATGGGTGCTGATTGGAGCGAATGGATTTATCGAGGTCTAGCTGTATTAGTGGTTGGTTGTCCGTGTGCGTTGGTTATTTCCACGCCTGTTTCGATTGTAACTGCCATTGGAAATGCAGCGAAAAACGGTGTGTTAATTAAAGGTGGTATTTATTTAGAGGAAGCAGGAAACTTAAAAGTGATTGCTTTTGATAAAACAGGAACATTAACAAAAGGTATTCCTTCCGTCACCGATGTAGTCACTTATAATGGCAATGAAAATGAACTAATGACCATTACAGCAGCCATTGAAAAAGGCTCACAACATCCACTTGCTTCCGCCATTATAAGAAAAGCAGAAGAAGATGGATTGAATTTTAATGATGTATCGGTTGAAGAATTCCAATCCATTACAGGTAAAGGGGTCAAAGCCAAAGTAAATAACGCAATGTATTATGTCGGAAGTCCAGGTCTTTTTGAAGAACTTCTTCCAAATGGCATCCAATCAGAAATAAAAGAACAAATTACAACCCTTCAAATACAAGGGAAAACGGTCATGGCATTAGGAACGGAAAAAGAAATTCTGGCGTTAATTGCCGTGGCAGACGAAATAAGAGAATCATCCAAAGAGGTTATTCGAAAACTTCATCAAGTCGGTATTGAAAAAACGGTGATGCTGACGGGAGATAACCAAAGAACAGCCGAAGCCATCGGAAAACAAGTCGGTGTTTCCGATATTAAAGCCGATTTACTTCCAGAAGATAAACTGAATTTCATCAAAGAGCTTCGCGACAAGTATCGAAGTGTTGCGATGGTTGGAGATGGTGTGAACGATGCACCAGCTCTTGCAGCTTCAACCGTTGGTGTGGCAATGGGTGGTGCTGGAACCGATACAGCCCTTGAAACAGCCGATATTGCTTTAATGTCTGATGATTTAAGTAAATTGCCATATACGATTAAATTGAGCCGCAAGGCTTTAGCAATTATTAAGCAAAACATTACCTTCTCTTTGGGCATTAAGGTGCTGGCGTTATTGTTAATTGTACCTGGTTGGTTAACGTTATGGTTAGCGATATTTGCGGATATGGGAGCAACATTAATCGTAACATTAAACAGCATGCGATTGCTAAATGTGAAAGAATAATGCAATAGTTGAAGAAGACACACAAAAAGACCGAATTTATTTCGGTCTTTTTGTGTGGTTTAAAAATCAACATTGAAATTTAACAAAGCCCTGATTAAAAACAGTCAAAACTAACAAAACAAATGACCTAAATTTTAGAGATCTTACTCACA
>NZ_BCPV01000082.1 GCF_001544135.1 Geobacillus zalihae NBRC 101842 | reverse complement strand
TTACACGATATTTTTTGTATTTTCAACATTTTTTTAATTTCACCCTCGTTATATATGATTATTTAGAACATTATTTTGTTTTATCATATTGATGTTTCAAAGTCTCAGTTTTTTGTCTTGTTGAATGCGCATTCAGAAAAAATTCGCCTTTACTCGACAAACAGAGGAGGGCGATGCTGTTTCATTTTTTTCCGCCCCGTGACGTGCAAGCCAAAACACAAAAACGCAGATGCCCATGACGAGACATCTGCGTTTTTCCATCATTTAAACGACCGCGCCGCTTGCACCGCTTTTTTCCATCCTTCATAGAGAGCGGTACGCTTGGCGTCGTCCATCTTCGGTTCAAAGCGGCGATCCAGCTGCCATTGGGCGGCGATGTCATCCCGGCTGTTCCAATAGCCGACGGCCAATCCGGCCAAATACGCCGCGCCCAAGGCCGTCGTTTCATTCACGACCGGCCGTTCAACCGGAACGGCCAGCAAATCGCTCTGGAACTGCATGAGGAAGTTGTTTTTCACGGCCCCGCCGTCAACGCGCAGCGTCGTCAGCGAGATGCCGGAATCGGCTTCCATGGCGGCAAGCACATCTTTTGTCTGGTAGGCGAGCGATTCCAACGTCGCCCGGATGAAATGCTCTTTCGTCGTGCCGCGCGTGAGGCCAAACACCGCGCCTCGCACTTCGCTGTCCCAATACGGGGTGCCGAGCCCGACGAACGCCGGGACGACGTACACCCCGTCGGTCGACTCGACTTTTTCGGCGTACGCTTCGCTGTCCGCTGCGGTTTTGATCATCCGCAAGCCGTCGCGCAACCATTGAATGGCCGAACCGGCGACGAAGATGCTGCCTTCAAGGGCGTATTCGACCTTGCCGTCTATTCCCCAAGCGATCGTCGTGAGCAGCCCGTGTTTCGACGCGACCGCCTTTTCCCCGGTGTTCATGAGCATAAAGCAGCCGGTGCCGTACGTATTTTTCGCCATCCCTTCCGTAAAGCACGCCTGCCCGAACAAGGCCGCCTGCTGGTCGCCCGCGGCGCCTGCGATCGGCACCTCGACGCCAAAGAAGTGATAAGGGGCGGTTTTCGCGTACACTTCCGACGACGGCCGAACCTCAGGAAGCATCGCCTTCGGTACGCCTAGGATATCAAGCAGCTCGTCATCCCACGCAAGCGTATGAATGTTGAACATTAATGTGCGCGACGCGTTCGAGTAATCGGTTACATGGGCGCGGCCGCCAGACAGCTTCCAAATGAGCCACGTATCGATCGTGCCGAAAAGCAATTCGCCGCGCTCCGCCCGTTCGCGCGCTCCGTCGACATGATCCAAAATCCATTTCACTTTTGTCCCGGAAAAATAGGCGTCAATAAGCAAGCCGGTTTTTTTGCGAAACAACGGGTCATACCCTTTCGCCTTCAGTTCATCGCAAATATCGGCCGTCTGCCGCGACTGCCAGACGATGGCGTTGTAAATCGGGTTGCCGGTGTCTTTCTCCCACACCACCGTCGTCTCCCGCTGGTTCGTAATCCCGATCCCTGCCACTTGTTCCGGCTTCACTTGCGCCTCGGACAAGACGCTCGCGATGACGGCGAGCACCGAGCCCCAAATTTCGTTCGCGTTATGCTCGACCCAGCCGGGCTGCGGAAAATATTGCGTAAACTCTTTTTGAGCGATATGGACGATTTCGCCCTTTTGATTGAACAAAATCGCACGCGAGCTCGTTGTGCCTTGGTCGATGGCTAACATGTATTGATTCATAACCTTCTTCCCCCTTCTCCTTGATGAGCTTGCAATCCCCATATGCCAGCTACAGAGAACGGCGGCTTGTGGCGCTCACTGTCTTTCCGTTTGTCATCTTCGCCGCCGCCAAAACGGCTGCCGTTGCCGCCAGCACTCCCCATAATGCGCCTGACGATTTTCCCAAGAAAACAGCTTTATACACCAAACTGCCTAGCGCGCCGCCAAGCAGCGGCCCGACAATCGGCACCCATGCGTACGACCAGTTTGATGATCCTTTCCCTGGGATGGGCAGCAAAAAGTGGGCTAACCGAGGCCCAAAGTCGCGGGCCGGATTAATGGCGTATCCCGTCGTGCCGCCGAGCGACAGGCCGATCGCCACGATCAAAAAACCAACGACAAACGGATTAAGCCCATCGGCGAACTGGTTGGCGCCAATGGCCAAGATGGCCAACACCAACACAAACGTGCCGATGATCTCGCTAAGCAAGTTGGCAGCCGCATTCGGCACGGCCGGACCTGTCGCAAACACGCCAAGCTTGACGCCCGGGTCGTCCGTTTCTTTCCAATGCGGCCAATAGTGGAGGTAGACAATGACCGCTCCCATGACGGCCCCAAGCACTTGCGCCGCAATATAGCCCGGCACGTCTTTCCACGGAAAATCACCGGCGAGCGCCAACGCGACTGTCAGCGCTGGATTGAGATGGGCGCCGCTATACTGGCCGACAGCGTATACGGCCACGGCCACCGCCAACCCCCACCCCATCGTAATAACAATCCAGCCGGAGTTGGCCGCGTATGATTTTTTCAAGTTGACCCCGGCGCACACACCCGCGCCGAAAATGATGAGCAAGGCTGTGCCGATGAGCTCCCCTAAAAATGGCGACATTTGTTCTCTTCCCCCTTTTCTTCATTTCGTGATTTCTTCTCCCATTTCCTGTTTGTTCAGCCCCTCCGGAGGGTGAACCGTTGGGTGAAAAAGCAAAAACCCACACACTTCCCCGCCCATCAACGAGGAATATGTGTGGGTCTCCGCTTCTCCACCCCAACGTATTAACTTGCTTTTAGCATATCACCTGTTGAAAACGCTGTCAACCTATTTTTTCGGCAAAATTTGCACATAATCGAAGTCGAGCGTATCAACCGCGTCTTCGATATGAAGGCGGGTGATGAACCGATAAGACCGGCCAGGGCGCGATGGCGGCAACGTTTCCGGAATCGTGTAGGAAAACGGGATCTCCTTTTTCTCGCCCGGCTTGATCGAAAACGCTCCGGCCGCCGGAATGACGGCGACAAAGGCATCCAGTTCCTTGCCGTTTTCGATCGTTTTTTGCACGAGCTCGACATCAAGCCGCTCGATCCTTTGTTCCACCGTTCCGCCGTAAATGTGGACGATCCCTTGAATCACTTCTCCTTGGCGCCATAACGATTTATTTAAGATCAAGTCGACGTGCGCCGACCCGACTCCGACTTTTGACATCATTTTGCGAAGCAGCATCGTTGTCACCTCTTTCGCTATCTCTCGTTGTTTACATATACGAAAAAAACCGCGGCCCGTTTCAGCGCCGGAGCAAAAAATAAACAGACGCGCCTAGCGGCGGCGGCCTGTTTCCGGTTGAAACAGACGAACGCGGTTTTTTGTTACCGCTTACATTCGAGATTACTGCATTCTCTATCGATTGTCAATCGGTTATTCGTACACATTTTCGTTCTCGATAATGTAGTCGATCCGGATGACCGGGACGTCTTGTTGCTCGACTTCCGCGACAATCAAGCCGATGCGGTCGTTGTAAATGCAAAATGTGTCCTGCCCTTTGCGGAACGCCGATTCCCCGTACGAAAGCACCATGTTGTAAATTTTATTGTCGCTGAAATAGCGGCGGCTTACTCTGCTGCCCAGCCGGACGATCACTTCTTTTCCCGCGATTTTTCCGCGGTACATCCGCTCCTCCCCCTTTGCGTCGTTCCTATTCCAATGTATGGCTGTCGTTGCCCGTTCATGACTTTTTTCTCCCCGGACGGTCTGTTTTCCTTTGCTGAACAGCATTTTTTCAGCGGGGGACACTTTTTTTCGGAAATTTCCTTTCTTTTGCTTGACGCGGCAGCTCCGAATAGTGTATAGTAAAGTCATCACATAACAGAATATATTTCAGGCATTCATCATGAGGACGCACCTTGGTTGGCTGTGGAGTATATTTTGTTATTTGATAAAAATCTTGAGGTTAGCCAAGTTGGCTAAAGGTATTAGGAGGAATTCAGCATTATGCAACGTGGTAAAGTAAAATGGTTTAACAACGAAAAAGGTTACGGTTTCATCGAAGTGGAAGGCGGTTCCGACGTATTCGTCCACTTCACGGCGATCCAAGGTGAAGGGTTCAAAACGTTAGAAGAAGGCCAAGAAGTTTCGTTTGAAATCGTCCAAGGAAACCGCGGACCGCAAGCAGCGAACGTTGTCAAATTATAAGACTTCGTTGACATAGACGAGAGAACGGGAGCGGAAAGAAAGGCATCCTGCACCATCGCAGGATGCCTTTTTCATTTGATTGGCATAAATTTCACCAAACGGCAAACAATAAAGAAAGGGAGGTGTTCATATGGCCAGACGCGATGCCGACGTACATACGGGATACAACGATGTAAAGCAAGTGGAAATGTTCGTCGAAACGGCGGAGAAAATGGTCGGCCAGGCGACGATGCAACTCGACCCCGAGATGCTTCGCCACGCCGAACAAGCGGTGAAAAACGCCCGCGACCAACTTGCGCGCGCCCGCCAAGAAGCAACGGGCGTCGACGGTGATTTTCTCGCCCGTTGCGAACAAACATTGGCCCGCGCCGAACACCAGCTTCGCGAGGCGCAGCAATAACAGCAAAACGGAGCTTCGCTTGGCGAAGCTCTTTTTGCACCATCTATAAGGCGGAGGACAAACAGCGATTTCCTTTTGGAGTGAAAAGAAGAACAGCTTTTGAGGTTTCTCCATGTTAAAACGTATGTTCTGTCAATCACCGGCCTTCGCAGCGCATCCGCTTCCTCCGTTCAAACGCCAGAGCTTGCCTGGTCGCAGCCGGCACCGCCCCAGGCTCGCGAAAGCGCAGATTGGGGCTCCTATCGCCCGCACCAACCGCCTCTTAAAAAAAATTCCTTCATTACCGACGCGGACGCGGCGGCGCTGATAGAAGCATCTCCCCGTACTGCCGCATTTGTTCCCCGACCGTGCATTGCTGGATGCAAAACGATTGGGCGTACGTTTTGCCGTACTCTTTCCGGAACGTGCTTTTTAAAAAGCAGCCATCGCAGTACGTTTCCTCCAGCCAAGCGATTTGGTCCAATATTTCTTTGCGTCGGTTCCGCTTCTTTCCCATACGACCTTACCCTTTCCCTGTCAATTCCGTTCGGCTTGTGATGATCTGCCCTTCAAGCGCCTGGCGGGCGAGCGAATCCGCCTCTTTATTTTGTTTGCGCGAAATCGGCTCGTACGCCGGTTCGATGTGAAGTTCGCGCATTTTCGCTTCAATGCGGTCAAGCCAGATGTTGAAATCGTCCTCAAAACACGGCCAATCGCCGGACAGCTGCTTTAACACGACGTGGGAGTCGCCGCGGAACGTCACCGGCAAATGATGAACACCAAGTTCCTCGAGCAGCTGCATGACAAACCAAAACGCCGCATACTCTGCCTCGTTATTGGATTTGATTTCGCCGAGCCGGCGGTTGGCGCGCAACCGGTAGCGATGATCGTTTTGCTTATAGTATACGACCGCGCCGGCGCCGCCTTGGGACGTCTCATGGTCAAAGCCGCCGTCGAAATACACAACGATCTCATGCGGCTCGCCGGCGATCTCCTCAAGCAGCTTTTGCAGCTCTTTTTTTGACCACACCGTGCCGTTTCGATCGATGAACTCCACTGTTTTCGTCCGCCCGGTTTTTTCAAAATCATCCGCCAAAGCGAGCGCCTTTTTGGCATCGACCCAATCGGAGACAAGAAACGCCTCTTGTTTTTTCGGCGTGATATACGTCCAGTGGATTTGTACGTCCAACGCATTGTCACCCTTCCGCGTGGCGATGATCGGAGCTGGTTTTTATTTTACCACACTTGCGCCCTTGTTCATTACCTAATATTATGCGCAAATTCTTCTTGTATCAACCATTTTGCCGCAGGCGCCCATCTTTTTTCCAAAATATCTATCTTTTTCGGCCTACTTGTGGTACACTAGCGGCTAGCACCCAAAATGAGATGGGGCGCAAGCATATGAAGAGGGAGGATTCGAATTGAAGCGTCAAACCATAGCCGATCTGAGTCTGCTCATGGTGACGTTCGTCTGGGGGGCGACGTTCGTCGTCGTCCAAAATGCCATTTCGTTTTTGGAGCCGTTGTCGTTTAACGCCGTTCGCTTCAGTTTGGCCGGCTTGTTGCTTCTCACCTGGATCGCTGCCGCTTCCCGCCCACTCTTCGGCCAGTTGTCATGGCGAGTCATCGGCGCTGGAGCGTGGATGGGGCTATGGCTGTTTTGTGGCTACGCATTCCAAACGATCGGACTGTTGTATACCACTTCCTCGAAAGCCGGCTTTATTACCGGACTGAGCGTTGTGCTCGTTCCATTGTTTTCCTTTTTGATTTTAAAGCAAAAACCGTCTGTGAATGCGGTCGTTGGAGCGGCACTTGCCGCGTTCGGCCTGTATTGGCTGACAGGGGGAGCGGAGCTGTCGTTCAATCAGGGCGATTTCTTTGTCTTTCTTTGTGCTGTTTCCTTTGCCATGCACATTATCGTCACCGGCCGCTATTCCTCTCAGCATTCGACGATGCTGTTGACCATGGTGCAAATTTTTACCGTCGGCATCCTCTGTTTCTTCTTTGCCTTTTGGTTTGAAGACGCCGCGCAAATGTGGAATATGGCGGTGCTCCGCCGTCCGGAAGTATGGGGGGCGCTCGCTGTGACATCGTTGTTGGCGACGACCGCGGCGTTTCTCATCCAAACGGCGGTGCAAAAATATACGACTCCCGCCCATGTCGCGCTGATTTTCGCCATGGAGCCGGTGTTCGCCGCTTTGACCGCCTACCTTTGGGCTGGAGAGCGGCTGTCGCCATCGGCCTGGCTTGGCGGCGCTGCGATTTTGGCCGGCATGATTTTCGCCGAACTGCCAAGCATGCGCCTCTGGGGCAGACGGTGGCGGGAAAAGCGGAACATCCCATCGTAGCCGCAACGATTGCTCTTAGCGAAAAACAGTGAAGCTTTCCTCCTTTGCTTATATTTTGACCAAGAGCGGCCATACTATCCGTAAAGAGCGGAGGTGAGAGCAATGACCAAAAACGGCGGCCGAAACCGCGGCACGAAGGCGCCGGGCGTCAACCCGCAAGGCTTTGGCCAAGACGGAACGTTCACCCCGGATCCAAAAAGCAAGCTTGAGAACGCAGCGAAAAAGCTCAACACAAAATAAAAGCAGGCTTCCCGATATGGGAGCCTGCTTTTTGTCGTTATTGTTTCACTTTCGCCAATTTTTCGCGCAACACCATTTGCAAAATGCCGCCGTGGCGATAGTAGTCGATTTCGACTTCACTGTCAAAGCGGACGATGACCTCAAATTCTTTCTTCTCACCCGTATCCGGGTTCGTCGCCGTCACTTTGACGAGATCGCGCGGTTTGACGTTTTCATCGATGTGAATGTCGAACACTTCTTTACCCGTCAAGCCGAGCGTCTCCGCATTTTCGCCTTCTTTGAATTGCAGCGGCAGGACGCCCATCAAAACGAGGTTCGAGCGGTGGATGCGCTCAAAGCTTTCGGCGATGACCGTTTTAATGCCGAGCAAGAACGTCCCTTTCGCCGCCCAGTCGCGCGAGCTGCCCATGCCGTAGTCTTTGCCGGCGATGACGACAAGCCCAGTGCCGTCTTGTTTGTATCTCATGCACGCATCGTACATCGACATCACTTCGCCGGTCGGCCAGTACGTCGTATAGCCGCCTTCCGTGCCCGGCGCGATTTGGTTGCGGATGCGGATGTTGGCGAACGTGCCGCGCATCATCACTTCATGGTTGCCGCGCCGCGAACCGTACGAGTTGAAATCTTTCGGCTCGACGCCTTTCGAGATCAAGTATTGGCCTGCCGGCGTGTTTTTGCCGATCGACCCAGCTGGCGAAATATGGTCAGTCGTGACCGAATCGCCGAACTTGCCGACGACGCGCAAGCCGGTGAGAGGTTCGACTTTGCGCACTTCCGGCGACAAGCCTTCAAAGAACGGCGGATTTTGAATGTACGTCGAGTTTTCATCCCATTGGTACAGCGGCTCATCCGTCGTTTCGATGGCGTTCCAGCGCGGATTGCCGTCGAACACGCGCTCATATTCTTTGCGGAACAGTTCCGGATCGACCGCTTGCTTGACGACATTCTTCACTTCTTCCATCGACGGCCAAATGTCGCGGAAATAGACGTCGTTGCCGTCTTTGTCTTTGCCAATCGGCTCGTTAAGCAAGTCAATGTCGACCGTGCCGGCGAGCGCATAGGCGACAACAAGCGGCGGCGATGCCAAATAGTTGCCTTTGACAAGCGGGTGGATGCGGCCTTCAAAGTTCCGGTTGCCGGACAGGACGCTTGTCACGAGCAGATCGCTTTCCGCGAGCGCTTTTTCGAGCTCCGGCGCAAGCGGACCTGAGTTGCCGATGCATGTCGTGCAGCCGTAGCCGACAATGTTGAAACCGAGCTGCTCAAGATACGGCAACAAGCCCGAATCGCGCAAATAGCCGGTGACGACTTTCGAGCCCGGCGCGAGCGACGTTTTCACGTATTTCGGCACTTGCAAGCCTTTTTCGACCGCTTTTTTCGCCACTAAACCAGCGGCGACAAGCACGTACGGGTTCGACGTGTTCGTACAGCTTGTGATGGCCGCGATGACGACAGCGCCCGTTTTCAATTTCACTTGTTCGCCGTTCAGCTCGACCGTAATTTCCCGCTCCAAGTCCGCTTCCGTCAAGCCAAAGCCTTGGTTGCCTTGCGGCGCTTTCACCGCGTCGCGGAACGACTGTTTCATTTTCGAGAGCGGGATCAAGTCTTGCGGCCGTTTCGGGCCAGACAAGTTCGTTTCAATTTCCGACAAGTTGATTTCCACCACATCCGTAAACACCGGCTCCGGTGCATCCGGCGTGTAGAACAAACCGTTCGCTTTGCAATACGCTTCGACGACTTGAACGTGATGTTCGTCGCGGCCGGTCAAGCGCAAATAGTCAAGCGCTTCAGCGTCGACCGGGAAGAAGCCGCACGTTGCCCCGTATTCCGGCGCCATGTTGGCAATCGTCGCCCGGTCGGCAAGCGGCAAAGTCGCTACTCCTGGTCCGAAAAATTCAACGAATTTGCCGACGACGCCTTTTTTCCGGAGCACTTGCGTCACCTTAAGCGCCAAGTCCGTGGCCGTCGCTCCGTCCGGCAGCTTGCCTGTCAGGCGGACGCCGATGACTTCCGGCACCGGGAAGTACGACGGTTGGCCGAGCATGCCGGCTTCCGCTTCAATGCCGCCGACCCCCCAACCGAGGACGCCGAGGCCGTTGATCATCGTCGTATGCGAGTCCGTGCCGACAAGCGTATCCGGGAACGCTTCGTACTCGCCGTTTTCCCCTTCGACCGCGTGAACGACGCTGGCCAAATATTCCAAGTTCACTTGGTGGACGATCCCCGTTGCCGGCGGAACGGCACGATAGTTGTTAAACGCTTTTTGCGCCCATTTCAAAAACTTGTACCGTTCGGCGTTCCGTTTGAATTCCAAATCCATGTTGTACTCCAGCGCATCGTCTGACCCGTAGCGGTCGACTTGCACCGAGTGGTCGATAACGAGATCGACCGGAATTTCCGGGTTGATTTCGTACGGGTCGCCGCCTAGATCCGCCATCGCTTTGCGCATCGAAGCCAAATCGACGACGGCCGGCACGCCGGTGAAGTCTTGCAAAATGACGCGCGACGGCTTAAACGGCACGTCGATGTCTTTCATTTCCGGCGTTCCCCATTTCGCCAAGTTTTCGACGTGCTCTTTCGTGATGACGCGCCCGTCGACTTGGCGAAGCACCGATTCAAGCAATACTTTGATCGAGTACGGCAGGCGGCTCACCTGGCCGATGCCCGCTTCTTCAAGCGCTTGCAAACGGTAGTAGTTGTACGTTTTGCCGTTTACAACAAACGAAGAGCGGGCGTTGAACACATCTTGTTTCGCCATATGTATAACCCCCTTCACTTCACAATAATACTATACTATTTTTTCGCACAAAAGTCGAAAAAATAGCATGAATTCTCCCAATCCCCATAAAGTTCGGCACGACTTTATCTTATTATAGAACAGCACAAGTTGTAAATAATGATTTCCAATGTCTCGCCATATTACTTCCTTACCGCGGCAAAAGAGGAATAAGGCGCCCGTTTCGTCGCAAACTAGAAGCGGAGGTGAAACGAATGGCAAAGCGAAAAGCAAACCACGTGATCCCTGGCATGAACGCCGCCAAAGCGCAAGGAATGGGAGCCGGCTACAATGAAGAGTTTTCCAATGAACCACTGACAGAAGCCCAGCGCCAAAACAACAAAAAACGAAAAAAGAACCAATAGCATGGCGGCCATTCCGCCATCCCGGACTGCCATAGCATGCAAAAAGGGAATGACCGCCGCCGGCATTCCCTTACTCATTCTCATTGACTTCGTCAACGATCGCCTGCAAATCGCTGCGGAATTTCTCAAGCTGCATGCGCTGCGTTTCCGAGGCGACTTCAAGCGCGTTTTCAATTTGTGCAAACGCTTCGTTCACTTCCTGCCGCAAATGGGCTAACTGATGGCCGTAATCGGCTTGATCGCGGACGAGATGGTCATGCCACTCTTTTGCCTCCATCGTCGCCTTTTGCGCCGCCTGAAACGCGTCTTGCTTCGTTTTATGATAAACCATGGCTCGTTCCTCCTTCGCAGTCATCGCGGTCATCCACTACTTATCGTTTCAAACCGGGCGCAAATTATGCGCCGAATAAGCGAAAGCACAACGCCGCATGCTAACGGACAAAGGAGGGACAACAAATGACGAACAAAAACGACGGCAAAGATATGCGCAAAAACGCCCCAAAAGGCGACAATCCTGGGCAGCCGGAGCCGCTTGACGGTTCGAAAAAAGTGAAGAACCGCAATCACACGCGGCAAAAGCACAACACAAGCCACGATATGTGACGAAAACAAGCGGAGTTTCCTTATCTCCGTTTAGCCGCGCCCGGCGGCAGCCGGGCGGGCTGAACGGCTGGTGTCATTATGTTTACATAATAAAATTATTGTAAAATCAACAAAGCGGGCGGTCGCTAGAACAGCCCGTTGCCGCCCGCCTTGGGTTCATTCCCGTTGAAGCGAATCATCCTCACCCGGTCAACAAGCCGGCCGACGGCGATTATGATTCGGCTGTTTGCCGCTTGAGCGCTTCATACAGCTCCACGAATTCAGCGGCTAAGTCCTTGACCGTGATCGCCGTCATGAAATGATCTTGGGCATGCACCACAAGAATCGTCACCACCGGCTGCCGCTATGCACAAAACAAAAGAACGAGGCCTTATTCGACCCCGTTCATCTCGTGAAGACATGGTGCCCGATGCGAATCGTCACCGGACGCGACAACATCCATTTGTCTTTTGTGATTTTCGGATTGTAGAAATAAAGCGAGCCGCGGCGATCGTTTGGGAATAAGGCCAGCGCCTTGTCGACCGCCTCGTAATCCTGCTTGGTCGGCTGAATGCGGGTCAATTTCCCCGTTTTGGCTGGTACAAACGCATAGCCGGATTTCGTTTTTTGATAAATGACGCCGCGCACCGTCTTTGGAAACTCCGGATGCTTTGTGCGGTTTAAAACCACAAGCGCCACTTCCACCTTGCCGACCAACGGCTCGCTCGAACCGGTCTCCGCTTGCACAAGCTGGGCGAGAAGCTTCCGGTCAGCGGCGCTTAATGAGATCGATTTCTTCTTTGCCGGCGCCGAAGCCGATCGCTTCGCCGCAGCCGGCACTTTCAGCCTTTCTCCGGCATAAATGGCATCGCTTTTTAAGTGATTTAACAACTTTAACGAAGCAACCGTAGTATGATATTGTTTGGCGATCTTCGACAACGTATCGCCTTTTTTCACTTGATAGTATGTATACGAGCCAGCCGCTTCCGCCGACAGCCCATGAGAGCTTAACGCCATACAGCAAGTGATCGCGAGCGCTGCAATCGTCTTTTTCACTCTGCGCATCCCCCTCATCGTTGCCTTTTGGCTTTTTTCTGTTTACTAGATTAGCAGGCAAAGAAGGGAACGTCACTGTATATCTTTTCCATACAAAGCGGCCGGCGGCTTTCCATCCATTGGCGCTGTATGGCGGGACAAGCTTTTTTACAGTTGCATTACAGTTGCGTTACACTTCGTAACAAGCCGCCGTTTGAAACTTGCCAAACAGCAAGCTTTTCGACATAATAGTAGACGAATCTTGCCTATGGCAAAACAGTTGATCATCATGTTGGGGTGGGGATCGTGCTGACCGGATGGTTTCTTTGGTTTATTTTGCTTTGGGTCGTCTTTTTGCTTGTCATGATGTCGATCGGCGGCTTTTTCATGTTCCGCAAGTTTTTGAAGCGGCTGCCGAAAGAAGATGGAAAATCGGAGCTCGACTGGCAGGAATATTACATTGAACAGACGCGCCATTTATGGGGGGAAGAAGAAAAAGCGCTGCTTGAGGAATTGGTTCGCCCTGTGCCGGAATTGTTCCGCGACGTCGCGCGGCAAAAGATCGCCGGCAAAATCGGCGAGCTTGCGCTCAAGGAGCAGGCGCCGCGCATCACACGCGACTTGCTCATCCGCGGGTATATTATCGCGACGCCAAAGCGCGACCATAAGTTTTTGATCCGGACATTGCAGGCGAAGAACATCGATCTCGCCCCTTATAAACATTTATTGGAAAGCCGCTGACGTTCAGCCTTTCGTCTAAGGCTGACCGGCGGCTTTCGTCTGTTTCAGCATGAAAAAAGCGGCCCAAACAAGCAGCTTTTTCGGCCGGAACCGACGACTTCAGCTCCGTCTGCGGGACAATTCCAGGGAAGCGAAGTGAAGTGGCTTGGCGCAACAAAAAAGGGAGCTGTCCATCAGCGGGACAGCTCTTTATGTCAGCACTGGCGGTTTCAGCTGCGCCGCCAGCTTTCTATACGAAACGTACATCGCAATCCGCCATGGGACGATCATCGAAAACGCGAGCAAATAAAACATGCCGCTTAACTGGCGGTAGTCGATCGTTCGTCCTAAATACGTTTTCAAGCCAAGACGAATGACAATCAACCCGAGCAAAATCCAAATAAAGGATTTTGAGCGTTTCAAATAAATCTCATTGCCGCGGATTTCAAATTTCGACGTTTTAATGAGAAACAGCGAGAAAAACAGGCCGAGAATGACCGCCTCGATCAGTTCCCCGCGCGTAACGCGAAAGACCGGATCGATGAACATCAGCGCTCCGGTGCTCATAAACAGCGGTGGCAAAATAATTTTTTTGGCATTCGTCGGCTTTTCCGACGCCTTCATGCGCACAAAAAAGATGAAAAACGCCATCACAACGGCGATGAGCGATGTAACAAGCGCCAAAGCCATCACCTTCTTCCGACAAAATTCACGAACAACGCCATTATAGCAAAAAGCACTTCGCTTGCCTATCGTGCTCTAAAGCCGCCTCCGGCCAACATCGCGCCAGCGCCCCTCCTCTTCCTTGCCATGAGAAGCGCCCCCAGCTGTCTTCGGTCATAAGCCGGCGCCTTCCTATGCCGTACGGAGCCGAAGCCCGCTTACAAAAGACGGGCAATCGCCTCGAGCACGCGGGTTTCTTCAAACGGCTTGACGATGAAGTCGGCCGCTCCGGCTTCAATGGCCTCAACGACCATACGCTGCTGCCCGAGCGCCGAGCAGATGATGATTTTCGCCCCGGGATCGATCTCCCTAATCGCCCGCACCGCTTCAATCCCATTCATGACCGGCATCGTAATGTCCATGATGACAAGATCGGGGCGCAGCCGGCGATACAGCTCGACCGCCTCTTTGCCGTTTTCCGCCTCACCGGCTACGGTGTGATCCGTTTTTTCCAATATGCGCGCCAGCGTTACCCGCATAAACTTCGCATCGTCAGCAATTAAAATGGCAGCC
>NZ_BCPV01000081.1 GCF_001544135.1 Geobacillus zalihae NBRC 101842 | reverse complement strand
GACCTATGAGCGGCTTCTTCCAACGGTTATCTAGTTTTGAGGGAATGAACATCCTGTTGACAAATCCAACAGGATGGATATAATAATTACTGTCCAAGATGATAACCATTGCCTAGTGGCTATGGCGGAGGGGAAACACCCGTTCCCATCCCGAACACGGAAGTTAAGCCCTCCAGCGCCGATGGTAGTTGGGGCCAGCGCCCCTGCAAGAGTAGGTCGCTGCTAGGCGAAAATCCCCTGCTGTATATACAGCAGGGGATTTTTGATTTGATTCAACCCAAAAATTTCCGCATTAAGTATTCATGAAGCAGCAACGGCACTTTTTCCGCCGACACGGAGAGAAACTCAAGAATAAAAGTGTATGCCTTGCTTGGGTAAGAATGGAGAAGCTCGCTCCACCATTCCGTCTCATAGCGCGAAATCATGCTCAAGTTATACAGCAACAAGTAATGGGCGTGTATTTCTGGAAGCGAGAATGTTTTCTCTTTCTTGACTGGAATTCGGAGTGTACCGTCAAGATGGAATAAAAACGGACCTTCTCCGGCCGGCGACAGCGGCGATTCTATATGAAAATACAGAAATTCTCCTTCTTCTTTGGCGAACGAAAGCCGCTTTCCTTGTCCTTCTTCACAGAGATATTGGACAAAGCGGGACAACGACATATGGTAGTGGTCCAAAATCACTTTTGGGATGGCGAGCATCGGCGGCGAAGCAGTATGTACAACAGGCAAGGATAACGGTTTTTTTCGCCCGCTTAGAAGAAAAAACGTTTCATGCAACTCGCCAATTCGTTGCAACAGCGTGCCCATGCGAAATTTTTCCCCAGCTTCTTGTTTCACATGAAACATTTTTTCAGAAAAATGTGCGAATAAACCGTTTTTTTGTATTTTCACTTCATCATCTAAAAATTCGTAGCCCTGTTTTTTTCGTTTTCTTGCTGATACACCATGGGCCAAGACCGATGTTGATTCCGGGTAGTCGGGGTCGACAGTGAGCAGGCATGCTTTTAAGAGCTGCACCATGCCGTAAAACAAGAGAACCGGCTTGATGGACAGCGGCGCCTGCTGGGCAGCGGCGTAAAAGTTTTGCCCGTGTTCCAGATAATATAAAAATGGGTAACAGTTTGCATAACTGCGTTGGACGGCGTCATCCCGCTGCAGCTGTTGATAGCATTGCCGCAAAAATTGCTGCGCAGTATCGGCCGAGCGGAAAACAGAAAGGCGAAACAGTTGACCGTGATTTCCGAACATTTTTACCCCCCTTACATAGAATTGTCTTGAAATAACTGAAAAGTTGGACATTTTCTTGATTCCTTGACAGTAGTTTAACCAGTTGTTAAGCTACTAATAATATTTCCGGACAAGGGGGAGAAAACATGTGGGAAGCGAAATTCGCCAAGGAAGGATTGACGTTTGATGACGTTCTTCTCATCCCAGCGAAGTCGGACGTATTGCCGCGCGATGTTGATGTAACCACGAAGTTGAGCGATACGCTGCAGTTGAACATCCCGATTCTCAGCGCTGGGATGGATACGGTCACCGAAGCGGAGATGGCAATTGCGATGGCGCGTCAGGGAGGCCTTGGCATCATTCACAAAAATATGTCGATCGAACAGCAGGCCGAGCAGGTCGACAAGGTGAAACGGTCGGAACGAGGCGTCATTACGGACCCGTTTTTCCTAACGCCGGATCATCAAGTGTATGATGCAGAACACTTAATGAGTAAATATCGGATCTCGGGGGTGCCGATCGTCAACAACCCCGAGGAGCAAAAATTGGTCGGCATTATTACGAACCGTGACTTGCGTTTCATTCAAGACTATTCGATTAAAATTTCCGAGGTAATGACGAAGGAAAACTTGATCACTGCTCCGGTGGGGACAACGTTGGAGGAAGCAGAGAAAATTTTGCAGCGACACAAGGTCGAAAAACTGCCTCTTGTTGATGAAAACGGTGTGCTGAAGGGATTAATTACGATCAAGGATATTGAAAAGGTCATTGAGTTCCCGAATTCAGCGAAAGATGCGAAAGGGAGGCTGATTGTCGGGGCGGCCGTCGGGGTGACGGCGGACACGATGATTCGCGTCAAAAAGCTTGTTGAGGCAGGGGTTGATGTCATTGTCGTTGACACGGCGCACGGCCATTCGAAAGGCGTCCTAGAGACGGTGGCCAACATCCGACGCCAATACCCGGACTTGAACATCATCGCCGGCAATGTCGCGACAGCTGAAGGGACGCGCGACTTGATTGAGGCTGGGGCGAACATTATTAAAGTCGGAATCGGTCCGGGGTCCATCTGCACGACCCGGGTTGTCGCCGGGGTTGGTGTGCCGCAAATTACGGCGATCTACGACTGTGCGACTGAGGCGCGCAAACATGGCGTCCCGATCATCGCTGACGGCGGGATCAAATATTCCGGCGACATTGTGAAGGCGATCGCGGCTGGGGCGCATGCGGTTATGCTCGGCAGCTTGCTTGCTGGTGTTTCCGAAAGCCCGGGTGAGACGGAAATTTATCAAGGCCGCCGCTTCAAGGTGTACCGGGGCATGGGATCGGTCGCAGCCATGGAGCGCGGCAGCAAAGACCGCTATTTTCAAGAAGATGCGAAAAAGTTTGTCCCGGAAGGCATCGAGGGACGCGTTCCATACAAAGGGCCGCTTGCCGACACGATTTATCAGCTTGTCGGTGGGTTGCGCGCCGGCATGGGCTATTGTGGAACCCGCAATTTGGAAGAGCTGCGCGAAAAAACGCAGTTTATCCGCATGACGAGCGCGGGGCTCCGTGAAAGCCATCCGCATGACGTGCAAATTACGAAAGAAGCGCCGAACTACTCTGCTTTTTGATCGGAGTTGCGCCGATCGGCTCAACTGTGACGGAGACATGTCCTCCGTCTATTTTTTTGGCCGACGGTATGTTACAATAACGGTTGTGTGAGGAGGGTGTCATTGTGAGGAGGAGAAAACAAAACTGGTTGTTTTGGTTGCTGTCGATTTGCCTTTGTTTAACGTTTGGTCCGTTTCAACAGACGGTGAAGGCGGAAAGCGCCCCGCTTGACATCCGGGCGGACGCTGCGATTTTAGTGGATGCACAAACGGGAAGAATTTTGTATGAAAAAAATATCGATACGGTGCTTGGGATTGCCAGCATGACGAAAATGATGACCGAGTATTTGCTTCTTGACGCCATTAAGGCGAAGCGCGTCAAATGGGATCAAATGTACACGCCAAGCGATTACGTGTACCGGCTGTCGCAAGACCGGGCGCTGTCCAATGTCCCGTTGCGAAAAGATGGCAAGTATACGGTGCGTGAGCTGTACGAGGCAATGGCCATTTATTCGGCGAACGGGGCAACGGTCGCGATTGCTGAGATCATCGCTGGATCGGAGAAAAATTTTGTGAAAATGATGAACGACAAAGCGAAAGAGCTTGGGCTGAAAGATTATAAGTTTGTCAATGCCACAGGGTTGAGCAATAAGGATTTAAAAGGATTCCATCCAGAAGGGACAAGCACAAATGAGGAAAACGTCATGTCCGCACGTGCGATGGCGATGCTTGCCTACCGGTTGCTGAAAGATCATCCCGAAGTGCTGAAAACAGCGAGCATTCCTCATAAAGTATTCCGGGAAGGAACAAAAGATGAAATCAAAATGGACAACTGGAATTGGATGCTGCCTGGGCTTGTGTACGGATACGAAGGTGTAGACGGGTTGAAAACCGGCTATACGGAATTTGCCGGCAACTGTTTCACCGGGACGGCGAAACGAAACGGCGTCCGCTTGATTTCGGTTGTCATGAACGCGAAAGATGCGAGTGGGAAAACAACAAAAGAGGCGCGCTTTAAAGAGACAGAAAAACTATTTAACTACGGATTCAACCAATACTCCCTCGAGACGCTTTATCCAAAAGGGTACCAGCTGAAAGGAAAAGAAACACTTCCGGTCGTGAAAGGGAAAGAAAAAGAGGTTCGTGTCGCGACAGGAAAGAATCTGGATCTGCTTGTGAAAAACGGCGAGGAAAAACAATACAAACCTGTATATGTGTTGGACAAGAAAAAAATGACAAAAGAAGGAAAGCTAGTCGCCCCTTTGAAAAAAGGGGAAACGGTTGGATATATGACGCTCGAATATAAAGGGGACGACTCCCTTGCCTTCTTAAGCCCAGACATGCAAAAAAACATCCGTGTGCCGCTTGTCACAACAGCTGAAGTCGAAAAAGCCAATTGGTTTGTTCTTTCGATGCGCGCGGTCGGCGGACTGTTTGTTGATTTATGGACAAGCGTCGCCAAAACAGTGAAAGGCTGGCTGTAGAATCGACTCCCCTTGATGGGGAGCTTTTTTCCATTGTGATTTTTGTAAAAATTGAGGTAAAATAAAACAGTGGAATCGTCCTTTTGCATGCCTCGCAAAGCATAAGGATTAGGAATAGGGGGAATCAACGTTGGCATTGACAGGTACGGACCGCGTCAAACGCGGCATGGCGGAAATGCAAAAAGGCGGCGTCATCATGGACGTCGTGAACGCAGAACAGGCGAAAATCGCTGAAGCGGCAGGGGCTGTCGCGGTTATGGCGCTCGAGCGCGTCCCGGCGGACATTCGCGCCGCTGGCGGTGTCGCGCGCATGGCCGACCCGACGGTGATCGAAGAAGTGATGAAGGCCGTTTCGATCCCAGTCATGGCGAAAGTGCGGATCGGTCACTATGTTGAGGCGCGTGTCTTAGAGGCGCTTGGTGTCGACTACATTGACGAAAGCGAAGTATTAACGCCGGCTGATGAGGAATTCCATATTGACAAACGGCAGTTTACCGTTCCATTTGTGTGCGGTTGCCGCGATTTAGGGGAAGCGGCGCGCCGCATTGCAGAAGGGGCATCGATGTTGCGGACGAAAGGAGAGCCGGGGACAGGCAACATTGTTGAGGCCGTGCGCCATATGCGCAAAGTGAACGCGCAAATTCGCAAAGTCGTCAACATGAGCGAAGATGAGCTTGTCGCTGAGGCGAAACAGCTCGGGGCTCCGGTTGAGGTGCTGCGCGAGATCAAGCGGCTTGGCCGCCTGCCGGTCGTCAACTTTGCCGCCGGCGGTGTCGCGACACCGGCTGACGCTGCCTTGATGATGCACTTGGGTGCGGACGGTGTCTTTGTTGGGTCTGGCATTTTCAAATCGGAAAATCCGGAAAAATACGCGCGCGCGATCGTAGAGGCGACGACTCATTACGAAGACTATGAATTGATCGCACACTTGTCGAAAGGATTGGGCGGCGCGATGCGCGGCATCGATATCGCGACATTGTTGCCGGAGCACCGGATGCAAGAACGCGGCTGGTAAGCTAAATAAAGGAGCAAAGCAACGATGAAAATAGGTGTACTTGGACTGCAAGGAGCTGTGCGGGAGCATGTTCGCGCCATTGAGGCGTGCGGCGCCGAGGCGGTCATCGTGAAAAAGCCGGAGCAGCTTGAAGGGTTGGACGGTCTTGTGCTGCCGGGCGGCGAAAGCACGACGATGCGGCAGCTCATCGACCGCTATGGGCTGATGGAGCCGCTCAAGCAATTTGCCGCTGCCGGCAAGCCGATGTTCGGTACGTGCGCCGGGCTCATTTTGCTGGCGAAGCGAATTGTCGGCTATGACGAGCCACATTTAGGATTAATGGACATTACAGTCGAGCGGAACTCGTTTGGTCGGCAGCGGGAAAGCTTTGAGGCGGAGCTGTCGATTAAGGGTGTCGGCGACGGGTTTGTCGGCGTCTTCATCCGTGCTCCGCACATTGTCGAGGTCGGCGACGGGGTCGATGTCCTCGCGACATACAATGACCGCATTGTCGCGGCCCGGCAAGGCCAGTTTCTTGGTTGCTCGTTCCATCCAGAGCTGACCGACGATCATCGATTGATGCAATACTTTCTCAACATGGTCAAAGAAGCGAAAATGACGTCAAGCCTTAAGTAAAGTGATCAAGCGAAAGCGATGAGAGGAACAAGCAGCAGACCCCCTTTCTTTCAGAGAGCCGGTGGGTGGTGCAAACCGGCAGGGAGCTCCTGTGAATCCATCCTCGAGCAAAACGTTGAACGCCAAAGCGGGTCAGTAGGCGTTTTCGGCAGCCGCCGTGAACGGCAAAAAGGGAAGGCATCGCAAGCCTTCAATAAGGGTGGCACCGCGGGGTCGCTCCCGTCCCTTTTGGGGACGGGGGCTTTTTTATGTATAATATTGAATGGAAAAGGAGGTAAAAGCCATGCTGGATGTGAAAATATTGCGCGCCCAGTTTGAAGAAGTGAAAGAAAAACTAATGCAGCGCGGCGGAGATTTGGCGAACATCGACCGGTTTGAACAGTTGGACAAAGAACGCCGCCGTTTGATTGCTGAGGTGGAAGAGCTAAAAAGCAAACGCAATGATGTGTCGCAGCAAATTGCCGCCCTTAAGCGCGAGAAAAAGGATGCGGAGCCGCTGATCGTCCAAATGCGCGAAGTCGGCGACCGCATTAAGCAAATGGATGAGCACATTCGCCAACTGGAAGAGGAACTCAACGCCCTGTTGTTATCGATTCCAAATATTCCGCATGAATCCGTACCGGTCGGCCAGTCGGAAGAGGACAATGTCGAAGTGCGGAGATGGGGGGAGCCGCGTTCGTTTTCCTTTGAGCCGAAGCCGCATTGGGAAATCGCCGATCGGCTCGGTTTGCTCGACTTTGAGCGAGCCGCCAAAGTGGCGGGAAGCCGATTTGTCTTTTATAAAGGGTTAGGAGCGCGGCTTGAGCGGGCGCTCATCAACTTTATGCTTGACATCCATCTCGATGAATTCGGTTACGAAGAAGTGTTGCCGCCATATTTAGTGAACCGGGCGAGCATGATCGGAACCGGACAGTTGCCGAAATTTGCCGAGGATGCGTTCCATTTGGACAGCGAAGATTATTTCCTCATTCCGACCGCTGAGGTGCCGGTGACGAACCTGCATCGCGACGAAATTTTGGCCGCAGATGATTTGCCGATTTACTATGCGGCCTACAGCGCCTGCTTCCGCGCGGAAGCCGGGTCGGCCGGCCGCGACACGAGAGGGCTGATCCGCCAGCATCAGTTCAATAAAGTCGAGCTGGTAAAATTCGTAAAGCCGGAGGACTCGTACGATGAATTGGAAAAGCTGACGCGCCAGGCAGAGACGATTTTGCAACGGCTCGGGCTTCCGTACCGCGTTGTCGCCTTGTGCACCGGAGACCTTGGATTCTCGGCGGCGAAAACGTACGATATTGAAGTTTGGCTGCCAAGTTACGGAACGTACCGGGAAATTTCGTCGTGCAGCAACTTTGAGGCGTTTCAAGCGCGCCGTGCCAACATCCGCTTCCGTCGCGATCCAAAAGCGAAACCGGAGTACGTGCATACATTAAACGGTTCGGGGCTAGCCATTGGGCGGACGGTCGCCGCCATTTTGGAAAACTACCAGCAAGAAGACGGCTCGGTCATCGTTCCGGAAGCGCTTCGTCCTTACATGGGGAATCGGGACGTCATTCGCTGAAAAAAGGTGCTTGAGGCAAATCGTTGGTTGACTTTTCCCGACTGCCGTGTTATAGTGAATGACGTTGGCAATGAGGAACAAGAAATCTTGTTCTTGGCCAAGACGATGATGAAGAGGACTGACGCGCATAAGAGGAGATTGTCATCTGAAACGGCTGACCGCCGAAAGCCGTTTCCCATCATAAAAAAACCCGCCGTTGACCGGCGGGTTTTTTATGCCTTTATTTTTTTACAACAGTAAATTGATCAGCGATCAGCAGCCAGTTTTGTGGAAAATCAATGCCAAGTTTCCAATAGCTGACCCCGCGCAAACCAAGTTCCTTCACGAGATTAAATTTTGCTTGAATGGAGCGGGCGTCCTCGAACCATACTTCATGCTCGCGTCCGTTTTCGTCGCGATAGCGAAAATGCGGTGCCTGCGCCTCCGTATCGTATTCGATGGCAACGTTATACTTTGCGGCGAGGGCGATGGCTTGCTGCGGGCTGAGGGCCTGGGCGTACGGGCCGCCGGGTACATATGGCAGCGTCCAGTCGTAGCCATACAAGTTTTGCCCCATCAAAATTTTTCCGGCTGGCATTTCAGAGATGGCGTACTCGAGAACGCGGCGGACCGGACCGATCGGGGACACCGGCATCGGCGGCCCGCCGCTGTAGCCCCATTCATACGTCATGATCACGACAAAGTCGACAATTTGTCCATGGGCGCAGTAGTCGTGTGCTTCGTACCAACGTCCGCGCTGGGTCGCGCTCGTTTTCGGCGCCAAGGCGGTCGACATCATCCACCCTTCTCGTGCAAACCGCCGTTTCGCTTTGCGCAAAAACGCATTATACGCCTCACGGTCTTCCGGGCGCAAATATTCAAAATCAAAATGGATGTCGCGGAAGCCATACCGTCTAGCGGTCGCGACAATGTTGTCGAGCAGACGATTTTGCAGCGTTTCGTTTGTTAACATAAGCGCGCCGAGCTCGTCGCTGAACTGCCCGTTTTCAATGTTGGCGACAACCATAACGAGCGTGACGCGGTTGGCGCGGGCAATATCCGGAAAGTCGTCAAGCGGCGGCTCTTGCAATGTCGCGTCGCGTCGGATCGCAAAATAAAAAGGACTCAAATAAGTCAAATACGGAGCGGCTTCGCGAGCGCTCGCCTCCAGCGCTGGGCTGACAGTCGCGCCGCGCGGTTCAATATAGGCGTTAAACTCCGCTCTTCGCTTGGCGCCGGGCGGTATATAAAGCCGCTGCCCGACCTTAAGCGGAGCGTTTAAGGAGAGGCGATTCACTTCGGCAAGCCGCTGCATCGGAATCGAAAATCGGCGTGCAATCGACCATAACGTTTCGCCGCGCTGCACCCAGTAAAAACGACCGACGATCGGGATCACGAGCGCCTGGCCGACAACGAGTTTATCAGGGTTTGGAAGCTTGTTGGCCCGGACAATTTCTTCCGCCGTGGTCCCGTATGCCTCAGCAATTCCACTTAACGTTTGTCCACTCTGCACTACGTGGATTTGCATACTTGACCTCCTAGTTGCGTCTTTATTCTCCATATTCTATGATGAAAAGAAAGGAGAAATGACCGTTTGTGTGAAGGGGTATACGATGAACACCGACGAGTACTACATGCGATTGGCAATGGAAGAAGCAAAAAAAGCGGAGCAGATCGGCGAAGTGCCGATCGGCGCTGTCATCGTTCAAGACGGCCGCGTCATCGCCCGCGCTCATAATTTGCGGGAAACCGAACAACGCGCCATCGCTCATGCAGAAATTTTGGCAATCGATGAAGCATGCCGGGCAACCGGTTCATGGCGGCTTGAGCGGGCGACGTTGTACGTAACGCTTGAGCCGTGCGCCATGTGCGCAGGCGCCATTGTTCTTTCCCGCATCGAACGGGTTGTATTTGGCGCGTTTGACCCAAAGGGAGGGTGCGCTGGGACATTGATGAACTTATTGCAGGAAAGCCGATTTAACCATCAGGTTAAGGTGGTAAGCGGGGTGCTTGCTGACGAGTGCGGTTCGCTGTTGAGCCAATTTTTTCGACGATTGCGCGAACAAAAGAGAAATGTTGGCGGGAGTGCCAACGAAAATTCCGTCGATTGACATTGCATTTTTTCCGCTAACGAGCTATACTGATAGTGCCGTGCTAAGCGGGGAGGTAGCGGTGCCCTGTACTCGCAATCCGCTCTAGCGAGGCTGAATTCCTTCTCGAGGTTAGTCTGTTGCGAGGCCTGTCTCAAGCAAGTGGTGTTGACGTCTGGGTCCCGCGCAATGGGATTCCGTGAACCCTGTCAGGTCCGGAAGGAAGCAGCAGTAAGCGGATGCTCCCATGTGCCGCGGGGACGCCTGGGCTGAGCTAACTGCTTGAGCAACGCTCGGGGCAGCTAATCGACAGAAGGTGCACGGCCTTACATAGCGATAGGGAACAAAACCCACTCATGGCGAGTGGGTTTTTTGTTATTTCAAATTGCAATAGGAAGTTATATAATAGATAGGACGAGAGAAAGAGGAGGGCCGTTTTCCGTGGCATACCAAGCGTTATATCGCGTGTTTCGGCCGCAGCGCTTTGCGGACATGGTCGGCCAAGAACACGTGACCAAGACGTTGCAAAGCGCCCTGCTTCAACATAAAATATCGCACGCTTACTTATTTTCCGGCCCGCGCGGTACAGGAAAAACGAGCGCAGCGAAAATTTTCGCCAAGGCGGTCAACTGTGAACAGGCGCCAGCGGCGGAGCCATGCAATGAGTGTCCAGCTTGCCTCGGCATTACGAATGGAACGGTTCCCGATGTGCTGGAAATTGACGCTGCTTCCAACAACCGCGTCGATGAAATTCGTGATATCCGTGAGAAGGTGAAATTTGCGCCGACGTCGGCCCGCTACAAAGTGTATATCATCGACGAGGTGCATATGCTGTCGATCGGTGCGTTTAACGCGCTGTTGAAAACGTTGGAGGAGCCGCCGAAACACGTCATTTTCATTTTGGCCACGACCGAGCCGCACAAAATTCCGGCGACGATCATTTCCCGCTGCCAACGGTTCGATTTTCGCCGCATCCCGCTTCCGGCGATCGTTTCACGGCTAAAGTATGTCGCAAGCGCCCAAGGTGTCGAGGCGTCCGATGAGGCATTGTCCGCCATCGCCCGTGCTGCAGACGGGGGGATGCGCGATGCGCTCAGCTTGCTTGATCAAGCCATTTCGTTCAGCGACGGGAAACTTCGGCTCGACGACGTGCTGGCGATGACCGGGGCTGCATCATTTGCCGCCTTATCGAGCTTCATCGAAGCCATCCACCGCAAAGATACAGCGGCGGTTCTTCAGCAGTTGGAAACGATGATGGCGCAAGGGAAAGATCCGCATCGTTTGGTTGAAGACTTGATTTTGTACTATCGCGATTTATTGCTGTACAAAACCGCTCCCTATGTGGAGGGAGCGATTCAAATTGCTGTCGTTGACGAAGCGTTCACTTCACTGTCGGAAATGATTCCGGTTTCCAATTTATACGAGGCCATCGAGTTGCTGAACAAAAGCCAGCAAGAGATGAAGTGGACAAACCACCCGCGCCTTCTGTTGGAAGTGGCGCTTGTGAAACTTTGCCATCCATCAGCCGCCGCCCCGTCGCTGTCGGCTTCCGAGTTGGAACCGTTGATAAAGCGGATTGAAACGCTGGAGGCGGAATTGCGGCGCCTGAAGGAACAACCGCCTGCCCCTCCGTCGACCGCCGCGCCGGTGAAAAAACTGTCCAAACCGATGAAAACGGGGGGATATAAAGCCCCGGTTGGCCGCATTTACGAGCTGTTGAAACAGGCGACGCATGAAGATTTAGCTTTGGTGAAAGGATGCTGGGCGGATGTGCTCGACACGTTGAAACGGCAGCATAAAGTGTCGCACGCTGCCTTGCTGCAAGAGAGCGAGCCGGTTGCAGCGAGCGCCTCAGCGTTTGTATTAAAATTCAAATACGAAATCCACTGCAAAATGGCGACCGATCCCACAAGTTCGGTCAAAGAAAACGTCGAAGCGATTTTGTTTGAGCTGACAAACCGCCGCTTTGAAATGGTAGCCATTCCGGAGGGAGAATGGGGAAAAATAAGAGAAGAGTTCATCCGCAATAAGGACGCCATGGTGGAAAAAAGCGAAGAAGATCCGTTAATCGCCGAAGCGAAGCGGCTGTTTGGCGAAGAGCTGATCGAAATTAAAGAATAAACCGTTTAAAGGAGGATGCCAAGATGATGCGTGGCGGAATGGGCAATATGCAAAAAATGTTAAAACAAATGCAAAAAATGCAAAAAGAAATGCAAAAAGCGCAGGAAGAATTGGCGGAAAAAACGGTGGAAGGCACGGCGGGCGGAGGCATGGTGACCGTTGTCGCTAACGGTCATAAACAAATTTTGGAAGTAAAAATTAAAGAGGAAGTCGTCGACCGAGACGATATTGAAATGCTGCAAGATTTGATTTTGGCAGCGACAAACGATGCGTTGAAAAAAGCGGATGAGTTGGCTAATGAAATGATGGGGCAGTTTACGAAAGGACTTAACATTCCAGGGTTGTTCTAGGGGGGGCGTATGCATTATCCAGAACCGCTATCGAAGTTGATTGACAGTTTTATGAAACTGCCCGGCATCGGCCCGAAAACGGCTGCCCGCCTTGCATTTCATGTGCTGGCGATGAAAGAAGACACCGTGCTTGAGTTTGCCAAAGCGCTCGTTGATGTCAAGCGGCATATTCATTATTGCACGATTTGCGGACATATTACAGATACAGACCCTTGCTACATCTGCAAAGACGAGCGGCGCGACCGGACGACGATTTGCGTTGTTCAGGATCCGAAAGATGTCATCGCCATGGAGAGGATGAAAGAATACAATGGCCTGTACCACGTGTTGCACGGGGCCATCTCGCCGATGGAAGGCATCGGACCGGAAGATATTAAAATCGCCGAGCTGCTCACGCGATTGCAGGATGAGACGGTCCAAGAGGTGATTTTAGCGACCGACCCGAACATCGAGGGAGAGGCAACGGCGATGTACATCTCCCGCCTGTTGAAGCCGACAGGAATCAAAGTCACCCGCATCGCCCATGGCTTGCCGGTCGGCGGCGACTTGGAGTATGCGGACGAAGTGACGTTATCAAAGGCGTTGGAAGGGCGCCGTGAGCTATAGAGAGAAAGAAGGTGGGGATCGGTTTGTTATGGCGGCGAAAGGGGAAACTAAAGAGACAATTTGATGAGAAGTTAATGGCTGAACTACAAAAGGCTAGAACTGAATGGCTTGAGCAGAAACAACTCATCGAAAAAAGCGTCGATCCGTCTCCGGAGGTGCTGAGCGCATTGCAACTCGCTGAGGCCAAATATTTTTTCCTCCTCCGCGAAGCGAAGCACCGCCGCATCACACTTAAGGAAGTGCGTTAACTTCCTTATTTTTTTGTTCTTTTTTCCCCTGTTTCTCATACGTTGGTAGTACAAGCGTGCAAAAAGGGGGTTCAAACGTTGGAGCCGAAAGTCGTCATTACCGTGTTGCTAGCGCTTATCGCCGTTTTGCTTATCGTCGGCGCCCGTCTCAAAGCGCTTCGCCTGATCGGCTACGCTGCTATCCGCCTGATCGTCGGGGCGCTCGCGCTGTTTGTCATCAACGCCATCGGCGGGCATTTTAACATCCATATTCCGATTAACCTCGTCACCTCAATCGTTTGCGGATTTCTTGGCCTCCCTGGAGCGGCAGCGTTAATCGTGATTGACCGATATATTTTGTAGGCATCATTATTCAAGATGCCTTTAATTTTTTTGTTTAAAAGTTATTGACTTTTATATGACAATGCATTATATTAATTAATGTCGCTGTTCATGAAAGATATGTTGACAGCAAATTAAATGATATGTATAATAATAAAAGTGTGCAAGATAAACAAGTTCCTTGAAAACTAAACAAAACGCAAGCGTCATAAGAAAAGCGGAGGCCGCTTTGGCCGAAGCTGGACAATCCGAAAAGCCAATCAACTTTCTTTGGAGAGTTTGATCCTGGCTCAGGACGAACGCTGGCGGCGTGCCTAATACATGCAAGTCGAGCGGACCGGATCGGAGCTTGCTCTGATTTGGTCAGCGGCGGACGGGTGAGTAACACGTGGGCAACCTGCCCGCAAGACCGGGATAACTCCGGGAAACCGGAGCTAATACCGGATAACACCGAAGACCGCATGGTCTTTGGTTGAAAGGCGGCCTTTGGCTGTCACTTGCGGATGGGCCCGCGGCGCATTAGCTAGTTGGTGAGGTAACGGCTCACCAAGGCGACGATGCGTAGCCGGCCTGAGAGGGTGACCGGCCACACTGGGACTGAGACACGGCCCAGACTCCTACGGGAGGCAGCAGTAGGGAATCTTCCGCAATGGGCGAAAGCCTGACGGAGCGACGCCGCGTGAGCGAAGAAGGCCTTCGGGTCGTAAAGCTCTGTTGTGAGGGACGAAGGAGCGCCGTTCGAAGAGGGCGGCGCGGTGACGGTACCTCACGAGGAA
>NZ_BCPV01000080.1 GCF_001544135.1 Geobacillus zalihae NBRC 101842 | reverse complement strand
TTTAGTAAAGTAGCGGTTTATTATTATCAAACTATTTTGTAATATTTTAATTGTATACTGTAGATGAGCATTTTTCATTACAATAATTTCCATGGTTAGAGAGACAAACAGGGTACCCCTTACGCGATACGGAGCTGTTTTTTGATCACATCAATGGGAATATCTTGCTTCGCAGCGTCATAAATGAACTCGACGACGCTGTGGTCTTTCCGCGACCGAAGAAGCTCCAGCCCGGTGGAGAGGTTTTGTCGGGATTCGGCGATGCTGTACACGCAAGCCAATAAAACGGTCACCCAATACCGTTTTACCGCCCGAACGTGACGGACCTGGTATCCATCCAGCTTCAGTTGATCTTTCGCCTGCCGGAAAAAGCACTCGATCGTCCAACGCTGAGCATAGTAACGCAAGATGTCTTCGTCCCCGAGTTCCCGGTCGGTGCTCAAGATGCAATGAAGATGTTCCGGCGCCATCGGCTGATCCGCCTTCCAAGCCAGCAGCACCACCGCGTCATCGAGGCCATGGATCGCCCCCTCATAGCGATACACGCGGTAACGCTCCTGACCCACCGTGACGAGGCGGGTGTCTTGGAGCTCGATATAGCGGGCGAACTGCTTGGCTTGGACGGCGATGCCTTTCGGATAAAGAATCCGGTTCGCCTTGAGCATGGCGATGACATGGAATCCCTTGCTCAAGCAGGTTTCGATGAGCGTTTTGGACGGATACCACGAATCCATGAGCACATACACCGGCTGAGCCCGCTTCACCTTGAGCGAGGAAAGCATCTCGATCGCCAGGTCGATTTTGCTTCTTCCCTCCTTCTTGTCATACAGGCGGAACGCAAATGGGAACGCCTGCGTGAAGGTGTGCACCATCAGCCAAACGAGCGAATGCCCCCAGATCGATTGATGATCTTTATGCGAGTAGTGCCAGTCGCACCCTTGAATGGCGTGCGCAGCCCGTGACGAAGGCTTTGTTTTTTGGCAAATCGTATCATCAATCGAAACAAAAAGGGGTTGATTCTTCCGTTTGGCCAGTCGTTCGACCTGGGAAAGGATCCACTCTTGAAGCTTCCCAAGCAGCCTTTCCTCGTTCCAAGGGCTTTTCGTGAAAAAGTGACTGAGCGTCGTTCGATGATTCGGATGAAAGCTCCAGTAATGAATATCAGTCAATGTTCCCGAGAATCCCTTGGTGGTCAAGGCATCGACAATATGAATGAGATGCTTGATGACCGGTTTGGAAAGCTGCAGCGTCAACCCCAGCGTGAAGAAAAACTTGTGGATTCCTTGGTGATGTGCTAATCTATTCATGAGACATGAACCTCCTTGTGGATAGTTGGTGGTACATCTATTCTAACCAAGGAATCGGGTTCATGTCTCCTTTTTTGTTTAGTTGTCAATTTATGTCAGTGAATTTGCTCATCTACAGTTAACAATTATATTTTCCAAAAAAAAAGTCAAGAAGAATCGCTACTAAAAATTCAACATTACTCGACAAACAAGTTGAACCCGTGGTGCTAGATAAAACTCAGACAAGTATAAAAATAGCCCTTGCTGGCAGATCTCCTGTAGAATGAAAGTGTGACCCATCATTCGAAAGGAGGAATCCCCCATGCAAGAGCACTTTCATTTTACTACAGATCCAACCAAACTGCCAAAACAATATGCCGCCATTTTCTGTTTTGTTTCTGCCCAACTGTCGTTGATTCAAATGTATCTTCATCGTCGCAATCGTCACTTGGATCAAAACGTTTGCTTCCGTAAAAGCGATATTCATAAACGCCCAGAGGAAATGCTACAATGCTTGAGGTGTGCAATGTCATCGCAAAGTTGACTTTTCAAGGTTCATTTTCTGGTCGCACCCCTCCCCCATCATCCCCACCACTTCGCGAAACACGGCCGACGGCTGCCTGCGGAGCAGGTCGGCGGGGATTGTTTTGTGCTTTGCGCCGTTTGTGATGATGAGACGGCCGCTTTCCAGGCGGATGGACACGTTTTTGACGCGGTATGCGGTGATTTTGGACGCCTGATCCAAGTAGCGGGCGTCAAGGTCGAAGCGGATGCGGTCGGACAGCCGCCGCAGGATGCGCCAAAGGACGATTTCGTCGCTTGATTTCATGAACAGTTCCGGCAGTTCTTTCGCCTGTTTGAGCATGTTGAACGTCGTCATCGCATAGACGGCGATGCCGTAGCCGACGGGACGGATGACGTTTTGGAGAAAGTTCCAGCTTTCGACTTCGAAGCGAACGTATTCCTCATCGCTTCGTTTTGGCAGTTCGGCGATGGCCGAGCGTTTGACGATGTTCACGGCGGTGATTTTGCCAAAGCACGTGACCCCGTTTTGCGGGGCGGCTCCTTGTTTCGGGTAAAGGGCGATGTAGCGCGCGTTTTGCCAGCCTTTTTTCAGCTGCTTGACTGGGATGTGGTAGAAGCGGTGCTTCACGTAGGCTTCGTAATGCCGCGCGCTTGGCACCATGCCGACAAGCACATGCTCGTCGAATGCCGACCGCCATTCTTCGATGATCCCTTGCGGCAGGATGCCTTCTTGTTGCAGTTCTTCAGGATTGTTTTCGATCAACCGCTCGATGAACTGCTCGACGAGGCGGGTGGCGTTCGGCAAAAACGGCAGGCCGCCGATGTTGACGTCGTTGATGCTTTTGTACAGCGGGTGCGCTTGGTAGCTGTCTTCGTCATGCCACGGGAACAGCACGTAGGCGCCAAAGGCGGTGCGCTCGTATGGGCCGCCGCGGCGGGCGACAAGCGAATCGCGGTAGCGGTGCATCGTGTTGATGTCGTCTTCCATCGGGCCCGGCATTCCGTACCGTTTTTCATACGCGCTGCCGGAAACGGCGAAATCAAGGCGGTATTTGGCATCGAAAATGTAGTTGAACGTATAGTCTTTTCCCTTCTTTTCAATCGCCAAAACCGTGTCGGGCATTTGCGGGACGGTCGGCAGCCTCCCTTCGTACAGCTGGTACGTGAGCGTGATTCGCTCGCCCGTGTGCGGATGTTCGTACACTTGCTTGGCGGAGCGGGTTTTGTCGAGATGGACGAACAGCCCCAAGCGGTTCACTTGGATGACGTTTTGACTGATGAGTCTGTATTTTTTCCCGAGAAGTTGCCCGAGTTTTAGAAACGTCCAATACTCGTACAGCGTCGCCACGTCTTTGACGGACATTCGGTACAGCGTTCCCTGCAAGGCGAGGCCGCGGGTGATGAGGAGAAACAGCTGATAGGCGTCGCGGTAGCCAGGCGCCATTTGCAGGACGAGGCTCGCAACAGAGCGGTCAAGCCGCCCGATCGGCCGCCAAAAGGAGTGACGAAGCCGAGTTTCGAGCGCGCGGATCATCGATTGGATGCGCTCCAGCAAATCCGGATCCGGTTCTGTTTCGTACCGCTTTTGTTTCCCTTGCACGTGTTCGAACAAATCGCGCAGCTTCTCGACAAGGCGCGTCATCATCCATTTGACGAACCGGTTTTCGAGCGTGTCGTACGTCAGTTCTTGTTTCGCTTTGAGCCCCGATTGCGGCATGACGGTTCGACTTCCAATGTCGATGCCGCGTTTGACATCGCGGAACACATGCGGCCGCTTACGCAAATCATTCCGTCCTGCCGCATCCAAACGGCCGAGCTGGTCGCCGCGCACCCTCACATGGACGGTCGACAGTTGATGGTGCGGCTGCCGCTCGATATGGCGAATGGCCTGCAAAAAATCGCCGATATGCGCCTCCATAAGCCGGAAAAATTCGCTTCGGGACGGCGCGCCGCTGCGCTTCGCCTTCGCCCGCTGGTACGTGCGCTTGATAAAGTGAAACGCCAAGTTGTAAATTTCTTCGCTCACTTCATCAAGCAGCCGCTGGTAGTCTTGTTTGTAGGTCAATTTCGTCGGGAAAATTTCGATCGTCACGTCCAAAACGGAGCGGTGGCCGTCGCGGATTTCGAACGTCGACAGCCCGACTTCATTCGGGAAGTGAAGATTTCCCATCAACACCGCCTGTCCACCGATGTCAACACGGCTGATGGCGTTTCTCAGCGCTGGCGACTCATGGTAAAAGGAGAGCACCCGGTCGGTTTTCGGAACGACAAGCAGCTGATAGATGCCGTTTTCAAAGAAAATCGGGCGGTGGCCGCCCGACCAGTCGACAAGCGCCCCCGCGTCCACGTCAAACAGCTTGACGTTTCGCACCCCTTCGCCGCTCGCGAAAAACTCCATCGTCTCGTGGAAATCGAGGCGGCGGTACTGCTTAAGCCCTTCGTATTGTTCATGGTACGGCTTTCCTTTGATTACGAGCGTGAGATGGTTCGTTTCGATATGGACGAGCTCATAGTCGTCACGCCCCAAGCCAGAACGAAGTGAAGCCATCGTCCTCTAACCTCCGCAGCATGCGCCAAATTTTCTCCGCGCTTTTTGGATAGCGGGCGTACGACACATCAAGCGCACCGCTGTAGTCCCCATCCGGTTCAAAACCGGCGCAAAGGACAAACAGCTGCTTGAGCGCCCGCTCGAGCCGCGCGTCGCTTCCTGAAAGGCGCGGCAACATTTTTTGCATGAGGCAATAGTCGAACGCCTTGTCCCATTCCATTAGCTTTCCTTCTTCATTGTAGGCCAGGTAGAAGCAAATTTCGTCGCGGACGCGGTAGCCGATGTGCGCCCCGAGCGGCTCAAGGATGCGGTTGATGTCCACGAGCTGTTTCGTCGCGTCTTCTACCAGCTTTGGATAATCGGCATATACATCTTTCAAATGCAAATACCGCGCCGCGAACAGCTCCTGCCCGACAGGTTGGGGTGCAACGGTCGGCACATCGCGCAAAAAGTCGAGATGGTCGAGACGGACACGGTTGAACTCGATCGTGTTCGCGCGGTCGAGCACTTTTTTGCTGAAGGGGTGGGTCGTCTCGTCCATGTTGACCGTGCCGATGATGTAGACGTTCGGCGGGAGAAAAAGGTCGCGCCCCGCCGTTTCTCGCGGCAGCAGCCGCGACGATACAATGCGCCCATTTTCCCAGCGGCGGCTTTCCATGACGCTCAGCACATCGCTGAAGTAATGCTCGACGCGGGCGAGGTTCATCTCGTCCAACACGACGAAATACGGTTTGTCGGGATGGTTCTCGGCTTCGATGATGACGTTCGCAAGCGGCCCAGGCTTGAACTCGCCTTTAATGTCGACATAGCCAAGCAAATCGGAGCCGTCGTTCCAGTCCGGGCGGACGGGGATCAAGGCGAAGCGGCCGTTGTCTTCCGTGGCGCCGACGCTCTCGGCGAGCCATTGAACGATTTTCGTTTTCCCCGTTCCGGAAATGCCGGATAAGATGACAAACGGTTTCGTTTTTAATGAAAGAAAGAGGTTGGCCACTTCCTCTTTTGTGTAATAAAAACCTTTGGCGGATATGTATGAATGAATATGCTCAACCGCCTCCCGATAGGAAAAGGCCTGCTCGGGCGGTGTCATTGGTTCTGTTCGCTCTACATACTGTCGGTAATAATCGATCATCGTTTCGAGGTCGCGCGCGAGTTGTTCATCGGATGGCAAATCGTCAAACGAATAGGCGATATACGCCGCCACCGACCGTTCGTAGTCTTTCGCCCGTTTGCTTTCGCCAAGACGGATGTCATCATTCGTCCGCACGCGTTCTTCAGCGGGAATGAGTTGGCGGATGTCCCGCTTCACCCGCTCCATTTCGTCTCTCGGCGTCTCCGTCACTCCTTGGGCAAGCGTCAAATAGAGACGGCGCATATCTTCGCTGAACAAGTAGACGATATAATAGCCGCGCTGCGTCGAATCCGTCACTTCTTGGTCCATCACCGCCACCCACGGCACGTCGGTCCAATTCCCTTGACCGACCGACCCTTTCACCATATACCGGTCAGGCGGTAAGAAAGGCAATGTTTTCAACGCCTCTGGAATCGCTCGTGTCACCAGCTGAAACGACCGTCGCTCTTTTGACAGTTTTTCCTGCTTGTCTTGCTCGTAGATGGCCATCACTTCACGGAACAGATCGTGCAATGACATAAGAATAGCTCCTTCGTGCCGAAATGTTTTCTTCGTTTCTATTTTTCTTCTATTCTACTAAAAAATCAGCTCTCTTAACTAGTAAGAGAGCCACTTTTTCGAGCATTCACGGAGGAGAAGCGCGTTGAAGGGACACATTCGTCTTGGTGATATCTCTCTTTCATCTCCCCAAACGCCCGATCGGGTTGGGCGGCGATGAATATGGCGGGAGGCAAGGAAAAGCTCCTCATCGTAAGGGAGACAGAAACGCCTACGAGAAGATTCAAACCTCCATCGCACGGTTTAGGAAAGCGAGTGCATAGAAGAGCGAAAGATGTTTATGCTACACTAGGGATGAGAAATTCCGGCGCCGTTTTTCGGCGAATCGTTTGGAGGCGGCATTAGGCCGCAAGCGGATTTGTCAATATGGTTCAAGGGAGGAATGGAACGATGAGACCCCCCGCCCTATTTCTCGCTCACGGTTCGCCGATGTTGGCAATCGAAGACAATGCGTACACGGCGCTTTTGGGCAAACTCGGGGAAGGAATTCGCCCGCAGGCGGTCGTCGTCTTTACCGCCCATTGGATGACGCGCCAACCGACGGTTTCGGTGGTTGAGGGGACGTATGACATGATTTATGATTTTTCCGGATTTCCGCGCGAGTTGTATGAAGTGGTGTATCCGGCGCGCGGGTCGGTCGAGTGGGCGGAGCGCGTGCGGGAGCGCCTAGGCGGTGTGGCGGAAGTGGCCGTCGATCGGACCCGGGGGTTGGATCACGGTTCGTGGGTGCTACTCTACCGCTTATTTCCGAAAGCGGATATTCCGGTTGTGCAGGCGTCGGTCGTGCCGTGGTGGACGCCGAAGCAATTGTTGCAGCTCGGGGAAGCGCTGCGCCCGCTACGGGATGAGGGCGTGATGATCATCGGAAGCGGCGGGACGGTGCACAATTTGATGGCGCTCCGTTGGGAAGGGCATGCGGAGGCGGACGAATGGGCCGTCGCATTTGATGATTGGCTTCTCAGCCGATCCGCCGCCCATAGTGAAGAGGTGTTCGAGTATGAGAACAAGGCGCCGTACGCCAAGCAGGCCGTGCCGACGCCCGAGCATCTCGCGCCGTACTGGATCGCCTACGGGGCCGGCGATCGCGGCGGGGCGCCGCGCGTGTTGTTCCGTGAGTACCAGTATGGGGGCTTAAGCTTGATGGCGGTGGCGTTTTAAGCGGAAAGCCCGCTCCCTGCTTCAACGCATGGGGCGGGTTGTTTCTTTGATCGAAAACAGCGTTGCTACTGCCCGGAGCACGTTTTATACGTTTGCCCGTTGCCACATGGGTCTTTGCGGCCAGTTTTTGGTGGAAGACGTGGAATGTTCTCAAAGAAAGGCCGTCCTTGAATCGCATCCAGACAGGACCGTTCCCTATTTCAATGCAAAAGGCGCTAGTCTTGTTCAACACGGCTACACATCTTGCAAATGATACTGTTTATAAATTTGGTTCTTCAACCTCGGATGCAAGTGGCAGCTGCACTCATCGGAAAACAACCGGTCAATCAATCCCTTGAATTCTTCCCGTCCGATCAACCGACGCTCATACACGCAACATAAAATTCCTAAAGTTCCCGTATATTCGATGCCATAACTTTCACATGCATTGATGATCCTTTTTTCATTCGATGTGCATACAATCATATCTTGACCGGCAATGGCAATCAGTTCTGCATCATATTCGCTTAAACCTGTCCATTCTGTCAGCAGCTGATACATGAGCCCGTATCCCTCTTCCGTATGCAAAGAGACCGTTTCGTAATCGATTTATCGCAAAGCCGTCCGGATATCGTCAGGAGTCTCATTCCACAAAATACTTTCGGGAACACACACTCGGCCAAACACTCTCGTCAGTAAATCCATCCTGTCCAACTCATAAAAATCGTTTAACACATTGTTGTCCACCACCGCTCTCTTTTTATAAAGCCCCCGTATTTTCTGAACATCCATGCTCCTTATACCATCCCTTGACCATTTCTCTAGCAGTCCGCAAATCGCATCCAAGGATTTCGCATACTTTGTTAATCGTAATGCTCCCCTCAAAATACGCCTGTTTCACAAAATAGGTCAGTTTGCGGTTTTTGGGAATATACTCGATTGGAGCGGGTTCTTGTTCTTTATATCCTTGCTCCCGCAACGTTTTTCGCAAATGGCCGTACGTCCTTCCGGAAATGTATTGTTCATCCAATAAGGCCCTCATGAAGGCTTCAGCACTGACAAAAAATTGGCGCTTAAGCTCCATAATCGTTTCAAGGGTAACATATCGTTTAAAATAATAAGCATATTCCCGCAACTGTTCGCGAGGAATAAGAAAGTAGCTTGCAAACAACGTGGCGACTTTTTCATTGATTTCCCTTCTTGCGCTGCTGTAAGTAAGAGAGCTAAGATCACTTCGGTACTCCTCGCGATGAAAAATAAGATGGCCAAGTTCGTGAATGACGCTGAACCGTTTTCGTTCCTCAGGTATTTCGTCGTGATCATTAAGGAAAATAAAAGCTCCTTTTTCCTCGGAGTAAGCCGATAAACCATCAATTTTTTTATCAATCGTTTTCAACGCGATGACATGTATACCATGGCGCTCTAAAACCGCATAAATATCGCTTGGGATCACATGATCAAGGCCAAACATTTTCCTCGTTTGTTCCGCTGCTTGTCGAATAATGGTTTTATGCTCCTCCGTTAACTCATGATCAACGAGCTTTACTTTATACGTCGGGGGCAAATAAGCAACACTAGCCTCTCCAAAAGAGGCAAGCAGCTCATAATAATCATCCATGATCCGATTCACTTGATTTTGATCAATCAGACGAAAGTTTTCTTTAGGGTTATCCGCGCGAAACATGAAAGAAGACATTGGTTCACGCTGATCATCTGAAGAAACGATCAAATCCTTCATCGGGATATTCAAGTGTCGCGACAGAAGAAATAATTTTGCACTGTCAGGAATTTGTTCCCCTTTTAAATATTTGGCAATCGTTTGTCTCGTCACGCCCATCAATTCGGCTAAATCTTGATTCTTCAACCCCATCTCTTTTTTGACCCGATTTAGATTTTTCGCGATCGTTTGTTTAATCTCCATCATCACACCTCCTTTGTGTTAATTATTTTTAACACAAAATAGAGTCATAAACCGATATTAATGTTAATTTTTATTAACCTTTTCTTTTAACATACCATATCGGGTTGGCATCAATCAACTTTACCATTCATTTTGGGAATAAGCATTGTACATTATTGGTAAACGTTTTCAAATAGGTTTAAGTCTTTGTTAAGCAACAAGCCCGCCTCTCGCTTCCATGCGCGAAGGCAGGCTGTTTTTTTAGCCAAAGTACGTGTACTTGCTTTTCGCAGCACTTTTCTACTTTTCCCGCTGCCGATTTCGCCCGTAGTATCGGCTGGGCGTCGACGTTCAGCTAGCCTCACGACGGGTTCACGATTTCTGTTTTATAATAAGAATACCAATGAAAACACTGACAGCGACAGCGGCCGCAACGATGGTGATCGGCAGCCAGTCAGTGGCAAAAGATGAATACGTGATCATTTCAGCCATAGCAGCGCCCCTCCTTTATCCATCATAAACGAAATCCCGCCAGATTTGAAACTGTTGTTCCTTCTCGCAAACTCGCTTGTTTGATATACTAGAGTGGAAGGAGGTGAAGAGGGTGGAAGAAAAAACGATATTGGCGCAAATTTTGCAAGTGCTGGATTTGTACGCGTCCGATATGCGCAAGCAGTTCGAAGCGCTCCATGAGAAATTCGACTCGCTCCAACGCCAAGTCCAAGCGTTGAGCGAACAAACGAACACGATGAACAAACGCATCGAAGACATGGACAAGCGCATCGAAGACATGGACAAGCGCATGGAAGGAATGAATGGACGTGTGGAAGGAATGGACGGACGCATCGAGGAGATGGATGGACGGTTTGAGCGGCAGATCGCCCAGTTGGAGCGCACCGTGAATGAACGGTTCGAACGGCTCGAAGCGAAACTCGGCCACATCCGCGTCGAACTAGTTGAAACACAAGAAACGGTCGACTTCCACTCCGTCAAAATCGCCCAGCACGATCGAAAAATCCGCCATTTGCTTCACGCTCGATAAATCCTCCACTGCCATCATGCCCCCGCCCTGATGGAAGGGCGGGGGCGTTCGCATCAAGAAAGCTCTCGGGCAAGGTCGGCCGCCAAGGCGGCGTTGTTTTTCACTAAGGCGATGTTTGCTTGCAAGCTTTTGCCTCCGGTTAATGTTTTCACACGGTCAAGCAAAAACGGGGTGACCGCTTTGCCGGTGATGTGCTGCTTTTCTGCTTCCTTAAGCGCTTGTTCGATGATGGCGGTGATATACGACTCCTCAAGCTCCTCTTCTTTTGGGACAGGATTGGCGATCACAACACCGCCGTTTAACCCAAGCTTCCATTTCGTTTCGAGGAACTGGGCGATCTCTTCCACGCTGTCGAGGCGATAGTCGACGCGAAACGAGCTCGTCCGCGAATAGAACGCCGGCAGGACGTCCGTCTGATAGCCGATGACCGGAACGCCGTGCGTCTCGAGGTATTCAAGCGTCAAGCCTAAATCCAAAATTGATTTCGCCCCGGCGCAGACGACCGCGACGTTGGTGCGCGAGAGTTCCTGCAAGTCAGCCGAGATGTCCATCGTCTGTTCGGCGCCGCGGTGCACGCCGCCGATGCCGCCGGTCGCAAATACGCGGATGCCCGCCATCTGGGCGCAAATCATCGTCCCCGCCACGGTCGTCGCCCCGTGTTTCTTCATGGCGACGACATACGGCAAGTCGCGGCGGCTCACTTTTTCTACATCGCGGCTTGTCCCGAGCTGTTCAAGTTCGTCTTCGGTCAACCCGATTTTGATGTTTCCGTTTAAAATGGCGATCGTCGCCGGCACGGCGCCGCGGTCGCGGATGATCTGTTCAACCGCTTTCGCCGTTTGCACGTTTTCCGGATACGGCATGCCATGCGAGATGATCGTTGATTCTAAGGCGACAATCGGCTTTTTTTCGGCCTTCGCTTGAGCGACTTCTTCGGAAAAGACGAGAAAATCATTCATCACTTCGTTCCCCCTTCGCGAAAATACCGCGCATAGGCGGCTTGCAACAGGTGTTCATTCAAAGCGGGATGCACCGTTTCGGCCGTTTGCAGCGTAAGCGCCGCGCTGCTCATCCCAAAGCGGCAGGCGTCTTCCACCGTATGTCCGCCTAAGACGCCGTACAAAAATCCAGCCGCAAAGGCGTCGCCCGCTCCGGTGGCGTCGGTGACCTCAACCTTCGGCGCCGCAATCGCTTCTGTTTCCCCTTGCTTGGTGGCGTACGCGACGCCGTTTGCGCCGCGCGTGACGACAACGTTCTGGGCGCCGGCTTGAAGGATCGGTTTCATGATGTCGTCCGTATGTCCGTCGCGTCCCACAAATTCCTTAGCCTCCGCTTCATTCGTGACAAACCACGTCACACCAGACAAATCGCTGGGCAATCGCTTCACTTTTGGAACCGACACCGTCACAACACAAAGCGGGAGGCGCTCCTTACGGCACTGCTCGATGGTCCACTGAATGGCGTTGCTTGAAAAATTCGTATCAAGCACGACGGCTGAAATCGGGCCGAGTTCGGGCCATCGCTGCTTCATCCACTCGTTTCCCACTGTATCTTGAACGCTCTCCCACCTACGCTTGAGCTTTGAGGTGGGAGATTCTTGGGAACACCCGCCCCATGGCAGGCTGTCCACCAAGCCATCCCCGTGCGTCCCACGGTTGGGCTGCCTTACTTACAAAGACAGCAAACGAAGCCCTTCATTCAGGATATTCCGGGCGGCGTTATGGTCCCGGTCATGTTCGGCTCCGCAGGTGGGGCACACCCACTCGCGGATGCCGAGCGATTTCACCTCGACCTGACGATGCCCGCAGCACGAGCACAATTGACTCGAGGGAAACGTGCTCGCGACACGAACCACCGTCCGCCCGTACCATGTCGCTTTATACTCGAGCATGCGAAGAAAACTCCCCCACGCGGAATCGGAAATGGATTTAGCCAGCTTGCGATTCTTTTGCATGTTCCTAACACGCAAGTCCTCCACGCACACCACTTGGTTTTCGCGGATGAGGCGGGTGGACAGTTTGTGCAGGAAATCGTTCCGGCAGTTGGCGATTTTTTCATGAAGCTTGGCCACTTTCAAACGGGCTTTCTCCCAGTTCGAACCGCCCGGCTTGCGGCGGGACATCACCCGCTGCCAGTAGGCGAGCTTTTCTTCATACCGGCGCCAATACCGGGGGTGTTCGATCGTTTCGCCTGTGGAAAGCACCACGATATGTTTCAATCCCAAATCGACGCCCACTTTCTTGTCGGTTTGGGGCAATGGGGGAATGTCCGTTTCCACGAGGATGGAGACGAAATACTTCCCTGTTCGATTGCGACGAATGGTGGCCGAGAGGATGCGGCCTTGAACCTCACGGCTTTTGGCGAACTTCACCCATCCGAGCTTGGGAAGCTTCAAGCGATGGCCGTCCACTTCGATCGTGGGTCGTCCGTTCTTGGGGTAGTTGCACTGAGCGGTGTACGATTGGTTCGGATGTTTTTTGCTCTTGAAGCGGGGAGCGTTCGACGTTCCATCAAAGAACCGGTCAAACGCCTCGGCCAGTTGCTGCAGCGCGTTTTGCAAGGCGGTCGAATCAGGTGTCTTCAACCATGGAAGGGTTTGCTTTAAGGCGGTCAGCCGCTTGGAGCACTCGTTATAGCCGAGTCCTCTTCCGGTGGTTTCATACGCCTGATTCCACTCGGCCAAAAAGTGGTTGTACACAAATCGGCAGCACCCAATCGTCTCATTGATGAGCTTCGCTTGTTTTTGGGTAGGATACAGCCGAAAGCGGTAGGCTTTATGCATGATCTTCCCTCCTACATCCAGGAACGTGTGTTCTATCCCTATCCATTTTACACCTTCTGTTTTGTTAAGGCAAGAGGAAGAGCGATGACAAATACCGATTCATCCCCCACTTACGCTCACACGTGGAAGTGGGGGTCTTCTCGGTTCAGGATGATAAATGGCCATATCCGCCAAGGCGAGAACCATCTCGCCGTGTTCATCAAGCACCGCTGTATACGTCCCGGTGTTCGCTTTTGGCGTTCGCATGATGAAGCTCGTATTGACATATCGGCTCGTCACGTCAATGAGCCACTGTCCATCGCGATCATCGCCAACGGCGCTGACGAGCGAAACAGTATGGCCAAGCCGCCCTAAGTTTTCCGCCACGTTTCTCGCCACTCCGCCCGCGGTTTGCGTCGTGGTGACGGGATGGGACGTGCCGAGCCGAAACGGAGTGAGCAACCGCGCCTTTCGGTCGACGTTCGCCCCGCCGATGCAGACGATCGAGGCCGCTTGTCGCATGCCTTTTCCCTCCTCTCCCAATGAACACCGCTGTCCTCCTTCCGCTCTCCCAAAACAAGGAAAACGATTTCAAACAAGCAGGCAGCTGCTCTTGTCGAAGCCTCACTGCCCATTGTACCATATGCCGTCCTGCATAAAGAAAGCACCCCGCCAAAACGACGGGATGCCGATGTTCGAACGTTTAGTTTTTGTACGCACAATACGGACGCAACTTGACACCGATCAAGCTGCCAAGGAAAGCAAACACAAACCAAATCCAACCATGGACGCTGAAGGAAGCGATGCCGCTGAAATACGCGCCGATGTTGCAGCCGAACGCCAACCGGGCACCGTATCCCATCATCAATCCACCGATGAGTGCACCGATTGTCATGCGCGTCGGCCGCTTCCATTGCACGGGTTTCGTATAGCGGCCCGCGAGCGCTGCCGCCAATAAGGCGCCGACCATCAAGCTGATGTCCATCACGGTCGTTGTATCGTAGTAGAGTGGATTCGCGAGCGCCTGCCGTTTCGCCTCATCTTGCCAATACGCCCAAGCCGTCGGATCGACACCAAATAGCTGCACGAACTTCGCTCCCCAAAGGGCGAATGCGGATGTGATGCCCCACGGCGAACCTTTGAACATGAGAACAAGCACGTTCATCAGCGCCAATAATAACGCGCCAACCAACAATGACCATGGGCCTTTGTAAATGGTTTTCCATCCGTGGCGGTGTTCAAGCGGTGTCGTCAACAGCTTGCCGTGGCGCCGCTTTTCCATCACCGTCACGACATAATAGACAACCGCCAGCAAAACAAGTTGCAGCAGAAAGCCGCCCCATGCACCAAACGAAGCAATAAGCGAAATCGGATCGACGTGCGGCATACGCATCCAAACATCAAAATGCGTCGTCGCAATGACCGATCCAGCGATAAACCCGATCAAGGTGACGACACCGTTCGTATCACCGCCGCCGATATGGTACAACGTCCCGGACGCGCAGCCGTCGCCAAGCTGCATGCCGATGCCAAACAGAAAAGCACCGACGATGACCGATACTCCCACGCCAAATACATACCCTGACACCGGGTGGCCGAGCGCTGAGCCTTTCACGAGCAGCGGCAAAAACAACGCGCTGGCTGCTGCCATCATGATCATCTGTGCCCGAATGCCTTCCCCTTGGCGGTATAGAATAAACTTTCGCCATGCGGATGTAAAGCCAAAATGCGCCTGGTACAATACAAATCCACCAAACGCTCCCAGCACATACAAAAGCGCCTGTTGCCAGGAAACACGGCTATATAAGAACAACGTTCCACCGATCAATATGAGGCAGGAAACAGCAATAATCCACGCAGTCGGATGTTTCGGGGCGTTCGCTGCTTGTTTCGCGCGAACGTCTCGTTGTTGTGCGGTCATTTCCACGATGCGTTCCCCCTTTTGTTTTGGTTGATGAACGTATTCTATAATACTATAAAACCAATTGATTTTCTACGATTTAAAC
>NZ_BCPV01000079.1 GCF_001544135.1 Geobacillus zalihae NBRC 101842 | reverse complement strand
GGATTTCCTCCCCCCCCCATTTACACGCTATTTAAATGGTAGCACAAGGAAAATAAGGATAAATCATGATATATTCCTGTTTTTCCAGATGACGATAAGGACTTTTTTCTTATCTATCATTCTGACATGCTAAACATATCAAAGTCCCTTCGAAAACAACCTGTTTACGGAATAAACTTTTTCATGAGTGGAACGATTACGGTGAAGAGAACGATCAGAAAAAATGAAAAGCCAAACAGCCATGGAAAAAACGATGATATGGTTTCGCCACCTCTAATGGTTGACGTGACAGAACAGATTGTTCTTTGCTGAAAGAAAACAATCCTAGTTTCTCGGTTTCTTTCACGCATATACATTATCCAAAACATCCATGAAAATTTTTTTGAAAATAAAGTAAAGCTGGCTTGTATATGCCGCCAGCTTCCATCCTATTGCAGTAAATGTTAATTTTTAGATTTATTGAATATAAGCAAAATCACCAAATTTATTGATCATGTTTGATTTGCCCAAAAACCAGTTTCACTTCGATTGTCCGTTGTTTGTATGGAAGTCAGTCCTAGGTAGTTTTTCCTTTTCTATTCTTCACTTTTGTCAATGCAGAATCTGCTAATTGATGAATCACCATATCGTCTTGAGGCGGATGAAACGGTCCACACTGAACGTCACGAAAAAGGCGTTCTAATTTATGACTCTTTGATAATGCATGGCCTCCTGCAATACGCATCGCAAGCTCAACAATGCGTATTGCATTGTTGCATATGAGATATTTCGCCATGCTAACTTCGTCTGAAAAACGATCTTTATGCTCTGGATTGTTTTCCCACTTCTCAGCAATCGCGTACAGCGTATGCCGTGAAGACTTCAACAAAATTTCAATTTGCCCGATTTTATCGCGGATGTGCGGGATATCGGCAATGACCCCGCCAAAACTGCGAGAATATCTGGAAACAGCAAAATCAAGAATAAAATCTCTTGCAGCCCAAGCAATTCCCAGATAAACCGCCGGTACTTCCAGTGAATAAGCGCGGCTGTCTGCCACAAAACGGTTAATGTGGCTGCCATCCAAGCGTGATAGTAAGGCCTCTTCCGGAACAAAGACATCATTTAATTCGATATCATGGCTCCCTGTGCTTCTCATGCCAATCGTATTCCATGATTCTATCACTTTCACGTTTTCGTTTTTTGTAATTAAAAATTCTGCCACTTTATCTTCGTCTTCCAGATAAGCAGTAATAGTAAAATGATCGAGAATTGGCGCTAATGAAGCAAATGATTTCACTCCTGAGATCATATAACCGCCTGATGTGCGCTTGGCGATCGTTGAAGGAATACCGCCTCTTGCCAAATTGCCGGTTTCTCTTTCAGAAGAAATGATATTCAGCATTTTTCCTTCTTTCACTGCTGCTGTGCAAAGCCGAGCAAACACTTCTTCCTTCCAAGGGCGGACGCTGCGCAAATTTAAAAAAGTAAGAAGATGCCAACCAACAGCAAGCGCAGTTGAACCATCCCCGCGCGCAAGCCTTTCCTGAACGAGCAATGTTTCGTACAAGGAAATCTCGTCTCCGCCATATTGTTTTGGTACTGTCAACTTTAAATAACCTTCTTGGCGCAATAAATCAAAATGTTCAAACGGGAATGCCCCGCTTTCATCGTATACATGGGCCGTTTCGGCAATTTGACTTGCCAGCGCTTCCGCATAACGAGCCAGCTTCTCTTCTCTTTCGTTCCTTATAAAGGGATCGAACTCTCTCACTGCCATGCTGTTCTCTCCCTTCTCGCTATTGGATGGCTAGTTTGGATTGTCTCGCCAGCGTATAGCGGTTTACAGGCTTCGGAAGCCCTAAATGGTCGCGCAACGTATCCCCTTCATATTCACGGCGGAATAAACCACGTTCTTGCAGAATTGGTACTACATGATGAACGAAATCTTCCAAATCTCGTGGATATAATGGCGCCTGAAGGATAAAACCGTCTGCCGCCTCCTCTGTAAACCATTTTTCCAATTCATCAGCAATCTTTTCTGGAGTTCCAATAAAGTTGTCACGTCTGCCGGCACCGATAAAAAGACGCGAATAAAGCTCGCCAACTGTCAAGTCTTCCGTGTCAATAATTCGTTTTATATCTTCATAATGGCTCTGAATTCCATTTATTTCTTCTGGAAGCTCCACTTCTTTTACCGGTGTATCAAGCGAGTATTTCGTGAAATCGACATTTCCCATATAGCCTGACAAGAATTTTAATGCTTGGTACGGGAGAACAAGCTTTTGCAGCTCTTCAAATTTTTGCTGGGCAATTTCTTCTGTTTCACCAACAATTGGCGAAATGCCGACTAAAATCGAAAGCTCATCTGGATGGCGCCCGTAGTCCGCCAGTTTGGATTTTAAGCTTTTGTAGAATTCTTTTGCTTTCTCTATATTATCGCGATGGGCAAAAACGACTTCTGCCGTTCTTGCAGCTAACCGCTGGCCTGGTTCTGACGATCCGGCCTGCACGATGACCGGATGTCCTTGTTTCGAACGGGCAATGTTAAGAGGGCCACGGACGGAGAAATACTGTCCTTTGTAATCAAGCGTATGGAGCTTTTCAGGATCAAAAAATACTCCTTTCTCCTTGTCAAAGACAAAGGCATCATCCTCCCAAGAATCCCACAGCCCTTGAACGACATCAACAAATTCTTCTGCTCGCCGGTAGCGCTCATCGTGTTTATAGTGCTCCGTTCTGCTAAAGTTAAGCGCCGTAGCGCCTGTCGCATCTCCTGTTGTAACGACATTCCAGCCAACGCGCCCGTTACTAACATGGTCGACAGAGGCGAATTGCCGTGCCAGGATATACGGTTCTCCGTAAGAAGTTGAAGCTGTTGCAACGAGGCCAATTTTTGATGTTGCAGTCGCAATCGCTGTAATTAAAACAACCGGATCGAATCGGTTTAAAATGTTTGGATGGGAATCCTCGTTAATCGCTAGGCTATCTGGGAGAAACACCATATCAAATTTGCCTCGTTCGGCAATTTGCGCGAGTTTGATAAAGTGCTGAACATCTATACTTGCAGTCGGTTGGGCGTCCGGATGGCGCCACGAAGCGATATGCATTCCTGTTCCAATCAAGTAAGCAGCTAATTTTATCTGCTTTTTCTTTGCCAATTTAATCTCCCCCAAGAATGAAATTATTTTTTAATTTTATAAGCGTCTTTAAACGTTTTTAATTCCTCTAACGGAATAAACGTTGGAATGAAGTTTCCCTTATACGTTTTCTTAATGAAATTCGCCACTTCATCTGTTTGATAGATTTTGACCAGTTTCTTTAACTCAGGGCGATCGGCGTCTTCTTTCCGCGCCGCAATCACGTTGATATACGGTTTTGCAGTCGCGCTTTCATGAATAATGGCATCTTTTAAATACAATCCTGCTTCCACCGCTACACCGTTGTTAATAATAGATGCATCAACATCATCCATGACCCGCGGTGTAGCCGCCCCATCCACAGGAACAATCTCGATGTTTTTTGGATTTTCTTTGATTTTGTCCACCCCGCCGTTTCCATCGAAATTATCTACTACCTTGATTAGCTTTGCTTCTTGCAATAAAAGCAAGGCACGGCCCCAGTTCGTTGCATCATTTGGCACCGCGATTTTGGCATTTTTCGGTATCTCATCAAGAGACTTATATTTCTTGGAATAAAGGCCTAACGGTGCGATAATCGTCGTTCCAATCGGGACAATATCTGTACCGTTTTTTTCATTGAAACTCGTTAAATAGGCAATATGTTGAAACGCATTGACATCAATATCTCCTTCAGCCAGCACTTGATTGGGATCAACCGATGCGTTGAAAGTAACCAATTCAAGATCTAGTCCTTCTTTTTTTGCTTTCTCTTTAATAAATTCCCATGTCCGCAATTCCGAGCTGCGAATGCCAACTTTAATTTTTTTATCTTTCGCTTCACTCCCGGCTTTTTTTCCACATCCCGCCAAACTAAACACTAAAATAAAAGCAAGAATAGAGATAAATGCTTTTTTCACCATTTTCCCCTCCTCTCTCATGAATGCTGACTACATTCTTCTGATTTTTCGCTCGATCAAATTCCCCAGCGATTGCACGCCCTGTACAAGCAAAACAAGAATCACGACCGTCACCACAATGGTGATGGTGCTGAAGCGCTGATAACCATACGTAATCGCCAAGTCACCTAAACCACCGCCACCAACGGCTCCTGCCATCGCCGTTACACCGATGAGACCAATCGTTGCTGTTGTGATGCTTAAAACAATAGAAGGCAGCGCCTCTGGCAGAAGAAATCGAAAAATAATTTGCAATGGGGTAGCGCCCATCGCTTGTGCACTTTCAATAATTCCTTTATCCACTTCCAAGAGAGAATTTTCAATCAGGCGCGACATATATGGTCCAATGTGAAGCACAATCGGAACAATCGCTGCCGTTGTCCCAATCGCCGTACCGACAATCAATCTCGTAAACGGAATGATTGCAACAAGCAAAATAATGAACGGAATCGATCGCAAAATATTGACAATCGGATTTAAAACCGAGAAGATAAGCGTGTTCTCCAAGATATGACCTTTGCGCGTGACGACTAATAAAATGCCTAAAGGCAAACCGATTAGTGACCCAAATACGAGCGATACGCTAACCATATATAATGTTTCCCAGCACGCCTGCAAAATGAGTTCCACACTAACTTCCATTGCGCACCACCTCATTCACCAACACATTTTGCTGTACGATAAAATCATAGGCCCGGGCAATTTCTGCTTCTTCCCCCTGCAACTCAACAATCAAATTGCCAAAAGGAACTCCTTGCAACTCATTGATGCTGCCAAATAAAATGTTCACATCTACTGCGAACGATTTTGCAACTTGCGATAAAACCGGCTTGCCAGAGCTTTCTCCAATAAATTCCATATTGTAAATTTTGCTGAATTTACCGTTAGATTGCAAAATATTGAAAATGCTTTGCGGAATCTCGTCTTTTAACACCGAACGAACAAAATTGCGCGCCGTTTCTGTTTTTGGTTTGGAAAAAATATCTAAAATCGTGCCTTCTTCGATAATCTCTCCGTTCTGCATAACGGCAACGCGATTACAAATTTGCTTAATCACTTCCATTTCGTGCGTTATAATCAAAATCGTCACGTTGTATTCCTGATTCACTCGTTTTAAAAGCTGTAAAATCGACGTCGTTGTTTGTGGGTCAAGTGCCGAAGTCGGTTCATCACAAAGAAGAATCGATGGATTTGTAGCTAATGCCCGGGCAATGCCCACGCGTTGCTTTTGACCGCCTGATAACTGATTTGGATAGCTGTTCGCCTTATCAGAGAGACCGACAAAGTGCAGCAATTCGTTAACACGCTCTTCAATCACAGATTTTGGTGTTTTCCTAAGCTTAAGAGGCATCGCGACATTATCAAAAACGGTTTTGGATCTTAGTAAATTAAAATGCTGAAAAATCATTCCGATGTTTTTTTTCGCTTGACGCAAATCCTTTTCCGATAGCTTTGATAAATCTTGGCCATCGACGAAAATTTGTCCGGAAGTCGGCTTTTCCAACAAATTAACCATCCGGAGTAATGTACTTTTCCCCGCTCCGCTAAAACCAATAACGCCGAAAATGTCTCCTTTCTCAATCGTCAAATTGATATTTTTTAACGCTTCGACCGTTCGTGTTTTGCTTTTAAAAATTTTAGAGACATTTCGAAACTCAATCACTTTACTCCCCCCGTCTTAAAATGCCGGAACAACAGCTCCATCATATTTATCTTCAATAAACTTCTTTACTTCTGGACTTGTTAATGCTTTTGCAAGCTTTTGAATCGCATCTGAATCCTTGTTGTCTGGACGTGCTACTAAAATGTTGACATACGGGGATTGATCTCCCTCGATAATAAGAGCATCCTTTTTCGGTTTAAGGCCAGCCTCTAAAGCATAGTTCGTATTGATTGCCGCAGCCTCGACATCATCCAGCGCACGTACTAGCAACGGACCATCAACGGGAATAAATTGAAGTTTTTTATCATTTTTCTTAATATCTTGTATCGTATAATTTTTACTTGTATTGATGCCGGAGGAAGGCTTATTAAGCTCAATAATGCCGTTGGCATCAAACAATTGCAAAGCGCGGGAAAAGTTAACAGGGTCCTTTGGAATTGCAATTTTTGCACCTTTCGGAAGTTCGTCAATCGATTTGATTTTTTTGGAATACACACCAAATGGCTCGATGTGAACACCGACCACTTTTACAAGATTTAATCCGCTATCTTTATTTGTCTGCTCCAAAAACGGAGTATGTTGAAAATAATTAGCATCCAACTCGCCATTTGCTGTCTGTTCATTCGTTTGAATGCCATCGTTAATGACTTTAATATCAAGCTCAATGCCTTCTTTCTCTAGCGTTGGTTTAATAAATTCAAGAATTTCCGCATGTGGTGTCGATGAAGCTCCAATCTTTAATGTTACTGTTTTCTCCCCGGTTTGGGCGTTTGCATCCTTTCCATTATCAGATGCTTCGTTTTTGCCGCAGCCTATTAAAATGCCAAATAAAACCGTGAATAAAGCCAATACATATAATTTCTTCATTGCCCCAAACACCCCGTTTCCGCTTCATTAAAAATGTTTTAACGCTTTTTTTGCCACTTCTGCTAAATAACGTGCGGCAATAGGCAAAGCCCGTTCATCCAACGTAAAAGCAGGATGATGCCATTCATGTGTTCCGGAAGTCCCGATAAACACAAACGAACCCGGAATTTTCTTTTGATAGGTAGCAAAATCCTCGCCCGCCATCGATGGCGTTGGCTCAACAACATTAAGTCCCAATTGCTCAGCCGTTTGGACAGATAGCTCAACAGCCTTTTCATCATTGAGGACAGGAGGTGGCCCCGGCATCCAGCAAAGGGTTGCTTGAGCACCGTAAGCATTGGCAACACCGGCAATGATTCGTTGAATCCACTTTGGAATCTTTTCCCTTGTTTCCTCAGAAAACGTTCGAACGGTTCCTTCTAAAAAAGCATTTCCTGGAATGACGTTCCACGTATTTCCTGCCGAAACGTGGGCAACACTGATGACCGCATGATCAAATGAACTTAATTGCCGGCTGACGATTGTTTGTAAAGCAATGACAATATGTGAGGCAACGACGATAGAATCAATGCCTGCATGGGGCGCCGCTGCGTGTGTTCCAATCCCTTCCACTTCAATGATAAAACGGTCAACGCTCGCCATTAATGGTCCGCTTTTAATACCGATTGTTCCAACCGGTAAATCCGGTTTATTATGCAAACCAAAAATCGCTTTCACTTTTTCCAAGTGACCAGCGGCAATGACTTTTTCCGCTCCCCCGCCAATCTCCTCAGATGGCTGAAAAATGAAGCGAACCGAACCATTTAACGCTTTCTCTTCTTCCTTTAGCAAATAAGCCGCACCAATTAAAGCGGCAGTGTGAAAATCGTGACCGCAAGCATGCATCTTTCCCGGTATTTTTGAAGCGTAAGGCAAATCCGTTTCTTCCTGAATGGGAAGAGCATCGATATCGGCGCGCAAGGCAATGATTGGATCTTGCTTTTTCCCGCTTATTTGTGCTACTACTCCTGTCGGGAGACTCGTGTCTAAAATCGGAATCCCTGCTTGCTCTAAAAGTGAACGAATGGTTTTCGTTGTCTCGAACTCTTCGCCCGACAATTCTGGGTATTGATGAAAATGGCGCCGGATCGCAATTAAGCGCACGTCCAGATTAGATTGACTCATAAACGGACACTTCCTTTTTAATATCAAACCGGTAGCACTTCACTAAAATATCATGGTTTTGAAAATCCTTTGACTCATCCCGCTTAAATCCGAGCCATTCATACAGCTGTATCGCTTTTTGCATCTTATCGCTTGAATGCAAGTACAAGTGAGCCGCCCCTTTGGATTGCGCGTACCGAATACTTTCTTTTAACAGTTTTTGAGCAATGCCACGCCCTCTCGCCTTCGGATGAACTGCCAGCAGTCGTACAATCGGTGAAAAAATGTTTAGTTCCGGGCGGCCATATGCTTTTTCCGATGAGTCAAACAGTTGAAGGGTTCCGAGAATATCTTTGCCGCTCTTCGCCACCAAAATCCGATCGACATTCGGGTTATCAACAGATGCTGTAATATCCGCCAAATAATCAAACCACACATTCGGATCTTGATAATCCCGTTCATACTGCCGATAACTGTCAATCAGAAGCTGCCGCACCGCTTCTTTATCTTCATCCAGCATATCATGTATCTGTACATGATCCGTCATGTGGCCATCCTTCCTTTCTTTTTTAATATGCTGTTTTCTGAATCCAATGGACAGGCAATCCCCCGGAAATTCTCTTTAAAAACTTTCGGGTCCGTTCTTCTCTCGGGTTTGTAAAAATCTCCATCGGCGAGCCTTTTTCAACGATTACTCCGCCATCCATAAACAACACTTGATCCGATACTTCGCGGGCAAACTGCATTTCATGTGTCACAATGAGCATTGTAATGCCTTCCTTGGCAATGTCTTTAATGACGGCCAATACTTCTCCGACAAGTTCAGGATCGAGTGCGGAAGTCGGCTCATCAAAAAGGATCACTTCCGGATTTAACGCAAGGGCACGCGCAATGCCGACACGCTGCTGCTGCCCTCCAGAAAGCTGGCTCGGGAAATAATTCAATTTATCGGACAATCCGACTCGTTCAAGCACCTGTTCGCTCCGTTGCCTTGCTTCCGCTTTTTTCATTTTTTTCGCCACAATCAATCCTTCCATTACATTTTCAAGCACTGTTTTATGAGCGAATAAATTATAATGCTGGAAAACCATAGCGGACTGTTTTCTTAATGCCATAATATCTTTTTTGTTCGCTTTTTCGGCTACAACTCTCACATCCCCTATTTGCACGACTCCTTCATCCGGTTTTTCGAGAAAATTTATGCATCGCAACAGAGTAGATTTTCCGGAGCCGCTTGGCCCGAGAATCGTGACAACCTTCCCTTTTTCAATCGTCAAATTGATTCCTTTTAACACTTCTTGATTTCGGAATGATTTTTTTATCCCCTGCAAATAAATCATCGGACTCCTCCTCTCATATAGGATGTGGCTCTTTTTTCCACCAATGACGACAACCCTTCAACAAGAATGGTGACCAGCCAATAAATGATACCCGCTGCGATGTACGCTTCGAGAAACTTTAAGTTAGTAGAAGCAACAATATTGGCCGCTCCCGTCAGTTCTTTTTGAGAGACGAGGAAGGCAATGGATGATGTATGCAAAAAGCCGACAAAAATGTTGGTAAAATTAGGAATAGATTGTGCCAGCGCCTGTGGAAGAATGATGCGCACCATCGTTTGAAACGTGTTCATCCCGACAGAATACGCCGCTTCCACTTGCCCTTTCGGAATACTTAAAATACCGGAGCGAATGACTTCCGATAAATACGCACCGGCACTTAATGAAAGAGCTGTCAGAACAAATGTGCTGATGGGAATAAGCTGTGTTTGCACGGAAATTCCCAATTTCGCAGCTACCGCATCGATAAGAAGCGGGAAACCAAAATAAATCAGCATAACATGCATAATAATCGGCGTTCCCCGTAAAAAAGAGACATACCCGTTCGCTATCGCCAACAGTCCTTTCACTTTATACACTCGGATCAACGCTACCACGATTCCTATGAAAAATCCGACAAACAGCGGAATAAGTGTCAGCATCATTGTCACAGGCAATGCTTTTATAATTTCTTTGAACGCAGTCCACATAAATGGAATATCAATTGTCAAAGCTGTCCCTCCTTTCCAACGGCCCGTTAAGCAGAGGACACCACATCTGGTTTATACCGGTTCACTCTCTTTTCAAACAAGCGGAATAGTTTTTCGAGAACAAGAACAACAATGTAATAAATAATCGAAAGAGAAATATATACTTCCAGTGCATGGGCTGTTGAAGCAATCAATGTTTCTCCTCTCCCGACCATATCCATTACCCCAATGGTGAATGCTAAAGACGTATCCTTTAATGAACTTATGATACAATTTGCCATATTTGGGAAAGCGATTCCGATGGCTTGAGGAATGATAATCCGGAAAAAGGTTTGTGAATCACTCATCCCGACAGAATACGCCGCTTCCGTCTGCCCATAGTCAATCGCCTGAATGGCGCCCCGAAATATTTCGGAAAAGACAGCGCCGTTACTGAGCGAGTATGTAATCATGACGAAATATAAAGGGTCCATTCTGGTCAGATCAATGTCAAACAACAGAAACAGCGCCGGAACACCGTAAAAAATCAAGAACAGTTGAATTAATATTGGAGTTCCGCGAATAAACGAAACATAGACAACCACCAGCTGCGATAATATCGGAATGCGGAAAAGCCGCGGAATAGCAGCGGCTATTCCGATAACGATTCCGAACACAGTAGAGACGGCCAGGATTTGCAGCGTAACTCCTAAATATTGAACAAGCTGTGGCAGAAATTCCCCGACTAGTGTGATATCAAATGCTTTGCCCAATTCTCGGTCACCTCCTTATTAAAATTCAACAGTATAATCCGCTCCAAGCCATTTTTTGCTTAATTCCCTGACAACACCTTCCTTTTTCAATTCAACAAGTGCTTCATCAATACGTTTTTGCAGCTTTGTTTCATCTTTGCGAAACAAGAAATACACCTTCGAATCCAAAAGCGTCTCGCCAACTACTTTTTGTTGCGCGTCAGCTGCCTTATTTAAGAAATCAACCGCAAATGGCGTTGAGATCGTTGCATCCGCGCGTCCCGTGCGGATTTGGTTGGTTACATCATCTGCTCCTTGACCAGCATACACAATATGAATGCCCGCATTATGTTCTTTATTGTATTTCTCCAGGAAAACAGCTGCGTTGCTTGTCGCGGTGACTATTACTTTTTTTCCTTTTAAATCCTTAATGGACTTAATATCGTTATTATCTTTGCGAACAACTACTTTCAGCGGGAAAATATTGTACGGCTCTTTGTTAAATAAGAATTTTGCTTTTCGCTCTTCATTCACTTCCATTTGATGGGCGATAAAATCAATTTTTTTGGTTTCAAGGCTTAGTAATAGATTAGAAAATTCCATTGTTTTAAATTCAAATTCATATTCAGGAAGCTTTTTATCAATTTCCCGGACAAGCTCCACATCATATCCAGTCAATTTTCCATTTTCATCAATGAAACATATATTTGGAAACTGTGTCCCGGTGCCGACAATGATTTTTTGCACTTTTTCTTTTGTGTCCTTGGAATTTACTGTTGAAGTTGTGGAAGTTGCTCCTTCTTTTGACGAGCACGCTGCTAAAAAGAATGTCAATAGCAATGCCACAATAAGACTGAGCTTTTTATTCATCCTCTTTCCTCCCAATTTTTACTCACAATCGAGTCCCGATTTTCGATCATGCAAGACAACAGCTCATTTAAAGTTTTCTGGAGAACGACCATTTTTTTCATCTTCTTTCATACATACTGAATGTATATACGTTGCAATTTTGTTTTACATGGCATTGTTTACTCTTCCTGTCACCTTGTCAGGAGGTAAAGAATGGAGATCGCAAATTCTTTATTACAACCTATATAGTTCAGTTAATTTTACAGATAAGCGTTCAATGCTTTGTTAAGATGGCTGAGCCCGACTTTTGTCACCCCTTCGTATACATCCCCACGGCCAATTTCAACAACTGGCACGTGCCGGATGCCGTATTTAACTTCCAAAACATCGCGCAGTTCATCCCGATTCGTCACATCGATGGTTTGATAGTCTACCTGCTTTTCTTTTAAAAATTGTTTAACCTCTTCACAATAGTGACATCCTTCTTTTGACCAGACGACAACTGATAATGGTTTTGGCATCATAACTTCCTCCTTATTCATCAATCGCTTTTTGCAAGTCGCTCTAAATAATGAAGCGCCTCTTCGATCGACACAAGATTCCGACTTGGAATCGCTTTGCATTTTTCTTCCGTCTATTCCTTGGTTGCACCGACAATCGGATGATACCTGGGAAAATAAACGTCTTGCCCGTTGCTTCACATCTTCATAAAATGCTGAACCTGTTGGAGCATCTCAGTATTTGTGAAAACAGTACTGCCTCTTTCACAGCCAGATATTGGACTTTGATTTAACAAACCAGCTGATAACTCATATGCATTCCCCCTCCACTTTTATTCCTTGATTACAGGTATGAATAATAGGTTTTATTTTGTGATTTATCCTACCACCGGAAACAATGAAAAGGCAATACTTCCAGTGATAGAAAGATTTATACAATTCATTAAAAAAATCTATCAATTCGTTTGAGGTATTGATATAATTGTATTCTTTTTAATTTTTCAACTGATGGAAGAATGGTATTTTCATAATAAAAGGGCATTCAGGGCCATTAAATATGTTTCACCATCAAATATCGGCATCGTTAATGCATATAAATAACAATCTTTATTCCTTTGTTCTTTTTCTATCTCGATTTCTGATGTGGGGCACGTTGATGAATGGCTGGCACATTACTAATTAGTTGATCAACATATCTGTCACAACAAAAAAGCTCAATCATCACTGATTGAGCCGCAAAATACGCATATAAGACAAAGTTTACTTCACAATGGAAGTTACCGTTTGGCTTGCTTTGATGGCTTGCTTTAGATCATATAAAATATCATCAATTGCCTCTGTGCCAACCGATAAGCGAATCAGTCCCGGCGTAACGCCAGCAGCTAATTGTTCCTCACTGCTTAACTGCTGATGCGTAGTGCTGGCAGGATGAATAATTAATGATTTCGAATCGCCAATATTGGCTAAGTGAGAGAATAGTTGAACAGAATCGATTAATTTTTTCCCTGCTTCAACGCCGCCTTTAATTTCAAAGGTTAAGATGGCACCTTGTCCTTTTGGCAAATACTTTTTCGCTAACTCATAAGAAGGATGGCTTTCTAAACCAGGGTAGCTAACGGATTCAACGGCTGCCTCTTTTTCTAAAAACTTCGCCACCTCTAACGCGTTTTGGCTATGACGTTCTAAGCGCAAATGCAAAGTTTCAAGCCCCTGCAAAAACAGGAATGAATTGAATGGCGACAATGCCGCGCCAAGATCGCGAAGCAGTTGGACACGTGCTTTTGTAATATAGGCAGCTTCGCCGGCAGCTTCTGTATAAATGAGGCCATGATAGCTTGGATCTGGCTCTGTGAATTCTGGAAACTTTCCGCTTTTCGCCCAGTCAAACTTTCCGCTGTCGACAATAATTCCACCGATGGAATTTCCATGCCCTCCAATAAACTTTGTTGCTGAATGCACCACAATATCCGCGCCAAAGTCAATCGGACGAAGCAAATACGGGCTAGGAATAGTGTTATCAACAATTAGTGGAATAGCATGGCGATGAGCGATTTCCGCAACGGCTTCGATATCTAATACGTCACATTTTGGATTTCCGATCGTTTCCGCAAATAGCGCTTTTGTTTTGCTTGTAATCGCCTGCTCAAAATTTTTCGGATCAGTGGAATCCACAAATTTAACGGTAATTCCGAATTTAGGAAGCGTATGAAGGAACAAATTATACGTTCCGCCATAAATGCTTGACGAAGAAACAATTTCATCTCCAGCAGAAGCAATATTGATGATGGAATAAAAAACAGCTGCTTGGCCAGACGAAAGTGCCAGCGCCCCCACACCGCCTTCAAGGGCAGCAACCCGCTTTTCAAATACATCGGTCGTTGGATTAATGATTCTTGTATAAACATAACCTTCTTCTTTTAAGCTAAACAAATCAGCAGCATGCTGGCTGTCATTAAATACATATGAGCTTGTTTGATAAATCGGCACTGCTCTTGATAAAGTTGTTGGATCTGGCACTTGCCCCGCATGCACCGCTAATGTTTCCGGCTGAAGCGTTCTTTCATTTGACATTGTCACTTTCTCCTTTCGAATTTAATTTTGATAAAATTTTCAAAACAGGCACCTATCTTTTTTGCAGAAAAATCAAGAAGATGCCTTTCGTTAACTAACCGGCAATGGCAAGGGGATGCAAGATTTTAATTGTTTAACCAACTAAACATATCGATTTAGTTTTATATATAAATTTACTCTCAAAATCTATAAATGTCAATTTTATTTTATCAATTTTCTAAAAATAAATATCTTTATTTTGATCTAACAAGCGCAATCTCCCTTAGCTCCGAAAAAGGCTGGAAGTGCCGCAATGGTTTACGGTGATTATTGATATTTGCCTTGTACATCTTTTTATGAATATAAATGGCAACTAACCATCCGGTGATTATCCAGATGTATTGGCTTTGGTTGTTCAAATTTACACCTATCGTACGCAAACGGGCAGCGGCCTTGAAAAGAACATCCTTTTGTAGAAGAAGAAGGATCGGGAATTTCCCCTTCTAAAAGAATCCGTCTTCTCTTTTCTTTTTTCCATACGGTTGGTATAGCAGAAACAAGTGTTTGCGTATACGGATGAAGTGGGGCTTTGTAAATATGATCAACATCTGATACTTCTACAATTTTCCCTAAATACATGACGGCGACTCGATCACTCATATAATGAACAACGTTAAGATCATGCGAAATAAATAAATACGTCAGTGAAAATTGCTGTTGCAAATCTTTTAATAAATTTAATATTTGTGCTTGAACCGAAACATCCAGTGCCGAAACCGGTTCATCTAAAACAAGAAATTCAGGGCGCAGCATAAGCGCGCGAGCTATCACGATACGCTGGCGCTGCCCGCCGCTTAATTGGTGGATATACTTATTTTCAAAAGACGGATCAAGGCCTATTTGTTCAAGCATTTCCAAGACGGATTGGCGGCGCTCTTTTTTATTTCCAATGTGATGGATGGTTAACGGTTCTTTTAATAAAGACGCTATTTTATGCCTCGGGTTAAGAGATGTATACGGATCTTGAAACACATATTGAATTTTTTTGCTCAGCTGTTTTGCATGTTTGACAGCAAATTTGGATATATTTTCTCCTTTAAAAAATATTTTTCCCTCCGTCGAAGAAACAAGCTGCGCGATCATTCGCCCAGTAGTGGATTTACCGCACCCGCTTTCTCCCACCAGTCCAAGCGTTTCTCCCTTTTTGATTGAAAAAGATACACCGTCAACAGCTCGTATTACCTTTTTCGTTATACCAAAACGGCGAATTGGATAATATTTTTTCAAGTTTACTATTTCCACTAGATTGGATGCCGTCATGAACATTTCCTCCCT
>NZ_BCPV01000078.1 GCF_001544135.1 Geobacillus zalihae NBRC 101842 | reverse complement strand
TGCTATATAAGGCGGAGTATGAAATCGGGCTATGGGCGAAACAGTTGATCAAAGAGCGGCTTGGCATCGAGATTCCCGATGACGAGGCGGCCCATATCGCCCTTCATATTCATACGGCGAAACTCGATGCCGCCAGCATGAACAAAACGATGCGCGAGACGACGCTCATTCATGAACTCGTTGACCTTATCCAAACGGAGCTCGGCATATCGATCGATAAGGAAAGCATTTCATACCAGCGGCTGCTCACTCATTTGCGCTTTGCCTTAAGCCGCATCGAAAACGGGGAGCCGATTCATTCGATGGATGAGGAGATGCTTGCGCTCATTCAGACAAAATATGCAAGGGAATGGGCGTGTACACAAAAAGCGGCAACCTATGCAGAAAAGGAATATGGCATCCGTTTTCCGGAGGAGGAACTCGCCTATATCGTCCTCCATATCCAACGGTTGCGAAAGCGTTGACAAAAACAGCAAGTTGCCGTATAATGCAAAACAGACAACGAAATATTGCGGGATTGTAACTGCTTCGAGCAGGCAAGACCTAAAACGTATGAAGGGAACGGCAAGTGAGTCATGCCGCTAGATCGCCCTTTGTATGTTTTAGGTCTTTTTTGTTTTTCATTTCACCATCATTCAGAAGGAGAGGAGTTCACCGATGAATTATGAACACATTGCTAAACAACTCATCCCGCTCCTTGGCGGGAAAGAAAACATCATTAGCGTAACTCATTGCGCGACACGGCTTCGCCTCGTCTTAAAAGATGACAAAAAGGCCGAGGCGAAAGACATTGAAAACATTGAAGGGGTTAAAGGGGCGTTTTCCAGCTCCGGACAGTTTCAAATTATTTTTGGCACCGGCGTGGTGAATAAAGTGTATGAAGCGTTTGCCCGGGAAGCAGGGGTACAGCAAGGTGATGCTGATGCCCATCAAGAAGCCATCAAGCAAAAAATGAATCCGCTCGCCCGCTTTGCGAAGACGTTGTCAAACATTTTTGTCCCAATCATCCCAGCCATTGTCGCGAGCGGTTTGTTAATGGGTTTGCTTGGGATGATGAAGGCGTTCAAATGGGTGGCGGCAGACAGCCCGCTGTATATTTTGCTTGATATGTTTTCGAGTGCGGCGTTTATTATTTTGCCGATTTTAATCGGCTTTAGCGCGGCGAAAGAATTTGGCGGCACGCCGTTTTTAGGGGCGGTCATCGGCGGTATTATGACTCACCCGGCGCTATTAAACCCGTGGGGATTGGCCGAGGCCAAGCCAAACTATATGCATTTTCTTGGCTTTGATATCGCTATGGTCGGGTATCAAGGGACGGTCGTGCCGATTTTGCTGGCGACGTATGTGATGAGCAAAGTGGAGCGTGGATTGCGCAGAGTTGTTCCCCATGCGGTCAGTTTGCTTGTTGTTCCTTTTGTGACCGTCATTTTGACGGGATTTATTACGATTTTGGCCATTGGTCCGCTCGGCAATTTGCTTGGCGATGGGATTACGACGGTGTTGAACTTTGTTTACCATTATGGCGGTGCGTTAGCCGGCCTTATCTTCGGCGGATTGTACTCGATGATCGTCATTACCGGTGTGCATCATAGCTTTCATGCCATTGAAGCGAACTTGTTGGCGAAACTTGGGGTCAACTATTTACTGCCAATTTGGTCGATGGCCAACGTCGCCCAAGGCGGCGCCGGTTTGGCTGTATTTGTCAAATCGAAGCGGACAAAAACAAAAGAGATTGCGTTACCGGCGGCCTTGTCAGCTTTTTTAGGCATTACCGAGCCAGTCATTTTCGGGGTGAACTTAAAATACCGGAAGCCGTTTATCGCTGCGGCCATTGGCGGCGCGCTCGGCGGAGCGTACGTCGTATTTACGAATGTAGTGGCTAATGCCTACGGGTTGACCGGCATCCCGATGATCGCCATCGTTGCGCCGGAAGGGCTCACGAACTTAATGCACTACTTAATCGGTTTTGCCATTGCCGTCGTTTCAGCGTTTGTGGCGACATGGCTCTTGAAGTTTCGCGAAGAGGAAGAGTGAGGGGCGTGTGGATGAAATCCGAACGCGAACAGAAACTTATTGAACAAGCATACGCTGAAGTCGAAAAATATGAGACTCTTGTCAATCGCGACCGGTATCGGCTTCGCTACCATCTCATGCCTCCTGTCGGGTTGATGAACGACCCAAACGGGCTGATCGACTGGCACGGAACGTATCACGTCTTCTACCAATGGATGCCGTTTCGCACCGGCCATGGCGCCAAGTTCTGGGGGCATTATACATCCCCAGACTTGGTTCATTGGCAAGCAGCGCCGATTGCGTTAGCGCCAAGCGAATGGTATGACAAAGATGGCTGCTATTCCGGCAGTGCGATTAGTTGCGATGGAAAGCTCGTGCTGTTTTACACTGGCAATGTGAAAGATGAACAAGGAAACCGCCAAACGTACCAATGCATGGCCGTATCGGAAGATGGCATTCATTTTACAAAAAAAGGCGTCGTCATTACACTTCCGGACGGATATACGGCCCATTTCCGCGACCCGAAAGTATGGCGGTATCAGGGCCATTGGTATATGATCTTGGGGGCGCAAAGCGAAAGCGGCGATGGAAAAGCGGTGCTGTTTCGTTCCGCTGATCTTTGTCATTGGGAGCATCTTGGCCCAATTGCTGGCGGCAACATGAACGGGCTTGGTCCGTTTGGCTATATGTGGGAATGCCCAGACTTGTTTCCATTAGATGGGCAAGACGTGCTCATTGTCTGCCCGCAAGGATTAAAACCGGACGGCATGCGCTACCAAAACGTCTACCAGTCAGGTTATTTTGTCGGCCGCTTCGACTACGAACGGGCCGAATTCCTTCACGGGACGTTTGAGGAGCTTGACCGCGGCTTTGAATTTTACGCTCCGCAAACGATGCTTGACCGACGCGGACGAAGAATTTTAATCGGTTGGATGGGCGTGCCGGACCAGGATGAAGACCGTCAGCCGACAGTGAGCCACCGCTGGGTGCACGCGCTCACCTTGCCGCGCGAACTTCGCCTCACTGGCGGCAAGCTGAGACAGACGCCAGTGGAAGAGCTGAAACAGTTGCGCAAACAAAAAGTAGCATATCCAAGCGCCACTGTGGTGAATGAGCTGAGGTCATGGCCGGGACTCGAGGGAGATGCGATCGAACTTCGCCTCGACAATATCGAACTGTTCGGAAGCATGATGGAAATTTACTTTCGCCATGCGGCTCGCCTTGTTTACAATAGTGACGAAGGGGTATTGACGCTTGAACGGAAAAGCTTTGTGAACGGGCTGACGGAGAAGCGGCAATGTCGATTGCCACGTCTTCGTTCGCTTCATGTTTTCCTTGATACGTCATCGATCGAACTGTTCGTCAATGATGGCGAAGAGACGTTCACTGCGCGGTTTTTTCCGTATCTGGACGACCAAACGATTTTCTTTGGCGCTCATGGGCATCTTCAGATGGATATAGAGAAATGGGAATTATAAGGTTTGTTTGTGTGCAAGGAAGCTGCCAAGGAAGCGTTTGCGTATTGGCAGCTTTTTATGACAACGGTGATCCATTAGATTACTAAGTATGTCCACTTATCCCCCCTTTTAACATCTTTCCGAAATTCATCTCCCACTTCGAAACGAAGTGAAAGTGGGAGATGAATTTCGGTTAGGTATAGCCTAAAATTGTCTCTTTTTTGTGTGTTATGATATAATCAGTTTTAGAAAAATGAAAGGCTGTTGTATCAATGAAATTAGACAATAATAACCATTCAGTGTTCCTATTGTATTATCATCTTGTGCTGGTTGTAAAATATCGCAGACAAGTGATTGATGATACCATATCTGACTATGCAAAAGATATGTTTGTGAGATTGGGTAAAAATTACAATATTTCCTTGGTCGAATGGAATCACGATATGGACCATGTGCATATTTTGTTCAAAGCACATCCAAATCGTGAATGATCCAAGTTCATCAATGCCTATAAAAGTTCAAGTTCTCGACTGATCAAAAAGCATTTTCCGCAAGTGAAAAGAAAACTGTGGAAAGAATATTTTTGGTCAAGAAGCTTTTGCCTGCTTACAACGGGTAGTGCGCCCATTGAAGGAATAAAAAAATATATAGAAAATCAAGGTATGAAGTGATGTGGTGTCGATATGGCAAACAAAGCCTATCAGTTCCGTCTATCCCCAACAAAAGAACAAGAACAACGGCTCGCCAAAACCTTCGGTTGTGTCCGTTTTGTGTATAACAAAATGCTTGAAGAGCGCATACAAATGTTTGAAAAGTTCAAGGACGATCAAGAATCCTTGAAACAGCAAACATTTCCGACCCCTGCCAAGTACAAAAAGGAGGTACAGTCGATTATATCGGGTTTAGTTATTACATGTCAAAAGTCGTGAGTGCCCGTGAAGTAGAGGGAAGTGAATTTGATGGGGAATTTGGGCGCATTGTCCGAAATCCGTATGTGAAAACAAGTGATTGGGGATGGCAAATTGACCCTGTAGGGCTGAGGTATTCATTAAATGTTTTGTATGAACGATATCAACTTCCGTTATTTATTGTGGAAAACGGTTTAGGGGCTAAGGACGTCGTTGAAGAAGATGGAACGATTAACGATGACTACCGTATTCAGTATCTCCGGGATCATATTCAGGAAATGAAACAGGCCATCCAATTAGATGGGGTTGATGTTATAGGGTATACGCCATGGGGTTGTATAGATTTAGTAAGTGCTGGGACAGGGGAAATGGAAAAACGTTATGGCTTTATCTATGTAGATAAAGATAATGAAGGAAAGGGAACCTTAGAGAGACGAAGAAAAAAATCATTTTATTGGTATAAAAGAGTAATTGAAACAAATGGAGAAGAACTTTAAATAGAGATGGTGAAAGATTATAGAAGCACGCGCAATCTTGTAGCGTTGGATCAGGGATGTAAAAATGTTTTGCGAATAACTGTTTAGTTAGATCATCTTTTTCGCCAAGATCACCGCTCTTTCGAAAAGAAAGAGCGGTGATCTTTTTTACTAATATCGTTTCTTCCGCTGGCTAAGCCATAGCGGAAAACGAATGATAAAGCTAAGGAACAGCACTAGCAACACAAGGAGGGCGGATGTTTTTTGGGCAATTTGCTGCGCATCGGCCACGAGCGCTTCAGACTGAATGTACCACAAATGGACCGGGAGAGTCGCGCCTTCGGAAAGGAGATGAAAATCCCACATCTCGCCAGATGACGATGTCCCACCGACTAGCAAAATGATGGCCGATTCGCCAAATGCTCGGCATGCGACAAGGCTGATGCCGGTCAAGATGCCTTTCATGGCGGCAGGGAGCACTGTTTTGACAATGGTCTGTGCTTTCGTTGCGCCTAAAGCGAAGGAGGCTTCCCTCCAAGTGGAGGGAACTGCCGTGATCGCTTCTTCGGAGACGCGGGCTAAAACTGGGAGATTGAGCAATGCCAGTGTAATGGATGCTCCTAAAATGGTCACGCCGATTTGAAAGTATTCCACAAACAAGGCGTAACCGAATAGACCAAACACAATTGATGGGACAGATGCCAAACTTTCAATGGCCGCCCTCACCCATTCCATGATTCGGTTGTTTGGGGCGTATTCCGCTAAAAAAATACCGGCTCCAATTCCGATGGGCAATGACAAAAGCAATGATAGCACGAGAATGTAAATCGAGTTCCATAAGAACGGCCCAACTCCTCCTCCAGCGTCGATTTCTTCAGGCAGTCCAATGAGGAAATGGATGTCAATGTCCGGCAATCCTTTTCGCACGATCATATAAAGAAGGGATAAGATGATCAAAAAGACGGTTGCGGAAATGATGCTGATTATACTCAGTACGAGTCGATTCATGAGACGGCGGATGCGGAGCCGACTCATTTTTCCATGAAGGCCAGGGGCTTGATTGTTCATGATGACGGTCCTCCTTTCAGACGCAAGCGGCGAATCATCATAATGAAAGAAATGGAGATGAAAAGCAGCAAAAGCGCCATCATATAAAGGGCATGGTTGGTCGTTGATTGAAAATCGACGTTTAAAATTTGCATCACGATATGGCTGGTCAACACACTTGATGGCGTGACCAAATCAAATCCCCATTGCGCCACGTTGCCGATGACCATGACGACGGCCATTGTTTCGCCAATGGCGCGTGCCATGCCGAGGATGACAGCAGCGGCAATCCCAGATTTCGCGGCAGGAAGCAATATTTTGGAAATCATTTCTATTTTGGTCCCTCCAAGGGCGTAGTTGGCCTCCCGCCATTCGTTGGGAACCGCGCAAAGTGCATCGTCGGTAATGCGGGTGATGGTAGGCAAGATCATCATCGATAGCACGATCGCTGCCGCAAGAATTCCATCTCCCACTGGAGCGCCTGTAAGCTTACGAATCCATGGGACGAGCAGGGTGGCTCCCAAATATCCGTAAACAATGGATGGGATGCCGACCAACAAATCAAGCAGCGTCCGAAGCCATTGTTGAAGCCGGGGAGGGGCCATCTCCGCAATAAATACGGCTGTCGAAATGGAAATCGGTGTGGCTATCAACAGCGTCACGAACGTTACATATAGCGTTCCGGTGATAAAGACGGCGGCTCCGTATCGATGATGTTCTGGATCCCATCGGGAGGAGAAGAAAAATTCCCACGGAGATACATCTCGAAACACGAGAAGGCCTGTTTTGCTGACGAATAGAACGATGGCGCTCAATACGACAATCAGAAATACGATGCTTGTCAAGCAAAAAAAACGAAACAGACGGTCGAATCGATATTTCGTGGTCCAGCGTTGACGTTGAGCGGTCAACAAGCGGGTGGCCTCAGTCCAATCAGGAGACAGCTTTTCCATTTTCCTTTCCCCTTTCTGTCATCGAACGGAAAATCAGCCTCTCCGCCAATAAAGGAGAGGCTGAAAGAGGTCGTTATTTCACAGGAATGAATTTTAATTTTTTCAAGGAGCCATTTTGGAATTTTTTGCTTAAAATATAATCGATAAAGGCTTTGTCCGCACCTTTGGCTTCCCCTTTGGTCAGTAAGTATCCATAGCCGTAAAAGATGTATTTGCCGCTTTTGGCATTAGCTGTGGTTGCTTTGACACCGTTGATGCTGACGGCTTTAATTCCGCCTTTCACATAAGCCAAATCAACAAATCCAATCGCGTTTGGATTCGACGCAACGGCATTCACCATATCCCCTGATTTTTGCACTTCTTTATAGTTATCTCCTGTCGTTTTGATCATATGGCCGTCCATGATTTTGTCTTCAAAATTGACGCGTGTTCCAGATCCTTTGGCTCGGTTGATGACGACGATTTCTTCATCTTTTCCACCTAATTGTTTCCAATTTTTGATTTTCCCTTCATAGATATCTTGGATTTGTTCGACGGACAGGTTGCTGACGGGATTGCCTTTGTTGACAATGACAGCAAACGGAATTTTGGCAATTTTGTATGCTTTTAATCCTTTGTAAGCAGGGAACCCTCCGACCGCTTTAGTGGCATCCCAGTCGCATGCTCCGATGGTGGCGACTCCTTTTGTGACTGACTGCGGGCCGGCGATGGAAGAAGAGCCGGAAACCACAATTTTGACTTTTGGATGGCTCTTTTTAAATTCTTTTGCCGCTTGTTGAGTTAACGGCAACAAAGCGGTGGAGCCGGCAATCACGATTTTTCCGGATACTTCAGCGGCATCGGCGCGATGCTCGGTGGCCAAGGCAGCTCCAAGCAACAAGGTAGATGACAGAACAGCAGAAATGACTCTTTTCCATAATGTGCTGCGTTTCATAAATCTCCCTCCATCCTCATTTTGTAAGATTCATCCATGAACCATGGCGAAGAAGAGATACGTTTTCTCCACCGTCGGTTGCCATCGTTACCGCAATTTGATCGTCATATGGCGATGGCGCAATCGAGGTGATTTCATGTTTCGTCCTTCCTATTGTTTTCCATGATTTGGTGGATGGATCGAAGCAGCGGATGGTGTAAAGGCCGTTTGCTTCAACAACAACGTAAATACGGCTTTTGACCACCGCCATGTCAATGATGTTCTGCTTATCAAGCAATGTTTGTTCTACTCCGTTCCGGATCATTTTCAATGATGGCGGACTCATGTCATCATCCGTTGCGCTTACATATACGATGTCATGGTTTGATAGAAACGCGCTGTCAACCTTATTGTCTGACGATGAAGTGAGCGGTGTTGGCTGTTTTGTTGGTGAAGACAGGTCGACAAGAATCAGCTGCGGATCGGTTCCGCTTGTATCAATGGAATCGACATCGGTTCTTTGATCGTCCGTGTAATTCGTTTTCCCTTCATTCGCTACTGTGTATAATAACTTTGTTCCATCGGGAGAAAGACGAAGATCTGTTTTGTACTTCACTTTGTCATCAATAATCTTGGTGATGGTTCCATTGTCTAAGGCAACGACTGCGACCGCCTCATTGTTGCTGCCGTAAATGCAATAGAGTGAGCGGCCATCGCTGGACCAAACGAGGTCGGTTTTGACCTCATCGTCTTCGCCGATTTGTTGGACCGTATTGGAAACGAGGTCTATGACAAACAAATGACCGTTTTCATCGACGTAAGCCGCTTTTTTCCCATCAGGTGATAACGTAAGATCCATTTCGTTGATGGAACGGAGAGCCGTTCGCGAGCGAATGTCCAAAAGCAGTGAAGAGGCTTCATCCGGTCGGCTGATGAGCAATGTATTTTGATTGATCCATTGTGGATGGATGCTCGTTCCTTTGATGAAACCAGACGTGGCGATAAATCGCTCTTGCTCCTCGATCTCTCCCCCTAGTGCATAGACGATGGCGGACAGATTGATGTACGGCACTCCATTTTGAATGAATGGCGCGGTCGGCAAGGAGGTTTTTTTGCCGCCGGCGTTTAATACATAACTAAACGGATTGAATATAATAGTTCTATTTCCTTTTTTGACCTTAACCATGCTCGTTTTTTTGTCAACGTGCACAGTAGCGCCAAAAGCAGCGGCAACATCATTGACTGAATAAAAAGATGTTTGTCCTAACACGAGACCGTGAATCGTAGCTGTGGAGCCGTTCACTTGCCATGTCTCGCGAAATGGGCGAAAGCTGCCGGATGTCGACACGATGGCGACACCAGCCTCTGCTTTCCATTGTCCACCTAAGAGAGCGGCGATTTGCTTCGCATCGACGTATAGTTCTTGACCAAAACGCTGTGGGGCGACAGACAATGAAATGGATTTGCCATTCACCAATGCCGCTTTTTTCCCCGTCTGAAGCACCATCTGTATGTTAGGAGATGTGCGTCGAATTTCGTAATATTGGTGTTTTGGATCATACCGATAATCGGCTGAAAACAGCTTGGCCATATCGCTCCCCGCCAATAAAACAGTTCCTGAACGATGGAGCGAACGGACCGTCATCAAATTGCCGTTGACATTGACAATATAGTGAGACGCGGCTGTATTCTTTTTCGCTGCGGCATAGGCATGTCCATCGAGAGCCGGCCACGATGAGGGGAGAGCCGTCAGCAAAGCTGTCGCCATGACAGTTCCGGCAATGATTTTTTTCACGAGAGCCTCTCCTTTCTATTTTTCCTTTGGCATGAGAAGCGGGTTTCATGGTTTGCTGGAAGGTGATCCTCCTTTCCGTTCAAAGGATTTAAGAAATTTTTCCTAAGCATAAACGATTATATGAGAAAAGTGTAAAAGGAATATTTTGTTTTATTTAAAGTGTATTAATATTTTGTTTTTTCTGTGTTAATTTCAAGATTCATTTTGACGACTTTTCCAGCCTCGCGCAAACTTATGCTGCCGCTCAACGTCGTGGATCATGCTGATGGCCAGCAGCGACAGGTTTTGGAGTTTCGCGATCTCCACTTCTCTTGACATTGACAGAATTGCTTGGTGAAGATTTGGATGTTTTGAAGAAAAATAAACCCGCCTCGACATGGACGGGTTTTTTCTGTCAATCCAAATACTTCTCGCATAACGATACAAACTTTCCATCTGACTTTAGCCCTTCCAAAATGCTTCTCAACATTGCACTTCTTTTGGGAAGCTGCTTCTCGAACTCTGCCACAAATGTATCCTTGTCCCACTGTGATTGGCCAGCGTGATAAAACAGCTTTTCCAGGCGTTCCAACTCGTCGGCAGTAAAGCCAGTGGCTAAGGCCAGAATCGCAAAGCTTTTGTGCTCCTTGTTCACCATATCTAAGAGTAACGTAATTGCATCGGTGGCTAGACTCAATTTTGCTTCAAGATCCTTGATTCTTTCCTCGTTCATAAGCACCGTCCTTTTATCGATTTGTTTATTCCAATGAATACTATAACAAAGTGGGTGCACAGGTGGGTGATTTTCTTTTATAATAAATATGTCTTTACATTGATAATGACAGGAGGATACACATGAACCAAACCGCGATTTCCCAGCGCAAGCTGTTAGGCATTGCCGGTCTCGGTTGGCTGTTTGACGCGATGGATGTCGGCATGTTGTCGTTTTTGATGGCGGCCTTGCAAAAAGACTGGAATTTGACGGCCAGCCAAGTCGGCTGGATCGGCAGCGTCAACTCGATCGGCATGGCGGTCGGAGCGCTCGTGTTCGGGCTGCTCGCCGACCGGATCGGCCGGAAAAATGTTTTCATTGTCACATTGTTATTATTCTCGATCGGCAGCGGGCTGTCGGCGCTGACGACGACGTTGGCGGCGTTTTTGGCGCTCCGCTTTTTGATCGGCATGGGGCTTGGCGGCGAGCTGCCGGTCGCGTCAACGCTCGTTTCGGAGGCGGTGCCGGCTGCCGACCGCGGCCGGGTTGTCGTGCTGCTTGAGAGCTTTTGGGCGGGCGGCTGGTTGCTGGCAGCGCTCATCTCGTATTTCGTCATACCAGTTTACGGATGGCGGACGGCGTTATGGCTGGCGGCGATTCCAGCGCTGTATGCGATCTATTTGCGCCTCCGCCTGCCCGATTCGCCGCGGTTTGCGGCCGCGCAAAAAGAGGAGACGGTGTGGAGCAATATCGTCAAAGTATGGTCCGCTCCCCATCGGAAAGAGACGGCCATGCTTTGGCTGCTTTGGTTTTGCGTCGTCTTTTCGTATTACGGCATGTTTTTATGGCTGCCGAGCGTCATGGTGATGAAAGGGTTTAGTTTAATTAAAAGCTTTGAATATGTGCTCATCATGACGCTGGCGCAATTGCCCGGCTATTTCAGCGCCGCATGGCTGATCGAGCGGGCGGGGCGGAAATTTGTCTTGGTCACGTATTTGCTTGGCACCGCATTGAGCGCCTACTTTTTCGGCACGGCCGAGTCGCTCGTTGGGCTGATGGCATCCGGCATTTTCTTGTCGTTTTTCAACCTCGGCGCTTGGGGAGCGCTGTATGCGTATACGCCGGAGCAGTATCCGACGTCGATTCGTGCGACCGGCGCCGGCATGGCGGCGGCGTTTGGCCGCATTGGCGGCATTTTTGGCCCACTGTTGGTCGGCTCGCTTGTCGCCCAAGGGGTGTCGGTGACGGCCATTTTCACGCTGTTTTGTCTATCGGTCCTTGTCGCCGTTTTGGCGGTCGCGGTGTTGGGCAGCGAGACGAAGCAACAGGAGCTTGCATGAGTAAAATCGTTGTAAGGGACATTCTAAGGCAGATCTCTAATGAGGGGTTGCGGGCTTTGGTTCGTGGCGCTCGTTAGGGGAGGCAAGACGAAATTGACAAACAAACGGCAGGGGCGGTACCTTAAGGGTAAGCCCCTTTTTTGATTGGCCAAGCTTTTGGTGGGTGTGCGCATCGACGCCCGCGGACGCCAAGGGGAAAACCAGTGCGAGAGGCGGTGAATTGATGTTATGTCCGTCCGTGTCCGTCGTCATCCCGACGTACAATCGCCCGTATCCGCTTGCCGAGCTGCTCGAGTCGTTAAGCCGGCAGACGTACAAGCCGTTTGAGGTCATTATCGTCAACGACGGGGGTGTCCCGGTTCATGATGTCGTCGCCTTGTACCCGGAGCTTGACATCCGTCTCATCGACCGCCGCGACAACGAAGGACATGTCGCGGCCCGCAACATCGGCGTCAAGGAGGCGCGCAACGACCTCATCATGCTTTGCGACGACGACGACTTAGTGTTGCCATGCCATCTCGAGCGGATGGTCACAGCGCTTCGTGACGCTGATTTTGCCTATGCCGATGCGGAAATTGTCCAGTATCGGGTGGAAAACGATCAGCGCGTCCCATCGGCCCGTTTTTTATTTGCCTATGAGTACGATTTGGAGGCGATGCGGACGTTTTCGACGTACGTCCCGTCCGGGAGCGTGTATCGAAAATCGCTCCATGACGAGATCGGCTGCTTTGACCCGACTGTCCACCATTATTGGGATTGGGACTTCTTTTTGCGCGCCGCCTCTGTTTGTCGCGTCACGCGTGTCGCGGCGGCGACGGTCTTGTATGCGTTCAGCCCGGACGGCGACAACGTGTCGCGACATATGAGCGACAAGCGGCGGCATTACTTGCGGCGGCTTTGCGAGAAGCATGGGCTTGGGGACTTGCCGGTGAAAAACTTTTGGCTCTTGCTTGACGAGCCGGAAGTCGCGAAGCGCCGGGCGAAAAGCGAAGTCATCTGGGACGGGAAGCCGATCGTGTCGCGGTTTTGGATGCAAAAAAAGCAGGATGGCGTTGACAAAAGGTTTTGGGGTTTGCTATGATAGTGGACAAAATCATATATGGATCGCGATGACGGATCAATAGTAGTTAACCCTCTCTTCCCAAGCGAGCCGGGGACGGTGGAAGCCCGGCGAAGATGGTTAATGAAACGGCAGTCCGGAGCGGAAATGGCAAAAAGGGGATGCGTGATTTGCGCATCAACTAGGGTGGAACCGCGGGAGCTACGCTCTCGTCCCTAGGCGTCAGGCCTAGGGCGAGGGCGTTTTTGATTGTTGGACATCACATTGAAGGAGGATGAACACGATGGCTGTCACAATGGAAGAAATCGTCGCACATGCCAAGCATCGCGGCTTCGTGTTTCCGGGCTCGGAAATTTACGGCGGGCTGGCGAACACGTGGGATTACGGCCCGCTTGGCGTCGAGCTGAAAAACAACATGAAACGGGCGTGGTGGAAAAAGTTCGTCCAAGAGTCACCGTACAACGTCGGGCTTGACGCCGCCATTTTAATGAACCCGAGAACGTGGGAAGCGTCCGGTCACTTAGGCAACTTCAACGATCCGATGGTCGACTGCAAACAGTGCAAAGCGCGCCACCGCGCCGACAAGCTGATTGAGAAGGCGCTCGAGGAAAAAGGGATCGAGATGATCGTTGACGGGTTGCCGCTGGCCAAAATGGATGAACTCATCAAGGAGTACGACATCGCCTGCCCGGAATGCGGCAGCCGCGATTTCACGAACGTGCGCCAGTTCAACTTAATGTTTAAAACGTACCAAGGCGTCACCGAGTCGAGCGCCAACGAAATTTATTTGCGTCCAGAGACAGCGCAAGGCATTTTCGTCAACTTCAAAAACGTCCAGCGCACGATGCGCAAAAAATTGCCGTTTGGCATCGCGCAAATCGGCAAAAGCTTCCGCAACGAGATTACGCCGGGCAACTTCACGTTCCGCACGCGCGAATTCGAACAGATGGAGCTCGAGTTTTTCTGCAAGCCCGGTGAGGAGCTGCAATGGTTTGACTATTGGAAACAGTTTTGCAAGGACTGGCTGCTGTCGCTCGGCATGAAGGAGGATAACATCCGCCTGCGCGACCATGCGAAAGAAGAGTTGTCCCACTACAGCAACGCCACGACGGACATCGAGTACCATTTCCCGTTCGGCTGGGGCGAGCTGTGGGGCATCGCGTCGCGCACGGATTACGATTTGAAGCGGCATATGGAATACTCGGGCGAGGACTTCCATTATCTCGACCAAGAAACGAACGAGCGCTACATCCCGTACTGCATTGAGCCGTCGCTTGGCGCTGACCGCGTCACGCTGGCGTTTATGATCGACGCCTATGACGAAGAAGAGCTGGAAGACGGCACGACGAGAACGGTGATGCACTTGCATCCGGCGCTTGCGCCGTACAAAGCGGCTGTCTTGCCGCTGTCGAAAAAGCTCGCGGACGGGGCGCACCGCATTTATGAAGAGCTGGCGAAACATTTCATGGTCGACTATGACGAAACCGGCTCGATCGGCAAGCGGTACCGCCGCCAAGATGAAATCGGCACGCCGTTTTGCATCACGTACGACTTTGAGTCTGAACAAGACGGCCAAGTGACCGTGCGCGACCGCGACACGATGGAGCAAGTGCGGCTGCCGATTGGGGAGCTCAAAGCCTTTTTAGAGGAAAAAATCGCCTTTTGATGCCATGAACGCCGGGGCAGCGACGAAACCCCGGCGTTTTTTTAAGAACGTGTATGGGGATAGAACCGCTTTTTTAGAAAAAAATTCAAAAAAATAGATGGATGTTCGCTGTATATAATGGTAAAATAGAAGTATAGACTAGTTCCTGCAATGGATCAAGGGGGTTCACCATGATGGAAGGGAAACCGATTTACTACGATGGAAGCGGCCATCCGCCTGGCAATGATGAAAGCGTCATCAAAAGCGAACCGTTTACGCTCACCGATGAGATACGAAAACAAATCAGCGGCAACCCGTTTGTCGTGGAACAAAGCGAGTAACATTGCCTTGGAGAAAGGCAATTTTTTTTTGCGGTCAAATTGTTTGCCAAATGTGTCGGATCTTTATATAATTATCTCTGATTGGAGATATTTGAATTCAAAATAAGTGAATGCCGCTTGAACAAAGTGCAAACACTAAAGTGCCGAGATCATCACGAAAGGGAGTATGCATCATGACAAACGTATTGTACATCACCGCTCATCCGCACGACGACACGCAGTCTTACAGCATGGCGGTCGGAAAAGCGTTTATCGACACATACAAACAAGTGCATCCGGATCATGAAGTCATTCATCTTGATTTATACAAGGAATACATTCCGGAAATCGACGTCGACGTGTTCAGCGGCTGGGGCAAACTTCGCTCCGGGAAATCGTTTGAAGAGCTGTCTGACGAAGAAAAAGCGAAAGTCGGGCGGATGAACGAGCTGTGCGAGCAGTTTATTTCCGCCGACAAATACGTATTCGTCACGCCGATGTGGAACTTTTCCTTCCCGCCGGTGTTAAAGGCGTACATTGACGCCGTGGCGGTCGCCGGCAAGACGTTTAAATATACGGAACAAGGGCCGGTCGGATTGCTTACTGATAAAAAAGCGCTCCACATTCAAGCGCGCGGCGGTTTCTACTCCGAAGGCCCGGCGGCGGAAATGGAAATGGGCCATCGGTATTTAAGCGTCATCATGCAATTTTTCGGTGTTCCGTCATTTGAAGGGTTGTTTGTCGAAGGGCATGCGGCGGTGCCGGAAAAGGCGGAAGAAATTAAAGCGAACGCCATCGCTCGGGCGAAAGACTTGGCGCACACGTTTTAACGGGAGGCCGAGTATTGCGCGGGAAATGGCCGCAAACTTGGCTTGGGAGCCTCTTCATCCGGAGAGGCTCCTTTTTTATTGGACAAACCAAACGGCCGTGACGTTCATATACGCTGGC
>NZ_BCPV01000077.1 GCF_001544135.1 Geobacillus zalihae NBRC 101842 | reverse complement strand
ATCGTGTAATATTATCGTAAAATTATATATAGACTAAAATTTCGTTACACTAACTTTACTTAAAGGGGAAAGGTGCATTGAGCAAACAGCCGTTGTTGGAAATAGAACGACTGCGTGTCTCGTTTCAAATTGAGGGCGCTTATTATGCTGCGGTGGATGATGTTTCCTTGACCATTGAGGAAAACGAAGTCGTTGCCCTTGTCGGCGAGTCGGGGTGCGGAAAAAGCGCTCTCGCTCTTTCGATCATGGGGCTGCACCCGCCGGAGAAGACGAAAGTGGAAGGGCGTCTGCTTTTTAAAGGGACAAACTTGCTGTCGTTGTCTGTTTCTGAATTGAACCGGATTCGCGGCAAGGAGATCGGCATGATCTTTCAAGATCCGCTCACGGCGCTTAATCCGCTCATGACCGTCGGACGGCAAATTGAAGAAAGCATGAATTACCATTTGCGGCTGCCGGCGGCGGAGAAAAAGAAACGAACGATTCGACTTCTTGAACGGGTTGGCATTCCTGAGCCGGAAAAGGTGTATCACCGTTATCCGCATGAACTGTCTGGAGGAATGCGGCAGCGGGTGGTCATCGCCATCGCCATTGCCTGCGAGCCGTCGCTTTTGATTGCGGATGAGCCGACGACGGCGCTTGATGTGACGATTCAAGCGCAAATTATGGAGCTGCTGAAAGAACTGCAACGACAAATGAATACAAGCATTATATTGATCACTCACGATTTAGGGGTTGTCGCGGAAATGGCCGATCGGGTCGCCGTGATGTATGCAGGCGAAATCGTTGAGCTGGCGGATGTCGACACGATTTTCCATAGGCCGCTTCATCCATACACTCGCTCGCTGCTGCAGTCGATCCCGTCCGCACAAGTGAAAAAAGATCGTCTCCATGTCATTCAAGGGATTGTTCCGCCGCTGCATAAACTGCCTCGCCGCGGCTGCCGTTTTCAAACGCGCATCAGCTGGATCGGGGCGGAACAGCACGAGCCGGAGCCGCAGCTGCGCGAAGTGGAGCCTGGACATTGGGTGCGTTGCACGTGCTATCGGCATTTTCACTTTCCCGATGATCAAATGACAAGAGAGGTTGATTACGGTGCTTCTTGACGTGCGGCATTTAAAGGTGCACTATCCGGTGCGCGGCGGTTTTTTTCGCCGCGTCGTCGACTACGTTAAGGCGGTTGACGATGTCAGCTTTTCATTGAATCAAGGAGAAACATACGGGCTTGTCGGCGAATCAGGGTGCGGAAAAACAACAACCGGGCGCACAATCATCGGCCTCATTCGTGCGACGGCCGGCGAGGTACTGTTTGAAGGGACGGATTTGACGAAATTGTCCCGCCGCCAGTTTCATCCATATCGCAAGGACATTCAAATGATTTTCCAAGATCCGTATTCTTCCCTCAATCCGCGCAAACGTGTGCTTGATATCATCGCTGAGCCGCTGCGCAATTTCGAAAAGCTTTCGCCGCATGAGGAGCGGAAAAAAGTCCAATCCATGCTGGAACGCGTCGGATTAAGCGCCGATTCAATTTATAAATATCCGCATGAGTTCTCCGGAGGGCAGCGCCAGCGCATCGGCATCGCCCGCGCGCTCATGCTCAATCCGAAGCTGATCATCGCGGATGAGCCGGTGTCGGCGCTTGACGTGTCCGTACAGGCGCAAGTGCTGAATTTTATGAAAGACATTCAACAAGATTACGGTCTTACCTATTTGTTCATCAGCCATGACCTCGGGATCATTCGCCATATGTGCGACCGGATCGGCATCATGTACCGCGGCCGGCTCGTCGAAGAAGGGACGAGCGAAGACATTTTTGCGAATCCGCAGCACATTTACACAAAGCGTCTCTTGTCGGCGATCCCAAACGCCGACCCGCGCGAGCGCGGCAAACAGACAGCGCTGCGCCGCGAAGTGGAGCAAGAATATGCGCAAGCGTATTCGCGCTATTTTGATGAAACCGGGCGAGCGTACCCGCTTAAGCCTATATCGCCGACCCACTCTGTGGCTATTCCATAAAGAGGGGAAGACAGAACGATGCTAAAGTTTATTTTGCGCCGCATTTTGATCATGATTCCGCAGTTATTCTTGTTAAGCGTCCTCATTTTCCTGTTGGCGAAAGCGATGCCGGGCGATGCCCTGACCGGCCAGCTGGCGGCCAATCCGAAAATGGATCCGCAAACGCTTGAAGAAATGAGGGAAAAGCTCGGCCTTAACGATCCGGTACATATTCAGTATATCCGTTGGGTGAAAAATATGCTGCAAGGCGACCTTGGGTTGTCTTATACCCACCAGCAGCCGGTGACCGACTTGCTGGCTGGAAGAGTGGGGAATACCGTCCTGCTGTCGGCGGCTATTTTAGTGTTGACTTATCTCATCGCCATTCCGCTTGGCGTCGTATCAGGGCGATGGACGAACACATGGGCTGACAAGCTGATCGTCGGCTACAGCTATATCGGTTATGCGACACCACTGTTTATCTTTGCGTTGATTATGCTGTTTGTGTTTGGTTTCCATCTTGGCTGGTTTCCGACCGGGGGGAGCGTGGACATTCAAGTTGAAGAAGGAACGCTTGCCTACTATTTAAGCAAGTTGAATCATCTCATGCTTCCGGCTTTATCGGGCGCGCTCATCAACACGGTCGTCACCATTCAATATTTGCGGAGCGAAATCATTGATACGAAAGTGAAAGATTTCGTGAAAACAGCGCGCGCCAAGGGCGTTCCAGAACGCCAGATTTACTGGCGGCACATTTTGCGCAATTCGTTTTTGCCGATCGCAGCGTTTTTAGGCTATGAAATTACGGGTCTCATCGGCGGTTCCGTTTTTTTAGAGTCCATTTACAGTTATCCAGGGCTTGGACAACTGTTTTTGCAGTCGATTATGCAGCGCGACTACAGCGTCGTAACGGCGCTTGTGATGATTTCCGGGGTCGCGACGCTTGTGGGAACCTTGCTTTCTGACATTATTTTAAGTGCGGTCGATCCGCGCATTCGCATTGAGTAAGGGAGGGGCGTGGAATATGAAAATTGAGGTGAACCGTCCTGCTCCAGTTGACATAGCCAGTGAGAAAAGCCCTTCCGCTCTTTCGATTATGTGGCGGGAGCTCGTCCGCGATCGGCTGGCTCTTGTTTCGCTCATTATATTGTCCGTCATTTTGCTGATTGTCTACGGCGCTTCCATTTTTTTAGACCAAGAGGAAATTGTAAAGGTAGACTTTTTGGCCATTCATTCGCCGCCATCGGCGGAACATTGGCTTGGCACCGATTATGGCGGCCGCGATGTGTTCGGCCAGCTGATCATTGGAGCCCGCAATTCCTTTACGATCGGCCTGGCGATTACGCTGATCACAGGTGCGATCGGCCTTGTGGTGGGGCTTGTGGCCGGCTATTTCGGCGGCTGGATCGACAACGTCATCATGCGCATCATCGATTTTATTCTCGTCTTGCCGTTTTTAATGCTGGTGATCGTCTTTGTAGCCATCGTCCCGAAATACAATGTGGCGACGTTCATTTTGATTATGAGCGCGTTTTTATGGACGGGCAAAGCCCGGCTCATTCGCGCCAAGACGCTTGCCGAGCGGGAATTGGACTATGTCAGCGCATCCAAGACGCTCGGGACGCCGGATTGGAAAATCATTTTGTTTCAAATTTTGCCAAACTTAAGCTCCATTATCATCGTCAATTTGACGTTAAACTTAGCCGGCAACATCGGCATTGAGTCAGGTCTTACATACCTGGGGTTCGGGCTGCCGGAAAGCACGCCAAGCCTTGGGACGCTGGTCAGCTATGCGACCAATCCCGATGTGCTGCAAAACAAATGGTGGGTATGGCTGCCTGCATCATTGCTTATTTTGGTGATGATGCTGTGCATAAATTTCATCGGCCAAGCATTAAAACGCGCGGCTGATGCAAGACAACGATTAGGATAAAGGGGGAGAAAAACAGTGAAGCGAAAGTGGATGGCGGCGCTCGCCGCGCTCCTGCTCGTGCTGGCTGGGTGCACGGGCAAGTCGGAAACGACCGGCGGAAACAGCAACAAGGAAAAACCAGCGGCGCAAAAAGAAGACATCAGCAAATTCCCGATGACCGTGAAAAACGACGGGAAAATCATCGACGGCGGTGTGTTAAAATACGGCCTTGTGTCCGACACGCCGTTTGAAGGAACGCTCAGCTACGCATTCTACACGGGAGCGCCAGACGCCGAAATTTTGCAGTTTTTTGATGAGTCGCTGTTCCGTACGAACGGCGACTACGAAATTACAAACGATGGCGCCGCAACGTATGAACTGTCCGACGACAAAAAGACAATGACGATTCGCATCAAGGACAACGTCAACTGGCATGACGGCCAGCCAGTGACGGCAGAAGACTTAGAATACGCATACTTGGTCATTGGTCATAAAGATTACACAGGCGTTCGCTATGGGGATGCGCTTATTCAAGACATTGTCGGCATGGATGAGTACCATAGCGGCAAAACTGATAAAATCGCTGGCATTAAAGTGATCGACAAAAAGACGTTGACGATCACATGGAAGCATGCAAATCCGTCTGTGTTAACCGGCATTTGGGCGTACCCGCTGCCGAAGCATTATTTGAAAGACGTGCCGATCAAACAGTTGGCGCAGTCAGATAAAATTCGGAAAAATCCAATCGGGTTTGGCCCGTTTAAAGTGAAGAAAATTGTTCCGGGCGAATCGGTCGAATTCGTCCGCAACGACGATTATTGGGCGGGCAAACCGAACTTGGACGGCGTCATTTTGAAAGTCGTCAGCCCGCAAGTGGTGTTGCAAGCGTTGAAAAAAGGGGACATCGACGTCGCCGAATTTCCAACCGACCAATACGTGAATGCAAAAGGAACGAAAAACCTGCAATTCATCGGCAGGATCGACTTGGCCTACAACTATATCGGCTTTAAACTCGGTCATTGGGATGCGAAAAAGCAAGAAAATGTGATGGACAATCCGAAATTCCAGAACAAAAAGCTGCGCCAAGCCATGGCGTACGCCATCAACAACCAAGAAGTGGCTGATCGCTTGTACCACGGCTTGCGCTTCCCGGCGACCACGCTGATCCCGCCGTCGTTCCCGGGATACCATGACAGCTCGATCAAAGGGTACACGTATAATCCGGAAAAAGCAAAACAGCTGCTTGATGAGGCCGGCTATAAAGATGTGGACGGCGACGGCTTGCGCGAAGATCCGAACGGCAAAAAGTTTACGATCAACTTTTTGGCGATGAGCGGCGGCGATATTGCCGAGCCGTTGGCGAAGTTTTACATGCAATGCTGGAAAGACGTTGGCTTGGATGTCCAATTGGTGGACGGCCGTCTGGCGGAGTTCAACTCGTTCTATGACATGGTTGAAAAAGATGACCCGAAAGTGGATGTTTACGCTGCCGCTTGGGCAACGGGAACGGACGTCGACCCGTACGGTCTGTACGGCCGCAACGTCATGTTCAACTACTCGCGTTGGGTGAACGAGAAAAATGATGAGCTGCTGGAAAAAGGCCATTCCGAGCAGGCGTTTGACAAGGAGTATCGCCGGAAAATTTACAGCGAGTGGCAAAAGCTAATGAACGAAGAAGTGCCGGTCATCCCAACGTTGTATCGTTCCGCCATCTATGCGGTCAACAACCGTGTCGCCAACTTTACGGTTGACCCGAGCTCGAAGCTGACGTGGAAAGATGTCGGCGTCACGTCCGAGCAACCAGAAGTGGCGGAATAAACAAAAAAGCGATTGCTTCTATGGGATTCGATATGGTAACATGAAAGACAAATGATCATACGTCTTATCAAGAGTGGGCGAGAGAACGGGCTTGATGACCCCACAGCAACCTGCCGCCGGCAAGGTGCTAACACCCGCAAAGCGGTCTCGCTTTGGATGATAAGAACGGTTGCCCCCTTTCGCATCATTCCGAGGCGAAAGGGGTTTTTGTCGATAGGGGGTGAAGGGGGAAATAGTGAAGAGGGACATGTCGATCCGAGCTTGCATGGCCGCTCATCTCCGTGCCGCTGCGTTCGCCGTTCATGTCATGCGCTGCGTGCAGGCGGAGCTGATTCGGTTTGACCCTGAAGCGGCGGTTCATGTCGACCGCGGGGGCGGATATACCCACTTGTATGGGAAAGCGCAAGGGACAACCTTTTCAGTGTTGTTGACCGACAGCGAGGCGGACGAATGGAAGGCGGACGGACCGTACGCCCTTGATCGCTACATATGGACAGAGCTTGGGAAAAAAGGGGTTTTTCCAATGCGGATGACGCCGTATTTACAAGCTGTATGGTTAATGGAGTCATAGAAAGGAAGAGGACGAATGGCAGTCAAAAAATTTGAGCATGTCGGCATTCAAGTAAAAGACATCGAGGCATCAAAGGCATTTTACCAAAACGTCGTCGGCCTGGAGTTGCTTGACGAAATGATTCATACGAACGGAACGATGAAACTGGCGTTTTTAGGGATTGACGGCTCGATCATCGTCGAGCTGATCGAAGGATACAACCCGAACTTGCCGACGGAAGGAAAAGTGCACCACGTGGCGTTTACGGTCGAAGGCATCGAGCAGGAAAAAGAACGGCTTCAGTCGCTCGGCGTCCCGCTAGTGTGGGATGAAATTACAACGCTCCCAAATGGGGCGAAATACTTATTTTTCCTTGGCCCGGACGGCGAATGGATCGAGTTTTACGAGCCGGCGCAATGAACGAAGGGGAAGGCGGCCATCGGTATGGCCGCCTTTTGCCGTGCAAGAAGGAAAATAGGGAGTGCACCGCGTATAGGTAAAGGGGAGAGGAGGAGAACAGATGGAGCCGCAAGTTATCCACGCCATTCAAGACGACTACCCGGATGAATTTGCCTGGTGCTATGGCTGCGGACGGCTGAATGAGCAAGGCCATCATTTCCGCACCGGCTGGGACGGGGACAAAACGGTGACCGTCTACACGCCGCGCCCGGAACATACGGCGATCCCTGGGTTTGTGTACGGCGGGCTGATCGCCTCGCTCATCGACTGCCATGGCACCGGGTCGGCGGCGCTCGCCTTGCATCGGAAAAACGGCCATGAGCCGGGAAGCGGGGAAACGCCGCCGCGCTTTGTCACCGCGTCGCTTCATGTCGACTTTGTCAAGCCGACGCCGCATGGCGTGCCGCTTGTCGCCGTCGGAACGGTGACGGAGATTCACCCGAAAAAATGGCAAGTGGACACCGAAGTGTTCGCCAACGGCGAACTGTGCGCCCGCGGGCAAGTCGTCGCGGTCGTCATGCCGAAAACGTTTGTCCAGGGATGACAAGCAAACGAAAAGCGCCGGAGGGCGGCTGTTTTTGACAGCGTTTTCTCCGGCGCTTCGCTCGTTGCGCTCGATCCCGCTTGGGAAAAAGCGGACATCTTCACAAGTGACATGTTCATCCTTGGATGGCGGGGCGAAACAGGTTGCCGATCGAACGCTTCTAGGCATGGCTGCTGCCAACAGCCCGATTCAGTTGGACCGGTTTGGCGTCTGCCTCGGCGCCAGCGTTTCACTTCCCTTCCATAAACGAAAGCGCTTTTTTACGGTTTATCCATAATCAGCACCGAGGAGGTCGCGCTCGCCACTTCTTTGCCGTTTTGCCGGACGACGGCAGTCACGTAGGCGACAGTTTTCCCGAACTTTTCCACTCGCGCTTCCACTTCAGCTTCCCCTGCCGCCGCGGGGCGGTGAAACGTCGTCTGCAAGTTGATGGAGGCGTGCATTTGGTCATCGCGAAGCAAGGTCGTCACCGCATACGCCATGAGAATGTCCGCCGCCGCCCCGACGAACCCGCCCATGATCACCCCGTTGCCGTTGAGGAGCGATTCATGGATCGTCCATACCCCTTTCGCATAGCCGTCCCGGGCTTCCGCCAGGCGGACGCCGAGCGTCTCATCGCACGGCGGCGGCGCGCTTTTTCCGGCAATGACGTCATGCAAGTTGGTAATTGGCTTCATCTCGAACATCCTTTCTGTCATCCATTGCGTTTCCATGAAAATGGGGTCATTTTCATGCCCGGATGGAGGGCAAAACGCCGCCCGCGGATCGTTTCGGTGAACATCATGGATCCTAAAGCAGCGATTTTCATCGGGTGGTGAGCGAAATGAGCTCATGGATGTTTTATTCGCCAAACGGCGGCGATTTCCTCTTTTTCGTGCGCAAGGGAGGAGTACGGCAAAGCGGCGGCGAAAGAAACAAACAGCGGATGATGGAAAGGAGATGGTCTCATGTATCAACCGCCAGACGCCGGTCGTTGGACGGGACGGATTGACAGCGTGAGCGATGAGCAGGCGTTTCGCCTTCATCAGCGCATTCGCTTGCTCGACTTGTCCCAACCATTGGAGACGGTGGAACGAGCGGCGGCATTCATCGGGTTTGCGTGCGACGAAGGCGTGCGCCGCAACCAAGGACGCCAAGGGGCGAAAGAGGCGCCTGCCGCCGTCAAAGCCGCGCTCGCCCGCCTGCCTTGGCATCTTCCGGAAGGGGTCGTTGTCTATGACGCTGGCGATGTCGTTTGCGTCGATGAACGGCTCGAACAAAGCCAGACTGAACTTGGGAAGGCGGTCGCCCGCCTGTTGCAACACAACATGGCTCCTATCGTGATCGGCGGCGGCCATGAGACGGCGTATGGGCATTACTTGGGCGTCCGGGAAGCGCTTGGGACGGATGCCCGCCTTGGCATCCTCAACATTGACGCCCATTTCGACTTGCGGCCGTATGATGACGGGCCGACATCCGGGACGATGTTTCGGCAAATATTGGATCAAGACGATCAAGTGAGCTACTTCTGCCTTGGCATTCAGCGGCTCGGCAATACGGCGGCGCTGTTTGCGGACGCCGAGACGTATCGGTGCCGTTACATGCTGGAAGACGAGCTGACCGCAGGGCCGATCGAGGCTGCCTATGAACAAATTGAGAAATTTGCCGCCGATCATGATGCGGTGATGCTCACCTTTTGCATGGACGCCATCAGCGCGGCCGCCGCGCCGGGGGTGAGCGCGCCGTCGCCGTTTGGGCTTGCCCCGTCTCTGGCGCGCGCGCTCATCCGCCGAATCGTTTCCCATCCGAAAACGATCAGCGTCGACCTTTGCGAAGTCAATCCACTCTTGGATGAAGGCGGAAAAACGGTGGCGTTGGCGGCCGCCTTTTGCATGGAGGCGCTCCTTCATTTTCAACGCTTGCAGCCAAGGCGGTGAGAACGTGAAATTGGTCATTGCCGAACGGGATGACAAAGAACGGGAAGCGATCCGCTGGCTCGTGTCCGCGTATTCCTTGCCGATTGAGCGGGTGTATACGGCAGCCACCGTGGAGGAGATGATGGCCGTTTTGGAGCGGGAGGCGCCGGAGCTGTTGTACGTCGAACTCGATATGATTCCGTATGAACGATGGCCGCAGGCGACCGCCCACGTCCGCTTGTTTTGCCAACGGGTGATTGCCGCAACGGCCGAGGCGACGTTCGCGCGGGCGAAACAAGCCATCGACTGGCAATGCGTCGATTTGCTTGTGAAGCCGCTTGAGCCCGCCAAGCTGAAGCAGGCGCTGCGGGCGGCGGCGTCGCGTTCCCCGGGACGCCCAGGCTTGCCGGCGGGATTGGACGTCCATCACGACGATTACCGCTCCTTGTTTTGCGATGTTCCTTCCGCGGCCTCCGCGCATGTATGGCTTGTGCAGGCGGAACAGCCCGCTTTGTCTCAAGAAGTGATCCGTTTCTTGATGGATTACCCGTTTCGCGGACGGGCGCGTGTATTGCCGCTCACCCGTATGGCGGTTTGCCTGCTTCCCGATTTGCCGGGCGACGGGAAAGAAGAGGCGTGGAAGCTGCTACGCGATTGGGAGGAAGATCATCATGAGCCGCTCGCGGTTGTCGTGATGCCGCCTGATGGCCGGAGGACGGTGCGCGCGCAATACCAAGCGGCGCGCCGGTTGCTCGAGACGACGTTTTTCATTGGCTATCGCCAAGTGATCGCTCCCGCTTCGGAATACGAACAGTGGCGTGAGCTCGATCCGTTTTTGACGCCCGAGGAGCAGCGGCAATGGATCGAAATGCTCGAGCGGTTCGACCACGAAGCGGTGAAACGGTGGCTGCAGCGCGAATTTTCCCATTGGGCGCCGCCGTTTCCGAGTCCGGAGATGGTGCGGACGCGGCTGACAAGCATTTTGGCGCAAATCCGCCGCTTTATGAAAACGTACCGCCTGGACCGCGGCGGAACCGAACGCGAATATATGCGCATCTTTCAAGACATTTTGTACAATCCCGTCTTGTATCGCATCGTTCAAGAATTGATTTTATTTTTATATCGGTTGTTCCATGAGGCCAAGCAGGCCGCGGAAGACGCGCGCGTCGACCCTGTGGAGCGCGGCCTCCGCTATATGGAGGCGCATTTTCGCGATCCGTCGCTCACGCTTGAGCGGGTCGCGGCCGCTGCCGGGCGCAGTCCCGCGTATTTCAGCCATTTGTTGTCGAAAAAGCGGGGCGTGACGTTTCGCCAGTGGCTGACGAATCGGCGGCTTGAGGAAGCGAAGCGGCTGCTTCGGCAGACGGACTTGTCGATCAAAGAAATCGCCGAACAAACCGGGTTTCGCACCGCCCATTATTTGACGCGCGTCTTCAAAGCCGAACTGAATGAGACGCCGACCGCCTATCGCGACGAACAACGGCCGAAACCGCCATCGCCGCGGTAGGCGGTTTTGTCTGTGGCAAAGCGCAGCCTTGCCGGATCGCGGGCGAGAGGGGGCGGCGTATGTTTCAAAAGAAATGGATCGATATCGAAAAAAATGAACAAATAAAACGGAGAGGAAATAGAAAATTCAAAAAAATGTGATCACTTTTAAAAGACGTGCGCCTATCTTCTCCTTCTTCGCTCCCTTACAATGAAAAGCAAAGAGGAAAAAGGAGAGGATGACGATGGCAGAAAAACGGACCGTCAGCCCGCCCGCGGGAACTGAGCGGCGGGCGAAAGGATGGATTCAAGAAGCGGCGCTGCGGATGCTGAACAACAATTTGCATCCCGATGTCGCCGAGCGGCCGGATGAGTTGATCGTCTACGGCGGCATCGGCAAGGCGGCGCGCAACTGGGAATGTTACGAGGCGATTGTGGACACCCTTCTTCGTTTAGAAAACGATGAAACGTTGCTCATTCAATCCGGCAAGCCGGTGGCGGTATTTCGCACGCATCCGGACGCCCCGCGCGTGCTGATCGCCAACTCCAACCTCGTGCCCGCATGGGCGACGTGGGATCATTTCCATGAGCTCGACAAAAAAGGATTGATCATGTACGGACAAATGACGGCTGGCAGCTGGATTTACATCGGCAGCCAAGGAATCGTTCAAGGAACGTATGAAACGTTTGCCGAAGTGGCGCGCCAGCACTTTGGCGGCACGCTGGCCGGGACGATCACGCTAACGGCCGGCCTTGGCGGCATGGGCGGGGCGCAGCCGCTCGCGGTGACGATGAATGGCGGCGTCTGCCTCGCTGTCGAAATCGATCCGGCCCGCATTCAGCGCCGCCTTGATACGAAATATCTCGACACGATGACCGACAGCTTGGAGGCGGCGCTTGCGATGGCGAAACGAGCGAAGGAAGAGAAAAAAGCGCTGTCAATCGGCCTTGTCGGCAATGCGGCTGAAGTGTTGCCGCGTCTCGTCGAAATGGGCTTTGTTCCGGACGTCTTGACCGATCAAACGTCCGCCCATGATCCGTTAAACGGCTACATCCCGGCTGGCCTTACGCTTGATGAGGCCGCCGAACTCAGGGCGCGCGATCCGAAGCAGTACATCGCCCGTGCAAAACAGTCGATCGCCGCGCATGTGCGGGCGATGCTGGCGATGCAAAAGCAAGGGGCGGTGACGTTTGATTACGGCAACAACATCCGCCAAGTGGCAAAAGACGAAGGGGTGGACGACGCCTTTTCCTTCCCGGGCTTTGTGCCGGCCTACATCCGCCCGCTCTTTTGCGAAGGAAAAGGGCCGTTCCGCTGGGTGGCGCTCTCGGGCGATCCTGAGGATATTTACAAAACCGATGAAGTCATTTTGCGTGAATTTCGCGACAATGAGCGGCTTTGCCATTGGATTCGCATGGCGCAAAAACGCATTCAATTCCAAGGGCTGCCGGCGCGCATTTGTTGGCTCGGCTACGGCGAGCGGGCGAAATTTGGCAAAATCATCAACGACATGGTGGCCAAAGGCGAGCTGAAAGCGCCGATCGTCATCGGTCGCGATCATTTGGATTCGGGCTCCGTTGCTTCGCCGAACCGGGAGACGGAAGGAATGAAAGACGGAAGCGACGCCATCGCCGACTGGCCGATTTTAAATGCGCTGTTGAATGCGGTTGGCGGCGCGAGCTGGGTGTCGGTTCACCACGGCGGCGGCGTCGGCATGGGCTACTCGATTCACGCCGGCATGGTCATCGTCGCCGACGGCACGAAAGAGGCGGAAAAACGGTTGGAACGGGTGTTGACGACCGACCCGGGGCTTGGTGTGGTCCGCCACGCCGATGCCGGCTATGAGCTCGCCATCCGGACGGCGAAAGAAAAAGGCATCGATATGCCGATGTTGAAATAGAAAGGAGAACCGCCTATGCGCCCGCTTTTTGTCCGCCGCGCCCGCCAGCTCGTGACGCTGGCGGGAAGCTCCGCGGCTCCGCTCGTCAAGGAGAAGATGAGCGATCTAGGCATCATCGAAAACGGCAGCGTCTGGATCGAACATGGCACGATCGTGGCGGTTGGTGCGGACGATGAACTGGCCCGCCAATTTGCCGATCGGCTCGCCGAAGCGGAAGTCATTGACGCTAAGGGCAAAACGGTGACGCCTGGGCTTGTCGATCCTCATACTCATCTCGTTTACGCCGGCAGCCGCGAACACGAATGGACGATGCGCCTTCATGGAGCGACGTACATGGAAATCATGAACGCCGGCGGCGGCATTCATGCCACGACAAAAGCGACGCGCGAGGCGTCGGAAGAGATGTTGTATGAGGAAAGCAAGCGACGGCTCGATCAGTTTTTGCTTCATGGGGTCACGACCGTCGAAGCAAAAAGCGGCTATGGGTTAAGCCTTGAGCACGAAATCAAGCAGCTTAACGTCGCCAAGCGTCTCGATGACACCCACCCGGTCGATATCGTCTCCACGTTTCTTGGCGCCCACGCCGTTCCGCCGGAGTGGAAGCACGATCCGGATGAATACGTCCGCCTTGTCATCGACGAGATGATTCCCGAAGCGGCCCGCCTTGGGTTGGCCGAGTTCAACGATGTCTTTTGCGAGCGCGGCGTGTTTACGCCTGAACAAGCCCGCCTCATTTTGGAAGCAGGGAAAGCGCACGGCTTGACGCCGAAAATCCACGCCGATGAAATCGAGCCGTATGGCGGGGCGGAACTGGCAGCCGAAGTCGGCGCCATCTCCGCCGACCACCTGCTTCGGGCGTCGGACGAAGGAATCCGCCGCATGGCCGATCGTGGCGTCATCGGCGTCCTTTTGCCCGGCACCGCCTTTTTCTTAATGACAAAAGCCGCCGATGCCCGCCGTTTGATCGACGCCGGCGTTCCCGTCGCTTTGGCGACCGACTGCAACCCTGGTTCGTCGCCGACCGTCTCGCTGCCGCTTGTCATGACCTTGGCCTGCCTGCATATGCGCATGACCCCGGCCGAAGCCATCGCCGCCGCCACGATCAACGCCGCCCACGCCATCGGCCGCGCGCATCTTGTCGGCAGCCTCGAGCCGGGGAAGAAGGCGGATTTGGTCATGTTCAACGTTCCGAATTATGTGCAGATCATGTACCATTACGGAGTCAACCATGTTGAGACGGTGATCAAAGGCGGGGGGGTGGTGGTGAAAGAAGGCAAGGTGTGCATCTAAAAGGGAAACGTTCTTTCGTCGAAGCGTTTGGCGACCGGAAGCGGCTATGCTTCCGGCCGCGCAAGTTGGGGTAAAAAGGACAATGGGGGTGGAGAAAGATGAAAGCGGATACAAATATAGCGCCATCCGTGCCGACGCCAACGCCGGCCAGCGGGGCATGGAAGTTTTTCGTCTTTAGCGCCATCGGCATTTTCGTATTTTTCGTCCCGGTGTCCATCGGCGGCACATCATCGATTTTGCTCGATCATATTGTGACATGGATTCGCACCCAGTTTTCAGCACTTGTTCCTTATTATGCTCTGATCGTGATCGCTCTCGGTGCCGTTTATCCGTTTTACAAAAAAACGTGGAACAAAGATGCTGTGACAACCGTTTTTTCACTGTTGAAAGTTCTAGGACTGATCACGGCGGTCATGCTTGTGTTTCACATCGGTCCGTCGTGGCTGTTTCAACCGAATATGGGGCCGTTTTTGTATGACAAACTCGTCATTTCCGTCGGTCTCCTTGTGCCGATTGGCTCGGTTTTTCTCGCTCTTCTTGTTGGTTACGGGCTGCTTGAATTTGTCGGTGTGTGGATGCAACCCGTCATGCGGCCGATTTGGAAAACGCCGGGCCGTTCGGCGATCGACGCCGTCGCTTCCTTTGTCGGCAGCTACTCCATTGGGTTATTGATCACTAATAAAGTGTTCAAAGAAGGCAAATATACCGTGAAAGAAGCGGCGATCATCGCCACCGGCTTTTCCACTGTATCCGTGACATTTATGGTCGTTGTGGCGAAAACATTGGGGCTCATGCCAATCTGGAATACGTATTTTTGGGTGACATTTCTTGTCACGTTTGCCGTTACAGCGTTCACCGCTCGGATTTGGCCGCTAAGCCGCATGAGCGATGAATACTACGACGGCAAGGGGGATCCCGAGCAAAAAGTAACGGGCAACTATATGAAACAAGCTTGGGCTGAAGCGATGAGGGCGGTAGAGCAGTCAAAAGGGATTGGGACAAACATATGGGAGAACTTGCGAGATGGCTTCATCATGACGATGGGCATTTTGCCGTCCATTATGTCAGTCGGACTGATCGGGCTGTTGCTCGCTGAATATACGCCGTTGTTTGACTGGTTGGGCTACCTGTTCTACCCATTCACCCTTCTGTTGCAAATCCCTGAACCGCTGTTGGCTGCGAAAGCTTCGGCCATTGAAATCGCGGAAATGTTTTTGCCCGCTTTGCTTGTCACCGAAGCTCCGCTTGTCACAAAATTCATTATTGCTGTTGTATCCGTCTCGGCGATCCTATTCTTTTCCGCTGTCATTCCATGCATTTTATCTACAGAAATTCCGCTCAGCTTGCCGAGGCTGCTGGTCATCTGGTTCGAACGCACCGTCTTGACGCTCATCCTCACCGCGCCGCTCGCATATTGGCTGCTTTGACGGGAGTGCGGCGCTTCGATGAAAACGGACATCGATGGGGTGGCTGCGATTTTCAGGTTCGCCGCCATTCCATCAACCCGATTGAGAAGTTTCAGCGCCATGAAAGCCTGTCCACCTCCGAGACAGGCTTTCACAGCGTTTCCCGCTGCTGCTTTAACAAATCGCGAATTTCTGTCAATAGCTCCTCCTCTTTCGTCAGCGTCGGCGCGGTTTCCTTCACCTCTTCCTGCTTTTTCACCCGTTCATACAGCGTGTTGATCAATTTCACAAACAGGAAAATCGAAAACGCGATGATCAAAAAGTCGACGACCGTTTGGATAAACGCCCCATATTTCACTTCCGCTTTGCCGACTTTCCACGACAGGCCGCTGAAATTGATGCCTCCCAACAATAAGCCGACGAGCGGCATGATGATGTCATTGACGAGCGAAGACACGATTTTGCCAAACGCTCCGCCTATGATGACCCCGACGGCCAAGTCGATGACATTGCCGCGGACGGCGAATTTTTTAAACTCGTTCCACATGGCCATCCCCTTCCGCAGAAAATGTTCGTCTGCTATTATACCCGACCGACCGCAACATTGAAACTTTTTGGTTTAAATC
>NZ_BCPV01000076.1 GCF_001544135.1 Geobacillus zalihae NBRC 101842 | reverse complement strand
TATAGATGGGGCAGCTGCTTTTTTTCTGCAGGAGAGGGCTAGGATCATTCCGCGATGTAGGAGGAGAGCTTGATGGATAAACACCAACAAGCCATTATCACCGTTTCAGCCTATATTACGAATGACACGGGAGAGGTTTTACTTGTTAAAAGCTATGACCGCTCCGATACGTGGGAAATGCCGGGCGGACAAGTTGAACCAGGCGAGTCGCTCGATCGGGCCGTTCATCGTGAGGTGCATGAAGAGACTGGCGTTGACATCCGTCTCATTGGGGTCAGCGGCGTGTACTACAATGAAACAAAAAATATCATAAACATTGTATTTAAAGCGACATATGTGAAAGGAAACGTTTTTCCCCAGCCTGAGGAAATTCAAGAGGCGAAGTTTGTGTTGATCGATGAGTCGAATATTGATGAATATGTGACATGGCCGCATTTGAAATCGCGGGTGCTCGATGCGATGAAAAGGGGATGCTCTGTTCCTTATGAAGCATGGGTCATGAATCCGTCTCGATTATCTGCAAGAGTGGGAAGGTGAAGTGCTGTAAATTCATAGTTGTCAAATGCTAAACGCTGCATTATTATAAAAATGTCCATATCCCATAACTGAATCCATTCGCAGCAAGGTGCCGAAACGGCTTAATAGGGAATCCGGTGGGAATCCGGAGCTGTCCCCGCAACTGTCAATGCGGACGAAATGAAATCGCCACTGTACGGACAGATGGCTTGCGCTGTTTTCCGTACGGGAAGGCTTCAGAGTAGGATGAAGCATGAGCCAGTAGACCTGCCTTGCTTGCCGCAGTTTCCGAATCTTCGGGGGGTGAGACGCGGAAACAGCCGCATTAGGCATTGTTGTGCCCATTGGCGGTCTGTTTCGCGCTCATTCCCAGATTTAGGCGGAATGGGCGTTTTTTATTGTACATACATCACTGAAGGGGGAATGACGGATGAAACGTTGGACATGGCCGGCGGTGGTGGCGGTGTTCTTCCTTTTGGCCGCCGTGCTCGTCGGCTGCGGCGGGGCGAATGGCAGCACCGAGCCTGCGAAAAAAGAAGAACCGAAAACGGAACAAGCGGCGTTTCCAGTGACAGTGAAAGACGGGCTTGGCGAGGATGTGACGATCAAAGCGGAACCGAAAAAAATCGTCTCGCTCATCCCGAGCAATACGGAAATCGCCTATGCGTTGGGGTTGGGCGATAAGATTGTCGGCGTCAGCGATTTTGACAATTATCCGGAAGACGTCAAAACGAAAACGAAAATCGGCGGCATGGAGTTTAATGTCGAGAAAATCATTTCGCTCAAACCGGATCTCGTCTTGGCCCACGCGTCAAGCGCCCATAACTCGCGCGATGGCCTCAAGCAATTGAAAGACGCCGGCATTACCGTGCTTGTCGTCAATGACGCGAAGTCGTTCGACGATGTATATGCGTCCATCGACTTGATCGGCAAAGCGACCGGGACGACAGACAAAGCGAAGCAAGTGATTGATGAGATGAAAGAGAAGCTTGCGCAAATTCAAGAAAAAGCGAAACAAATCCCGGCGGACAAACAGGCCAATGTCTGGATTGAAGTGTCGCCGCCGCCGCAAATTTATACGGCCGGCAAAGGGACGTTTATGGATGAGATGCTTCAAGTGATTTCGGCGAAAAACGTCGCCGGTAGCTTGGAAGGCTGGCCGATGGTGACGGAAGAAAAAGCCGTGGCCTATAAGCCGGATGTCATCATCACGACATACGGCGGAGCGAAGCAAGTGTTGGCGCGCGCCGCTTGGAAAGACGTGCCGGCGGTGAAAAACAAGCGGGTGTATGACGTCAACACCGACTTAGTAAGCCGACCGGGTCCGCGCCTTGTCGAAGGGGTCGAGGAACTTGCCAAAGCCATTTACCCGGATGTGTTCAAGTAAAATGTGGATGTATATATTGGCCGTCACCGCGGCCGTGTTATCGCTTCTCGTAGGGATATCGACAGGATCGCTGTCGATTCCCTTTTCTTCTATTGTCCGCATTTTGGCGGCTGAATGGTTCGGAGCGGCGCTGCCTCGCCACATTCCGGCTGATTGGGTGCCGATCGTGATGGCGATCCGCTTGCCGCGCGTCGTGCTTGCGTTTTTGGTCGGGGCGTCATTGGCGCTGGCCGGGGCCGCGTTTCAAGGGCTGTTAAAAAATGCGCTCGCCGATCCGTACACGCTCGGCGTCTCGTCCGGCGCGTCGGTCGGGGCGGTGCTCGTCATCTTTCTCGGCTGGCAATGGCCGTTCTTTGGCACGTTTACGCTGCCGGTCGTGAGCATCTTGTTTGGCATGGCGACGCTTGCCGCCGTGTTGGCGTTCACTCGCGCTGTGGAGCGGCGCATGTCGGTTGAGACGATCATTTTAGCCGGCATTATCTTCGGCGCGTTTTTCAGCGCGTTCATTTCGCTTATGATCGCGTTGACCGGGGAAGAATTGCGGCAAATCATCTCATGGCTGATGGGGAGCGTGGCGATGCGCGGCTGGAAATACAGCGGGCTGTTGCTGCCGTTTTTTCTCGTTGGGGCCGCAGTGCTCATCGCCAACAGCCGCGAGTTGAACGCGTTTGCCTTTGGCGAGGCGGCGGCGCTTCATGTCGGCGTTGATGTTACGCGCCGAAAAGTCATCATTTTGACGGCAGCGGCGCTGCTCACCGGCGCGGCGGTGTCGGTGTCAGGGACGATCGGCTTTGTCGGGCTTGTCGTTCCGCATATGGTTCGGCTTGTGTGCGGGCCGAACTACCGGGTGCTGTTGCCGCTGTCGCTCTTGTACGGCGGTGCGTTTCTTGTGCTTGCCGATGTGGCGGCGCGGACGATCATCGAACCGCGCGAACTGCCGATCGGCGTCATCACCGCGCTGATCGGCGCCCCGCTATTTGCCGTCTTGTTTTTCCGAAAAATGAAGCGAAAGATGGGATGATGATGCTCGAGGTGCGGGCCGTATCGCATCGGTATGGACCAAAGCAAGTGCTTGATCGTGTGACGTTTGCCGTGGAAAAAGGCGAAATATTCGGCATCTTAGGGCCGAATGGCAGCGGGAAAACGACTTTGATCAAACTCATCAGCAAAGAGCTGCCGCTGGCAAGCGGGGAGATCGTCATCGATGGCCGAAAGCTCTCGGCGCTGTCTGCGAAGCAATGGGCGCGGATGGCCGCCGTCTTGCCGCAGACAGCGGAGGCGGCGCCCGGCTATACGGTGAGGGAAACGGTGGCGCTCGGCCGCTATCCTCATCAGCGCGGCTTCTTTCCGACGTGGACGGAGGACGATGAAGCCGCCCTCCGAGACGCGCTTGCGGCCGTCGGCCTGACGGGGAAAATCGATGAACCGCTCGAACGATTGAGCGGCGGCGAGCGGCAGCGCGCCTATTTGGCCCGCGCACTCGCCCAAGAGCCCAAGCTGCTCTTGCTCGATGAGCCGACGAACCATATGGATGTGAGCGGCCAAGTCCGGCTTTTGGACCGGCTCGCCGAAGCGGCGCACGCCCGCGGCTTGACGGTCGTCGCCGTTTTCCACGATATGAATGCGGCGAGCTTGTATTGCGATCGGGTGCTCGTGCTGAACAAAGGGAAAATAGCCGCGCTCGGCGCCCCTGCGGATGTCATGACGCCGGCGTTGCTTGAGGAAGTGTTTGCCGCGCCGATTGTGCGTCTGGCCCATCCGGCGTCGGCAACGCCGATGTTTTCGTTCATGCCGAACAAGAAGCAAGGGGAATCGCCGGTCGGCGGGCTGCGGCTTTCCTTTCTTGATGACGCCGCTGTGCTTACTGCGGCCGCGCCGCTTCGCGTCCTGTCCTCGGCATTGATCGGCGCCGGATTTCAATGGGCGACCCATTTTGTCAACCGCCAAGTCGGGTTGGATTACGATTGCAGTGATGCGGAAGGAGACATGCGCCGCTATTTGGAGCAGCACGGGTTTCCGCCGGAACGAACGGTCGGCATGATGACGGCGGTTGATGTCCGGGATGCTGTTTGGCTTCAGAAAGAAGGGGAAGCGTTTTCGGTTGCGGTCATGGCGACCGCTGGCGTCGGCAATGCCGTCGATGCCGCTCGGGCGTGGCAGCATCAGCCGCTAGCGGCAAGACCGGGGACGATCAACATGGTGGTGGTCATTGACGGAGTGCTGACGGAAGCAGCGTTTGTCCAGGCGGTGATGACAGCGACAGAAGCGAAGGCAAAAGCGCTCGCCGACTGTTCGGTTTGCGACCCGGAAACCGGGACGCTTGCCACCGGTACGTCGACCGATTCGCTCGCTGTGGCGGCGACGCAAACCGGGCAGGTCTTTGCCTATGCCGGAACGGCGACGGAGCTTGGCCGGGCGCTCGGCCGGCTTGTGTATGAGGCAACAGTTGAGGCGCTTGGCCGCTGGGAGAAGCGGAGGAAACGGCGATGACCCATTTGGCCGCATTGACGTTGGCGCTGTTTCTCGATGCCCTCGTGGGCGATCCGCGCTGGCTGCCGCATCCGGTGCGCGGGATGGGAATGATGATTGCGTGGCTTGATCGCCGCTGGAATCAAGGAACAAAGCGGCGGACGAAAGGGGCGGCGGCCGTGGCGGTCGTGTTGGCCGCTGTTTACGGGATATCGGCGTTCATTGTTTATGTGGGCTACGCGCTGTCCGTATACGTAGGGGTGGCGATCGAGGCGGCCCTCATTTTCACCGCCATTGCGACGAAAAGCCTCGCTGAGGCGGCTGAGGACGTGCGCCGGCCGCTGGAAGCAGGCGATCTTCCTGCGGCGCGCCGCGCGCTGTCCATGATCGTCGGCCGCGACACCGAGCGGCTCGATGAAGCCGGCATCACCCGCGCCTGCGTGGAGACGGTGGCGGAAAACACGAGCGACGGCATCACCGCTCCGCTCTTTTATGCGGCCTTGGGCGGTGCGCCGCTCGCGTTATTGTACCGGGCGGTGAACACGTGTGATTCCATGATTGGCTACAAAAATGAGAAGTATCGCGAATTTGGCTGGGCGGCCGCGCGGCTGGACGATGCGCTCAACTACATTCCAGCGCGGCTGACGGCGCTTGTGATGGTGTTGGTCTTTGGCGGCCGCCGCTTTCGTTTGGCGCTGTCGATCTTATTTCGCGATGCCCGCCGCCACCCAAGCCCGAACAGCGGCTGGCTTGAGGCGGCGATGGCCGGGCTGCTTGGGGTGCAGCTCGGCGGAACGAATACATACGGCGGCGTGGTCTCGAGGAGGCCGACGCTCGGTGACCCGGCCGCCCCGCTTCGCGCCGCCCACATTCGCCAAGCGGTCCGCATCATGATTGGAACGGTGCTAGTGTTTACATTATTGCTATGGATTGGGGGGATAATCGTTGCGTTGGCCGGCGCATGGGGCGAATCCGCGCGCGTTGTATGAGCAATGCGGATTGGTCCCTCCAGACGAATACATTGATTTCAGCGTCAATACGAATCCGTACCGGCTGCCGCCGTCAGCTTGGCCGAGCGGTGAGGAGTGGATTCGCTGGGCCGGGGAGTATCCGGATTCGGAAGCGAAGGCGCTCAGGGAGCTCGTTGCCAAGCAGGAGCAGATTCGACCCGGACAAGTGCTGATGACGAACGGGGCGGCGGAGGCGATTTATTTGTTGGCCGCGCTATTTGCCGGTCGGCGCGTCGGCATCTTGGAGCCGACGTTTTCCGAGTATCGGCGCGCCTGTCTCGCTTATGGATGCGATGTGGAGGGATTCGCGGCCGATGAAGCGCGGGGCTTTTCTTATGACTTGGATGAAGCGACTGCCTGGGCAGGCAAGCAAGACATTATCTTTTTATGCCATCCGAACAATCCGACGGGGACGGTGATGGAGGAGGGTGAATTGAGATCACTGGTGGACGCGGCGCACACGGCTGGCACCTATGTAATCATCGATGAAGCATTTTATCCGTTTTGGCGCGGCGGGTTTACGGCGATGCGCTGGTTGGGACGCTATCCGCGCCTCATTGTGCTTCGATCGTTGACGAAAATCCATCACCTGGCCGGCGCGCGCCTTGGTTATGTCGCTGCTGACGAGGCGGTGATCGCTTCGCTGAAAACGCATCAGCCGCCATGGAGCACAAACGGCATCGCCCAACAATTGGCGCTTCGTTTCATGACGATGGAATCGTTTGTCAAGTGGACGAAAGAACGGATCGCCGCCGAGCGGGAGCGGGTGTTTCGGTCGCTGCCTGCCGGGCGGTATGACGTCTCGCCATCGGTCGTGAACTTTTATTTGTTGCGTCCGTGTTCAGGACGGACAGAGGAGCTGTTTTTTCATTTGTTGAAGGAAGGGGTTGTGCCGCGCCATACGATGAATTTCCCGGGGCTTGACGGCCGCTACATCCGGCTCGCCGTCAAAACGCAGGTGGAGAATGACCGGCTGCTTGAGGCGCTTGAGAGGTGGGATGGATGATCGTGTTTGTGAGCGGCGCGGTGCGCAGCGGCAAAAGTGAAGCGGCAGAGGTGTGCGCCATCCGGCTGGCCGCTGGCGAGACGCTTCATTATGTTGCCACCGCCCGGGCTGCCGATGCGGAAATGGAAGAGCGCATTCGCCGCCATCAAGAGCGGCGCATGGGGATGACGGCGCCTTGGGTGGTGTGGGAAGCGCCGGAAGGGCCTGATCAGTTGTTGGCTGCACTTCGTCCGCCTGATGTTGTCCTTCTCGACTGCTTGACTATGTGGTGGGCGAATGTGTTATTTGCCGGAGATGAATGGAAAACAGAGGAAGGAGCGTTCGCCGCTGCCCGTTGCCTGCTCGACCAAGTGCGGGCGTGGGCGGCGGCATGCCGCGCTGTTGTCATTGTGTCCAATGAGTTGTTTTCTGGCGGCGTGCCGAATGACCTCGGCACATTTCGCTACATGAAAATGCTCGGTTGGCTTCATCAACAGTTGGTCGCGGAAGCAGAAGCCGCCGCCGTGGTGGAATGCGGTCTTCTTCGCGTGAAGAAAGGACGGTGGCCGCAATGAAGCGGGCATGGAATGGCTGGCTGCTGGCGCTGCAGCTGTTTACGATCATTCCCATTCAGCGTTCGATTGAATGGAATGCCCCGCATGTCCGCTGGCTTGTGCGCACAATGCCGCTGGCTGGAGCGCTGCTCGGGACGCTGGCTGCCTTGGTGTACGGCGCCTGTACGGCGCTTTCGTTCGGTCCGCCTTCTTTTTTGGCTCTCCTTCTTCTTTGGCTTGGCATTTGGCTTGCCGGCGGGCTGCACGCCGACGGCTTTATGGACGTGAGCGATGCCTTTTTTTCGTACCGGGATGCCAAGCGGCGGCAAGAGATCATGTCCGATTCGCGCGTCGGCGCGTTCGCCGTGTTGTCGCTCGTTTGTTTGTTATCGTTCCGCTGGCTGTTTTTGCATGAAGCGATCAAAGCGGGCATTTCCCCTGCCCTGTTTATTGCCATTCCACTGCTGTCAAGAGCTGGGGCTGTCTGGCTTCTTTCCGCCGGCAAGCTGGCGAAGCCGACAGGAATGGCGTCAGCGCTTCGCGAATATAGTTCATGGCGCGATGCAGCATGGGCGCTGGGATTGACATGCCTTGTGCTTTTGCTTCTTCCGGCGGCGGGCGTTCCGCTGGCGGTGGTTGCAGTGCTGGCCGCGGTGATGGCGCTTTGTTCCCTCGCGGCAAAGCCGTGGGCGGAAAAGCAGTTTGGCGGCGTGAGCGGCGATGTGCTCGGGGCGTTCATCGAAGGGGGAGAGACGGTGCTATGGGGCGTCATTTGGCTGTTACACTCATCCGCCATGGGATGACGGAACAAAACAGACGCCGAGCGTATATCGGCTGGACGGACGCACCGCTTTCGCCTGAGGAGCATCGCCGGCTGCGCGGCTTGCGGATCGAGTGGCCATGTCCGGTTGATTGTCTCGTGGCAAGCGATCTGCGCCGCTGCCAAGAAACGGCCGCCTTGCTGTTTGGCGGACGCGGGGCGGATTGGTGTACGAGCCGTTGGCGCGAACTTCACTTTGGCGCTTGGGAAGGAAAAACGTTTGCCGAGCTGGAAGCGGAGCCCGCCTACCGCCAATGGCTTGCGTCGCCGTTTTCCGCGGCGCCGCCCGGCGGGGAGCGTTATGCCGACTTCCGAGCGCGCATCGAACAAGCGCTGGCGGAGACGATTGCGTTCGCTGGGCGGATGGGCGCCCGCCATGTGGCGATCGTCACCCACAGCGGCCCGATCCGTTTCGTGCTTGAACAATATGCGCCGGACGTTCGCCCGTTTTGGGAATGGGAGGCGCCGTTTGCCGGCGGGTATACGCTGGAATCGACGATCGAGCGCTGGAAAGGGGGAGAACGGTGCATTTCGTTGTCGGCGGTGCGTTCCAAGGAAAGCGAAAATGGGTGCGGGAACGGTACGGAATAAGCGACGGTGTTCATATCGTATGGCATGACGGCTATCAGGATTCATACGGGTGGCCGGATGGCGCCAAGACGGCGAAAACAGTTGTCTTGGATGGGCTCGAAGCCGCCATCCGCCGCCTTCCGGACCCAGAGGAATGGGAGCGGTTTTTCTGCGCTTGGAAGCAGTGGGAGGAAGGAGCGGCCGGCCGCACGGTCGTCTGGATTGGCACCGATGTGACGCAAGGCGTTGTTCCGGTTGATCCACAAGAACGGCGCTGGCGCGACGCCGTGGGAATGTGCTACCAGCGACTAGCTTCCTTGTGCTGCCGCGTCGACCGCATTTGGTGCGGACTGGCGGAACGATTGAAATAAGGGGGAGAGGAAAAGTGAAATTGTATACGCGAACAGGAGACCAAGGAAAAACGAGTTTAGTCGGCGGGCGCGTTGATAAAGATCATTTGCGCGTCGAGGCGTATGGGACGATCGATGAAGCGAACTCGTTCATTGGCTGGGCGCTGGCCCTGCTCGCTGACGATGAACGGTTTCGCGATCTTTGCGCCGAATTGCAAAAAATTCAGCATGAACTGTTTGACTGCGGCGGCGACTTGGCCATCGTCAACGGCAAGCTGCCGTATAAAGCGACCGAGGAGATGGTTGCCTTTTTGGAGCAGCGCATTGACGCCTATGTCCAAGAGGCGCCGCCGCTTGAGAAGTTTATTTTGCCGGGCGGATCGAAGGCCGCTGCCGCGCTTCATCTGGCGCGCACGGTGACGAGAAGGGCGGAGCGCTGCATCGTTTCGTTGCAAAAAGCGGAGCCGATCAACGACGTTGTTCTGAAATATATGAACCGCCTGTCCGATTATTTGTTCGCTGCCGCCCGGGTTGTGAACGCCCGCTCAGGGGTGAAGGATGTCGAATATGAGCGGAGCGCCATCGTGTTCCGCGACAAGGAGGAGAAGCAATGAGCCGCCGCCTGGCTTGGATGGCTGTTTGTTTAGCGCTTTCGGTTGCCGGGTCGTTCATCAAGCTGCCGACGTTTGTCGGCAGCATCGCGTTAGACAGCGCTCCGGCACTCGTTGCCGCCGCCATCCTTGGTCCGCGCGCCGGAGCGGCGGTTGCAGGGCTGGGGCACCTCGTTTCGGCGGTGGTCGGCGGGTGGCCGCTCGGCCCGTTCCATTGGCTTGTCGCATTGGAAATGGCCGGGCTTGGCGCGCTGTTCGCCGTGCTGCATCAGCGGGGATGGAAAATGGGCAGCGCCGCCGCCTTTTTCATCGGCAATGCGTTGTTAGCACCGCTGCCGCTTGCGGTTTCGTTCGGCTGGCCGTTTGTCCTTGCCGTCATTCCGCCGCTTTCCGCCGCCGCTTTGGCCAACGTGTTGATCGCGCTGGCCGTTGCCCCGGCGGCTGCCCGTTTGATGACGAAGGCGGGGGCGCCGCATGCGTGATGTGCTCTTCCTTCCATTGACTGATGGCAGAGAGCTCGCCATTGCCGCAGACGGCTCGGCGGCGGTCGGGGAGAAGCCGGGCGATGCGGTATATGCTCCCGCGGAGACGGTCGCATATTTTGCCGCCCGCGTCGCCTTGATGGAGTTGCTGAGCGTCGGGGCGGAAGCGAGCGCCGTCATCTTGCAAAACTTCGTGGCTGATGACCGATGGGAAGCGCTTTGCCGCGGCATTGAACGAGCGTGCCATGAACTTTCCCTTCGCCTTCCGGTCACCGGCAGCACGGAATCGAATTTTTCCACCGTCCAGTCAGCGCTTGGCGTGATGGCGGTCGGAACGGTGGCGGCCGAACGGAAGCGGATCGGCGTCACGCCGGAGGGAGCGAAGTTTGCCGTCATCGGCCGCCCGCTCGTCGGCCCGGCTGTGCTGGCGCATCCTCAATGGGTCGCGCCGCTTTCGCTGTTTGTTGAGCTTCTCGCCTCTCCGTCTGTTTATGAGCTCGTTCCGATCGGTTCCAAAGGCATTTACTACGAATGGATGCAGCTGTTGGCCGCCAACGGCCGCCAAGGGCGGGCTTGCGCCTGCCCGTTGCCGCTTTTTGCCTCTGGCGGCCCGGCGACGTCGTTTTTGATCAGCTATGACCGGGCGGCAGAGGGCGCATTGCGGAAGCAAGCCGGCCGCCTCTTTTTTCCGCTCTTTGCCGAGCGATAGCCGGTTCGCTCGGCCGTCTTCCTTTTTCGTCCAAAAAAATGGTTCCCTTTTTGTATGGAACCCGTTATCATGAAGATAACGGAATGGTTCGGCTTTGGTCCATGGAAACGAATAGGGGGAGAGACACGATGGACCCCGTTTTTGAACAGTTGTACGAACAATATCACGATGATTTGTTTAATTTTTTGTTTTACATGGTGCGAAATCGAGAGCATGCCGAAGATTTAGTGCAAGAAGTGTATGTGAAAGTGCTGCGTTCGTACAAACGGTTTAAAGGGCAATGCAGTGAAAAGACGTGGCTGCTGTCCATTGCGCGCCATGTGGCGATCGATTTTTTTCGCAAGCAAAAACGGCGCCAGTGGGTGAAGGCATCGGAGTGGAGCGAGGAGCAGCTCGGCGCCGACGAGCCGATGCCGGAGGAAATCGCGATTCAAAACGAGGAAATTCAACTCATGTACCGCTGCTTGGCGCGCTGCACGGTCGACCAACAGCTTGTGCTCGTCCTCCGGTTCATCCAGTCGCTGTCGATTGCTGAAACGGCGGCTGCGCTCGGCTGGACGGAAAGCAAAGTGAAAACAACGCAGCATCGCGCGTTGAAGGCGCTGAAACAATATATGGAGGAAGAGGCCGAACGGGAGGAGTGGCGGCATGAAAAAATTTCCCTGGAATGAGCGATGCATCGAACATAACCTTGAGCAGCTGCCCTTGGTGAAAGACCGGCGCACAAAAGAGGCTGTTTACAAACGGCTTCAGCGCGCCCAGCGCAAGATGCGCTGGAGACGGCGCTGGCTTCCGGCGGCGTCGATGGCCCTCTTTCTTGCAGTTGTTGCCGTCGGGATGAATGCGGCCGTTCCGGAGCGCGCGGAACAGCAGCAGCGATCCTCGACCGTCAAAATGCTGCGAGCCGGGAGCGCTTCCCCCCAAGTCGAGACGATAATGGCCGCTGATGCGGCGCCGGCACAGGAAGATGCCGGCGTCATGGTGGTCGGCTTGCCTGATGAGGCAAACGGCCGTGTGGTGCCAGTGGCGGTTCCGCTCAGCGGCCGATTGGCCCCCGAAGAGCGGTTCACGGCAGCGCTGCGCGTGCTTGGGCGCTCTCCGCTGCGGGCGGCGTCCGCTTGGTTTAATGGAGTGGTCATTCAGCCGGCCGCCGGGGGGACGGGAGAATGGATGGTGCACGTCCCGGCTCATCACCGTGTGTTTTCGGCCAACCGCAAAGAGCAGAAGCTGTTTGTCGACGCTCTCGTCGAAACAGCGCGGCAAATGGGGGAGCGGCGCCTCCGCTTTTTCACCGGAGAGAAGGAAGGGCTTGAGTTGCCGGCGCTCGGAATGGTAAAAGCGACAAAAATCAAGGAGCGGCAGCGAATGTATTATAAAAACAGCGCTTCGTTCGGCTATACAGTGCTCGTCCCGGCGCCGGTCAGCGCCCGCACGTTTCCGGAGGCGCTGAAGCAGATGAAAACATCGACGATCCGCGGGCTCGAGCCGGCCATTCCGCCGGGAGTAAACGTGGAGCTGGCTGATATGGATGCGCGGCATGCGACGGTCCGGATTCAGCTGACCGCTCAGCCACATGAAGAGGACGCGGCGCGCATGGCGGAGGCTGTGCTGCTGACAGCGAAAGAGTTTGGCTTCCGTGAGGTGACGTTTGCGGCTGACGGGTTGTCGAACTTGGGCCCGTATCCGGTTGGAATGCGAATCCGCGTGCCGGCCGGGCCGAACGCTCTGTTGATGGCGGCCGGCTGGTAGCCGCCGCCGTTTGCGTCGTTTTGTTACGATCTTCACTTTGTTGTTCTATCGGAGATGATATTGGCATAAGACATATATGGCGCAAAGAAGGCAAGGAGGGGTGGCAGATGGATGATCTCATGACACGGCTCTTGGCGGTCGCCGGCGTCGCGGTATGCGTCGGGCTGTTGTTTCTCGTCGGCGCGAACGGATGATTGGGTGATGATTCGCCAAACGGTTGTCCTTTCTTGCGGTGATGCGTTATAATAAAAAAAACAGCAGGAGGGGAGAAACACTGTGCTGACTGATTATCACAACCATTTGGAGCGGGGGACGCTGACGCTCGATTATTTGCGCCAGTTCACCGATGAAGCCGCGAAAAAAGGCATTCAGCATTTTGGCATTTCCGAGCATGCGTATCATTTTTACCAAACGAAAAACATTTTGTCCAACCCGTGGGTGGAGGCGCGCCGGTGCTACGATATGGCCGACTATGTCCGCTTGTTCCACGAAGCGTGGGATGCCGGAATCGACGTGAAAATGTCGATTGAAATGGATTACACTCCCGGCAAACATGAGGAAATGGCTGCGTTTATCCGCTCGTACGAGTTTGACTATGTCATCGGTTCGATCCATTGGGTCGACGATTTCGGCATCGACTTAGTCGAGTTCCGCCGTGAATGGGAACGGCGCGATTTGTATGATACATATCGCAAATACTTTGACCAAGTCGTAACGCTCGCCGAGTCGAACTTATTTGATATTATCGGCCATTTGGATTTGGTGAAAATTTTTAAATACGTTCCGGAAGATGAAGAGTTTTTGCTTGAGCAATACGACCGGGCAACGACAGCGCTCGCCAATTCGAAGACGTGCGTCGAGATCAGCACGGCCGGGTTGCGCAAGCCGGTCGGCGAACTGTATCCCGACCCGCGGCTGCTGCAAATGTGCTATGACAAAGGCATTCCGATCGTGTTGTCCTCGGACGCGCACGTGCCGGGCGATGTCGGCGCCGACTTTGACAAGGCGGTTGAACTCGCCCGCAGCGTCGGCTATACCGAACTCATGACGTTCTCGAAAGGCGAGCGGAAAGCGGTGCCGCTCGGTTAAGCAGCTCACATTTCGCACCTTGAATAAAAATTCGAAATAAGCCCGATTTGACCGAATAAAAATTAGTTATTTTACAATTTTTGTATAAAAATTATTTTGATGCGAATATCCGGGGTGTTTTTTTGTATATTATGCAAAGGTTGCGAAATATGAGAAGCAGAATGGACGGCGGAAACAGGCCGCCATGCACAGAAGGCAGCCACAGCGCCTGTTGCAAGGCGCTGCGCCGCCAACGATGAAAAAAGCAGGCTTCCCGTTTGGGAACCCTGCTTGTTTTGTTTTCGTTACGCTTCGAGCCGTTTGACGGTTTCAATATCGTCAATTTGCGCCAGCGCTTGTAATACCGCGTCATCGACCGGTTTGTCGAGCGATAGGATCATCATGGCTTTTCCGCCCGCTTCTTGGCGGCCGACTTGCATCGTGGCGATGTTGACGTTATGCGCCCCGAGCACGTTCCCGACTTTCCCGATCATCCCCGGGCGGTCGTGGTGCTGAATGTAAAGGAGATGGCCTTCCGGCGCGAAATCGATCGTGACGCCGTCAAAATGGACGATGCGGTCGCCGTAGTTCGGCACGTGCGTTCCTTTGATCGTAAACGTTTTGTTCTCGCCATGGACAGTGAGCGAAATGCAGTTTGCATAGCCGTGCGTCTCATCAGAGAATTTTTCGCCGTACGTGATGCCGCGCTCTTTGGCGACCATGGCGGCGTTTACCTCATTGACGGTGGAAGCGACGCGCGGCCGCAGGAAGCCGGCAAGCAAGCTGCGAGTGATGTACGTCGTTTCCAAATCGGCGACCGTGCCGGCGTAGGTGACCGACAACTCTTGAACCGGGATGTTCATAAACTGCGAAGCAATTAAACCGAGCTTTCGGCCTAAATGATAGAATGCTTGAATTTTCTCATAGACGTCTTTCGACAGCGCCGGCAGGTTGATCGATGATGTGACCGGTTGCCCTTCAAAAAAGTGGAGCAGCTCTTCAGCGACTTGGGTGGCGACGTTCAGTTGCGCTTCAACCGTCGACGCCCCTAAATGCGGCGTAACGATGACATTATCAAACGCCAGCAGCGGGTGGTCGCCCGGCGGCTCCTGTTCAAAGACGTCGAGGGCGACGCCGGCGACATGGCCGCTTTCCAAAAACGGAATGAGCGCCTGCTCATCAATAATGCCGCCGCGAGCACAGTTGATTAAGTATACTCCTTTTTTCGTCTTCGCCAAATTTTCCGTGCCAAGCAAGCCTCTTGTTTCTTTCGTCAGCGGTGTATGAACGGTGATGATGTCGGCGGCTGCCAGCACCTCATCAAGTGAATGGATGGAGACGCCGAGCTTCTCCGCCCGCTCTTTCGTCAAAAACGGATCGTAGACGTGCACGGTCATGCCGAACGCCCGCGCCCGCTTTGCTACTTCTGATCCGATGCGGCCGAAGCCGATGATGCCCAATTTCTTGCCGAACAGCTCGTTGCCGACAAACGCCGAGCGGTTCCATTCCCGCGATTTGACCGAAATGTGCGCTTGCGGGATGCGGCGGACGAGCGCAGCCATCATGGCAAACGTATGCTCTGCGGCGGAAATCGTATTGCCGTTCGGCGCGTTAATGACGACGATGCCGCGTTTCGTCGCGGCGTCGACGTCAATGTTGTCGACGCCGACCCCGGCGCGGCCGACAATTTTCAGCTTCGGCATTTTCGCCAACAGTTCTTCCGTCACTTTCGTTGCGCTGCGCACAAGCAAGGCGTCAAACGTGTGCAATTCGTCCTCCGCTTCGCTCACGTTTTTTTGAACGATGTCGATGTGCGCCGATGTGCGGAGCGGCGCCAAGCCTTCTTCGCTAATGGCGTCGGAAACGAGTACGCGAACCACAGCAGGTGCCCCTTTCTGTTTCGAAGATGTTAAATTTCTGATAATTTAACATAGCAAAGCGCTTTCTGTCAATGGAAAGCGAAGAAGTCATACCAATGACAACGCTTTCTGTTTTGGGGAATGTTCGTGTTTCCAAAAGAAAACCGCCCATATCCAAAGATATAGGCGGGATTGTTCGGAAATAGCTGAGGTTCGCGTTGGATGTACAACGCTTCAGGCGATTATTTTTTGTTTTGTTCGTTGTAGCGGGCGATGCACTCATCGATCAATTTCGCCGCAGCTTCCGGCCCTTCCCATGTGCCGATTTCCGTCCGCTTGCCTTGCAAGTCTTTGTACCGTTCAAAGAAGTGGGCGATTTCTTTCAGCTTGTGCTGCGGCAGGTCTTCAATCGAGCGGACTTCATCAAAGCGCGGGTCTTCGACTGGCACGCCGATGAGCTTGGCGTCCTCCTCGCCGCTGTCGACCATGTTCAAAAAGCCGATGACGCGTGTATCGATGACGCAGCCCGGGAATGTCGGATTCGTTGTGATGACCAAAATGTCGAGCGGGTCGCCATCGAGCGCCAACGTATTTTGCAAGTAGCCGTACTCAGCCGGGTAAAACATCGGGGAGTACAAGACGCGGTCGAGTTTGAAAACGCCCCGCTCTTTGTCGAACTCGTATTTGTTTTGGCTGCCGGTTGGAATTTCGATAAACGCTTCGACAATTTTATTTTCGAATGCCACAACCCGTTCCT
>NZ_BCPV01000075.1 GCF_001544135.1 Geobacillus zalihae NBRC 101842 | reverse complement strand
CCTTCTTCAAACGGCGCTCCTTCGTCCCTCACAACAGAGCTTTACGACCCGAAGGCCTTCTTCGCTCACGCGGCGTCGCTCCGTCAGGCTTTCGCCCATTGCGGAAGATTCCCTACTGCTGCCTCCCGTAGGAGTCTGGGCCGTGTCTCAGTCCCAGTGTGGCCGGTCACCCTCTCAGGCCGGCTACGCATCGTCGCCTTGGTGAGCCGTTACCTCACCAACTAGCTAATGCGCCGCGGGCCCATCCGCAAGTGACAGCCCAAAGGCCGCCTTTCAACCGAAGACCATGCGGTCTTCGGTGTTATCCGGTATTAGCTCCGGTTTCCCGGAGTTATCCCGGTCTTGCGGGCAGGTTGCCCACGTGTTACTCACCCGTCCGCCGCTGACCAAACAAGAGCAAGCCCTCGTTCGGTCCGCTCGACTTGCATGTATTAGGCACGCCGCCAGCGTTCGTCCTGAGCCAGGATCAAACTCTCCAAAAGAAAGTTGATTGGCTTTTTGCTTCAGCCGCAGCACCAAAGGCGCTAAGCGGCCTCCGCTTTTCGAATTGTCTAGCTTCGGTCCGCCGCCGCTCGGGGTCAAATAACCTTCCCCCTAGGGGTGCAAGCACCCCTACGGGTGAAGAACATTTGCCCGTCGCGGCGACCCGCGGACCTCCGCTTTTCGTTGCGCTTCGTTTCGTTCAGTTTTCAAGGAACAAAATAATCCTATGGACTCTTCGTGGAGCGGGTGATGGGAATCGAACCCACGACATCAGCTTGGAAGGCTGAGGTTTTACCACTAAACTACACCCGCATATTTTTTGATGAAACACCCATCACAATTTTTCATGCCCCTTCCTCTGCCAGCTGATTCAAAGAAGCTGGATGCGTCGGGGCAACTCGAAGCGTATTCGGCGAAGTGAAGGCTCGTGGCTGAGGTTTTACCACTAAACTACACCCGTATAGCAATTGATGAAGATATTCAAATCGGGAAGACAGGATTTGAACCTGCGACCCCATGGTCCCAAACCATGTGCTCTACCAAGCTGAGCTACTTCCCGATCATGGCGCGCTCGAGAGGATTCGAACCCCTAACCTTCTGATCCGTAGTCAGATGCTCTATCCAATTGAGCTACGAGCGCATTTTTAACGACAAATTTCATTATAACAACTACTCATTCTTTTGTCAACATAATGTTTGAGTTTAGTGGAATGCGGTCGAGAGGACTTGAACCTCCACGGGGTCGCCCCCACTAGGCCCTCAACCTAGCGCGTCTGCCATTCCGCCACGACCGCATATGGACTAATCAGTGCGGGTGGAGGGACTTGAACCCCCACGCCGTGAGGCGCCAGATCCTAAGTCTGGTGCGTCTGCCAATTCCGCCACACCCGCTAATATGGTGAGCCATGGAGGACTCGAACCTCCGACCCTCTGATTAAAAGTCAGATGCTCTACCTACTGAGCTAATGGCTCATGGTTAGGTATACACTCACAGTGAACGATGTCCCTTCCTCTACTAGCATATTCAAAGATGCAGGATGCGTCGGGACAACTCGAAGCAAACTCGATGATGCATCGCTCGTTGCTCTACCTACTGAGCTAATGGCTCATGGTTGGGTATACACTCCAGGTACTACCTAGCTCTACCTGCCTCTTCCTCTGCCAGCCTATTCAAAGAAGCTAGGTGCGTCGAGGCAACTCGAAGCAAACTCGAAGATGCAGCGCTCGTTGCTGAGCTAATAGCTCGTATTTAACACATAAAATGGCTGGGCCAGCTGGATTCGAACCAGCGCATCACGGAGTCAAAGTCCGTTGCCTTACCGCTTGGCTATGGCCCAGCGATTGGTGTAATGGCGGTCCCGACGGGACTCGAACCCGCGATCTCCTGCGTGACAGGCAGGCATGTTAACCACTACACTACGGGACCACAAATCGCGGGGATCACCCCGCGTTATTCAGTGACCCGTACGGGATTCGAACCCGTGTTACCGCCGTGAAAGGGCGGTGTCTTAACCACTTGACCAACGGGCCATGCGACTATTGAAAGTGGCGGAGAAGGCGGGATTTGAACCCGCGCGCCGTTAAGTCACGACCTAACGGTTTAGCAAACCGTCCCCTTCAGCCACTTGGGTACTTCTCCAAAGAAATGGCTCCGCAAGTAGGATTCGAACCTACGACCTACCGGTTAACAGCCGGTTGCTCTACCGCTGAGCTATTGCGGAATGATGAAAAAATTATATGTCATGCATATCTTTACGATGTGCTCGTTGCCTCTTCCTCTGCCAGCTAATTCAAGGAAGCGAGATGCGTCGAGGCAACTCGCAGCCAATTCGAAGATGTGAGGCTCGTCGCTGAGCTATTGCGGAATGATGTTTGACAATCGACATTGTTTATTATATTGAGCAACTTGTCGTTTGTCAATACGTTTTCCCGCAACTTCCTCTGCTGTTTTCCGCCGTTTAGCGACGGCTTTTATAATTTAGCACACGATCATCCTGATTGTCAACCTTTTTTCGCAAAATGTTTTGTTTGATTATGGGCGTTGACTGGACATTATAGTTTAACAATTCTTGACGAAAAGGTAGCTTGTCTATTTTCTCGACTGACGAACACCAAGGCGTGACGGAAGACCGAACAACCACCCGCTTCACAGACCCATGCATGGGTCTGAAAGCGGCGTTGTTCAGTCGCCCGACAGTCGATCGGGCTATGTAAAAGCTGCAAATGTTAAAGTTTCAAATTGCATCTACTCTGAAAATACCTGAGCTTCAAAATGTGTAAAACCGTAATATTCGACATAGAGATATTTTCATCCCTCCGATGGCAACCAAATTTTTCTGTCATGGGAGTCTAGGATCGTTTGAGCTTGCTTCGGCAGCGGCCGCAAACATAACGGTCTATGTTGATCCGTCTTTTGCGGCGGTAGGTGAGGCCGCATGACGTGCAAATGTATGTGTAGATCGTTTTCGGCGCTTTTGTATTTCGAGCAAGCGGACGACAATAGCGAGGCGCCCCCACTTTTTGCAGCAGTTCGCGGAAGTCGCGGTCGCGGTGGCGGTAGCCTTTTCCCTCAAGGTGCAAGTGGTAATGGCAAAGCTCGTGTTTGATGATGGCGATCAATTCTTCCTCGCCGAACTGCTCGTAATGTTTTTTATTGAGCTCAATGTTGTGCGTTTGCAACATGTAGCGCCCGCCGGTGGTGCGCAAACGAGGGTTGAAGAAAGCGGTATGGCGGAACGGCTTTCCGAACACGCGAATGGAAATTTGTTCGACAAGGGCTTGCAGCTGCTTTTGGTCCATGGCGGGTCTCTCCTTCATCTTTTGGCACAGGACAATTCTCCACTACATACAATATATTACCTTTTCACTGTCAGGGAGGTGACTGATTTTGCCTACATGGCTGAAAAATCAGATGAGACGAGCCTACTATGAGAAAAACCGTGAGCAAATTAAACTGTTGAACCAATGCTGGTTTTTTTATCGGAGAAAACACTGCTCCTAAGGCAGTGCTTTCTCCATTTCACTCTTTCGGCGGCACCATCGACAGCGATATTCTTCCCTTCGCCACATCGACATGCTCGACCCATACTTTGACGACGTCGCCGACCGAAACGACATCGAGCGGATGGCGCACGTATTGTTTGCTTAGTTTGGAAATGTGCACGAGCCCGTCCTGTTTGACCCCAATGTCGACAAAGGCGCCGAAGTCAACGACGTTGCGCACGGTTCCTTCCAGCTCCATGCCTGGCTTCAAATCTTCCATCTTCAACACATCTTTGCGTAATAGCGGCTTGGGCAGCTCGTCGCGCGGGTCGCGCTCTGGGCGGCGCAAGGCATCGATGATGTCGCGGAGCGTCAGTTCCCCGATGCCGAGTTCAGCTGCTGTCGCTTCGATATCAATGGCTTGCAGCGCCTGGCGCAGTTCATCACTGCCAATGGCGGCGGTCGTAAATCCTAACTTACGCAACAGTTGCTTCACTTCCGCGTACCGCTCGGGGTGAATCGGCGTGCGGTCAAGCGGTTCGTCGCCATCAACGATGCGCAAAAAACCGATGCACTGCTCGTACGTTTTCGCTCCGAGCCGAGGAATCGTTTTCAGCTCTTCACGGTTGCGGAATTTCCCTTGCTCTTCGCGACGCTTGACGATGTTTTCTGCAACGGTTTTCGTGAGCCCGGACACGTACTGAAGCAGGGAGACGGAGGCGGTGTTGACGTTGACACCGACTTGATTGACGACCGTCTCGACGACGAAACGAAGCGACTCGGCAAGCTTTTTTTGCGACACATCGTGCTGGTATTGGCCAACGCCGACCGATTTTGGATCGATTTTGACAAGCTCGGCGAGCGGGTCTTGGACGCGGCGGGCGATCGAGACGGCGCTCCGCTCTTCGACTTGCAGGTCGGGAAACTCAGCGCGTGCAAGGTCGGAAGCAGAGTAGACGCTCGCTCCTGCTTCATTGACAATCAAATAAAAAATATCGCGTTGCACATGCTTCAGCGTGTCGGCGACAAACTGTTCGGTTTCCCGAGATGCTGTTCCGTTGCCAATCGCGATCATATCAACGTGATCGTCATCAAGCAGGCGAAGAAGTTTCGCGCGCGCCTCTTCTTTTCGCTCTTGCGGCGGATGCGGATAGATCACATCAATGCGAAGCAGTTTCCCCGTTTCGTCGACAACGGCGAGCTTGCACCCAGTCCGATAGGCTGGGTCGATGCCGAGCACCGTTTTTCCTTTGAGCGGCGGCTGGAGAAGCAGTTTGCGCAAGTTTTCAGCGAAAATATGGATGGCCCGCTCCTCCGCTTTCTCCGTCAACTCGTTGCGGATGTCGCGTTCAATGGCAGGCTCCATCAGCCGCTTGTATCCGTCCTCGATCGCTTCTGCCACGATGGGAGCGGCCGGGGACGATTCATCAGCGACTGTTTTTCGCCGCAAATAGCGAATGATGTCCTCAACAGGCGCCTTGATCGAGACGCGCAGCACCTCTTCCTTTTCACCACGGTTTAACGCCAACACGCGGTGCGGAACGATTTTAGCGAGGGGCTCCTCGTAGTCGTAGTACATTTCGTACACACTCTTTTCGTCCTTTTCCGGCGCTTTGGCAACCGAAGCAATCGTTCCTTTCCGCCGCGTCTCGTCGCGCACCCATTGACGAAGAGCAGCGTCATCTGCCACTTTTTCGGCGATGATATCTTTCGCACCTTGAAGCGCCTCTTCAACGGTTTCGACTCCTTTATCTTCGTTGACGAACATTTCGGCCTGTTGTTCCGGAGTTGGGGCCGGTGGACACGAAAGGAGCCATTCGGCAAGGGGTTCAAGCCCTCTCTCTTTTGCGATGGTTGCTTTCGTGCGCCGCTTTTGCCGATATGGGCGGTATAAATCTTCGACTTGTTGCAACTTCGTGGCCTCAAGAATGTCGCGCTTTAACTCTCCCGTCAACTTCCCTTGCTCATCAATGAGGCGGAGCACTTCCTCTTTCCGTTGTTCTAAATGCTGCAAATACTCCCATCTCTCCAGTACTTCACGAATTTGCACTTCATCGAGCGCCCCAGTCATTTCTTTCCGGTAGCGGGCGATAAACGGGATCGTGTTTCCTTCTCGATGGAGCGCAATGACGTTTTCGACTTGCTTTGCTGCCAGCTGCTGCTCGGCGGCAATGACTTCAATGAGCCGCTGTTCGTTAGCCAAGCGATTCCCTCCTTAATGACATGGAAAATAAAAAAGCGCTACCTGTACGCAGCTGCTTTGTGAAACAGTATACATAGATGAAAATGGAAGGACAGACCGTTCCGGGAAGACCGATCTGCCCGTCTCACCAACGTGAACACTCGATAATCAAGACCGATGCCGCACGTCAACGCCGCTTTCCCCATCCGCTCGGCCGCCCGTTGGCAACCGAAAACGCCGTTTCTCCTGTTCGCTGTTATGCCAAAAGCAAAGGTTTTTCGCTCTATCAAAAGTCGATCAGCCCTAAGCTAATTTGCAACGCCTCATCGACTTTATCCATCATTTCATCGTCCAAATGAGTGATTTTATCGGTCAGCCGTTGCTTGTCGATCGTGCGAATTTGCTCAAGCAAAATGACCGAATCGCGTTCAAACCCGTAGCGTTTCGCGTCAATCTCGACATGCGTCGGCAGCTTCGCTTTTTGGATTTGCGCCGTAATCGCCGCGACAATCACCGTCGGGCTAAAACGATTGCCGATATCGTTTTGGATCACCAACACGGGGCGCACGCCGCCCTGCTCCGAGCCAACAACCGGGGAAAGGTCCGCAAAATACACGTCGCCACGTTTGACAATCAAAGCATTACCCCCCGCTAACTAAGCGTTCAACGGTGTGGTCGGCCTCGTATTCAGCATGAAACGCTTCAGAAGCGATAGATAAATTGATTTTCGCCATTTCCATGTAGCCTCGTCTCATCGCCTCACGAATTTGCCGTTTCTTCCGCTCGCGAATGTACATTTTCGTCGCTTGATAAATGAGTTCATTGCGGTTGCCGTTTTCCTGCTTTACGAGCACGTCCAGTTCTGTCAGCAGCGACTGCGGCAAACGAACGACGATTTCCGCTGTTGCGCCAGATTCCGACACAAATATACACCTCCACGAACTGCAGCCATTGATTGCTTCCACTTCATGATACCATTAAACAACGGCGCTGCAAAGTCATTTCTCCATTTTCTATCCTTTGTCTTCCGAAGCAGATTATGCATCGCTTCATCCGCGACCAACGGCGTTTCTCACTTCCATTATACGCTTATTTCGGAAAAAAATACGGGGCACCCGGTAGCCGATCGTGCACGGCACTTCATAATTGATTGTGCCCAAATGGCGGGCGACATCATCGATGGAAATGACTTCGTCCCCTTGGCGGCCAATTAATGTCACCTTCGTCCCGACAGGCAACGGCTCCGGCAGGCGGATCATGCATTGATCCATGCAGATACGGCCGACGATCGGCGCCCGCCGCCCGCCAACAAGCACATGAAAGTGTTGCAACCTTCGCAGCCAGCCGTCCGCATAACCGATTGGAATCGTGCCGATCCACTCTTCCGTCTGCGCGGTGTACGTCGCACCGTAGCTCACCTTTTCGCCTGGTTGCAGTTTTTTGACGTGTACAAGGCGGCTATGGAGCGAAAACGCCTCTTTCAATTCGTATGGGAGGAGCGGCTTGATGTCCGGCGATGGGGCGAGCCCGTACATCGAAATGCCAAAGCGAACCATGTTGAACGCTCGATCGGAAAAACGAAGGGCCGCCGCGCTGTTGGCGCAATGAACGAGCGGCGGCCGCAACGGCAGCCAGTCAAGCATATGCAAAAAGCGGGCGTATTGATAAGAAAAGTAATCCGTATTCACTTCATCAGCGGTCGCAAAATGCGTATACACCCCTTCAAGCACAAAGGGCGGATGGCGATCGATCAAGGCCGCTATTCGCTTTGTCTCCTCTTCGTCTTTCACCCCAAGCCGTCCCATTCCCGTGTCCATCTTTAAATGGAAATGAATCGGGGTCGAACCGTTATACAGCGATGACGCCTTCTCGAGCCAATCAGAGCGAAACACGGTTAAGGCGATGCGGTGTTCGGCGGCCAACGCCACATCCTCGGGACGAGACGCCCCAAGCACTAAAATCGGGGCATCGATGCCTTTTTTTCGTAAGGCAAGCGCCTCGTCCAAAAAGGCGACGGCCAAGCGGGAAGCGCCCGCTTCGAGCGCCGTTGCCGCCACTTGGGCATCGCCGTGCCCGTAGGCGTTCGCCTTGACAACGGCCATAATTTGCGTACCCTCCGGCAAAAAGCGGCGCAAATTCGCGACGTTGTCGTAAATGGCGTCCAAATCAATTTCCACCCACGTATCGCGGTGAAACTCGTCCATCCTCTCTCGCTGCCTTTCTAGTCATAGCCAGTTTGAAAGCGCTTGAATCGATTGGATTCCTTTTTTAGTTTACCATGTTCCTAGGGAAGAAGGAATAGGATGAGCGGCGGAAAAATGAGAAAAACGGCGGAAAACATTGGAGAT
>NZ_BCPV01000074.1 GCF_001544135.1 Geobacillus zalihae NBRC 101842 | reverse complement strand
CGCAACGATTCGTCCACTGGCCTGCCTTCACTGCTTCTGCACAAAAACAAAAAGCAGCTTCTCCGCTTCAACGCGGAGAGCCGCCTGTTTGCAAAACCGCACTGTCATTTTGCCGCTTTTTCTTGCACGGAGCTGGCGACCATCACCATTTCTTCCGGCGTCAAATCGTCCGAGGCGAGCGTAAACTCCGCCCCGTTGTACCACCATGTCAACGTTCGGTCGGTGAGGGCGCCAATGGTGAATCCTAAATCAACCGGGTCGCCGTTGACAAGAACTGGCATGCTTGTCGCCGGAAGCACATCCGCTTTTTCTTGCACGAGCGTAAACGATTTTTTGCCGCCGAATGTCATAATGACGCGCGTGCCGTTTTCACCTTTCACTTCTTTTTCCTCAAGCGCTTGAACCCCTTTCGGAAGCTGACTCGGGTACATGACGGCCATCACTTGCTCTTTTCCTTCGGCCATCGTTGGCACCTCAAGACGGGCGCCAGTCATGTTTTTCTTTGTATCAAACGCGTCATCATCAAACTTTTTGTTAAACTCGACGTTGGAAAATTCGACCGTCAACAGCGCTTTCCGGTCCGTATCCATCACTTTGACCGAGACGGGCGCCAAATCTTTTTTGCGCAGTGTAATCTCTTGGGTTGGAACGACTTCGCTGTTCGGGTAGTTCGTTTTCGTCTCAAACACATAGTAATCGTCCGTCGCCTTAAACTTCGCCTTCGAATCGCTCAAAATGTCTTTGACGAGCGATTCGTACAAATACGCTTGGCTGCTGTTTTTCGGCCAATCGCTCACAAACTTGAAGGTTTTGTTGAGCGCCGGCGTGAAGACGAACACCCCTTCGTCATTGCGCAAAATCATTTGGCTTTGTCCTTTGTCGGCGTTTTTCAAGCTGACGCGGTAGTAGGACGGCTGCTTGTGCCACACTTCGACATGATACACTTGCGGCTTTTCCCCGGTGCGGAACGTCATTTTCGCCTCAGCCTGATAACCCGTCATCTCATCGACCTTTTCATCAAGCGCCTTCAGCACCTCTTCCTGCGATTTCGACCCGCAGCCAGCCAAAGCAAACAGAAAAATGATGCCGACCAACGCCATCAGCACGTTTCTGCCCATCGCTTCAACCCCTTTGCCTCATATATCGATTTCTACCCATGCACTACAATATATGAGACAACTTTCGGGAATATGCAGACTAGCCATGGCAAGCATCAGCCGGCGTCATCGGTCCAAGGCGCTCAATGACGACTTGGGCGACGGCGTAATCGCGGCTATGGGAAATGGACAGATGAACCGTCTCGCCATCGCGGCGGGCAGCAATGCTCGGCTTTCCGTGCTCATCGGAAACGATCTCGATGTCTTGAAACGATAGATGCCGCCCGATCCCCGTTCCGAGCGCTTTGGCGTACGCTTCTTTCGCCGCAAATCGCCCGGCGAGAAACTCTGCCTGTCTTGCGGGCGGCAACTCGCCAAACTGCGCTTTTTCACGCGGCGTCAAAATTCGCTCTGGAAATTTGCGGCTCCGCTCAAGAAGGGAGCGGATCCGTTCCAACTCTACAATATCAATGCCAATGCCGACGATCACTGCTTCCTCACCTATCCTATCCGCCCTGATGGTCGGACAAATTTTTTATGAGAGACCCGCATAAGATGGCTTATAAAAAACGCCCCATTTCCGCGAAGAAGGGAGACCAACCCGTGTTTCAACATGCAAGCGATGTCCGCTCATTTGTCCGCCTTTATCCCGTCGTTGCCGCCTTATTATTGGTCCATATCGCCGCATGGCTGTTGTTTTCTCTTCCCTTGACAGCGCTTGAACCCATTTGGCAATACGCCGTCGGGACGAACGGCGCGATCCGCCATGGAGAGTGCTGGCGGCTTGTCAGCCCAATCGTGCTGCATCGCGATTTCCACCATATGGCCGCCAACAGTTTGTCCTTATGGCTGTTTGGCCCCTGGCTGGAGCACGCACTTGGGAAAAGAAAGTTTTTGTTTCTGTATATCGGAGGCGGAATCGGCGCCAATGTCGCCACTTTATTCCTTCTGCCGCCGCTGTACACCCATGTCGGGGCGTCGGGCGCCATTTTCGCCTTGTTTGGCATGTACAGCTACCTCGCCCTATTCCGCCGCGACTTAGTCGCCCCCCGCCACGCCCAGCTGCTGCTTTCGGTCATGGCGGTTCATTTGCTGATTGGCATCATGACACCACATGGGAATTTATTGGCCCATCTATTTGGCTTCGCCGTCGGCGGCCTGCTTGCCCCCTTTTTGTCCATCCGCCCCAAGCGGCCGTCGTTTTACATGCCTCGGCTATGAAAAAACGGCGCTTAATGCGCCGTAATCCGCCGTTTCTTCGTCCGGCTGCGGGCTGAGCCGTCCGGGCGGCCGCCCCGTTTTTTCTCCCGCTTGACCGCTAAAGGCGGCTCTTCCGTCAATTGCACCGGCGTCGTATCCGGCTCGCGCGTCAACATTTTCAAGCAGGCAGCGACAATCGTTACCGAATCGTGCTCTTCAAGCAATTCTTCCGCTGCCCGTTTGTAAAATGACAGGTTTTCGGTCTCCACGACGTTGAGAAGCTTTTCGATCGCGATACGCTGTTGGCCTTCGAGCGCCTCATCAAGTGTCGGCGGCTTCATCCGCTCCATTTTCCGCTTCGTCGTCCGCTCAATATGGTGAAGCTGGCCGATCTCCCTTGGAGTGACAAACGTCATCGCCACCCCTGTCTTGCCGGCGCGCCCGGTGCGCCCAATCCGGTGGACATAGCTTTCCGGGTCTTGCGGAATATCAAAGTTGTACACGTGCGTTACGCCGGAAATATCCAAGCCGCGCGCCGCAACATCCGTCGCCACTAAAATTTCAATCGCACCTTCCTTAAACTTGCGCAGCACCGACAGCCGTTTCGCTTGGCTTAAATCGCCATGAATGCCTTCCGCTGCATAGCCTCGCAAGTTGAGCGCCTCTGCCAGCTCATCGACACGACGCTTCGTGCGGCCGAACACGATCGCGAGCTCCGGCGCCTGAATATCAAGAAGCCGCGTCAAAATGTCAAATTTCTTTTTCTCGTGCACTTCTAAGTAGTACTGTTGAATGTTCGGCACGGTCATTTCCTTTGCCTTCACTTTGACAAGTTCCGGCTCGTTCATGAAGCGCTCGGCAATGCGGCGAATCGGATCCGGCATCGTCGCCGAGAACAGCAACGTCTGCCGCTCGGCCGGCACATGGCTTAAAATCGCCTCAATATCTTCGATAAAGCCCATATTGAGCATTTCATCCGCCTCATCGAGAACGACCGTATGCACATGCTCAAGGCGGAGCGTCCCGCGGTTGATATGGTCGATAATACGGCCCGGCGTCCCGACGATCACGTGCGGATGTTTTTTCAAAGCGCGGATTTGCCGGTCGATATCTTGACCGCCGTAAATCGGCAAGACGCGCACGCGCTTGACGGCGCCGATTTTGTACAGCTCTTCTGATACTTGGATGGCGAGCTCACGCGTCGGCGCGACAACGAGCGCTTGAACAGCGCTGTTTTTCACATTCACTTTCTCAACGATCGGAATGCCAAACGCCGCCGTTTTCCCCGTTCCGGTTTGCGCTTGACCGATTACGTCTTTATTTTGCAGACTGAGCGGAATCGTCTTCGCTTGAATCGGAGTCGTCTCTTCAAACCCCATCCGCTCGATCGCTTTCATCACTTCTTGGCTTAATCCTAATTCTTGAAATGTCGTCAATGTTATCCAAACTCCTTATAAAAAATCGTCCCTTTATCCGAGAGAAAGGTTTGACAGTTATCATACCATGTTATGCGGTGATTTGCAATGATGGGCATGGGCAGCGCGCAAAAATGTTTCCACCTCAGCAAACAGAACGTGCCGATCGATGCTATGACAAACATGATGGAACGAATTGGGCAAAAGCAACAGCTTTTTTTCTGAAGACCCCATGCGTTCATATAAATAGCAGGCGCTTTTTAACGGCACGATCCCATCTTTTTCTCCTTGCACAATGAGCGCGGGTGCCGCGACGCGCGGAAGTCGGGGACGCACATCGCGAACGAGTTTGCGAAACTCCCTGACAGCTGAAAACGGCGTCGCCATCATTTTGTTTCGATAGCGGAGAAACAGTGGGTGCTCCCGCGCTCCTTTCCATCCATTGGCAAACATCTCGCGGATGTCGCGCCATAATTGGCGCGGGTTGACATAGTAAAACGCAGCGCTTAGCAGCACGAGTTTGGCGACCGGGTATTTTTCCGCCAAGTAGACGGCGATCACTCCACCCATTGAAAACCCAATGACATACACCACACTGCAACGGTGATGGAGCGCTAAAAACGCTTGTTCCGCCGCCGCGATCCATTGGTCGTATGTAATTCCTTTCAACCGCAGTTCGCTTCCGTGGCCCGGCAAGGTCGGCGTTTCGATCATCCAATCGGTCCGCTCCCGCAAATAATCGGCCAGCGGCGCCACTTCTTCTGGACTTCCCGTAAACCCGTGAATACATAAACAGCCGATCATCATTTCCACCCCCGCCCGAATGAGAAGCGGCGCCTGTGACGCCGCTTTTAGTTTCTCTCGGGTTGCTTGATGTTACACCCAATATCGAAGCAACTCTTCCAATTTCATGCCGCGCGATGCTTTCAATAAAACAATGTCATCCGAAGTCGCGACGGAACGCACAGCCTCGGCCAACGCTGCTTTATCGTCAAACTCCCTCACCCGTCCATCATCAAAAAATGGGGCGGCCGCCGCGGCGATATGGTGCGAAAGCGGCCCGTAAGTGAACACATAGTCCACCATTCCCGGCCGCAGCACCTCCCCGATCTCTCGATGAAACGCCACTTCTTCGTCACCAAGCTCCAACATATCGCCCAATACGGCGATTTTTTGCCGATAACCGCTCAATTCTTGAAGAAGCATCAAGGCGGCGCGCATCGATGTCGGGCTGGCATTGTAGGCGTCATTAATGACGGTAAAGCCATATTTCGTCTTGACGACTTCCGTACGCATGCGCGTCACTTGCAGGCGGGAGAGAGACGCATCAATACCTTCCCAATCGATGCCGAAAAAGCGGGCGACCGCAATGGCGGCGAGCGCGTTGTATACATGATGTTTGCCTAATACCGGCATAAACAGCGTCCGGCCGGGGAGCGCATTGATGACAAACGATGTTCCTCCCGCTTCAATGCGCACATCGGTCGGATAATAATCGTTCTGTTCGCCCGCCCCGAACGTCACGACATGGCGGGGAAGCGGCAGCTTCGGCACGCGCTCCGTCAAGAGCGGCTCATCGCCATGGTAGACGAATAAACCATCATGGTGCAAACCCGCCAAAATTTCCAACTTCGCCTTGGCGATGCCTTCCCGCGACCCGAGCTCTTGCAGGTGCGACTCCCCAATATTCGTAATCACAGCCGCGTCCGGCTTAGCGATCATCGTCAGCCGCTCGATTTCGCCAAACCCGCTCATCCCCATTTCGACAACGGCCATCTCCGTCCCTTCGTCAAGCGAAAGAAGCGTCAGCGGCACGCCGATGTGATTGTTCAAGTTCCCTTCGGTCTTTTGCACTCGATAGTGGGTTGAAAGCAGCGCGGCAATCATATCTTTCGTCGTCGTTTTGCCGTTGCTGCCAGTGACGCCGATCACCTTCATTCCAAGCTGCTCGCGGTAGCGGGCGGCGAGCCGCTGCAATGCCAAAAGCGTATCATCCACAACGACCACTGGCACACCTTCCGGCGGCGTTCCTTCCCTTTCCGCCCACAGTACGGCGGCGGCTCCTTTTTGCGCCGCTTCTTGCACGAAATCGTGGCCGTTAAAGGTCGCACCGCGCAACGGAACGTACAAGCTGCCGGCTTGGATCGTCCTTGTGTCGGTTGACACACCGCTTACGACCATATTCTCCCATTCCGGCTTTAAACACTGTCCGTCAGCCATTTCGGCGATTTGCCGCACTGTCCGTTTGATCATCGGCTCTCACCTCTTTTCTTTTTTGAACGTGTACGTAATCGTCTGCTTTTCTTGATGTCGTTCCAATGCGAGCGCGATAAGCCGTTCAATCAGCTCCGGGTACGGCACACCGCTGTGCTGCCAAAGAAGCGGGAACATGCTGTATGGCGTAAAGCCTGGCATCGTGTTCACTTCGTTGATATAAACAGCGCCATCTTCGGCGAGGAAAAAATCGACGCGCGCAAGTCCAGACAAATCCAGCGCCTGAAACGCCGTAATGGCCATTTGTTTGATCGTCTCATACTGTTCTTTCGTTACGTCCGCTGGGATGATCAATTCGGTTTGCCCGTCTTCGTATTTCGCCTCATAGTCGTAAAATTCCTTTTTGGGGACAATTTCGCCAACGACCGAACAAATCGGCTCATCATTTCCGATCACGCCGATTTCAATTTCGCGGCCGACAATCGCCTCTTCAATAATAATTTTTCGGTCATACTGAAATGCCTCGATAAATGCGGCTTTTAAATCGCCGCGCTGCTTGCATTTGGAAATGCCGACGCTCGAACCGGCGTTGGCTGGCTTGACAAAGCACGGGTAGCCAAGCTCTCGTTCGATCCGGTCATACACCGTCTCGCCGCTTTTTTGCCAATCGTACTTCGTCACGGCGATATATTTTGCTTGGCGCAACCCGGCCTGCGCAAACAAGTTTTTCATCATCACCTTATCCATGCCGACCGCGGAAGCAAGCACCCCGTTGCCGACATACGGAATGTTCAATATCTCAAGCAGCCCTTGCACCGTTCCGTCTTCACCGTTCGGCCCATGCAAAAGCGGGAAAATGACATCGATCGTTTCCTCGTTTCCTCCCGCAGCCGAATCGGCAGCCGGAACTTGGTTCAAGGAAACCGGAATCAAGGCGGTCGCCGCCGAAGTGAATTGCAGCTGCTTGATTTCCTCGATCGGTCCGGTCAGTTGTTTGCCCTTGATCCATTGACCTTCCGGTGTAATATAAATCGGAATGACATCGAATTTATGAGGATCAATGGCGTTCATCACCGCCATCGCCGTCGACAACGATACTTGGTGCTCCGGTGATTTGCCGCCGTATAACACGCCAACTCTCGTTTTCATCATCGTTCCTCCTCTTTCCTTGGCCATCGTTCCTATTGTAACACGTTTCGCGCCCAACGGTCTGATATTTTATATGTACGATGCAGGTTGTTTCGCCACCCCCCATAAGCGATAAGGAACAAAAAAGTGAGGGTGTCTAAAAAAGTGGTTCTTCTTTCAGCAAAGCACAACATATCGTTTTCCAGCATTTGTTTTACACGTATATACAGGAATAAGAAAAGGTGCCCCGACCGTTTTGGGACACCTTCTGTCGCTACGGATGCAACGCGCGCCAAGCCATGCGTTGCGGCATGGCCGCTACCACTTCGGCGAGCGCTTCTTGCCCCGTTTTTTCCACGCCAGCAAAATAATCGGACACACGGCGGAAAAACCGGTTTTTCTCCACATCATCCATCAACAAGCGAAGCATGTGCTGCTCGCCGCTTTCTGGCCCGACCAAATGATAAATGAGACCATTTTGCTGTAAATATTGCAAATTGATGCGCTCCTGGCCAGGCAAGCAATCAATCGTAAAAATCGGAATGCGCTTATGAAGCAACTCGCTGACCGTCACCCCGCCTGGTTTCGTAATGACGGCATCCGCCTCTTCATACAGCCGATTCATCTCTTCCGGGTCAGCGATGTATGGAAGCGGCCGGATATGAGGCAGCTGCCAGCTGGCGATTTCCTCGTACAGCTGGCGATTGGCGCCGCACAGCACCGAATAGCGGAACAACGTTGACGTGCGGGCCGCCCGCAAAAACGCCAGCATATTGCCAAGCCCTTGGTTTCCACCGGCGACAAGCACATGAGCGAGGTCCCGCTTGCGTCTCGCTTCCGACCGATTCATAAACACATCGTGCACTGGGATGCCAGTGACGATGATGCGTCCTTTGTCAACCCCGTACTTCGTGATCAGCTCCCATTTCGCCTCTTGATGGGGAACAAAATGATAGT
>NZ_BCPV01000073.1 GCF_001544135.1 Geobacillus zalihae NBRC 101842 | reverse complement strand
AAGGTCCTCGATTCCCCTGTTTTAGAATCCGTTCGCCCGTTTATTTCAGATAATACGGTCCAACTGTACCAGTCACTAAATGAACATCAAGCATTTTATATGTTAGATAATATGATCTTAACGAAATTCAGAAAACAAATATCAAATTTGCCGCTTTTGCTGCAGGCATTTCATCAGTCTCCGATTTTTCTTATTCCTGATGCAGTGTTAGAAGAGTCTTGTAGGAATATACCCACAAAGGAACGGTATAATGATTATTACTTTGAGCTTTTCAAACAATTATCGGAGAAGAAACAGCTGTATATTCTATCGATGCAAACCATTTATCACTTATTACCTGAATCCGTGATAAAGACGCGTTCAAAGCTGCCAAGAAAACTGGATCAATCAACAAAATATTGCACTCGGGGTTCTTCACCTAATAGGTGAACATTCGAAATGGAGTCGAAGTCTCGACACGATTGGGTTTCCCAGCATTTTTGATACACTTCTGTCACGGATTCAGGTTATTAGAGAAAGGAATGACGAAAAAGCAACGCATATTGGATGTGATGAAACAACTAGCTTTGCAAGCTTTCAGAGTCAATAGAGATATTATTCATAACCTGGAACGATGTGAATTATCCTCCATTTCGGATCTTCCAAAATTGAGACAAATCATTTTACATAACGGAAATAATGCAGGAGAGCGCTTTATTTGTTTTTTCTCATTATTGCTTGTTCATCAGTACTACGGTCCTGCCTATATATGTAGTGATGACGGCAAAGGTGTATATACGATGTATAATACTTTTGTAAATAACGAAAGTTTATTTGGAATATTAGGTATCGATGATTTTTTAGGATTTAAACAGCAATACATCCTGCTGTCTTATGACCGTATTCTACAATTATCCATTCAAAATACGAAGTTAAGCTCCGAAGAAATCTATGCTTTTGTGCACAGCAGCGGTCGAAACGAGTCAAGGAAGGTCATTTATTCGTTAGATGGACAGTCATTCCATACAGAAATTAAAAATGCCAATTTGGCAAAATGGATAGAAGAAGGGAAAATAGAGATTTCCTTTTAACGGAGGGGCATCAAATCGATGGCCTCATCGGCCAGCTCATCGCGTTGTCCAACCAGCTGCGGGCGGTGACGAATGAAATTCGCGCTCTTGAAAAGAAAGTCGGCGCCAACAACGCAGACATTCAGAAGGTAAAAGAAAAAGTCAAGGCGTTGAACGATCAAGTGCAAGCGAACAAAAAGGCGTTGCTTCAGTTGCTGTAGAAACGAAAGGAAAGGGTGTCCCCCAGACGGCGGGACACTTTTTTACATTAACGGAGAATGTTGATGGATGTGTTCTCCAGGGGCTACGATCATGGTGAATGATGGATTCTTTTTCACTATCCCCCGAGACAGACTGTGTTTTCCTAATTTTCGTCTCCCTTGAAATCATGAAGGTGATGGCTTCTTGCTGAGCTTGAAGATCCGAAGCAGGATTCCATACTTTGATTGCGTTTTCTGTTGTTTTTGGTAAGCTGCTGTGAAGGATTTAGGTGTTTTTTTCTAACAATTTTGTGTTTTTTGTGATATGATGACAATGGCCTGAATCCGTGATAAAGACGCGTTCAAAGCTGCCAAGAAAACTGGATCAATCAACAAAATATTGCACTCGGGGTTCTTCACCTAATAGGTGAACATTCGAAATGGAGTCGAAGTCTCGACACGATTGGGTTTCCCAGCATTTTTGATACACTTCTGTCACGGATTCAGGAATGGTACAAATTTTTCGAATCACTAAAGGGGGATGGGCATTGAAAAAACGGAAGAAATACGCGGCGGCGAGCGTGGTGTTGGCGTTGGGGCTGCTTGCTCCGGCTGTGTTGCCGGCCGCAGCGGGCGCGGAAGACCGAGATGTCGTCAAGCTGCGCATTTTAGAGACGACGGACGTACATATGAATCTCGTCAACTACGATTATTTCAAAGATAGTCCGACGAATGAGTTTGGGTTGTCGAAGACGGCGCGTTTGATCGAGCAGGCGCGCGCTGAGCAGCCGAATACGCTTCTGTTTGACAACGGGGATTTGATTCAAGGAACGCCGCTTGGCGACTATGTGGCCAAAGTGAAGCCGCTGCAAGACGGAGAAGTGCATCCAGCGGTGAAACTGTTGCATTTGTTGAAGTACGATGCGGCGACGGTTGGGAACCATGAGTTCAACTATGGCTTGGATTTCCTCAATGAAGTGTATGACGATGCCAAGCTGCCGATCGTGAATGCGAACGTGTACCGTGACGATCATGACCAAAATCCAGATAACGATGTCAACTATTTCACGCCGTATCAAATTTTAGAGAAAGAAGTCGTTGATGAAGACGGGGAGAAGCATACGCTGAAGATCGGCGTCATCGGCTTTGTGCCGCCGCAAATTATGGATTGGGACAAAGCGAATTTGCAAGGGAAAGTGATTGCGAAAGACATTGTGCAGTCGGCGCAAAAGTATATTCCAAAAATGAAAGCGGAAGGGGCCGATTTGATCGTTGTGCTATCGCACTCGGGCATTGAGACCGGCGGAAACAGCCCGAATATGGAAAACGCATCGTATTATTTAACGCAAATTCCGGGGGTCGACGCCGTGTTGACCGGCCACCAGCATAAAAAATTCCCGGCCCTTCCAGGCACGACACCAGATTTTCCGGACGGAAACGGAATCAACAATGAAACCGGCACGATTAACGGTGTTCCGGTGACGATGCCGGGTTCATGGGGCGATACGCTCGGCGTGATCGACTTGACGGTCGAGCAAGTCGACGGAAAATGGAAAGTGACGCAAGCGAAAGCCCAACTCCGTCCAGTGTATGACAAGGCGACGAAAACGCCGCTTGTCGACAGCGACCCGGCCGTTGAGCAGGCGATCCAAGCGGAACATGAAGCGACGATTCAGTACGTCCGCAGCCCGGTTGGAAAAACAACGAGCCCGATCAACAGCTATTTTGCGCTTATCAAAGACGATCCGTCCGTGCAAATCGTCACGAATGCGCAAAAATGGTATGTCGAAAAGATGTTGAAAGGGACGAAATATGAAGGCCTTCCGGTGCTGTCGGCCGGCGCTCCGTTCAAAGCCGGCGGACGCGGCGGGGCGAGCTACTATACCGACATCCCGGCAGGGGAAATCGCCATTAAAAACGTTGCTGATTTGTACTTGTATCCGAACACGGTGTATGCGCTGAAAATTACGGGAGCCGAGTTGAAAGAATGGCTTGAGTGGTCGGCGGGGCAATTCAACCAAATCGACCCGAACAAGACAGACGTTCAGCCGCTTGTGAACAACGACTTCCCGACGTACAACTTCGACATTATTGATGGAGTGACGTACGAGATCGATGTCACCGAGCCGGCGAAATACGACAAAAACCAAAATGTGATCAATCCGAACGCGAATCGGATTAAAAACTTGAAATTCGAAGGCAAGCCAGTGACGCCGAACATGGAATTTATCGTCGCAACGAACAACTATCGGGCGACGACAAACCGGATCATCAATCCGGGCGGGAAAAACACGATTTTGGCTGCGCCGGATGAAAACCGGCAAGTGATCATCGATTACATTCGGGAAAACGGAACGATCAACCCGTCAGCGGATGGCAACTGGCGGTTTGCGCCAGTGAAAGGGAAAGCGCCGGTGACCGTCACGTTTGAATCGTCGCCGGAAGCGCAAAAATACTTGCCGCAAGACGGCAGCATCCGCTATGTCACCGCCTTGCCGAGCGGATTTGCCCAATATGAATTTGCCTTGCCGCTTTGGAAGGAAGAAAAGCCCAACCCGCCAAAGCAGCCGGAGAAGCCAACCACTCCTCCAGGCCAAGTGAAAAAAGTGTACTGGGATGGCGTGGAGCTGAAAAAAGGGCAAATCGGCCGCTTGACGGTGCAAAAGCCGATCAATCTATGGAAACGGACGAAGGATGGGCGCCTTGTGTTCGTCCGCATCTTACAGCCTGGGGAAGTGTACCGCGTCTACGGGTATGACGCGCGCTTCGGCGGGCAGTACGCGGTCGGCGGCGGGTATTACGTGACCGACATCGACACGCACATCCGCTACGAAACACCGTCGAAGGAGAAGTTGAAGTTGGTGAATGGGCAATAAAGTGAAATAGCTGTCTTAGCCGTCAGGGATGTATGCCTGTTTCGGCTAAAGGCAGCTTTTTTCCTTCAAGTGGAGTGGATGACGTTTTCATGAGTGAAAGCGTTCGATATGAAGTGTGAACATAACGGTAGGAATTTCACTTATTATCAGAATATAGTAATAAATGCATGCATTCAGATAAACAGAGGAATATTCTGTGGATTTTCCCGATAAATTCTTGACTGACTCATCAATTGAATTTTTGTGTGATAATGTACAATGAAAATGGTATAATATGTTTAAAGAGTTCCGCTTTATCATCTCCCGCCTCGAACGCCTCGAAGCGTAAGCGTAGGTGGGAGAGCGTTCAATGAAAGGAGCGAAGAAGCATGGATTTTGTGAGAGTAATAAAAAACAGCAATGATCTAGAAAAGTTCATAGATATACCTGAATCATTAAAAAATAGGAAAGTGGAAGTCATTATCCTTCCCTATGCAGACGAAGAAAATTCAGAACAATCAGAAAGAAAGAGCTTAAGAGGGGCTCTGTCAAAATACAAAAATGAGGATTTGCAGGCTCAAGAAAGCGATGCCTGGTCTCAAGCTGTGGTGGATCAATATGAAAATCATTGATGCAAACATTATTCTAAGATACCTGCTTAATGATCATGATGATTTGTCGGCTAAAGCGGCAACGATTATTGAAAATAACAAGGTGTTATTGCTAAAGGAAGTAGTCGTTGAAGTTATCTATATAAGTTGAAACTTTGTTTTACATCCAGTAGAGCGCCCGCTGCATTCTATCAAAATGACTTGTTATGAAGGAAAACAGAATCGAACAATCGGAAAATCTTTATTGCAACTTATATATGTTCTTGAAAAAGTGTACAATGTCGCAAATGCTGAGATCAGCGATACTCTTTTAGAACTGTTCAAATACGATAATATCGACGTGGATGATATCGAGATAGTAGAGGAAGCGCTCATTCTGTTTGGCAGAAGACGACTGGACTTTGTGGATGCCCTTTTGTACGCCTATCATAAAGTAAAGGGATACGAGGTATATACTTTTGATAAGAAGCTGAACAAGGTACTTGAGGAATAGACATCATGATATACTTGTTACAGACCCGCGAGTGGGAAAGCTCACTCCTTTAGGGGTGGGATGAAAGTGAGTCGTTTTACTAATATTGAATAATTATAAAAAAATGGTATCATGTCATCGCTAGAAGGAGGTGAATCCATGCCGACGATCACGCTAAGGCTGGAACTGCACAAGCCGACGAAAGCCAAACAAGACATGTACGAACGGATGACAGAAGTGAATACCGCGTTTGCGAATTGGCTGTTGAATCATCCCGAGCTGAATCAAGCGACGAGCAAAATTTTTAAGGAGTTTTCGTCTCAGCGGTTTCCTTCTGCTATCGTGAATCAAACGATTCGAGAAGTGAAGTCCCAAAAGAAAAACCAGAAAACAAAGAAGTTCCGAACATTATGGTGTTGCTTTAACAATCAAAACGTGAAGGTGGAAAAGAAAGGAGCGTTCTACACGGTTTCCTTTCCCACACTGGAGAAGCGAATTGGCGTGCCGGTCGTCACGCGCCCCTATCAAGAAGCGTGGCTGAATCGGCTGCTCGATGGAACCGTCAAACAAGGGGCCGCCAAGCTCTACAAAAAGAGAAAGAAATGGTACTTGGCGATCTCGATCACCTTTGAAGTCAAGCCGCGACACGAAACAAAGGTGATGGGGGTTGACGTTGGGCTTCGCTATATCGCCGTTGCCAGCGTGGGAACGAAATCGTTGTTTTTCAAGGGCAGCCAATGCGCTTTTGTGCGCCGACGCTATGCGGCTTTGCGGCGAACGTTGGGCCAAGCGAAGAAGCTCCATATGATTCGCAAAATCGGCCATAAAGAGTCCCGCTGGATGAAGGAGATGAACCATAACATCAGCCGTCAAATCGTGAATTTTGCCCTCGCCAACGGTGTTGGCGTGATTCGGATGGAAGAGTTGACAGGGATTCGGAAACGGGCAACATCGGCCAAAGAAGCAGGACGAAGCCTTCATTCTTGGGCGTTTCATCAACTGCAAACGATGATTGCCTATAAAGCCGAAATGGCAGGCATTCGGGTCGAGTGGGTGAAGCCGACCTACACGAGCCAAGCGTGTAAATGTGGTCATCGGGAAAAGGGAAATCGTCATGGCATCCACTTTCAGTGTAAAAAATGCGGATACACCATCCACGCCGACTTGAATGGCGCGATCAACATCGCCAAAGCGATTTCGGGCTTTGCCTCCTAACCTAGCGCACTGGTCACAGGTGCGCCGCCCATTGGGGTACATTTTAACCCGATGGGACGGGGTGATGGCACACCCCTGAACTTGGGCGTTGTCCGAACCAGAAATGGATGAGGACGCGAACGACCCAAGAATCCCACGCCTTTAGGCGTGTGGAGTGTCAAGATTCCGAACAGTCTGAACGGCTGGAACACAGGAGCGTGGGAGATGTCGCGCAACGGTGCGGTGACGCCCGATTGGCAATTTACCGTCGAGGTGCAGGAAGGGGAAACGATCACCTATAAGTATGTGAAAGGCGGATCGTGGGATCAAGAGGGGTTGGCCGACCATACGCGTGAGGACGACAACGATGATGACGTGAGCTACTACGGCTATGGGACGATTGGCACCGACTTGAAAGTGACGGTCCACAATGAAAGAAACAATACGATGATTGTGCAAGACCGCATTTTGCGTTGGATCGATATGCCAGTCGTCATCGAAGAGGTGCAAAAACAAGGAAGTCAAGTGACGATCAAGGGCAATGCCATTAAAAACGGTGTTTTGACGATCAACGGTGAGCGGGTGCCGATTGATGGCCGGATGGCATTCTCGTACACGTTTGCGCCGGCCAACCATCAAAAAGAAGTGTCGATCCATATCGAACCATCGTCCGAAAGCAAAACAGCCATTTTCAACAACGACGGCGGAGCGATTGCGAAAAACACGAAAGATTATGTGCTGACAGTCGTGTTGATTAACCATTAAAAACCAGTTGACCTCGCTTTATTCCTAGCTTTTCTGCCGTAGTCGGCAAGCGAACCGCTTGCCGACTACGGCAGAAAAGCTTGTGTTCAGTCAAATGATTCTGTGTTTTTTAGTAAAATAATGGATAATCAACAGCCATGATGTGCTGAATTTAGCAACGAAGCAATTGCGCGAAGGGAAGTTGACAACGCCGCCAAGCAACGGCGATTCTCCAGGAAGCGGTTGGCCGGGCAGCGAAACGCCGTCCCATGACGGAGGGGCAACACCAGGCAACGGCACCTCTCCGGGCAGCGGTGGTCCATCGGATGGCGCATCCCCTGGGGGGAGCGTTCCGCCGGGCGGCACAGCTCCGCCGGGAAACGGAGCACCTCCATCAGCACCGCCGCAAAAACCGTCTCCATCGAAACCAAAAGAGAAACCGAGAAAGCCAACCACTCCTCCAGGCCAAGTGAAAAAAGTGTACTGGGATGGCGTGGAGTTGAAAAAAGGGCAAATCGGCCGCTTGACGGTGCAAAAGCCGATCAATCTATGGAAACGGACGAAGGATGGGCGCCTTGTGTTCGTCCGCATCTTACAGCCTGGGGAAGTGTACCGCGTCTACGGGTATGATGCGCGCTTCGGCGGGCAGTACGCGGTCGGCGGCGGGTATTACGTAACAGACATTGACACGCACATCCGCTACGAAACGCCGTCAAAGGAGAAGTTGAAGTTGGTGAATGGGAAGTAAAAACAGAAAGCGAGGCAGTCCGAATCAATAGGGCAGCCTCGCTTTTTGCACGTTATTGTTCACTCGTGACCGTAACCGCCAACCCGTCCGCATCATAGGAAAGGGCAATCACAAGGCCGTCTTTGTGAAATACGAGTGCAGGCGGGTAGCCTTGGCCAGAATCGGACTGTTCATACTGGTTTCCAAATAGCGTGATGAGCTGTTGTTTCAGATTGTTATAAATCGCTGTGAGCTGATCGTTTGTGTACTCCTTTCCGGCATCGAACGAGTAGCCGTAGAAGGCAAGCTTTCCGTTCTCAAATCCATAGACGAGCAGCGTATGATATCCGAAAAGAGAAGTCGAATAGACCCAGGCTTGGCCGCCGTCTATATTTTCTTGTAGGATAAATTTTGCGGTTTCCAACTTCTTGACTTGAGAAGTGGACATGCCGAGTTTTACTCCACGGAACAGCTGTTCCATTTTAACTTGATTGAGTTTTGCTTTGGAAGGAGTTTCGTATTTTACCCGGGCATCGCGATCGACATAATATCCGCCGCCTAAACCTAACATGCCAGGTTTAAACGTGTAAATGCGATAGACTCCGCCGGCTTTTAACGTTTTTATGTAAACTTTCTTCTCTCCTTGTAACTTATAAAGCTCGGTATCTTTCAAAACACCTGAATCCGTGATAAAGACGCGTTCAAACTGCCAAGAAAACTTGATCAATCAACAAATATTGCACTCGGGCTTCTTCACCTAATAGGTGAACATTCGGAATTGAGTTGATACTTTGGCATGATTGGGTTTTCCAACATTTTTGATACACTTCTGTCACGGATTCAGGAAAACAGTTAATTTGCCGATCTGTCCCTGCACCAATTCCATGCCATTCCACCAAACTTTTGCTTGCGCATCGTGGGCGTGAAATGGCGACAGAAGGATTCCGGCGCTTAGCGCTGAGACTGCTAGAAATTTTTTCATGATCTTCATAAAGTATGCTCCTCTCTCACGAAAATGGAAGAATAATATGATCCATTTTAACCTATATTTCGCCCCTTAGCCAAGTGGGTGCGAAGCTTGTTTGACGAAATTTCGACATTTGCACAGCCAAAGCGGCCTCTTTTTCGTTGAAATCATTCTTTTTTCTCTTTTCTTTTGATGGAAAGACCTCTATGATGAAAGAAAAAGAGAAAGGAAGGAGCGGGCGGAAGTGAGGAAATGGGTGCAGGCGGTGGCAATCGGAATGCTGTTGGCTGCGGCCGGATGGCTTTGGATGCCGAGTTCATCAATGGTCAAGGCGGAGGATTGCGAGGAGCTTGTCGGAACGGAAAAAGTGTGGTGGGACGGCGTTGAACTGAAGCCCGGGCAAATCGGCCGGTTGACGGTGGTGGCGCCGACAGAGCTATGGTTGTCGAACAAAGCAGTGAAGACGCTGCCAAGCGGCGCGGTGTATCGCGTGTACGCGCTAGGCGGCGGGTATTTCGAGGTCGGCCGAGGATATGCGATTAAGAACGATGCCCGCGTCCGCTATGAAACGCCGTCAAAAGAGAAATTGGCCGCTGCTTTATGCGTGCAGCAGGCGAAGGCAAACATGGCGGATGTCACGATGAACGGGGTGGCGATCGGCGACTCGCGCGCGAAGGTCGAAGCGATGTACGGCAAGGCGAAGCGGAAGACGAAAAACGCCTACGGCCTATATTGGGAGGCGTATGATCAAGGCGGTTACAAAAACTTTTTGATGGTGAGCTATGACCGTGATCGGGTGGCGGCGATGTACACGAATCAGCCGATTGTCCAAACGAAAAAAGGAACGGGCATCGGAACGGCGAAAACGGTGGTGGAAGCGCGCTACGGCCGGCCGCTTGCGGTGATTCAAAAAAAAGATGGCCTTTACAGCATCCAAAATGATGAATATGATACGTATCTTGTCAACGGCCGCTACGTCACCTTCTTTTATGACCGGTACAACAACAACCGGGTGGATGGCGTGCTTGTCGTCAATCGGGCGCTCGAGGATGAAAAGCCCGGGTTTTACGGAACGGCGACGGAGGAGCTGCGCACGGCCTATGAATATCAAATTTTTGATTTAGCAAACGCGGCGCGCCGCTTGCACGGGCTTCCGGCGCTCGCGTGGGATGCGAAGGCGGCGGCGGCCGCCCGTGAACATAGCGAAGATATGGCGATCCATCACTACTTCTCTCATACGAACTTGCAAGGCCTGTCGCCGTTTGACCGCCTGAAGCGCCATGGCATCGCTTATCGCGTGGCGGGAGAGAACATCGCCTACGGACAATACGATGCGATTTTTGTCCATGAAGCGTGGATGCACTCGCTCGGTCATCGGCAAAACCTTTTATATCCGGACTTTACCCGCCTCGGCGTTGGGGTGGCGTTCAATTCATTTCATCAACCCTACTACTCTCAAGAGTTTTATACTCCGTGACCGCGGATGATGTTTTCGCTTCTACAGAGCGTCCCAACCTTGCTGGGACGTTCTTTTTTTTTGACTAAATAAATGGAAAAGGGTTCCCCTTTTTGTAGAAGTTTGTCGTATAATAGAATCAGTGTCAACAAAATGATAGAAAGAGAGGAAAAGGGGACCAGTGGGAAAAGCGAAGAACATCATCCGCATTGGGATCGGGGCGGTGTTGGCCGCATGGACGGCGCTGCAGGCGGCAGAAGCGGATGCCGGAGCGAATGTCGTCTACTGGGAAGGCATGCGCCTCGTGCAGGGGCAGATTGGAAAATTGGAGATCGTGAAACCGATTAACCTATGGAAACGGGAAAACGGGGCGCTGACGTTTGTCCGCGTGTTGCAGCCTGGAGAACAGTACCGGGTGTATTCGTATGACGAGGCGTTTGGCGGCCAATACGGGGTTGGCGGTGGATATTACGTCACCAATATCAAAGGGCATGTTGTGTATAAAACGCCGTCGAGGGAGAAGCTGAAGCTTGTCAATCCGGGGAAGTATGGGGCAAGGCAGCTGGCGGTCGGCACGGTGGTAAAGGAAGTGTCGACGCGCATTGCCTCTGGGGTGGAAAAAGAGGAAATGGAAATCGTCGGAACGCGCGGCAAGCAGCATGTGTACAAGCTTGACATCGATACGTCGAATGAGAGGCTGGTCATTGAGACGGCGCTGTCCAATGATCAAGTGCTTGGCATTGAACCGGTGCTTGAGCAGGCAAAACGGTACGATGGCCGCGACGGAACCGTGCTGGCGGCGGTGAACGGCGATTATTTCAAACAGGATGGTTCGCCGACCGATTTGATGGTGCACCGTGGGGAAATTGTGATAACAAATACGACGCCGGCGGCGGAACGGACGATTTTTGGCATCAGCGCTGATGGGAAGCCGATGATTGGAAACCCAGATGTTCAAATTGGCGTTCGAATTGGAGAAGGAGGCTCATATCCCGTCGATGGCATCAACAAGCCGCGGCGCGCTCATCAGTTGATTTTGTACACCCCGTATTTCGCTGCCTCCACGAAAACGAACGCTCTTGGGACGGAAGTCGTGCTGACAAATGTACAAGGGGTGTTGAACGGGAATGGAACGGTCACCGGAACGGTGAAGAAAGTTGTAGTCGGTCAAGGCGATGAACCGCTCCAGCCTGGAGAGCTCGTGTTGTCGGGCCATGGCCGGGCGAGCGACTATTTGCGGCAGGCGAAAGAAGGGGATGCGGTGGAAATTTCCCTTCAGTATGACCAGCCCGAATGGAGTGGGGTGAAAGAAGCGCTCGGCGGCCGATACCGGTTGGTGGCGGATGGAAAAGTGCAGCCGTTTTCGATTGAAGGAGTCCATCCGCGTACAGCCGTCGGCATTGACAAGAACGGAAATGTCATGCTCGTCGTTGTCGATGGCCGCCAGCCTGCCCATAGCCAAGGAATGACATTGAATGAGCTGGCCAAGCTGATGCATGAGCTTGGCGCCGTCGATGCGATGACGCTCGATGGCGGCGGTTCTTCGACATTTGTCGTCCGCCAGCCAAACGGGCAGCTCAAAGTCGAAAACAAACCGTCTGATGGATTTGCGCGTCCGGTAGCGAATGCGCTTCTTGTTGTGTACAAAGAGACGCAAGAGAACGGGGAAAGCGAAGAAGTGCTTGATGATTTTGAGAACGAGTTGAAGTGGAATGCATCGGGCGTCAACTATGTGGGGGCTGCGGTCGAGCGGACGACAGAAAAGGTGAGAGAAGGAAAGCAGGCGCTGAAAATTTCATACGATTTCCGCGGGATGCCAGGGACATCCGGCGTCTATGCTAGTCGGGAGAAAGCGATTTGGATTTCGAAACGGCCGCAAGCGATTGGCATGTGGGTGTATGGAGACGGAAGCGGCCATTGGCTGCGCGCCCAGCTGCAGGATGGAAGCGGGCGCCGCATTTGGATCGATTTTGCCCGCCATGTCGATTGGATCGGTTGGAAATATGTCGAAGCCGCTGTGCCCAGCGATGTCGCGCTTCCGCTCATGCTGGAGATGCCGGTGCGTTATATGGAAACGGATATCGGACGGAAAAACGCCGGAGCGATTTACATCGACGGCCTTCGCGCCATCTTCCGCTGATGGGCGCGCCTCCCCTGCTTGCCTAGAAGAGGGAATGAACAAGGGATGTTGCTCACTAATCGAGAAAGTCCTTGCATGCTGTTCTTCTAGGCATTTGCATTTCTCTGAAAAGTATTGTATATATTAGAAAATGGGCGGATAGGCAAACCACAAGGGAGGCAAAAGTTTGACGATGGACGAGCAAACATTGTTGGAGCAGTTGCGGAAAAATCCTCCGAAGCTGGTCGGAGGATATAAAAAACAAGGATGGGCGATCAAAGTGTTGGAGCGAATCGCCAATCCGGATGTGGAAGACGAAGGGGACGGCCGGGTGACGGCCAAAGCGGTGCTGTGGGCGCAAGACGGCACGTATTACCCGGCTTTTTTGACAATTGACCTCCATCAACAAGGAAGAGTCGTCGGCGTCTATTTTATCGCTGAAAACAAGGAGCAGTTCGATTTGATTCCGTTCGAATGGGCGAAAGAGTTTCTTGGCAAGCCAGAGCAGGAAATCGTTCCGTTTCGCTACCGGACGCTGAGCAAAATCGACGGCGACAAGCAGCAAACTCATTGGCCGGACTTTCGTTGATCAAGGCTGGCTCTGACAGTCAAAAAGGTGGCTGAAGAGTCGGCCTTATTTTATGCTTTGAAGGGCTTACGTTCGATTTTTTTCAGAACATATTTTCATTTTGTTTCTTTTCCAGTAAAATTGAAATACATGTTTCCTATTTTTATAGATAGCAGGTGAAAGTGTGAGGAGAAAACGGAGAAAAGCATTTTCCATCATCGGATGGCTAGGGGTGTTTTGGTTGTCGTTTTCGCTGTTGGCTGTTCAGGCGGAAGCGGCCCCGTTCCCAAGTGTGGAGCGGCTTGAACAGCATGCCGCCCAGCTTGAGCGGGCGATGAAAGCGGATCAATGGTCCAAGCCGTACCGTCTCTTCAACCAAGTCAAACGCGATTATGAGGCGGCAAAAAAAGAAGTGGCGCGCGTGCGTCCACAAACGGCAAGGGCGCAGTTGGAAAAACGGATCGCGGCCGGAGAACAGACGATGAAAAAGGCTTCCGCCTATATCAGCGCGGTCGAAAGCGGGGAGCGATTGCGCGTCTTGACGGCCAACGTCGACCGGGCGCTGCGGACGGGGGATGTGGATGTTGTGTACGATTCCTACGGTCCGCTGGAATATCAAATTCGCAAAACAGCGATTCTCATCGGCCGCGTTCCGGGAGCGTCGCTGCGCGAAAAGATGGAAGGATGGTTTCAACGCCCGGCTTTGGCTGTCAAGCTGCGTGCCTATGATTCCATCAATATTATGAAAGCCATGGACAAGCTGCTTGATGCGTATGATGAAGGGGATATCGCGCGGGCGGAGCGGTTGCTGTCGCTTTGCGACCGGTGGCTGCCAAACGTGGTGGATGCGGCGACGCGCAAGCAGCTGGCGGTGTATATCGATGATTTTAAAGCGCCGGTTGTCTTAGATGTCGATATCGAATAAACTGGCGCATGTCGGGAGAGGAGAGACGGATATGAAGGTGATTCAGCGATGGGCGGCGGCTCTTCTATTGCTTGCGGCTTCATTTTCGGTTTGGAGTCCGCCGGCGGAGGCGGCGACGGCTCCGGCGTCAACGAAGGTGCTCGAAGAAGTGCGGGAAATTGTCCGCCAGTATTATGTGGAACCAGTGAGCGATCAAGTGCTGAAGGCGAGCACCCCGCAAGATATTGTCAAACAGCTTGACCCGTATTCTGCCTATATGACAAAGGAAGAATACGAGGAATTTTTGAAGTGGATTGATATGGAGTCTGTCGGCATCGGCGTGATGATTGAGGAAGATGAGGACGGCGTCCACATCATGTCTGTCTTGGACAATGGGCCAGCCGCCCGCGCCGGACTGCAGCCGGGCGATGTGATTCAGGCTGTTGACGGGCAGCCGGTAACGAATGAGACAATGGAAAAAGTATTGAGCTTGATCGCAGGGGAAGAAGGAACGACGGTGGCCGTAACCGTTTGGCGGCCGTCGACCGAGGAAACCGTCAGCGTCACCATCAAGCGGGAAAAAATCGACTGGCCGAACGTGGAGTTCAAACGGCTGGCAGGGAATATCGGCTATATTCAGCTATATAGTTTTGATGAGACAGCGCCTGGTGAGATCGAACGCGCCATTCGCTCGTTAAGCGGGGTGAAAGGGTGGATTTTTGACCTCCGCGACAATCCGGGGGGATATGTGGAAACGGCGCAGCAAATCGCCGGCTTTTTCCCGAATGTGAAACAGGCGTTTCAGTTGCGCGACCGTTCGAATCACCCAGAAGTGTATGCCGCTGTCAAACAGCCGGTGCAAATGGCGGGTCCGATCCGGCTGCTTGTCAACGCGTCGAGCGCGAGCGCGTCGGAAATGTTGGCGGCGGCGGTGAAGGAGCAAAAGGCGGCCGTTTTGTATGGGCAACGGACGTTTGGCAAAGGATCGATGCAGGAAATGTTTGAGCTGTCGGACGGCAGCATGTTGAAGTTGACCGTCGCCCACTTTTTCTCGCCAAAAGGGACGCCGATTCATCACGTTGGGGTGAAGCCGGATGTGCCGACGGTTGTCGGTAAAGAGCTGTATGCCGCTCACCGCGATTTGCTGATTGGCCAGCTGAAAGGGTATCAGTCGCTCGGCAAGCTGCGCAATGCGCCGGTCGATAAGACGTTTGTCGTCCGCTTCTCTCGTCCGCTCGCCAATACCGCGGTAAGCGGAGTAAAATTGTATCAATTAGGTGGACAGGAAGCGGCGGTGACGGCGCAAATCCGCCGGGGGACGGAGCTTTTGATCAAACCGGCAGCGAAGCTGGCCAAAGGGCAGAGCTATTTATTGGTCATTCCGCCGGTGTTAAAAAGCAAAGACGGCGTGGCGATGAAAAAAGGCGCTTACATGGAGATTCAAACCGCTGCTTCTACGAAATAAGGCCCTCCCGTCCAGATGCGTTGGATAGCCGTCTGCTCTTGATGGTGCAAAGTTCGGCTGCTTCGACTAAGGCTCGGCTGACAACGGGAGCGCGGTCGTTTTGAACGGAACGATGCAAAGAAAGCTGGCCTCCATCGGTCGTTTGGCGACCATGGGGGCCAGCTTTTTGCCGATTACGTTTCGCTTGATTGCGTTTCTTGCCTTTCGCTCTGTGCCGGGGAGGATGGGATTGTCACCTTCCAGGACGTCCAATCCGGTTCTGCTTTGTGCAGCAATTCCGGTGGGAAGAGGAACGTCCATGGTTTGCTGGTGTGGGCTTTCACTTCCAGATGGCACGGAAATAATCCGCGGGCGACCATGTCGCCAGCATGATCCCGCACTTCAAGCGGGATTTGTTCAAAATGGATATGTTTGTCGCTGCCGTTGCGAATGAGCAACGTGACGGCTAGTTCACCGGAAGGCAGCTGTTTCGCTTCAATGCCCATGAAGTTCACCTCCCCGGGAGCGGGAGGCGGAACCGAGTCAACGAGGGCTTGCAGCTGTTGGTGCTGCTTGGCCGACAGCGCCTGCTCCCAGCTTTCCTCTAGGTCGAGCCGATGCCGCGGTGTCAGTTCAAAGGCGATCTTCCATCCATCTTGAGGCAACTGATCGACGAGCTTGTCCTCGGCGGCGAACAAAAACCGCCACGGGCGGGCCGTCATCGGCGGCAGCTCGCCGAAAGCGCTCATATCAAACTCTTTGCGGGCGATCGCCGTGCCATCCTCGTCAAGCAGCAACAGGCGGATTCGTTCAAAGCGAACCGGCTTCGGCAGCGTGTTGCGCAAAATGGCGACAGCGACAAACCCATCGTTGTATTCGACCAGCTTGACGCCGGAAATGGAAATTTGGTTTGGCTGAAGCGGCGGCAGCTGTTCGTGGTAAAAGCGATAGACGTACGTTTCCTCTGGAGACAGCTGCCAGTCCGGATGAAACGACAGCGTCGTTTTCGTTCCGCCCTCCGGCTGTTCGACATGCTGCGCCGGCAGCTCGGCCTCCGGTTGTGTGCGTTGTTTTCGTCGGAAAATCATAGGGAACCT
>NZ_BCPV01000072.1 GCF_001544135.1 Geobacillus zalihae NBRC 101842 | reverse complement strand
AACATCCTGTTGACAAATCCAACAGGATGGATATAATAATTACTGTCCAAGATGATAACCATTGCCTAGTGGCTATGGCGGAGGGGAAACACCCGTTCCCATCCCGAACACGGAAGTTAAGCCCTCCAGCGCCGATGGTAGTTGGGGCCAGCGCCCCTGCAAGAGTAGGTCGTTGCTAGGCAATGTTTCATTATTCTGCAATAGTTCAGCGACGAGCTTCACATCTTCGAATTCGCTACGAGTTGCCTCGACGCATCTTGCTCCCTTGAATTAGCTGGCAGAGGAAGAGGCAACGAGCACATTGGGAAGATGTGCATGACATATAGTTATTCATCATTCCGCAATAGCTCAGCGGTAGAGCAACCGGCTGTTAACCGGTAGGTCGTAGGTTCGAATCCTACTTGCGGAGCCATTTTTACGCTTCCATAGCTCAGTAGGTAGAGCACTTCCATGGTAAGGAAGAGGTCACCGGTTCGAGCCCGGTTGGAAGCTCCATTTATTTTCCGGCCCGTTGGTCAAGTGGTTAAGACACCGCCCTTTCACGGCGGTAACACGGGTTCGAATCCCGTACGGGTCACTCCATTTCGGCCAGTCGTCCTTTCAAGGATGATTGGCCGAAATGAAAAGTGTATACTTCCCTGATTGCTGAGATATAATAGCAATTGAATACAGCGTTTCTTTCTCATCGCGTTGGGCTATAGCCAAGCGGTAAGGCAACGGACTTTGACTCCGTGATGCGCTGGTTCGAATCCAGCTAGCCCAGCCATTATTTTTTTGTACATAAAAATGGTCATGAGCCATTAGCTCAGTGACGAGCGTTACATCGTCGAATAGGCATCGAGTTGCCCCGACGCATCTGCTTCCTTGAACAGGCTGGCAGAGGAAGGGGCAGCATACTTAGAGTGTTATCCTAACTATGAGCCATTAGCTCAGTAACGAGCGCTACATCTTCGAGTTTGCTTCGAGTTGCCTCGACGCACTTGGCATCTTTGAATCGGCTGGGAGAGGAAGAGGCAGGTAGAGCTAGGTAGTACCTAGAGTGTATACCCAACCATGAGCCATTAGCTCAGTAGGTAGAGCATCTGACTTTTAATCAGAGGGTCGGAGGTTCGAGTCCTCCATGGCTCACCATAGCGCGGAAGTAGTTCAGCGGTAGAACACCACCTTGCCAAGGTGGGGGTCGCGGGTTCGAGTCCCGTCTTCCGCTTGGGGCGGGGCCTTAGCTCAGCTGGGAGAGCGCCTGCTTTGCACGCAGGAGGTCATCGGTTCGATCCCGATAGGCTCCATCAAGAGCAGACTGCTTGACAACCAAAAGCAGCCTGCTCTTTTTTGTTATATCGGTATAAATATTCAAAATTTTGTCAAGTTGAGTCATCCCCTTTCTTTCCTCTACAATAAAGACGTAACAGGAACCGGAAAGGAGTGGGAGACAGCATGAAGCCAATTTCAATTATCGGGGTTCCGATGGATTTAGGGCAGACACGCCGCGGCGTTGATATGGGGCCGAGCGCAATGCGTTATGCAGGCGTCATCGAACGTCTGGAACGTCTTCATTACGATATTGAAGATTTGGGAGATATTCCGATTGGAAAAGCAGAGCGGTTGCACGAGCAAGGAGATTCACGGTTGCGCAATTTGAAAGCGGTTGCGGAGGCGAATGAGAAACTCGCGGCGGCGGTTGACCAAGTCGTTCAGCGGGGGCGCTTCCCACTTGTGCTGGGCGGCGACCATAGCATCGCCATTGGCACGCTCGCCGGGGTGGCGAAACATTATGAGCGGCTTGGAGTGATCTGGTATGACGCGCATGGCGACGTCAACACCGCGGAAACGTCGCCGTCTGGAAACATTCATGGCATGCCGCTGGCGGCGAGCCTCGGGTTTGGCCATCCGGCGCTGACGCAAATCGGCGGATACAGCCCCAAAATCAAGCCGGAACATGTCGTGTTGATCGGCGTCCGTTCCCTTGATGAAGGGGAGAAGAAGTTTATTCGCGAAAAAGGAATCAAAATTTACACGATGCATGAGGTTGATCGGCTCGGAATGACAAGGGTGATGGAAGAAACGATCGCCTATTTAAAAGAACGAACGGATGGCGTTCATTTGTCGCTTGACTTGGATGGCCTTGACCCAAGCGACGCACCGGGAGTCGGAACGCCTGTCATTGGAGGATTGACATACCGCGAAAGCCATTTGGCGATGGAGATGCTGGCCGAGGCACAAATCATCACTTCAGCGGAATTTGTCGAAGTGAACCCGATCTTGGATGAGCGGAACAAAACAGCATCAGTGGCTGTAGCGCTGATGGGGTCGTTGTTTGGTGAAAAACTCATGTAATGCATGTGGGCAAAGAGGGTTGGTTGCGGGATTCACGGATATGATGATGATTTGTTCCCGCTGTTTGTGAAAGAGGGGCTGCCATTTGTTTGGCGTCCCCTCTTTTTCCGTTGTATGATACAATAAATATGTTGCATGAAACTTTTCTTGATCGAGCGCCGTAATATACGGTAAGCCGTGAGGCGGGGGTATTGTATTTTATGGATCTATTTATTAAAAAGAGAATTAAGGCGATCCAAAAAGGGGATCAAAACGCATACGCGGATCTTGTCGATTTGTATAAGGACAAGATTTACCGTCTTTGCTATCGAATGTTGGGCAATCGGCATGAGGCGGAAGATGCGGCGCAGGAGGCGTTCATCCGCGCCTACATCCATATTGATACGTACAATCCTGAAATGAAGTTTTCCACTTGGCTGTACCGAATCGCGACGAACTTGACGATCGATAAATTGCGGAAACGGAAGCCGGACGTGTATTTAGATGAAGAGGTCGGAGGCACGGACGGGTTGACGATGCAGGCTCAGCTTCCTTCCCGCGAAACATCCCCGGAGGAGGCAGTGGAAAGCCTGGAGCTGCAAGAGACGGTGCAGCGAGCGATTGAGCAGTTGCCAGAAAAGTATCGAAGCGTGATCGTGTTGAAATATATGGAAGATTTGTCGTTGCAAGAAATCAGCGAGATTTTAGGGTTGCCGGTCGGCACGGTGAAAACGCGGCTGCATCGCGGCCGCGAAGCGTTGCGCAGGCAATTGGGTCATTTATAAGAGGGTGGGAGACTATGGAATGTCCGAAAGAAATCGTGTTGCTCATGCACAGCTATTTTGATGGAGATCTCCAGCCAGAAGGAGAGCAGCAGCTGAAAGAACATTTGCGTTCGTGCGCTGCGTGCGCTGCCCATTTTCACGAGCTGAAAAAGACGGTTGCGTTCCTCCAATATGCCGCCCACGTTGCGGCGCCGCCGTCGTTTGCAGCCAAGGTTATGGAGGCGATGCCGAAAGAGAGAAAGACCGCGCGGCTGCGCCGTTTTCTGCATCATCATCCGCTGCTTACGGCTGCCTCGTTGTTTTTCGCGCTTACTTTCGGCAGCTTAGCCTCTTCATGGGGGGAAAGAGGCGCGTTTTCCGTCTCAGCTGATGAACATGTCATCATCCGCGATCATACTGTCATCGTGCCGAAAGGAGAAACGGTCAAAGGAGATATTGTCGTCCGCAATGGCTCGATTCGGATTGAAGGAACGGTTGATGGGGACGTGACTGTGATCCATGGAAAGAAATATATGGCGTCCGCCGGGCAAGTGACAGGGGAAGTGGAGGAAATTAATCAAGTGTTTGAATGGATTTGGTATAATATTAAAGAAAGGTTCAATCGTGCGCTCCAATCGATTGAATGATGGCAGCCATCGTTCGATGGCTTTTTCCGTGGCCATCAACAGATTGGAATTAGAGATAAAGGAAGTGTGAAGATGTCCTTCGGAGAGCTCCCCATCGTGTCATATTTGTTAAAAGTGGTTGATATCCTTGTCGTTTGGTATGTGATTTACAAGTTGATCATGATGATTCGCGGGACGAAGGCCATTCAGTTGTTAAAAGGCATTTTTTTAATTATTTTGGTTCGTTTCGTGAGCAATTACCTCGGATTGACGACGTTGCAATGGCTGATGGATCAGGCGATCATTTGGGGATTTCTCGCGATCATCATCATTTTTCAACCAGAATTGCGGCGCGCCCTTGAGCAGCTCGGCCGCGGACGGCTGTTCACCCGCAATACGGTCAATGAAGAGGAAGAGCGGATGCGAATGGTGGAAGCCATTGTCAAAGCGACCGAGTATATGGCGAAGCGACGCATCGGCGCGCTGATTTCCATTGAGCGGGAAACCGGAATGAACGATTATGTCGAAACCGGCATTATGTTAAACGCTCATGTATCGCCGGAACTGCTCATTAATATTTTCATTCCGAACACGCCGCTTCATGATGGGGCGGTCATTATTCAAAAAAACCAAATCGCTGCGGCGGCCTGTTATTTGCCATTATCGGAAAGTCCGTTTATTTCGAAAGAGCTCGGAACACGCCATCGGGCGGCGCTCGGCATCAGCGAAGTGACGGACAGCGTCACCGTCGTCGTGTCGGAAGAGACGGGAGCAGTATCGTTGACGAAAAACGGCGAGCTGTACCGCGATTTAACGATCGATGAGTTTCGGGAGCTGTTGACCGGCGAACTTGCTCCAGCGACGAAGGCGCCTGCTTCTTCCCGTTGGCAGTGGAGGGGGAAGAAACATGGATAAGTTGATGGACCATCCTTGGTTTATTCGCGTTGTCTCCTTATTGCTGGCGATTATGCTGTATATGTCGGCCAATGTCGGGGCGAAAACTGGTGAGACGCGCAACACGTTTGGCCAGGAAGATACGGAAACGTTGGTCGATATTCCGGTGGTCGCTTACTATGATGAAAACAACTTGGTCGTATCGGGTGTCCCGAAATACGTGAACGTTACGCTCCAAGGACCCGCCAGCATTGTCAAGCCGACGGCTCTACAACGAAATTTCGAGGTGTATGTCGATTTAACGGAATTGCCATTAGGGACATACACGGTGCCGATCAAATACAGGGACATCTCCGACAAGTTGAAAGTGACGATTCAGCCTTCCTCGGCCAAAGTGACGATTCGTGAAAAAGTGTCGAAACAGTTTCCGGTCGGTGTTGAATTTTTCAATCGAAACAAAATGCCGGATGGCTATTCCGTTGGAGAACCGACGGTGAAACCAGATGCCGTGACGATTACCGGGGCGAAGGAACGAATCGACGAGATTGCCTTTGTCAAAGCCATCGTCGACTTAGATGGGGCGACGGAAACGCTGACGAGAGAAGCGCGCGTTCGAGTGTACGATCGACGGGGAAATGAGTTGGATATTGAGCCAGAGCCATCGTCGGTGGAAGTAACCGTGCCGGTGAAAAGCCCGAGCAAGACGGTGCCGGTTCAAGTGCAGACAACCGGAGAGCTGCCGGATGGTGTGCATCTTGTCAGCGTCACGCCGGAGCCGGATCGGGTCACGATTTATGGACCGAAGGAAGTGTTGAACCATATTGACAAGCTGGAAGGATTGACCGTTGATTTGGACGACATTACTGATGATGCGACGGTAGAGCTCGACGTTCCGCTTCCCGATGGCGCAAAAAGCGTCAACCCAGACAAAATCAAGGTCCATATTGATGTGGAAAAAGACGTCACGCAAACGTGGAAAGACGTGCCGATCGCTGTCGTCGGCTTGCCGGATTCATACAAAGCCGAATTTGTCAAACCGCTTGAAGGCAAAATTACGGTCCGCCTTGTCGGTCCGCCCGATGTCGTCCGCGGGTTGACAAAAGACGATATTCGTTTGTATGTCGATGTCGGTGGACTTGACACCGGCGAACATCAAGTTCCCATTCAATGGAACCACCCTGAACAAGTCCAATGGCAGCCGTCGGTGGAAACGGCGATGGTCCAGATTAGCGAAAAAGCGGCTGCACAATAAACTGCATAGTAAGGAGAGAGTGAACGAATGGGCAAATATTTTGGCACTGATGGTGTACGAGGAGTCGCAAATCGTGAATTGACGCCAGAGTTGGCGTTTCAAATCGGCCGCTGCGGCGGATACGTGCTGACCAAAAGCGCTGAGCGCCCGAAAGTACTGATCGGGCGCGACACCCGCATTTCCGGCCATATGTTGGAAGGGGCCCTTGTCGCGGGGCTTTTGTCGATCGGGGCGGAAGTGATGCGCCTTGGCGTCATTTCCACGCCAGGTGTCGCCTATTTGACGAAGGCGCTTGGAGCGCAGGCCGGCATCATGATTTCCGCCTCCCACAACCCGGTGCAAGATAACGGCATTAAATTTTTCGGCCCGGACGGGTTCAAGCTGTCGGATGAGCAAGAAGCAGAAATTGAGGCGCTGATCGACAGCGCGGAGGATATGCTGCCGCGGCCGATCGGGGCTGGACTTGGGCAAGTCAACGACTATTTTGAAGGCGGGCAAAAATACTTGCAGTATTTAAAACAAACGATCGATGAAGAAGATTTTTCCGGGATGAAAATCGCCCTCGACTGCGCGCACGGGGCGACGTCATCGCTTGCGACGTACTTATTTGCCGATTTGGATGCGGATGTCGTGACAATGGGGGCTTCGCCCAATGGGCTCAACATTAACGAAGGGGTCGGTTCCACCCATCCGGAAGCGTTAGCGGCGTTTGTCAAAGAAAAAGGAGCTGATGTCGGGCTCGCCTTTGACGGGGACGGCGACCGTCTCATTGCCGTCGATGAGAACGGCAACATCGTCGATGGCGACCAGATTATGTACATTTGCGCCAAATATTTAAAAGAAACCGGCCGCCTCAAGCACCAAACCGTCGTCTCGACCGTCATGAGCAACCTTGGGTTTTACAAGGCGCTTGAGGCGCAGGGAATCAAAAGTGTACAAACGGCCGTTGGCGACCGCTATGTCGTCGAGGAAATGAAGAAGAACGGCTATAATCTTGGCGGCGAGCAGTCCGGACATATCATCTTCCTCGACTACAACACGACGGGGGACGGCATGTTGACGGCGCTCCAGCTTGTCAACATCATGAAAATCAAAGGCAAGCCGCTTTCCGAATTGGCGGGGGAAATGAAAAAATACCCGCAGCTCTTAGTGAACGTCCGGGTGAAAGAGAAAGAAAAAGTGATGGAAAATGAGCAAGTGAAAAACGTGATCGCCGAAGTGGAAGCAGAGATGAACGGCAACGGCCGCGTCCTCGTTCGTCCGTCAGGGACGGAACCCCTCGTGCGCATTATGGCGGAGGCCCCGACCGAAGAAGCGTGCCGCGCCTACGTGGAGCGGATCGCCGATGTCGTCCGCCGTGAAATGGGGACGGAATAATCGACCGTCTGGACAACCACCCTATGCATAAACGGAACGTTCCCTTTCGTTTATGCATAGGGTATTTATATAAATAGTTGACGCCGCTGGGAATGTCCTGTAATATTAACGTTGTTGCCTTTTTTTGAAAGGAGGCGATGGAAGGGCGAAGAGCGGAACATGGTGAAGTGATGGCTTGCCGCAACCGTGGGCATGGCCAACAAAGCAAAAAGGTGGTTGGCTGTTGCATCGGTTTTAACGATCACAAAGCGCCTGGACTAAGCGTTGGACGGAAGAACGCTTAGTTGACGAGGAGGAGGTTTATCGAGGTTTTCGGCGGATGCCTCCCGGCTGGAGCGATGACAGCCGCAAGTCCTCTCTTAAAACAAAGGGGTGACCCTTTGCACAAAGGGGAGGATGTCATCGCGCAAATCGAAAGGGGAGTCTGCCGCATTGACGGTGAGGCCCCGTTGTTCTTTGACAACTGAACATGGAAGGATCTCATTAGCGGCAGCCTCCAAGATGAAAAGGAGGAACATTTGCCATGTGCGGCATTGTTGGCTATATCGGTTATCAAGATGTGAAGGAAATTTTATTGCGCGGATTGGAAAAACTCGAGTATCGCGGCTACGATTCGGCGGGGATCGCTGTGTTGAACGAAAGCGGCGTGCATGTGTTTAAGGAAAAAGGACGGATTGCCGATTTGCGCCGCATCGTCGACCCGAACGTCAACGCGACGGTCGGCATTGGCCATACACGCTGGGCGACACACGGGGCGCCAAGCCGAGTGAACGCCCACCCGCATCAAAGCGCTTCAGGCCGTTTTACGCTCGTGCATAACGGCGTCATTGAGAACTATGAAATGGTCAAGCGCGACTACTTGGCCGATGTCACATTCCAAAGCGACACGGACACGGAAGTGATCGTTCAGCTCGTGGAGAAGTTCGTCAACGACGGACTGGCAACGGAAGAGGCGTTCCGAAAAACGCTCTCGCTGCTAAAAGGATCGTACGCCATCGCCATGATCGATGCGCAAGACGAAAACACCATCTATGCGGCGAAAAACAAAAGCCCGCTTCTCGTCGGCTTGGGCGATGGGTTTAACGTCGTGGCGAGCGACGCGATGGCGATGCTCCAAGTGACGAATCGATTCGTCGAACTGATGGATGGGGAGCTCGTCATCGTCACGAGCGAGAACGTCACGATTCAAACGCTCAACGGCGAGACAGTCGAACGGAAGCCGTTTACGGCCGAGCTCGATGCAAGCGACATTGAAAAAGGAACGTATCCGCATTACATGTTGAAAGAAATTGACGAGCAGCCGTTCGTCATCCGCCGCATCATTCAAAAATACCAAGATGACAACGGTGAATTGGCCATTGACAAAGCGATCATCAATGAGGTGCTGAACGCCGACCGCCTGTACATTGTCGCGTGCGGAACGAGCTACCACGCAGGTCTTGTCGGCAAGCAATTGATCGAGTCGTGGGCGAAAATACCAGTCGAAGTGCATATCGCCAGCGAATTTTCGTACAACATGCCGCTGTTGTCGGAAAAGCCGCTCTTCATCTTTATCTCGCAAAGCGGCGAAACGGCCGACAGCCGCGCTGTGCTCGTGCAAACGAACAAACTCGGCCATAAAGCGATTACGATCACGAACGTCCCAGGTTCGACGCTGTCGCGGGAAGCCGATTATACTCTCCTGTTGCACGCCGGCCCGGAAATCGCCGTTGCCTCGACAAAGGCATATACGGCGCAAATTGCTGTGCTTGCGATTTTGGCCGCCGCGGCGGCGAAAGCGAAAGGCTTTGAGCTGGACTTTGACTTGACGAAAGAGCTTGCCATCGTCGCCAATGTGATGGAAATGTTGTGCGATGCGAAAGAGGAAATGGAGAACATCGCGAGCGACTACTTGACCCTGACGCGCAACTGCTTCTTCATCGGCCGCGCCGTTGACTACTATGTCTGCCTAGAAGGCGCGCTGAAGCTGAAGGAGATCTCGTACATTCAAGCGGAAGGGTTCGCCGGCGGCGAGCTGAAACACGGCACGATCGCCTTAATTGAGAACGGCACGCCGGTGATTGCGCTTGCCACTCAGGAGCACGTGAATTTGAGCATTCGCGGCAACGTAAAAGAAGTCGTCGCCCGCGGCGCGAACCCGTGCGTCATCTCGATGCGCGGCCTGGAAGGCGACGGCGACCGCTTTATCATCCCATCCGTCCATCCGGATCTTACGCCGCTTGTCTCCGTCGTGCCGTTGCAGCTGATCGCATACTATGCCGCCTTGCACCGCGGCTGCGACGTCGACAAACCGCGCAACTTGGCGAAGAGCGTGACGGTGGAGTGAGCGGTTCGTTGGTCGGAAAGACTGTTGTCCGCGGAAAATAAAGTTGGTAACTGGAAAATAAAGATGGTAACCAAGATAAAAGTGTTGGCAATAAAGCATTGCCAACACTTTTATTGTTTTTTAAAATAAATCGGTTAAATTCATATGGAAACTCACAATGAAGGGTTCTATACTAAAAATGAAAAAGGAAAGGATTTTACAACAGAGAATTTTGTTGAAAGGATTATGATGGTATAAAAGGAGTGGGATTATGAATTTTTCTGATAAAGTAAGTTTAATTTGGAATACTGCCGAATTATTACGTGGTGATTATAAACAATCCGATTATGGTAAAGTCATTTTACCGCTTACGGTCATCCGTCGATTAGATTGTGTTCTTGAACCTACAAAGGATGCAGTATTAGAAAAATATAAAACGATGCAAGAACCTTTAACCTTGTTTAATCAAAGAATTTTATACCGTGTAGCCAATGCGCCGTTTTATAATGTTAGCCCTTTTACATTGAAGAGCCTAAAGAATTATCCTAATTTGTTAGCGGATAACTTTCGTACATATTTGAACGGATTTTCCGAAAACGTCCGGGAAATTCTCCGGCATTTTGATTTTGACGTGCATATTCAGAGATTAAGCGAATCAAATTTGTTGTATTTAGTATTAGATGAATTCTTAAAAATTAATCTTCATCCGGATGTCGTAAGCAACATTGAAATGGGATACATATTTGAGGAGCTTATCCGTCGTTTTTCTGAACAATCCAACGAAACTGCCGGGGAACATTTTACTCCACGCGAAGTAATCAAATTAATGGTAAATATCTTGTTTGATGCCGATAAAGAAGCGTTAACCGGAGAAAAAGTTGTTCGTAAAATTTATGATCCAGCTTGTGGAACAGGAGGAATGCTTGCAGTAGCTCATGAGTATCTACGAAAGTTAAATCCTACGATGAATATCGAAGTTTTCGGGCAGGAATTAAATCCTGAATCCTATGCAATTTGTAAAGCGGATATGCTTCTCAAAGGGCTTAATGCGTCTAATATAAAGTTTGGAAATAGCTTTACTCAAGATGGATTAGAGAATGAACAATTCCATTATTTCCTTTCTAATCCGCCATTTGGGGTTGATTGGAAAAAAGTTCAAAAAGAAATTGAAAAAGAACATAAAGAGCTAGGGTATTCGGGAAGATTTGGAGCAGGTCTTCCTCGCGTAAGTGATGGATCGTTATTATTCTTACAACATATGATTTCTAAAATGAAACCGGGAGAAAGTCGTATTGCTATTGTTCTAAACGGAAGCCCATTGTTCACTGGTGGAGCTGGTTCAGGGGAAAGCGAAATCCGAAGATGGATTATTGAAAACGACTGGCTTGAAGCAATTATTGCTCTTCCGACAGATCTTTTCTATAATACCGGTATTGCAACCTATGTGTGGATCTTAAGCAACCATAAAAGTCCAGAAAGACAAGGAAAAATCCAGCTGATTAATGCCGTAGATTTTTACCAAAAAATGCGTAAGAGCTTAGGAAATAAAAGAAACGAACTTACTGAAGAACATATTCAAAAAATCGTAGAGCTATACAGTTTCTTCGAGGAAAATGAATACAGTAAAATTTTTGATAACGAAGACTTTGGCTATCGACGTATTACCATTGAACGACCATTACGGTTGAATTTCCAAACGAACAAAGAACGAATAGAAAGACTTTATGAGCAAAAAGCATTTATAAAACTAATAAAAGAAGAACAAGATGAAATTATTAATGCAATCGGAGGTATTGATGACTCAAAACTTTTCCGAAATCGGGACGAGTTTGAAAAGGAACTTAAAAAAGTAATGAAAAAAGCAGGGTTATCCGTAAAAGCATCGGTCATGAAAGCGATTTTAACTGCACTATCCGAACGAGATGAACATGCGGATATTTGTTTAGACAAAGACGGAAATCCAGAACCAGATCCAGAACTTCGCGATTATGAAAATGTACCGTTAAAACAAGATATTTACGAGTATTTTGAACAAGAAGTAAAACCTTATGTTCCGGATGCTTGGATTAATGAAACGATAACAGATGATAAAGATGGTTTCGTTGGAAAAGTTGGATATGAGATTCCGTTTACTCGATACTTTTACAAATTCGAAAAACTTCGTCCATCCTCCGAAATTGCAAAAGAAATTCAAGAACTTGAAACAAGTATTGTGGAGAAGATTCGGGGGTTGTTGGCATGAAAGATTTAAAACAGATAGAACAATACACATCTTATACGAAATATAAAGATTCAGGAATTGAGTGGTTGGGTAAGATACCTGAACATTGGAAAGTGTCGAGAATAGAGTATGTTGCTAATAAAACACTAAATTCAATAGACACCAAGGATATGAAAGGAAAAGAATTATTTTACTATGATATACCAACAGTACAAAGTGTTAATGATGGCAGATTAGAAAATGGAGATAACATAGAAAGCAACAAATATAAATTAAAAGGTGGAGAAGTATTAATTTCCAAATTAAATCCAAGAAAAAAAACAGTGGTATTAACAGAAAAGAAAAAACAAGATATAGTTTGTTCCACTGAATTTGTCCCATTTTATCCGAAAAAAATAATGGGCAAATACCTGTATTATATTCTAAGCAATAGTAAATTAGCTGATTATTATAATTCGTTTGTAAAATCAGCAACTAATAGCCATCAAAGGGTAGAACCAGCAATAATATCAAAGACAAAAATCCCAGTCCCGCCATTAGATGAACAGAGGTTAATTGCAGATTTCTTGGATTATAAAACATCCCAAATTGACGCTATCATCAAAGAAAAAGAACAACTCATCGAACACCTTCAAGAATATCGCCAAGCCATCATCAATGAGGCGGTGACAAAAGGGCTATCGCCGGAAACCGCTAAAATGAAGGATTCAGGTGTGGAATGGATTGGAGAGATACCGGAGCATTGGGGAATTGTTAAATTAAAGTATATAGGTGAAGCAATAATAGGCTTAACTTATGCTCCAACTGATGTTGTTTCAGAGTCAGAGAAAGGAAATTTGGTACTTCGATCATCAAACATAAGAGATGGTAAAATTGTTTTTGAAAATAATGTTTTCGTAGATAAAATTATTCCAGATAAGTTGAAAACAAGAGCTGGTGATATACTTATTTGTTCTCGAAATGGAAGCAGAGAATTAATTGGCAAATGTGCTTTAATTGATCGAGATAGTGAAGGACTTACTTTCGGAGCTTTTATGACTGTATTTAGAAGCCAGTATAACAAGTTCTTATATTACGTTTTTCAGTCGCAGTTATTTAAGGCTCAGATTGGGTCGTTTTTAACATCTACTATAAATCAATTAACAATAGGTAATCTTTATAGTTTTCCTATTGCATTACCAGATAAACAAGAACAGGAAGATATAGCTGAGTATCTAACAAAAAAAACTACTGAAATAGATATATTAATAGAAGATCAACGTACAGTAATCAACAAGCTAAAAGAATACCGCCAATCTCTCATCTATGAAGCCGTTACCGGAAAAATCGATGTTCGTGGATTTCAAAAGGGGGAATAAACATGACCATCGACTATCGCGAAGTGGCATTTGAATCAGCGATAGAACATGTATTACTTCAGCAGGGTTATCTGAAAGGTAATCCTGCTGAATTTGATCCTTATTTAGGGCTATTTCCGACCAGATTAATCAATTTTATTAAAGATACACAGCCCAAGGCTTGGGAAGCGCTTGAAACGATTTATGGGGCAAATGTCGAAAATAGTTTTCTTACATCCCTTACAAGAGCAATTAAAACGCATCCAAAAGGATTAATTGGTTTGCTACGCGATAGTGCTAAGGGTAAATATAAAGACCACGGTATTCCAATAAGATTATTCTTTTTAAAACCAGACAATGATTTAAATCCAGATGCAGTAGCTAATTATCATAAAAATCGATTAACGATTACACGACAAGTGAAATACAGCACAAAAAGTAATGAATCCATTGATGTGGTAATTGATTTGAATGGATTTCCAATTATCACAATGGAATTAAAAAATCATTTAACTGGTCAATCCTATGAAGATGCGATTGAACAATACAAAGACCGAGATCCAAACGAGCCGATCTTTTTGTTTAATCAGCGCTCTCTCGTTCATTTTGCAGTAGACCCAGATGAAGTTCATATGACAACAGAATTAAAAAAAGAAAAGACGTACTTTTTACCATTCAATAAAGGATATGAATACGGTAAAGGAAATCCGCCACACCCATCTGGATATAAAACTTCGTATCTTTGGGAAGAAATTTTACAAAAAGATAGCTTATTTGATGTTTTACAAAACTTTATCGAGCTAAAAATTGAAAAAGACAAAAAGAATAAGAAAAAAGATAAAAAACAATTAATTTTCCCTCGTTTTCATCAATTGGATGCTGTGAGGAAAATTGTAGATGATGTATTAGCAAATGGTCCAGGAAAACGCTATTTAATTCAACATTCTGCAGGAAGCGGGAAGAGTAACACGATCGCATGGCTTTCCTATCGACTAGCATCACTAGCAGACGCCAAAGGTAATGTCATTTTTAATACGGTTATTGTAATTACCGATCGAGTTGTTTTAGATGAACAAATTCAAGATACTATTCGCCAATTTGATTCCACTCCAGGCTTTGTTGCTTATATCGATAAAGATTCTAACCAGTTAGCTGAAGCTTTAAGTAAAGGATCTAAAATTATTGTAACAACCCTTCAAAAATTCCCGTTTGTGATCGAGAAAATTCAATCGATGCCTGAAGATGCAACATACGCCATCATTATGGATGAAGCTCATAGTTCCCAAACAGGGATAACTGCCAGAAAAATGAAGGATATTCTATCCTACAAAAATTTAAACCAAGCAGCCGAAGCAGATGCTCTTGAAGAAAGCGATGAGCCGGATATTGATGATCAGATTGCTAGCATTTTATCGGCTTATAAAAGAAAACAAAACTTAAGCTTATTCGCATTTACAGCGACACCAAAGAAAAAAACATTAGAGATGTTTGGGCAAATAAATGAAGAAGGAAAACCTGAACCATTCCATCTGTATTCCATGCGCCAAGCTATTGAAGAAGGTTTTATTTTAGATGTGTTGAAAAATTACGTTACATACGAAACATATTTTAAAATATGCAAAGCAATCAATGATGATCCAGAAGTAGAAAAGAAAACGACCATGAAGGGAATTGCTCGTTTTGTATCATTACATCCGACTAACTTATCTCAAAAGGCAGAAATAATCATTGAACATTTTCGAAACTTTACTCGCCATAAAATTGGCGGTAAAGCAAAAGCGATGGTTGTCACAAGCTCACGTCTTCATGCGAAACGATATATGGATGCATTCCAAGAGTATCTAAAGAAAAAGAATTATAAAGATTTATATGTATTAGTTGCTTTTTCAGGAAAAGTACATGATGAAGAATTAGGCGAAACAAAAACGGAATCAGAAATGAACGGGTTCCCTGAATCCCAAACGAAGTCTAAATTTGAAGAAGATGATTATAAAATCATGATTGTGGCGGACAAATACCAAACAGGTTTTGATCAACCACTTCTTCATACAATGTACGTTGATAAAAAATTATCAGGCGTCAAAGCGGTACAAACGCTATCGCGATTAAATCGTACACATCCTGAAAAACACGATACATTTGTGCTTGATTTTGTTAATGACCGCGAAACAATCCGCAAAGCATTCCAGCCTTATTATGAAAAAACGGAAATTGATGAACCTACAGATCCGAATATTGTTTATGAATATAAGAGATTGCTGGATGACTTACGAATTTATGAGGAAAATGAGATTGATGAATTTTGTAAAGTTTTCTTTCAACCAAAAGCAAAACAAACAGCTAGTGACCATGCAAAGTTATATAAGATATTAGCACTTCCTGAAAAACGGTTTAACTATCTTACTGAAGATCAAAGAGATGATGCAAAATCCATGATGAAAAAGTTTATTTCACAATATCTTTTTCTTTCTCAACTCATTGAATATGATGAAGAAATGAAACGTTATTTTACTTTTATTAGGTTTCTTTACCAAAAAATAAATGCAGGTAAAAAGAAAAACAATAATAATTTTTCAAATGATCTTGTTGATCTAGAGTATTACCGTATTCAAAAGGTTGCTGAAGGCGCAATTGAATTGGAGAAAGGTGCAAGCGAACCATTAACGGGCGGAAAAGTTGCTGGTGGAAAAACAAGAAAACCGGAGTATACGCTTTTATCTGAGATCGTAAACCAAATAAACGAATTATATGGATTGGACTTAGATGATGAAGTTGTAAGTGAGCAGTTATATCAGGTAGCAGAATCGTTTGCCAATATGCCTGGAATGAAAGAACAGGTATTAAACAATTCCTATAATGATTTCCGATATCCATTCCAAAATCAATTTATCGATGGAATTATAGACTCCTTTATGGAACAAAAGAAAGAATTAGACCATGAGAACAAACAATTAGATAAATTAATGGAGTTTATTGCTTCCAGCGATGAAGGTTGTAAGATGATCAGCGAAGTAGTGGGTAAAATTGTTTATAATATGATTAAGAATTCAAAGAAATGAGGGCTTGGTATTTTTACCAAGCTTTTTTTATAACTTTTTAAAACAAAATGTTTATTTAATACTTTTTTTTGTTAATAAAAAATAAAAAAGAAATAAAAAAACAAAGAGGAAAATTAAAAATGTATATCGAACGGGTTAGAAGTTATATAAGAGATTTGTACAAAAACGATAAGAAAAAATATAATTCATTCATTGAGAAATTAACCAAAATATTACAAACTAAATATCGTAAAAGAAAGATAAAACAAAGTGAAGTAAAAAGAAGAGTTACGGAATTTTTAGAGGGTAAGCAACCTAAAGCGGAATATTTTGAGGCTTATTTACATGCGATTGATGAAATGTCCTTAAATGGTGCAATTGAAGTTTTGAAAGGGAAAGAAATAAAAGAGCCAAGCAACTGGAGGGAACTTCTGATTCTTTCAGTCGAAAAAAAACCGCTTCCGAAAAACATAGCGCAACATTTTAAGGATCCAGATATACTGGAAGAGGTCAAACGATTGATTTATTTATCCATTACATATTGCGCTGAC
>NZ_BCPV01000071.1 GCF_001544135.1 Geobacillus zalihae NBRC 101842 | reverse complement strand
TAGCACTTTAATTTCATTGAGCAATTTGTTTTGAATGCGGTAACCTTGCTTCAACCGCTCGATGGCAAACGACAAATGGTCAGTCAGCGCAATATGAATATGGTCGCTGAGCGGCGCTTGCAGTTTGCCTTCCGCATAGCTGATAATTTCTTCGGCAATATCGATATGTTCTTCTGGCAACGTGCGAAGCAATTGCTGGAACTTCTCATTTTCTTCTTCCATGACGAAAATTTTCTCAATGCGGCCCGGGGGGATGAGATCGTTTTTCCGCTTTTGAAACGCAATCCCCGGGCCCATGACAATTTTCTCTTTGCCTTCGTCGAGCACGACAACGGCGTTGTTGTTTAAAATCTTATGGATGCGAAACGCCATATGTCCTCCCTGCCGCCCTTATTTCATTTTGACATGAAATAAGACCGTCTCGCCTTTTGCTGCCGATGTCCCTGCTTTTTTCTCCAAACTTTCAAGCGCATCACCATTCGTGATGATGATCGGCGTCACCGCGCTTTTCGCTTTCTCGCGCACAAGCGGCAAGTCGACAGAAAGAAGCCGATCGCCCCGTTTCACTCGGTCGCCGGCTTTGACATAGGCGGTAAACCCTTCCCCGTTCATCGACACGGTGTCGATGCCGACATGGATGAGCAGCTCCACACCCGCTTCCGAACGCAAGCCGATAGCATGCTTCGTCGGAAAGAGTTGGACGATTTCCCCGTCCACCGGAGCGACGACATCCCCATCCGCCGGGTCGATGGCGATGCCATCGCCCATCATGTTTTGCGCAAACACCGGATCCGGCACGTCTTCAAGCGGCACAATCGTTCCGTCAAGCGGCGCGGTGATCGTCTCCTCTTTCAGCTGCTGCTTGCCAAACCATTTTTTGAACAACGGGCGTCATCCTTTCTATTCGGTTTGTCTGACATTCAGTATACCGAAACGGAAGGACAGTGCCAACCGCGCCGACCCAATCGGTCTTCATCAGCCGCGTTTGCGCAGCCGCCGGCAAATTTCTTCCGTCACTTCCTTTGTCGTCGCCGTGCCGCCGAGATCCGGCGTTTTGATGCCGTCAGCGGTGACATCCTCGATCGTTTGCAACAAAAGGGCGCCGAGCTCTTCTTCGCCGAAATGGTCAAGCATCAGTTTCGCCGTCCAAATTTGCCCGATCGGGTTGGCGATGCCTTTGCCGTAAATGTCCGGCGCCGAGCCGTGCACCGGCTCAAACATGGACGGGTACTTGCCGTTGACGTTGATGTTCGCCGCCGGGGCGATGCCGATGCTGCCCATAATAGCGCCGCCAAGGTCCGTCAAAATGTCGCCAAACAAGTTGCTCGCGACAACGACGTCAAACGTATGCGGCCTTGTCACGAAAAAGGCGGCCAATGCATCAATATGGTACGACGCGGTCGCGACATCCGGGTAGTCGCGCTTGACGTCGGCGAACACTTCATCCCAAAACGGCATCGTATGGAAAATGCCGTTCGATTTCGTCGCGCTCGTCACATGCCGTTTCCGCTTCCGCGCCAGCTCGAACGCATAACGCATCGCCCGCTCCGTCCCTTTGCGGGTAAAGACAGCGTTTTGAATGGCGATTTCATCCTCACCGCGATGAATGCGCCCGCCGACTTCGCTATATTCCCCCTCGCTGTTTTCGCGGACGACGATGAAATCAAAGTCGCGCGGCTCGGTCAGAGGCGAGGATAAGCCGCGGAAATATTTCGCCGGGCGAATGTTAATCACTTGTTCAAATTCGCGGCGGATTTTCAGAAGCAATCCCCATAATGAAATATGATCAGGGACAAACTTCGGATTGCCGACCGCTCCAAGGAAAATGGCGTCAAAGTTCCGCAGCGTCTCCAGCCCATCATCCGGCATCATTTTTCCATGCTCCATATAATAGTCGCAACTCCATGGAAATTCAGTGAAAGAAAAGGAAATCCCTCCATGGACATCCGCAACCGTTTTTAACACATCCAACGCCGCGGGCACAACTTCCTTGCCGATGCCGTCGCCAGGAATGACGGCGATTTCCCATTTTTTCACAACAGTCTCCTCCTTGATGAATCATTTCCTTTCCCTAATTCGACAGAAAGCGCACCGAACCCTCTCCGTTATAGAATACACAATGGCAACCCTTATTTGTGGTAAAATCAAACTACAATCCTATGGACGATGCGGGGGAAACAAATATGTCTCACTATACCGACCCGTTCCGCGGCGAATTTGACAGCCTTGAAGAGTTTGCCGACCGCGTCAGCGACGTGCTGAAATGCCCGGTGACGATCGAAGATGCGAACCATCGGCTCATCGCCTACAGCGCCCATGACGATTACACCGATCCGGCGCGGACGGCGACGATCATCAGCCGGCGCGTCCCGGAAAAAGTGATCAACAGCTTATGGAAACAAGGCGCCATCCCGGCGCTGCTCAAAAGCCGCGAACCGGTGCGCGTGCCGCCAATTCATGATGTCGGCCTCGGCAGCCGCGTCGCTGTCTCGATCTGGAAAAACGATGAGGTGATCGGCTTCATCTGGGTGCTGGAAACGAACCGGACGCTGTCGCCTGAGGAGATGGAATGGCTCAAGCTCGCCGCCAAGGCAGCGAAAAACAAAGTGTTGCAGCTGTATATGCGCAAAAACAAAAAAGAAGAGCGGGTGCAGGAGCTGTTTTGGAAGTTGCTGACGAGCCATATCGCGGCCGAAGACGAGATTCGCGCCCATCTCGCTGCCATGCAAATCCCGACCGCACCGCAGTTTGCCGTTGTCGTCTTCCGCTTTGCCGCCGATTTGATCGCCGAAATGGAGCGGCAAATTTCCTACTTATTGCAAACAACCCAGCAACTCCCGCTCCTTCTTTATACGACTGACGGCCGCGATGTGATTTTGCTGGCGGCGCCCAAAACCGACCAGCCGCTCAAAGAGCTGAATGCATTCATCGAGTCGTTCGCCGCCAAAATGAAAGAACGATTTCACATCCACGATGTGCAGTGCGGGTTTGGCGGCGTGTACGGCGCCTATCGCCTCATTGAAAAAAGCTACCGCGAAGCGCTCGCCGTCCTGGCGCTGAAAGAAAAGCTCGGCGATGAAATCAAGTCGGTTTACGGCTATGCCCAGCTTGGCATTTACCAATTTTTTGATTTTTTGCTTGAACAAAAGCGGCAAGGAGAATGGACCAACCCAGCGTTAACGAAGCTGCAATCGTACGACCAGAAACACCACAGCGACTTGGTCAAAACGTTTGAAACGTTTTTTGACCATAACGAAAACGCGCAAGAAACCGCCGACGTCCTCAACGTTCACCCGAACACGCTTGCTTATCGGCTCAAGCGGATTGCCGACATCGCCGAGCTTGATCTCAATGACATGAATCAAAAAATCAAATTATACATTGATATTAAATTAGCGAAATACGAAGCGCGCGGTTGAATTTGTGGAAATCCACAAAAACCGGGCGCTTCTTTCTCTTTTTTGAACAATGCCCGGCCCGTTCCGTCTCTTTTATACTATAAGTAAGGCCACTTCTGACGAGGAGGAACGATATCCATGATTATTGGAGTGCCAAAGGAAATCAAAAATAACGAAAACCGTGTCGCCATTACGCCGGCTGGCGTTTTGTCATTCGTTCAGGCTGGACATACGGTTCTGATTGAGAAAGAGGCAGGGGTTGGAAGCGGTTTCAGCGACAGCGATTACGCCCGTGCCGGAGCACAAATCATCGAGCGAGCGGAAGATGTGTGGGCGCAAGCCGATATGGTGATGAAAGTGAAAGAGCCGCTGCCAAGCGAATACGGCTATTTCCGCCCAGGTCTCATTTTGTTCACCTATTTGCATTTGGCCGCCGACCCGGAGTTGACGCGCGCCTTAAAAGAAAGCGGCGTCATCGCCATTGCCTATGAGACGGTGCAAGTCGGCCGCACGCTGCCGCTGTTGACGCCGATGAGCGAAGTCGCCGGGCGGATGGCGGCGCAAATCGGGGCGCAATTTTTAGAAAAACCGTACGGCGGCAAAGGCATCTTGCTTGGCGGCGTCCCAGGCGTCGCCCGCGGCAAAGTAGTCATCATCGGCGGTGGGGTCGTCGGCACGAACGCAGCGAAAGTCGCGGTCGGCCTCGGGGCAGATGTCACGATCATCGACTTGAACGCGGATCGCCTGCGCGAGCTTGACGACATTTTCGGCAACCAAATTACGACGCTCATGTCCAACCCGATGAACATCGCCGAAGCGGTCGCAGAGGCCGACCTTGTCATCGGCGCCGTCCTCATCCCGGGAGCGCGGGCGCCGAAGCTCGTCACCGAGGACATGGTGAAAGCGATGAAACCGGGTTCGGTCATCGTCGATGTCGCCATCGACCAAGGGGGCATCGTCGAGACGAGCGACCACGTCACGACACATGACGACCCGACGTACGTCAAACACGGCGTCGTCCATTATGCGGTCGCCAACATGCCTGGAGCCGTTCCGCGCACCTCGACGATCGCCTTGACGAACGTCACGATGCCATACGCCTTGCAAATCGCCAACAAAGGCGTCATCCAAGCCATTACGGACAACCCGGCGCTCGAGCTTGGCGTCAACGTCGCCAACGGCGAAATCACGTACGAAGCCGTCGCCCGCGACCTCGGCTATCGCTACGTCCCGGCCCGCGAAGCGCTCGGGAAAACGTTGGCCGCCAACTAACCGTGATGGACGCGGCCGACAACGCGCGCTGCCGGCCGCCTGTTCATCATTGTCCATTCCCATGACCGCCCACTCATAGCGGGCGGCTTTTTTTATCGTCCTAACCCGACAAGGCCGCCATTTCGGCAAGTGAGCGCAGGCGGTGGGAGTATGCCCCCTGTTGCGTTATGCCAAATCATTTTCGTTCAGCAAAGCAGGCCGTGTATAATGAAAATAGAAAGCGGGAAAGAAGGTGATTTCGTGAACGTTCCGGGAAAACAGGCGGTATCGCTTGAAGAATTTTATCGCATGCGGGAAACAACCGATCGTATTTTAGAATATATTGATGGCGCTGTGTTGATGTCTCCCTCCCCTTCGACCCAGCACCAACGCCTATCGGGACGGCTGTACGTCCAACTGTTCCATTTTTTAGAAGGAAAGCCGTGTGAAGTGTTTCATGCCCCTTTTGATATCGAACTAAAGAACGAACGAATCGAAGGCAAGAAAATTGTCGTCCCTGATTTAACCGTGATCTGCGATCGAAGCGGATTAACAGACAGCAAATTTGTCGGCGTCCCAACGTTGATCATTGAAATTTTAAGTCCTTCCAACCAGGCGTATGATCTCGTGTTCAAATTGAACTTGTATATGCAATACGGAGTCGGTGAATATTGGATCGTGAACCCTATGCACTCTGTTGTGCAAATCTACTCGCTCAATGACGACGGACAATATGAACAAGCCGGCGTCTGGAAAGAAACCGGCATGGCCTATTCGCGCGCGCTTGACGGTTTTTCTGTTGATGTAGAACAACTATTTCGTCCTTGAGGGCGGCTTCATGATATAATCTTGTAGAACAAAGGAGTGATGACGATGACGATGCCAAAAGCGTTAACGATCGCCGGGTCAGACAGCAGCGGCGGCGCCGGGCTGCAGGCGGATTTGAAAACATTCCAAGAACTCGGTGTCTACGGGATGACGGCAATCACGACAATCGTCGCCATGGATCCGCACAACCGTTGGGCGCATCAAGTGTTTCCGGTGGACTTGGCGACGATCGAAGCTCAGCTTGAGACGATCATCGTCGGCGTTGGCGTTGATGCTCTCAAAACGGGGATGCTTCCAACGACGGATATCATTGAATTAGCGGCGCGCACCATTGAAAAACATGGATTGAAAAACGCCGTCATCGACCCGGTTATGGTGTGCAAAGGGGCGGACGAGCCGCTCCATCCGGAAAATACAGTGTGCTACCGGGAAACGCTTGTACCAAAAGCAACGGTCGTGACGCCGAACTTGTTTGAGGCGGCGCAGCTAGCCGGCCTGCCGCGCATTGAAACGGTTGAGGACATGAAAGAGGCGGCCGGGCGCATTCATGAGCTCGGAGCTCAATATGTGATCGTCAAAGGCGGACGGAAAATTCCGCACGACTATGCGGTTGACGTCCTTTACGACGGCAAAACGTTCGAGCTGCTTGAGTCGGAACGGATTGACACGACGTATACGCACGGCGCCGGCTGCACGTTCTCGGCCGCCATTGCCGCCGAACTGGCGAAAGGCCGGCCGGTGAAAGACGCCATTGCGACGGCCAAAGCGTTCATCACCGCCGCCATCCGCCACTCGTTCCCGCTCAACGAATACGTCGGGCCGACGCATCACGGCGCGTACCGCCGCTACGGCGAACAATAGACAAGGCCTCGTCCTTGTCTTTTTCCGCAACTCCCCTCCTTGGAATTAGGAAGGGAGCGAGGCCTGCGCATACCGAAAAAGCAAATGCCTCCAAACGATTTGCATGGCGCTAAAATAGATGCCATATAGAAATAGAAAGGAAGGTGCCGCCATTGCGCGTCTCGGCTGTCCAATATCATCTTCATACCATCCGTTCGTTTGATGAATTTGCCGCGCAAGTGACGCATTACGTCAAAACGGCGCAAGAGTTTGACGCTGAGTTTGTGTTGTTCCCGGAATTTTTCACCACCCAGCTGCTCTCGATTCCGCTTGACGACGGACGGCAAGCGACGATTGATGACTTGCCGAATTATACCGAAAAATACACCGAGCTGTTTGTGTCGCTCGCTAAAGACACCGGCATGTATTTGATCGGCGGCACGCATGTCATCCGCCAAAACGGCAAGCTGTACAATGTCGCCCATTTGTTTGCGCCGGACGGGACGGTCCATCGCCAGGCGAAGCTGCATATCACCCCGACTGAGGTCAACGAGTGGAATATCGCTCCAGGCGACGGCGTGCATGTGTTTGAAACGGACAAAGCGACGATCGCCATTTTGACGTGCTATGACATCGAGTTTCCGGAAATCGTTCGCATGGCGCGCGCCAAAGGGGCAGATGTCATCTTCTGTCCGTCGTGCACCGATGACCGGCACGGGTTTTACCGCGTACGGTATTGCTGCCACGCGCGGGCCATCGAAAACGAAGTGTATGTCGTCACGACCGGCACGGTCGGGTCGCTTCCGACGGTCGACTTTATGCGCGCCAATTTCGGCCAAGCGGCCGTCATCACGCCCAACGACATCCCGTTCCCACCCGGCGGCGTGCTTGCGGCCGGCGAGATCAACGACGACATGGTCATTACGGCTGACCTCGACTTATCGCTTCTTCGCAAAGTGCGGGAAAAAGGATCGGTCGCGACATGGCGCGACCGGCGCATCGACTTGTACCCGGATTGGAATCAAGTGAAATAGTCCTAAACGACAAAAAGGGTGCCCCTGCGCAAGGGGACACCCTTTTGCCTATTTTTAGGACAGCAACTGCTTGAATCGATCAAATTGTTCAGCTACTTTCCCTTCTGGCTCCTTCGTCAGCAAGCTGACGATCACAATCGCTGCCAAGCTGGCGGCAAAACCGGGGATCATTTCATACAACAGCCCTTTTAAGTAGGCGGATTGCGTCCAAAGAATGACCGTCAATGCCCCAGCGACCATGCCGGCGAGCGCCCCCCATTTCGTCATCCGCCGCCAGCATAAGCTAAGCAAAATGACGGGGCCAAACGATGCGCCAAACCCAGCCCACGCATAGCCGACCAAGTTTAAAATCGTGTCGTTTTTCGTATACGCCAGCGCTGTCGCGACAATGGCGACAAGGAGCACCGACAAACGCCCGACGAAGACAAGCTCCTTATCCGAAGCCGCGCGGCGGAACACGACTTTATACAAGTCTTCGGTCAGCGAGCTCGAGGTGACGAGCAGCTGGGATGAAATGGTGCTCATAATCGCGGCTAAAATCGCCGCCAGCAAAAACCCAGTAATAATCGGATGGAACAAAATGTGTCCGAGTTGAATAAACACCGTTTCCGGATCATCAAGTTTCATGCCGCGCTGCGAAAAGTAAGCGATTCCAAAAAGACCGGTCAACATCGCTCCGACAACCGAGAAAATCATCCAACCCATGCCGATGCGGCGGGCGCTTTTCATTTCTTTCACCGACTTAATGGCCATAAAGCGGACGATAATGTGCGGCTGGCCGAAATACCCAAGCCCCCAGGCGAATAATGAAATGATGCCAAGAAAACTTGTTCCTTTCCATATATTCAACAAGTTGGGATCGATGTCGCGAATCGTCTCCATCGTATCCACCGGCCCGCCTGTATGGAACAGCGTCACGACCGGCACTAAAATCAACGCGATGAACATAATCGTCCCTTGGACAAAGTCCGTCCAGCTGACGGCCAAAAAGCCGCCAAACAGCGTGTAAGCGACGACAACGCCGCCGACGATCCACAAGCCCGTATGGTAGCTGACACCAAACGAGTTTTCAAACAGAACGCCCCCCGAAACGAGGCCGGACGAGACATAAAACGTAAAAAAGACCATAATGACAATCCCAGATGCCATCCGCAACAATTTCGACGCATCGCCGAAACGGTTTTCCAAAAACTCCGGAATCGTAATCGAGTCGTTCGCTACTTCCGTATAGACGCGCAAGCGCGGCGCGACAAACAACCAGTTTGCATAAGCGCCAAGCGTCAAGCCGATGACGATCCAGGCGGCGCTCACCCCATCGACATACATCGCCCCCGGCAGCCCCATGAGCAGCCAGCCGCTCATGTCGGAAGCCCCGGCGCTGAGCGCCGTCACCGCCGGCCCGAGCGTCCGGCCGCCAAGCATATAATCGGACAAATTCGACGTCCGTTTATACGCCCAATAGCCAATCCAAAGCATGCCGACTAAATACACAATGACGGAAAATAAAACCATATGGACTCTCCTTCCTCTACTGTCTTGTCACCACTTTCATCATAACGAAATTGATAGTATTTACACAATAGTATTTATTTTTCCATACCGCTATAATAAACAAATTGACAAAACCTTTGCCAACTCTACCCTCTTTCTGGTATAATATTCTGTAAATTAAAAATCAATCGTTTATGTCTTTTTATACATAAAAAATTATTTTATAAAAATGCACACGAAATGATATTAGCCATATGCCCTTCAGTTAATGTGGCGAAAAACATTGAAAAATGCGCCTTTTCCCCATTTATACGGCAGTACCAAAATGTTCAAACAATTATTTTTATAAAACCTATTGCATAATAACAAAAATATTGATAGTATGATAATCGTTCATCGACAATGATTCCAAAGGGGGATTTTATAGGATGTTAAAAATGAAGAAAGGTTTGATCGTAGCGGTCGTTGCTGCGTTGTTTATGGCGCTCGCCGCTTGTGGCAAGTCGACAGAAACAAGCTCTCCGTCAGGCGCTGAAAAAGAAGGGAAGCAAAAAATCACCGTCGGGACGGACGCGGCGTTTGCGCCATTTGAATATATGCAAAAAGGAAAAATTGTTGGGTTTGACGCCGACCTTTTGGATGCGGTGATGAAAGAAGCCGGCTTGGATTATGAATTAAAAAACATCGGCTGGGATCCGCTGTTCGCTTCGCTGCAAAGCAAAGAAATCGACATGGGCATTTCCGGCATTACGATTACGGACGAGCGGAAACAATCTTATGATTTCTCAGCTCCGTACTTTGAAGCAACACAAGTCATCTTAGTCAAACAAGGCAGCCCGGTGAAAAACGCCCTTGACTTAAAAGGGAAAACGATCGGCGTGCAAAATGCGACAACTGGTCAAGAAGCAGCAGAAAAGCTTTTTGGGAAAGGCCCTCATATTAAAAAATTCGAAACAACAGTCGTTGCCATTATGGAGCTTCTAAACGGCGGCGTTGATGCTGTTATCACGGACAATGCAGTGGCGAACGAATACGTGAAAAACAATCCCAATAAAAAACTGCAAGTCATTGAGGATCCAAAAAACTTCGCTTCAGAATATTATGGTATGATCTTCCCAAAAAACAGCGAATTGAAAGCAAAAGTGGACGAAGCATTAAAAAACGTCATCAACAGCGGCAAATACACTGAAATCTATAAAAAATGGTTTGGAAAAGAACCGAAGCTTGATCGATTAAAACAACAATAAGCGTGCGAACAAAGAAAATGCGTAACTACCCGCAAGTTACGCATTTTTCGTAGAGAAAGGTGAGATCGATGGATTTTCGTTTTGATATTATTGTTGAATACGCCCCTTACTTTTGGCAAGGGCTGCTCGTAACGATCGGCGTATCATTAGCCGGCATCGTGTTCGGCCTCATTCTCGGCCTGTTCATCGGCCTTGGCAAAATGTCGTCCAACCCGATTATTCGTTTGCCGTTTTCGTGGTACATTAACTTTTTCCGCGGTACGCCGCTTGTCGTGCAAATTTTGCTCGTCCATTTCGGCGCCATGCCGCTCTTTTTCGCCCAGCCAAATGCCGTCGCTTCCCTGGCCGTCTCGCTGTCGCTCAACTCGGCCGCGTATGTGGCCGAGATTTTCCGCGCCGGCATCCAGTCGATCGACAAAGGGCAAATGGAAGCGGCCCGCTCGCTTGGGATGACGCATGCGCAGGCGATGCGCTACATTATTTTGCCGCAGGCGTTAAAGCGAATGATTCCGCCGTTTGCGAACGAGTTTATCGTCTTAATTAAAGATTCGTCGCTTGGGATGGTCATCGCCGCCCCGGAAATCATGTATTGGGGGAAAGCGGCCGCGGGTGAGTATTACCGCGTTTGGGAGCCGTATTTAACAGTGGCGTTCATCTATTTGCTCTTAACGCTTTCGTTAAGCAAACTGTCACACTATCTTGAAAGGAAGTATTCGACCCAATGATTGACGTACGCCAGCTGAAAAAATCGTTCGGTTCGCTCCAAGTTTTAAAAGGAATCGATGTCCATATTCGCGAAGGAGAAGTCGTGGTCGTCATCGGCCCATCGGGGTCGGGAAAATCGACGTTTTTACGCTGTTTAAACTTGCTTGAGGATTTCGATGAAGGTGAAATTATTATTGACGGCATTAATTTAAAGGCGAAAGACACGAACTTAAATAAAGTGCGGGAAGAAGTCGGAATGGTGTTCCAGCGCTTTAACTTGTTTCCGCATATGACGGTGCTGAACAATATCACGCTGGCACTGATGAAAGTGCGGAAATGGCCGCGTGAAAAAGCGGAAGCGAAGGCGATGGAGCTGCTCGCCAAAGTCGGGCTGCAAGACAAAGCGCATGTCTACCCGGACTCCCTCTCCGGTGGGCAGGCGCAGCGCGTCGCCATCGCCCGGGCGCTCACCATGGAACCGAAAATCATGCTGTTTGACGAGCCGACATCAGCGCTCGACCCGGAAATGGTCGGGGAAGTGCTCTCGGTCATGAAGCAGCTGGCCAATGAAGGGATGACGATGGTCGTCGTCACCCACGAGATGGGCTTTGCCCGTGAAGTCGGCGACCGCGTCCTGTTTATGGACGGCGGCTACATTGTCGAGGAAGGGAAGCCGGAAGACTTGTTCGACCACCCGCAGCATGAGCGGACGAAAGCGTTTTTATCAAAAGTGCTGTAAAAAGTCGTCTTGCCTGTTCGAGGCAAGACGACTTTTTTTAGGCACATATCATGCCCCCTATAATGCAACCATGTTGCCTCCCCATCTCTTCAATGTTCCGTCAACGGCTCCCCCATTTCAGGCATCTATGACAACCACAAAAGTCCTTCTGAACATAAAAAGCCGGCCGAATCCCCGGCCAGCCTCGCTTTACAACACAAACTGCATCACCCAAATCGAACCGGCGACAACGACAATGGCGATAAAGAAGCTGTACGCCATGTTGAATGTTTGAATGCGGCCGCTGTCGCTTTCGTTGACATGCATGAACATAAACAGCTGCAAGCTTGCTTGAATCACCGCAAACACAACAATGATGACAATGACCGCTTTGAGCGGCAGTCCGGATGAGAGCGCCACCCAAAGAGCCGCAAACGTCAAGACGAGCGACAACAAAAACCCAATGATATGTTTCCACGGAAATGATTCGCGATGGCTGTTTGCGCCCATGTTAGATCACCATCCCTAACAAATAGACGAGCGTGAAGATGAAAATCCAAACGACGTCTAAAAAGTGCCAATACAAACTGACGATAAACACTTTCCGCGCTGTTTTCGGCGTAAAGCCGCGCTGGAGGAGCTGGATGATGATCAAAATCATCCAGCCAATCCCTACACTGACGTGGGCGCCGTGCGTGCCGACGAGCACGAAAAAGCTTGATAAAAATGCGCTCGTCTGCATCGTCGCTCCTTCATGGACGTAATGGATGAACTCGCGAATTTCAAACGTAATAAACCCGGCGCCGAGCAAAAGCGTCACCAGCAGCCAAGCGATGAGCCCGCTTATGCGGCCGCGGCGCATTTCAAAAATGGCCAACCCGCACGTAAAACTGCTCGTTAAAAGCAACAGCGTTTCAATCAGAACGTCTTGTACCTCAAACAGCTCCCCTGCCGTCGGCCCCGAGCCGGTCCGTTGGAACAAGACGAGATACGTCGCAAACAGCGTCGCAAACAGCGCGACTTCCGCCCCGAGGAAAATCCAAAAGCCCAATATGTTCAACCGACTCTCTTGCGTCCGATACTCCAACGGCAGCGTTTCATCATAGCGATGTGCAGCTTCTCCCATTCGTTACGCCCCCTTCCGCGCCGCTCGTTCCATCCGTTTGATTTCGTCAACCGGAATATGGTAGCCATCATCGTCTTCAAATGAGCGGAGAATCAATCCAAGCACAATGAACAACGCACCAACGATAGCCAACGCAAACCATTTGAACACGAGGCCGAACCCGGCGACGAAAAACGCCACCGACATCCAAAACGGGCGTCCTGAGTTGCTTGGCATATGGATCGGCTTCAAGTCTTCTTCTTTCACGTGGAAGCCGCCATACTTTTTCTTCATCACCCAATAGGCATCCACATCTTCGACAACCGGCGTCACCGGGAAATTGTAATGCACCGGCGGCGACGCGGTCGCCCACTCGAGCGTCCGCCCGTTCCACGGGTCGCCGGTCATGTCGCGCTCGCCGTAGCGGGCGCTGTAATAAATGTTGTAACAAAGCACAATGAACCCGATGCCCATCAACACCGCCCCAACCGTCGCGACGACGTTGAGCGGCGTCCAGCCGAGACCAGCCGAGTACGTGTACATGCGGCGCGTCATCCCCATCAACCCGAGGAAATACATCGGGAAGAAGCAGACGTTAAACCCGATCATAAACAGCCAAAACGTCCATTTGCCGAGCCGCTCGTTTAAAATATGGCCAAACATTTTCGGATACCAGTAATGCAAGCCAGCAAAGCAGGCGAACACCGTACCCGCGATCAACACGTAATGGAAGTGGGCGATGAGAAAATAGCTGTTATGGTATTGATAATCGGCCGCCGCCATCGCCAACATAACCCCCGTCACGCCGCCGATGACAAAGTTCGGAATGAACGCCAGCGACCAAAGCATCGCCGTTGTAAAACGAATTTTCCCTTTTCGGATCGTAAACAGCCAGTTGAAAATTTTCACCCCGGTCGGGATCGCGATCGCCATCGTCGTGATCGAGAAGGCAGAGTTCACTGCCGGCCCTGCGCCCATCGTAAAGAAGTGGTGCACCCAAACGATAAAGCTCAGGAACGCAATGCCGACGATCGAACCGACCATGGCCTTATAACCAAACAAGCGTTTTTGGGCAAACGTGCTGACGACCTCCGAGAAAATGCCGAACGAAGGCAAAATGACGATATACACTTCCGGGTGACCCCAAATCCAGAACAAGTTCGCCCAGAGCATTGACATGCCGCCATTGGCCATCGTGAAAAATTGCGTGCCAAATACGCGGTCGAACGTCATTAATGCCAAGGCGACGGTCAATACCGGGAAGGCGAAAATAATAAGCACGCACGTAATGAGAATCGTCCACGTAAACATCGGCATGCGCATCAATGTCATGCCCGGCGCGCGCATTTTTAAAATCGTGACAAGGAAGTTGATCCCGGTCATCAATGTTCCGATCCCGGAAATTTGTAAAGCGACAGCGTAATAGTTGTTGCCGACGCCATGGCTGAACTCATTCCCCGCGAGCGGGAAGTACGCCGTCCAACCGGCATCCGGCGATCCGCCGATGACAAAGGAAATGTTAAACAGCAACGCACCGAAGAAAAAGAGCCAAAAACTTAACGCGTTCAAATACGGAAACGCGACGTCGCGCGCCCCGATTTGCAGCGGAACGACAATGTTCATCAAACCGATGATGAACGGCATCGCCATAAACAAGATCATAATCGTCCCGTGCGTCGTAAATATTTCATTGTAATGCTGCGCGTCAAGAAACTTCATGTTCGGCGCGGTCAGCTGCGCCCGCATCAAAAGCGCATCGACGCCGCCGCGGAAGAGCATCAAAACTGCGCAAATAATGTACATGACGCCAATCTTTTTATGATCCACCGTCGTGAGCCATTCGTTCCACAGCCATTTCCATTTTTTAAAATAGGTCAACACAAACACAATGCCGACCATCGTCAAGACGATGGCGACATCGGCGGCATAAATGAGCGGCTCACCCGTGACAAAAAACTCGCTCCATTTCATCTTTCGCTCCTCCTTTCCTACTCCCCATGATGATGACTGTTTGTCATCGCTTCATCGCTTTGATCGTCGTTTTTCATTGGCTTTCCATCTGCATGATGGCTGTTTTGTTTCGCATGGTCAATCCATTGTAAGTGGGTGTTCGAAAACGTCATTCGCCCAACAAGCCCCGGTTTTAAAATTTGTGTATATTTTTTCTCATCGAGCTTCGGGGCGGTTTGTTTCACTTCATTTACCCATTTGCGGAAGTCCGTTCCCGTTTGTGCGACGACCTCAAACTCCATATGGGCGAACTTTTCCCCGGAAAAGTTGGCGCTCCGCCCCATGTAGGAACCGGGCTTATCGGCTTGCAAAATCAGCTCTGTCTCCATGCCGTCCATCGCATATTTTTGCCCACCTAATTCCGGCACCCAAAACGAGTTCATCGGCCCGACCGAAGTCAGCTTAAACTTGACCGGCACACCGGCTGGAATATGGACGTAGTTGACCGTTTCAATGTTTTCTTCCGGATAGCTGAAAATCCATTTCCAGTTCGCCGCCGTCACATGAATCGTGATCGGTTTCACTTTCTCGGTCGGCGGCTTTTCCAACGCAAACGTCGCCTTCACTGTTGGAACAGCGAGCGCAGCAACAATCAAAATCGGAATGGCCGTCCAGACGACTTCAAGCAACGTGTTCCCTTCCTCATCCGGCGGCTCATAGCCGGCATTTTCCGGCTTCTCGCGATAACGAATGAGAAAAACGGCAAATAACGTAAATACAACAACAATAATGAACAACATAAAGCCGACAGACCACATGATCAAATCATACTGCATGCGCGCCACCGGCCCTTGCGGATTGAGCACGGCCGTGCGCTCCACGCAGCCCCCAAACAAAAACAAAAACGGCAAAACCAGCACCGCGCGCCATCTCGCCCATTTCATCGCTATCGGTCCTCCCTCTTCCGCCCCAACCATTTCGGGGCCTTCCATGCATTTTCTTTTGTCTCTACCATATCAAAATTGAAAATGTTTGAAACGAATGAGCGAAAAAGTTCATAAATCAGCAAAACATTTGTCACAAACTGTTCAATCATTGTTCAAGAAATCGCCAATTGTTTTCCTCGTTCAGGGAAATATTGATGGGAAAAGGGATTGAAGGAAGGAAAGGACATCAAAAAAAAACGGCCGGATCCCTACGTTCCAAAAAATCCGGCCGTTTCTTGTATGTGAACTACCCACCACCTACGCTTCGCTTAGAGGCGGGGGCTTCAAGCGACTTGTGTGTGTTCGCTGAACGGTAAGCCACACACAAGAACCCTTTACGCTTCCCTTCGTTCCGAAGGTGTCCGTTCTAGCCATATTCTATCCTATTCGTTGGCTAACGCCAACCGACATTCATCTCCCACTTTCACTGATGCTGGCGCACCTTCACGTTTAGAAGTAGAAGACTTCTTTCGGAGGGAAGTTAAATGGTATACCCTTGCAGCTCAAGCTGTTTGCGGATGCGCGGATTCAACGTTTGCCACATCCATTGTTGGTAGAGCGCTTTTTTCTCATTCGACGATAAATAATAGCGCGTTCCGGCTTGGCGGCGGGCGCGCTCAGTCACATCGTACAGCGCCAGCGCCGCGGCAACGGAAATGTTAAAGCTTTGGACGAAGCCGTACATCGGGATGACGAACGTCCCGTCTGCGAGTTTCAGCGCCTCATCGGATACGCCGCTATGTTCGTTGCCAAATAAAAGCGCCGTCGGTTTGGATACATCGATGTCGGAAAGAGGAATCGTCCCCTCGCCAAGATAGCTGGCATACACTTGATACCCTTGCTGTTTTAAGTCGTTGATGGCGGTTTCGATATCAGGCTGCCGGTGAAGCGTCAGCCATTGGTCAGCATGGCGCGTCACGAGCCGGTTTGGCGAAAATGGCGCTTTTCCCGTGACGATATGGATGTCTTGAACGCCGAACGCCTCGGCTGTCCGCAGCACCGCTGCCTGATTGTGCGGGTCGTCGACCGCTTCAATCAAAACCGTAATATAACGGGTGCGCTCGTTAAGAACGTCATACATTCGTTTTAATCGTTTCGGCAAAATCATTTCCCAAACCGGACGCGTCTGCTCGGTCAGCAGCCCTTCTTGCTGCAGCTGGGCAAGAAACGTCTTCATGTCCCGTTCTTCCATGTCGATCACCTTCGCTCCGTTCCTCTTCGCCTGTGCTTTCCTATTGTACAAAATAGGATGCCGCTGGGCAATCTCGATCATTCCCTGAACTATTCAAACTATTCTATAAATAATATTTTGGAAACATTGTTTATTTACAAACTATCATTCATGCGGCTGCCGGAATCATTAACTTCGTCGTCTTGACTGCGGCTTTATCGTCATGCAACAACGGCATTTTCAGCACGAGCCGGATGCTGTTCAACCTCGCTGAACAGCAAGAAGCGCCAACCGCATTCGGACGGTTAAACAGCCGCGGCGTCCCGGGTGTCTCCTTGATCGCTACCGCGCTTGTCATGCTTGTCGGCGTTTACTTGAACTACGTATCGGAAAAAGTGTTCCAATGGGTGACGAGCATCGCGATATTTGGCGCCATTTGGACATGGCTCATTATTTTGCTTTCACAATTGAAGTTTCGCAAGCAATTAAGCCTATATACATGCTCATTGAAAAGTTAACCTTCGCATAAGCGGTGCCCACTCTGGTTATACTGCTCCTAAGGAAAAGCATGGGAAAGAAGCATTCCCGTTAGGAGCTTTTCCGGGGACTTGATCAAAAAAAGCCCTCTTGGTATGATGCAGGGGTGTCAACCACATCACTCACCATACCAAGGAGGACTTCAGATGAATTGTACACAAAACTATAAAATTGATCAAGTCACGGAACAAACGCTTGTCGTGGGCATCGATATCGCGAAACGAACCCACTACGCCTGCTTCGTGGATGACCGGGGGCGCGTTCTTCGCAAGTCGTTCCCGATCTTCCAGTCGAAAGAGGGGTTTCAGCAGCTGTATAAAGCGATTCAGGAGGCGATGCAAGCGTTTGGGAAGTCAGAGGTGATCGTCGCGGTGGAGCCGACCGGGCACTACTGGTTGAACCTGGCCTACTTCCTCGAGGAGCACGGGATCCCGTTGGTCATGGTCAACCCGGCGCATGTGTGCCGGTCGAAAGAACTTGATGACAACCTGCCGACGAAACACGACGCCAAAGACGCCCTGGTCATTGCCAGACTGGCAAAAGACGGACGATTCCTCGTTCCCCGGCTGCTGCACGAGATTGAAGCCGATTTGCGCGTGGGGAGCACGCTCAAAGAGAAGCTCCGCAAGGAACAGACGGCGGTGAAAAACGCGATCGTCCGCTGGACGGATCGGTATTTTCC
>NZ_BCPV01000070.1 GCF_001544135.1 Geobacillus zalihae NBRC 101842 | reverse complement strand
GCTGGGGAGATACACAGGGGAAGGATTCGCGTTTCAATCCCTCATAGGTACGATAAAAACAGGAAGGGACATACTCGAACTGGAGTATGATGAGCTGTTTCAATCCCTCATAGGTACGATAAAAACTGACTGTCAGTACAACGCCGATCGCCGCTCCAAGGGTCGCGTTTCAATCCCTCATAGGTACGATAAAAACAATCGGCTATTTCCACAGCGGTAAACACAGCGAAATGTTTCAATCCCTCATAGGTACGATAAAAACCGGAAAGTCTCGCCTTTATTTAGATGAAGCCGTGAAAAGTTTCAATCCCTCATAGGTACGATAAAAACAGAGGCTGCCTACCATTCAGAGCAACTGGAAATGAGTTTCAATCCCTCATAGGTACGATAAAAACCCCGTCCGCAAAGACGGATCAATGCCGACGAATCTTTGTTTCAATCCCTCATAGGTACGATAAAAACCGAAACCTTTGACCCTAGTACGTACACCGCGAGAAGGTTTCAATCCCTCATAGGTACGATAAAAACTATAACGTCGATTATGAGGGCAACAATGGTATGAAAATGTTTCAATCCCTCATAGGTACGATAAAAACGTGAAGAACCACGCTTTATTGTGGAAGCGAAAATTGTGTTTCAATCCCTCATAGGTACGATAAAAACAATTGAGATTAACGGAAAAACGTTGGTCGAGCTCGAGTTTCAATCCCTCATAGGTACGATAAAAACTTGGCAGGCCTAGCGCCTGTCGGTGGGCGCGGGAGTGTTTCAATCCCTCATAGGTACGATAAAAACATTTCATTGCATTGGTTAACGAATAAGCTTCCTTGGTTTCAATCCCTCATAGGTACGATAAAAACGTTCTACTGGCTCGATGAACTCAACAGAACGGAGTTGTTTCAATCCCTCATAGGTACGATAAAAACATTTTGTAAACGGGTTGGTTTTACAGTACCAACAAAGTTTCAATCCCTCATAGGTACGATAAAAACTTTCTTCCGCTACTTTTTGTATAGCTTGTTTTTGCTGTTTCAATCCCTCATAGGTACGATAAAAACCATCGATCTTCCGCAACGTTTCAGGCGAAAGCCGAGTTTCAATCCCTCATAGGTACGATAAAAACCTTTGAGAACCGGACAGCGGACTATGTTTGGTGTGGATGTTTCAATCCCTCATAGGTACGATAAAAACATCTCTATTATCAGATTGTTGAGTACAACGAAGAAAGTTTCAATCCCTCATAGGTACGATAAAAACGTCTGGTGTGTCAGTCGGTTTTATTCTCATGAATTTAGTTTCAATCCCTCATAGGTACGATAAAAACAGCGCTCCGGTCTTTCATTTTCTGAGATGAACGAGCGTTTCAATCCCTCATAGGTACGATAAAAACCAACGCGCTGAAGGAGCATAATGGCAAGATCACCGTGTTTCAATCCCTCATAGGTACGATAAAAACATGTCCGCTCGCAAGATGACGTTAACATTGAATTGTTTCAATCCCTCATAGGTACGATAAAAACCCAAACCATGCGCATCAAATCAAGCTTTTTCCCTTTGGGTTGTTTCCAGAATATCACGTTTCAAAAATTCTGTCAATACAGTTCGGCCGTGATGGCTGTAGGATTTTTGGCGCAAAAAACATTGTCGTCGATCCCCCGGGATTTTTGCACGATTGGGGGTCGACGACAATCACAAGACCCTCACTTTTCCTCCAACAGTTGTTGAAGTTTGTCCATTTTTTGCTTTTGCTTTTTGCTGACGGCTTTTCCCCATTCTCCGATACGTTTCCAATACGCCTGCAACGCAACGGCGGCTTGTTTGTTTTGCTGCTCGATCACCTGTTGGTAAAGGCTATCCTTGCTTCGCTGCCTATCCGTTTCGCTGTCAGTCAACCGTTCAATTTCGGCCACCAACCGTTCTTCGGGGGAGAGGAGGGCCAGCCTTGCTCGTTCTTCTTCCTCGCGTCTCTTTCGCTCCACCATTTCCTGCTCGATTTTTCGACGCTCAAGACGAGCGCGTTCTTTTTGCACCATTGGGAGGAATTCGGTTTCCGTCACGTCGTCCACTTCAGAAAATCGACCGTAGCCTGACGATGTTTTCGAACCGATCCCCCATTCCATCAACGCCTGTTTGGTATATAACGATGCTGCCTCTAACAACCGGGTAGTTTTTTCACCGTCTCGAAAGCCATGGGCCGTTAAATAAATGTCCACCTCTGCAGCCATGACCGTCCAAAACGAAACGGGAACAGGTTTTTGATTATCTGTCGCAGCGTTTTTTCCTTCATAATACTCCTTCATATGTACAGCGAGCACATCCTTTTCCAACCGCAAGCCATCGATGAGAAAGATATCGTAAAACTGCACCTGTCCTTTATGGTCTTGCATCCCAAAAATCGCCCGTCCGTCTTCATGCTCGCTGAGCCGTTTCTCGTCCCCTTCGCAATACGCCTCGATGAACCAATGGCGCACAAGGCCTTTCAAACTGGAGGCAGGAATGTAAGGAAGACCGTACACGGGGTGGATCGTCAATGACGTCTCGCGAACATGCCCCGCGCCCAGTCCGTGGACAATTCGGCCAGAGAGGCGGGCTTTCAGCTTCTTGACTCCCCCTGTTTGCGCCCATTCCACCATGGCCTGCTCTCGCTGCGCCCGTAGCTGCTCGCCAATCTCTTTCAGCTCTGGGAGAATCGGGGCGGATTTCAACTGTTTCGAAGGCTCCCACACTTTTTTACGGTCATTCCACCGATGCTCGATAAAATAATGGAGATGGTACGCCAAATGCCCGATCGATTTATTGGCCTTTTGCACGACTTCTAGGGTGTCCTTTGGATGAAAAAGCATGCCCTCCCCTCCTTACTCTGCCGCCTTTGCATCGTCTTTCGCCATCCCGTCGGCAAACTTGCGCATCCAATCTAGCAGCGCCATTGCTTCCATCGTCCATAACCGGTAATCAGCGCTCGATAAGTTGACGACAGCCTCGACGAGTTCTTGGTTTGCCGATGAAAATTGATCCGGAAACTGTTCCCTCATCCATTTTGCGAGGGATTGATAAATCGCCTTGTATTCCTTCCCTTTTTGAAAACAAAACGCCAATGCTTGTCCGAGACCGTTGACTTGAATCAAGGACGGCATTTTTTTGACGTAAGAACGATAGTTTTCGAAGCTTCCTCTCAATCGTTCTTTTGCCTGTTTCACTTCTTGAAACGCAAATGCGGCTCGCCCGTTCTCAATCCCCACACGCTTCACGTTTGTTTCCATGGCTTCTCCTCCGTTCACACCCAAATCGTTCTCATCATTCCGCGGCCTAATGTACTGTTCCCGCCAAGCTGAAAGACGGATGGAAATTTGTTTTCATTCAGAAAGTACCGTTCAATATCCGCAGCCTTCGCAAAGCCATCTATTCCGTCTCCCCGTACATCACCAATGTAGAGGAAACTGTAAAAAACCGTTTCTGGCGGAACATTTTCCTCATACCAGAGCGCACCGTTGTCAACGGTCCCTGTCTCCGGTGAAATGCGAATGCGCGCGTTAATTTCGGTCGACAATTTGACGAAATCCGTGAAATCGTCATCGGAGAGAACAACGAGTCGATCTACAAGACGCAGGCGGCAATGCTCCCCAAGGAGGGCGGCAAGTTGTTCCGCCAGCTGTTTCGCTTCGGGAGAAACGGTGACCGAAAACGCATACTCCTCCAGCACAATGCGTCCATTGACCGCCATCAACCGGTCGGAACTGACCGTGTTCGGTGCGGGCACCGGAAGAAGTCGGACTTCTTTCCCGATCGATTGCTGATGGACGCTCATCTCTTGATTCCACCGCTCAATCACAAGCGGGCACGTAATCCAAGCAAATACGCCGCGAAGCGATTTAACCGGAAACAGCAAAACGCGTGCATCGCTCAGAGCAATGGCGCTCGCTTGTGTGACGCTTTCCTGTCCTTTGTCCGCGCCGAAAATCAGTTCAAGCTTCTTCCCATCTTCGGGCAGCGACTGTGTCATGTGATACCGAAGCGCGCCTTTGAGCGAGGAGCTTTCGATTTTTGGAAATCCTGTATGCTTCTCTCGCTGAATAGGCAAGTCGACAAACCCGATCTCGCTCCCGCTCCCCGCATGGACAGACGTAATGGCATGCATAAGAAAAGGCCGTACGATCGAATACATTACAACTCCTCCTCGCTTTCTTTCGCACTCGTGATCACTGCAAACCCAAACCCTTCCTCCGCCCCTTCATCGGTGAGATGAACGCCGTCAAGGGCGGAGAGGACAAGCGGCAAAGCATCGTCGCGTTCGATCTTCACATAGATGACCGAACCGGCTGGGATCATCCATTTCCGCGGTTTTGGCCGATGGCGGACGATGTCCCATCCCCCGTACAACTCCGGACGTCCGATGGAAGCGGCAAGCCAAGTGACGACCGCCCCGTTCGGCCATGTCCACTGATTGCCGTCCATTGCCGCTGGACGGGATCCGTTCGAGAAAATAGCTGGAGACAAAAAGACGATTTTCGCCAGCTTTGTCCGCTGAATGTCTTGTTCAATCCCCTTTTTCTCGTCTGGATTCCATATACGAAGCGTTTCCGGCTGCTGGCGGATAGACCACGGCCGGTTTTCCCCGCCGATCCGCGCCCACTTGACATCAGAGAAATCCGGTCCATCACCGACGAAAGCGACAAGGGACGCCCCGTCTACAAAACGCCCTTTCGCCACCCGGTATAAAAGCCCCTTTTGGGCTGTTCGGCTGGACGTGTCGAGTTGAATTCCCACCTTATCTTCCCGAGCGATGAACGATGACAATGAACAAAGGGAAGAGATTGGCTTATTCTCCAGAAGCGCCTGCTTCCATTCCTCCATCGGGACGTAATAGTGCTGTGGACTTTTCGTTTTGTCACGCCGCGAAGAAGCCAGACGCCACATCGAAGCAGATGATGAAGGCTTTCGGTCTTTGACAAGCCGCAATGGATACGCTTTGAGCGATTTTTCCTCCTCTATGACTTGATAATCAAAGGGCAGGGGAAAGAACAAGACGTCTTCTTTCACCAGCGTGCAATAATGGAGACAGAACTGCCCCCGCTCAGTCGGGGTGCCCATCCATCTCCTCACCTGTTCATCACTGCCCCTCGTAAAATCGTCAAACGTGCTGTACGCATAAATGTACGCCGCCCGCAACGCGCCGTAAATCGTATTCGGGCGCGGAGGGAATATCGACTCCATCACCGTCGCCTCCCCCGCTTGCGTCGCATGATGGTTTTTAAAGAAAAACGTGTCTACCGGTGTCAAGACTAATTTTGTCATTGCCCGTTCCCCTCGCTCCGTTTGAAAAAGGTCAATATCTTTAACAGATACAAAAAGTCATAGCCGCTGCGAACCGCTTCATGCAAAGACAAAAGAACTTGCGTGTGATGGGCGATCTCTTGGGCGCTCAGATGGCTTCCCTCTTTTACAGACCGCTTAAGCAAACGCCGAAGCTCTGTCGCGAGCATGTCGCCATTCTCCCATTTAGGGCAGTGCCGCTCATGCAGCAGCGGGGCAAACGCGGAAGCGAAATGAAAAATAAAGTTCGGCGACAGGGATGTTTTCAACAGATTAATCCATTGATCCAATAATTGTGAAACCTTCTCTCCTCCAATCATCCATGGGAGAACCGCTTCCGAAATCTCGCCAGAGCGGGTGTGAAGCGCTAAAGCAAGGGCGTCCTTTCGCTGCCCCGTCTTGTCGTTGGAATACTGTTTCGCCTTTTTCTCCAACGCTCTGACAGCGTTAAGAACGAGATGGAGCGGCGACTTTTTGTGAGCGATCACCACCCCAAACGAGGCGGTCGCTCCATGACCTAATCCTTTCCGTTCATCGCCAAACGCCAATCGGAGCTCCTCAGCCGCTTTCAGCACCGTCTCGGTCGGCAGGAAGGCAAGGACGTCATCCCCCCCTGCATAAACGAGCTTGCCGCGGCATTGTTCTTCGACAATCCGCGGAACGATTTCCTTCGCAAACCGGGCCAGTTTTTGGCTCGTTTGACTATACTCCTCTTTCCGTTCCCCGGAGAACCATTTCCCCATGTTGTCCCCGTCCATCATGAGCACGGCGTAATAATCGCCCGCTCCGATCTCGAGAACAGACGGAAACGACAAAACCGAAGCGCCAAACAAAGCGGAGAAGTAATCGCGGGCCACCCGTTTGCCTAAGCAAATGCCGCATAAAAATTCGTTGTCCTTGATTCGTCCCGAGCGGCGGTCGTCTTCTTCGCCTCCAGCTCCTTGAAATTTCTCCGCCCGCCGCTTCCAAAGGTGGAGCGTTTTCCGCTTGATCTCACCGTAATGATCCGTTTCCTTGATCTCGGCAAGCCGCAGCGCCTCCCTTTCCTTGCAGACGGAACAAACAAGGCCGAATTGGGAAACAGGAATGTAATGCTTCTCATTTTTCAGCGCCCCCAACCGCCGTTCGGCGCGTTCACGCACGGTCCGGAACGAAGCGGACGGCTCATACGGTTCAGCGACCCAGTACACTTCTAAAAACGACTGCACTTGCTGTTCCACCATCATCTCCAGCCATTCATACTCTTCGGCAGTGAGATGTGGAAACACGCGTCGAATGGCTTGAAAGCAGAAGTCCAGAAACACTTGGCGAACATTGTCCTCCACTTCGCGCAGCCAGCCGCCAACCTTTTCTTCTGTTCCCTCCATCACCACCGTCACGCGGTTCGGGATCGAAGCAATGCGAAAATCCCGCGCAGATGGCGACCGCAACTCCTCCCTTGTGACGAGCGGGTATACGACTTCACAGTTGGCATCCAACTGGTAAAACTGTTTGATCGCCTCTCGCACCAAATGGGACAAAATATAACTTCCGCTCCAAAAATCTTCCGTTTTGCGGGCTGAAGCGATAAACGACTGCACAGGCCCGACCGTAAAAATGACGATATAGCGATTGGTCATATCCTCACCCCAACGATCTCTAAAAACCGGTTTCGATCTCGCTCATAGCGCGGCTCGCTGTAGCGCGAGTCATGGTTTCTCACTTCTGTTACAATCGGATAGTAGCGGCCTCCGATTTTCCTCACCGTGCACCATAACGGGGAAGAAAGCTTTCCTTCTTTCCCTCTCATATATCCTAGGCTGCCATAACGATTCGCTTCATGCGATGCCCTGCCAAACGCCTTCACCACTTCCGCCGCGCTCTCTTTTCCTTCTCCAACCCACACCGCGGACAATACCGGATGAGGTGTTGCGATGTCTTCACGTCGTGCCACAAGGCAGCCGCGCTCCGCAAAGGAAAACGCATCCGCCGCCCCGATGCGTTCTAGCGTCATACGCAAACTTTCACCGTATTCCTCAACGTGATCCCATTGATGCTCCGTCCATTGCACAGCTCCGAATCCGCGGCGCGACCGCTGCCCGAAGCTGGCGAGGTGAAGCATATATTGAAAGTGCCAATCATATTGCGCCAATCGCTCTTGATGACGCTTCCGCACCGAGAGCGTCACGGTCACCTCCCCGCCGGCAGGAAGCGCCGGAACCAACGTTGGAGACGTACGATGCGGCAAAATATTTTCTCTCATTGTCCCTTCCATCGCTCTTGCCAACGTTAGATGGACAGGCGATTGCTGCTTTGTTTTCCTCGTGCCGCCAAACCACTCTTCCTCCTTGGCAAGCAGCTTTTCGTGATGAGGTTCATCCTGCAGCGTCCGCCACCAGTACCTCCATACCCCTCGCAACGACGGAAGGCGAAACTCCGCCTTCTCCCTCGGATCAGCGCCGTGAATGGCGGCCGGCGTCAAGAGAACAAGCGGATATGACGACTGAGCAACAGCTGTTACCCCGCTTTCCTGATAGGCCATCACGCATTCTCCTTTGAGATTTGCATCGTTTTTGCGAGCGCTGACATACGTTCAAAAAACGCACCAAGTTCTCGGAACGACTGCTCCGCATCGGGCCAAAACTTTTCCGCCTTTAGCGGTTGCGGCCGCGCCCCAGCATGATTGATGTCGTTGCGCCGCTCCTTAAGCGTGCTAAATCGTTTTAAGTCGCCCTTATAAGGAGACAAGAAATCGATTATTTGTTCAACCCGCTCTACGGAACGAACGCGCCATTCCTCTTTCGGAATATCTCGCAATAAAATTTCAATAGCCGAATGAACATCTCCCCGGGCCTTCTCATTCCGCAAATCAAGCCCCAACACCCGGCAAACGGCCGTCACCGCATTTTCCTCCAACATCGTCAGCGCCTGCTGAATCAATCCGTGGTCCAAACACCAACGCACAGCCTTCCAACTGTTCATGATCGGATCATCATCAAACATCGCATACTTTTTCTCCATCACATCCAACAATGGGACAAGCGGTTTAATCGCTTCCGCCGACGCTGAGCGAACGCGGCCGAGCTGTTCATGAAATTTCTGCACTTCTTCATCGATTTGCAAGCTTCGGCACGTGCGGATCACTTTTTCCGTCTGATCAAGCTGCTTCGTCAACTGATTTAATTCTTTCACTTCGTTTCGCATTGTCTGGCTCGAAGACGGATTGCGGAACACTTCGCTGTTTTCTTTCGCGGTCAGCGCCTGGATGATGGAGGCATCCCCCGTGCGCAAAAATTGATCGACCCCGTTCGTCCAATCGAGCAGCCTCGCCATGCTTGTCAAATTGACAATCGGCGCCAACCGCCGTTCTGGAGGCAACTGTTTGACATCGGCTGGACGCCCAAGCATTTCAAACCAGCCGTAAACGATCGCGCCAATGTCCGTTTTTTTCACAAAGCGGGCGTAGTTCAACACGATGAGCGCGACAAACGGGATGGAACGGAAACTGTGGGTGATGTCAAAATAAATCGTATCCCCTTCCCGAATTTCATTCAGAATGCAGTCAAACAACCGCCAATTGGCCTGTTCATCCTGACGGCTTTCCATTTCCACGAGCTTCACATTCGCCTCAGGAGCGATGCGCTGAAAAGCGGTGATCAAGCCCTCCAGCCGCTCCTCCCCTTTGAAGCGGTCTCGCCCATTCCGCTCCCGCGCTTCTTTCGTCGCAAACACCACCACATCCATCGGTCCATCCCCGCGAAACAACTCATACACCGCTGTCTGGATAAAACGCGTATAAGAAGACGATTTGCCCTCGTATGTGTAATAACAATATTCATAATCGCTCAATCCAAGAAACGACAACAATACCCTTCTCCCCACGCTTATCTCCCCACTCCCGCCAATTGTTTCGTGATATCGATAAACTCAGAATCCTCTTCATAAATCCCTTTTCCTCTTTCCGCTTCCCGCTCATATCGGTTATGGTCAAGCCATAAATAGTTGGCATACAAGCAATCTTCTTTTTCATCGTATCGGTAAGCAAGGCGAAACGCCGTCTGTCCGTTGCTCGCTCCTTTGTACAAGTGATATTTCACTTTTCGGACATCAATCGTTTTGAATGACTTTTCGTGGTACAAAACGCCCATGTCTCCCTCTTCATGCTTCAGCTTCTTTACCAGCTCCCGCATTTGTTGGTGCACAAACAGCAACTGGTGATGATTGTGTTGCAACATATTGGCGACTTGTTTGGATACAAGGTACGTGGTCGCAAACAAATGTTTATATTTTTCATGTTCAAACAAAAATTGTCCAAATGCACTTAAATACACAAGACCATCCTCTTGCTGGAACAAAAACGGATATTGAAGAATACATTGTTTTTCGCGGTAAGAAAGCGAATCCGCATCAACCATGTCCTTTTGGCATTTCCGCAACAGATCAAAGTGATCATGAACAAATTGCTCATCAATATGTATCGGCACAGGAGGAATCTCATGTAACACTTGGCCGTCCTCATGCATATAAGCTGTCGGATAGTGCAGAAATGCCCCGACGATGTAGCCCAACGATGTCATCACTTTATACCCGCCAATCGGCGCAAAACAAGTTGTTGACGGTTCCCCGTGGGAGAGAGCATCCGCCACCTTCCACATGTACTCTCCCAACGTCTCTTGCATCCGTCTTGGATGATTCACATCCACATCCACGTACATGACACGAACGTTCGCGGCAAAGTCTTCCTCCAGCAACCTTGTCAACACGGCTTCCACAATCCGTCCTCCCACCGTGTCTGTCGCAATGAGGACAACCATTGGCCTCTCCGCCAATTTCCCTTGTCTACGAAGTTCGTAAATCATCGAATATTCCGCCGACACACGATTGGGATCTCGGGCGGCCTCATGAGCAAACTGCCCGGCATGGCGAATCCATTCATCAATTTTTCGTTGTTTTTCCTCGTCGATGTTGGTCGCGCTCAACCAAGGACGAATCTCCCCCATGATTTCATCCCGATTCATCGAGAAAACGTTCCTGTTTCCTGTCAGCAACGACACACCACACGTTACAACAATATGCTGGTACAACCGCCCTTCCCCTCCATATTTCTTTCATCTCAGGAAAATATAGCTATGTTTATATCAATTATATCCTATTTTTCAATTATAGAGGAGGATATTTTTAACAATTTCAAACATTTTCCCACTGAAGAGACGGGTGAAAAACGAATTTTCCACCCAACTTCACGAAGGCGAATGGAAAATAACAAGGGCCCTCGAAAGTAAAAGAGCGTCTCTTCCAGCTGGTTTTTCCGTTGCTTCCCCCTTTTAAGGAGCGACGCAAAACAACGTCGGAGGACGAAACACAAAAAAAGAATCCCCTGCTCAGAAGGGATTCCCTCGATCGAAAGATGCCGCCAACATAGATCGCTGCCATCTTATTTTTTTCTCCCGTCACTTAGAAAGGCAACCCGTGAGACTAGAAATGCCTTTGCCCAACTTAGAATGCTGTACTGCCTGTTCCGCAGGCGCCCATCCGTTACGCACAATGCTTCATCACCGCAAACGAAGCAAATGAGAGATGTGGTCTGAACTAACTCTGCGACAACAACGAGCCCCCCATCACACCTGCGCGCGAAGATGAAGAGGGTTCAGTTCCTTGTGGATACGATAAAAACATCATAGATTGGCTTGACCGCCGCAAGCAAAAAGTTTCAATCCCTCATAGGTACGATAAAAACGTTTTTCCTTGCGTAAAAGAAGAAAATAAATTAATTGGTTTCAATCCCTCATAGGTACGATAAAAACCCGAAGTTATCGAGGGAGAAAAATCAAGATATGTACAAGGTTTCAATCCCTCATAGGTACGATAAAAACTCATGGAAGAAATCATGACAGTAAACAAAACGAGAGTTTCAATCCCTCATAGGTACGATAAAAACCCCAAAAATGCTTGTTGCATCAAGCATTTCGATCTAGCGCTGTTTTCAGAATACCACATTTCAAAAATTCTGTCAATAACCTTCAACCTCGATGGCTGTAAGTCTGAACCACCAAAAACCATTGTCGTCGATCCCCCGGGATTTTTGCACGATTGGAGGTCGACGACAATCCCATGACTCGTTTATCCACTTTTGAGGCGAAACATGCCAAATCCTTGTGAATTTCGGCCACCTAGACCAACATGATATAAAAATGTCAACTGTTCTGGCGAAGAACAGAGGCGGTAATAGCCAAGCCATCCTGTAATATATATATTCTTGAACATCGTCACCACACGATGACGATGATGAACATGAATCGGCTCGATCAATAGCCTTTCCGTCGGCGGAACACCGTAGTATGCTTCATATTTATGACGGAAATTCAATTCAATCAAGTGGGGGAACACCTCATCATCGGGATCAAAAAATTGCGTTTTCTTTCTTCCATCGAACGTTTCATATGTGCTATATACGGTCAACGGAGAGAGCATGACAATGTCCATTTCGTTTTCACGTATGTCGATGTTCTCCATTTTGACACTTTTCACTTCGATCAACTGTCCGTAAAGCTCAATCTCTCTCTGCAACAAGAATCGCTGCCCAAGTTGTTGAGTCAGTTCTGGGAGAACGGTGTCGATATGCCATTGGAAATCCCCCAAAAAATGAATTGTTTTCCTTTCTCGATTCACTTGATGCGTTCCAAATAAACGGCTAAATGTGAAAAGTTTAAATGACCGTTTCCCGTGACGGAATCCTTTGTCATGCAAAAAAGCGGCTAATTGTTCATTCTCTAACGAGCGATACACCACCCCTTGTAACAAATGTTGGTAATAGAGAGGCAAGGAAACAGGCCCTTGCCGTCCGCTCATTGTGATTGTCAATCTCATATTTTATCCTGTCCTTCCTTGTTGAGTGCCGTCCTTTGCCCTTATAAAATAAATTCGTCTCCACTTACTACAGATCGAGCCAAGATTCAAAAGCAATATGCCGCCATTTTCTTTTTTGTCTCTGCCCAACTGTCATCGATTCAGATGTACCTACAGCGTCGCAACCGCCATTTGGTCAAACAGGAAGACGCCGTGGTCATCGCGATTCATCTTTTAGGAAAGTTGCTCGGTTTGACATCCGAACGGGCATGGCATCGCTTTGTCACGGGAAATTTGTTCACAAATGGCTCGTTTCTCGAACGTTCCCGGTACAACCGCCGTTGCCTGACGCTTGACTTCGCCATCAAATGGATCGCCGTCGTGAGCAAAACGCGGCCAACATCATGCCTATGCCGTCGTCGACCGCTTGCCGCTCCCGTTGTGCCATACCGCAAGAATGCATCGCGTCAAACGGTTTCAAGAGATCGCAGACATCGGGTATTGCGCTTCCAAAAAGCAATGGTACTATGGGTTGAAGCTGCACCTTCAAGTGACCGATCAAGGGTTGCCCATGGGCTATGTGGTAACGGAAGCATCCTGCCATGATCGTATCGCCGCTGAAAGCGTGATGACTCAAATTCCTCATCCCTATAACTTTGGGGACAAAGGATTCATCAGCCGTGAGTTGCAAAAAAGGCTGTACGAAGAGTACCAAATGGCGCTTTGGACTCCGTCTCGAAAAAACCAGAAACATTGCTGGTCCGAAGCATAGGAGAAATGGATCCAACAAAAACGCAAAGTGATCGAGACGGTGTTCTCGGTTCTGGTTGACCAATACCGGATCACAGGGATCCGAGCAAATTCCATGATCGGATTTGAAGTAGCGCTCGACGGCATATTGTTAGCCTATTCCCTAGTTACACTTGGGCTAGTTGAGTTCTAACGCTCAACTAGCACCACGGGTAACACAAATATTTTGGTACACCGGCACAGGTCTCATCCCTTGTAGGTACGATAAAAACGCTGTTGTTATACGGCAGAGAACTGCCTTTTTTCGGTTTCAATCCCTCATAGGTACGATAAAAACTTGATCCAGTTCCCCGATATGAAAATGAGGCTCCTGAGTTTCAATCCCTCATAGGTACGATAAAAACATATTATCGAATCCTTTGGGAACGCGGCGAAGAAATGTTTCAATCCCTCATAGGTACGATAAAAACATTGCTTCCATCGTCTCTGAAATACTAGAATCAAAAATGTTTCAATCCCTCATAGGTACGATAAAAACTTCCATTCTGGTCATTCTACCTTAGGTCTTCTTGTATGTTTCAATCCCTCATAGGTACGATAAAAACGCTGATTTAGCTTTACAAGAAAGAGAAAAGGGAGATAGTTTCAATCCCTCATAGGTACGATAAAAACCCACACAATGCGCATAAAATCAAGCTTTTCCCCTTTTGGCTGTTTTCAGAATATCACGTTTCAAATATTCTGTCAATATCGTTCAGCCGTGTTGGCTGTAGGATTTTGGCGCAAAAGAACATTGTCGTCGATCCCCAGGGGTTTTTGCACGATTGGAGGTCGACGACAATGCGGAGCTTGACGGCGAAGGGCCGTCTTACCCCTTCATCCTTTCAATCTTCTCCATCGGCATCCCGGTCAGTTCGTGGATCGTGTCGGCATCGTACCCTTTCGCCATCATTCTCTTCACCACGTCGAGCTTCCCTTCCTCGATTCCTTGTTGGAGTCCTTGCTTCATCCCTTGCTTTAACCCCTGTTCGATTCCTTGTTGGATTCCCTTTTCCATCCCCCGCTGTTCGTATGAGACGATGAGCTCCATCACACGCTTTGCTTCCTTCGTTTCCATTTGGCTCACCTCGTGTCGCGGTTTTGCTTCCTCCTCTTCAGATAGCCGCAAATACGTCTCGAAAAAACCGAACAACAGCCGCTGTTTCGCTTCATCCAGCTCGAGACGGACGAGCATGCGCAAAAATTCCTTTTGGAGAAGGAGACCCGATCGCTCCGGGCTCCTTCTCTGGCTCGTGGATGGACTACCCGTTGATATCCTCTGTCAGCCTCCCGATAATTGCCTCTTGATACCCCGCTTTTTTCGTTTCCGCCATCTCCTCTTTCAGCGGCTGCAGCGGCGTCGACGTTACGGACGCGAGCTTGGCGAGGCGCTCGGGGGTGAGGTCGACGACAGGGTTGGCAGCCTTATAATCGTCCACGGAAAAGCGCCAAAGGGTGACGGACGGTCCGTACCGCTCCTGCATCCGCTCCGCCATGGCCAATCCTTCCGGGTCGAAGTCACCGGAGTAATACAGCTTGGCGCCAGAAGCCGCGAGCAAATCGAGCAGCTTCATCGTCGCCAAGTTCATTTGCCCGTTCGTGCTGACAAGCGGGGCGCGGGTGTCAAGCAGCGTCGAAAAGACGCCCGCGTTTTCGACAATGTACACCGTCCCCCCATGGGCAGGGCGGGCGCGGACAAGCGACAGCACATCTCTAAGCGGCATGTTCAGCGCCGTGTTCGCCTCCCAGGCAGCGGAGAAAACAGGATGCGGTCCGTCCTTGGTTTCAGCAAGAATGTTGGCGCATGTGACAAAGTTCAGGATATCCTCACGGAGCAAGCCGACGGACTGGAGCAACTCGTTGACGCTCTCTACAGATGCCATGTCCCAATCCCCGGGCACGGTCGCTTGCAACGCCGAAAGCAACAATCTCCCCGGTAGCGTGGACAAATCGAACGCGTGCGGGTCGCCCGCCACTTGCTGGGCAAAGAGCGGGAGGCGCATGTATGACGGGAGCGGGAAGTAGCCCAGGGCGGCGCCGACAAGGCGGATGGCCTCCTCCAGGCTGCGGCGGTCGGCTTCGTACGCCGTTTGGACGAAGCGCTGAGGGCGGACCGACTCAACCCAATGATGCTCCTCGGTCAGACGCGCAAAAAAACGATCCCGTTCCTCTTCCTCCGCCTGGCGCCGTTCTTTGTTTGAGACAAGCGGGGCGCCGAAGTACTGTTCAAGCAGCTCGACAAGCCCAACGCCCGCAAACCTCGTCTGTCCGAGCTGTTTTTCAAACGCGATAAGGGAGACGCGGGAGACGTCTTTGCCGAAAAAGGCGGCGATCGACTCCCGCTCTTCCTTGGAGAACGACTGCAATGAAACCGCGCCGCCGACGCGGCCGAGCGACTCGTACTTGCGTTTCATTTCGGCAAACAGCCGCTTGAAGCCCGGTTCGGATCGGAAAAAGGCAGCCGCCTCCTTGGCCGTGCTCACGTCTCGATCGTCTCCCATTCTTTATCATTGACCATCAGCTGTTTGACGCGGCCGTTCCAACGGTAATGAATGACGGTCACAAACGACGCATTGCGCGGGCGGACGAGTTCGCAAATGGACAACGCGGGCACGGTGTCGTAGTCGCCCCAAAGCGCCTGCGAGTTCATGATGTAGTTAAAGCCGAGCTGTTCGACAAGTCCGAACAGGTTGCGGATGTTGTTTTCGTCAACGCCGGCGAACGCCTCGTCAAGGGAGATGATGTACGGGGCGTCATCGCCCGCTTCTTGGTAGCGCGAATACGCCGCGGCGAAAAGCGGAATGTACATCGCCATCGCCTTTTCCCCGCCGCTGAATTGGTAAAAGCGGTGGTTCGTCAGCTCGCGTTTCGGCTCGTTTGTTTTTTCATAGTACAAAGTGAAGGAAAACCATTTCCGATAGTCGAGCACTTCTTTAATGATTTGATGGAGCGTGCTGCCTTGGCCGCGCTCTTCAAGCAATTCGCGGGCGCGGGCGATTTTCGAGCGGAAATGGTTCGTCACCCGCTGCAAATCTTCCTCTTTCAACAGCCGTGAATCGATCCGCAATAGGCGCACCAATTCTTTCGTATCCAGCTCCGCTTCCGTCTCCGCCGTTTTTGGCTTCCATTGAATGGACAGCACGAGCCCTGACGACGTGTCAAGGCCGCCCATCAGCTTGTTCATCTCATTCACCCACCGCTCGGCGCGCTGGATGCGGCTGCGCAAAATGCGGCCGACTGATTTTAAAATGACGTCCTCATACAGCTCGCGGTCTTGTTCTTTCATATACTCGTGCTGCAAGACGATGTCGCGCTCCACTTCCGCCAGCACCGCAAACGGCGTGGCGCGCTCGCCTTTGTAGTCGAGGTAAATGACGTGCCGTTCTTGTTTCTCCCGCCAGTCCGCGGCTTTCATGGCCATCTCATCGTCTGGGGCAGCGGCGGTCCATTCGGGCTTCGTTTGTTCTTCCAGCGGCTCGAAGGACGCCCGGTATTCGGTCAAGTTGGACGACTCTTGGAAAAAGACGGTGTTCAGCCGCGCCAGAAGCGAGGAACGCGTCTCTTTTAACACTGCTTCGTACCGTTGTTTCGCTTCTTTCGCCTGCTCCAGGAGGGAGCGGGAACGATCAAGATCCACAAGCCCAAGCGCCGCTTCACGGGCAAACGACTTTTCCCACATCGCGGCGAGCTCGCGGGCGAACGCTTCCCGCTGCGCCCCTTTTTCCCGCTCTTCGACTAAGCGCATGAGCCGCTGTTCCGTCCGCGCCCGTTCGTTGACAAGGCGCGGAATTTCGCGGCGCAAAAACGCCAATCGTTCTTGGATGCGGGCGATTTCGGCGCGAATGTCATCCGCCCCCATTTGCGCGAGCGTCCGTTCCATCTCCGCGATTCGCAAGGCGAGCCGCTCGGTTTCATCCCGAAGCCGATTTCGTTCGCCTTTCGCTTCGTCGATCTCCGTTTCCAGCGCCGCGAGCCGCTCGCGCTGTTGGGCGATCATCGCCTCGGTATGGCGCGTTTCGCGGTAAAGCACTTCGAGTTCGTGCACATGGCGGACGTACGATTTCATGGCGAGCTGGGCTTGTTCACAGCCGTCTAAAGTAAAGGCCAAATCGAGCTCGGCCGACTCGTCGTGGAGCTGTTGTTTGATTTGTTTCCATTCGCGCGCCAAGAGAGCGGCTTTTTCTTCTTGCCGCTTCCATTCCCGTTCTTTGCTTTCGGCTTGGCGGCGCGCTTCTTGCGCTTCGTCAAACGCGGTGCGCACATCGCGGTCCGATGGGAAGGACGCCAACCAGTCGGCGAGCGCTTGGATGGCCGCTTCCACCGCCTGATGCGCCCCGCGCAGACGGTCGATCTCTTGCCCCACAGCGGCGATCTCGGCTTCCAGCGCCGCGATGTTCTCAAGCCGCCACCGTTCGCGCGCCGCACGGCCAATGAACATCGCCTTCGATCTCCGCGGCGCATGGCCGCGCACAAGGCCGAGCGAATAGCGCCCCGTTTCATCGATCGTCATGCCGCCTTCTTGTTCCACATCGGTGATCATGATGCTTCGGAGCACTTCGTCGATCCGTTCCATTGACACAGGGGCGTCTTTGTCGGGGCGCAAATAATCGGCGAGCGTATGCGCCATATGAGCCGGGTTCGGAGTGAGCACACGATCGCAGGCGACGTCAATCTCGCGAGCGGTAATGAGGGCGTCAAGCAGCCCCGCGTGTGAAAGCGCCGATTCGATCCGCTCGCGCACATCGTCAGGCACATCGTCGACAAATTCGACCGCGGCATAAAACGGGACAAACGGAATGCCTTTCTCCTCCAACGCCAACCGGGCGGCGACGGTTTGTTCATCCCGTTCAGGCTCGGGGTCGCGTTGTTCCCGCCATTGACGCAGTTCGGCCTCGCGCTCTGCCCGTTTTTCTTCCAACAGACGGATGTCATGCTCGAGCCGCCATTTCTCATCCTTTTTCTTGCCGACGGCATCGTAATACGCTTGCACGAATGGGCGCTTCAAATCATCGAGCGAATACTGCTCATAGAGGGCGCCCATTTGTTGCAAAAACGCCTGAATGTCCGTTTCGGAAACGTCGATTCCTCCCTGCTCGACCCAGGCAAGCACGGCTTGTTCAAACCGCTCTTTCTCCTCTTCGAA
>NZ_BCPV01000069.1 GCF_001544135.1 Geobacillus zalihae NBRC 101842 | reverse complement strand
CCATTGCTGGTGGCGCCATTCGTCCATTTCCCGCCGCCTTTCGCCCGCTTCGCTGCTCGCTTCTTCATAGCGCCGTTTCACCTCGTCATGCCTGCGCCAAAGGCGCGCCAGCCCCTCAAGCCGTTCGACATGACGATCGGCTTCCTGCTTCCAAGCGGCAAACGAAAACTCCTGCTGCTTTTGGCGATGGCGGTGAAAATCGTCTTCGTTCGTTTCATGCAAGGGAAACGCTCCTTCTTCGGCATCCATGCGCAACTGCTCCAACTCATCTTCAAGCTTCTGCTCAAGGTCATCCAACCGCGCTTCCGCTTCATCGAGGCGGCGGCGGTGCTGACGTTCCTGCCGTTCTTTTTCCGCAATCGTCTGCTCGTGCCGCTCCCGCCGCTCCTCTAGGCGCTGCCGCTCCGCTTTCAGCTGTTCATACTTTTCCGCCTGCTGAAACACTTCATGGCCAGCCAAGTCGATTTCGCGCGCTCGCAGCACGTCTTCCTCGCGGCCGAAGCGGGTGATGGACTCCTCAAGCTCATCAAGCGCCTTTCGCGTCTTTTCTTCTTCATCGTGAAGGCGGTGTTGTTCAGCAGCGAGCTGTTCCGCTTGTTTGACCGCTTTTACGTATTCTGCCGCCTTTTCGGCGATCATATATTCGTTGTACAGGCGGTACTGATCGCAAAGACGCTTCAACGCCCGTTCGTCGCGTTCGAGTTGCTCAAGTTGCTGCTTGGCTTGGTCCATGTTTTCAATCGTTTCGGATAAATGGCGGAGCTCGTCATCGGTCAACGGAGGCAGCGAGCTTTCCAAAATCTCATAAATCACCGTCGGCTTAAAGTCTTTCGACAGCTTCGGGCTGCGCAGTTGAATGAGCAATTCGATCAATTCTTGAAACGCCTCGATCGTTTCAAAACGAAACACATGTTTGTTCACGAGCTCCATATACTCTTTTTGCGTCTCGACGACCGTCCCGCCCGCACCGAGCAATGCGGCGAGCTCGCGTTTCGTCAGCGGGATTTTTTCACCTGTTTTTTCTTGTTTATACAACTGAAGGTCATAGCCGATGCGGCGGTTGTCGAACATGACAAACCCCCAAAAGTCGAGGCTTTTTTGCCGCTTCGCGCGCAGGCCGATGCCCGTTGTGACGTATTGGTCGGATTCTTTCCGTTTATATTCTAAAAACAAATACCCCGTCCGCTCATCGCGATTGACGACGTCTTTTTCCCCAAGCAAGTAGTCTTCCATGCGCCGCGCCCGTGAACCGAACGGATCGAGGCGATCGGGCGTCTTCTTGCCGTCTAAAAGCACCGGGATCAAGCTTTGCATCGTCACCGACTTGCCCGCCCCGTTGCTTCCCCGCAACAGCAGCTTGCCGTCAGCGAAGTGAAAGTATTGCTCGTCGTAATACCAAAAATTAATCAGCCCCGCGCGATGAAGCACCCATGGATTCGTCATGTTCCTCCCCCTCTTTCGCGTCAAAATCATCTGGATACCGTCCCGACACCCGCCCGAGCAGCGGGTAAAGGACGATCATTCCGGTGTCGTGCTCCACATCGGCCATGCGCCATTCGTTGAGCGCCGCAAGCATTTCGCGGACAAGCTCGGCAGCCGACATGTCGCGGTACGTTTTCCCCCACCCCGCCCCGTAACGGCGGCGGCAATCGGCAAGCCAGGCGGAAAATTGTTCAGACGTCAACCGGATGCGGCCGTATTCATCCGGCGGATATTCCCCAAGCCGCTCGCGCACCAAGGCGGCAAAATGAAGGATGATCTCCGACGTTCCTTTCTGATCGGGAAATGTCGTGTACGGCGCCTGCCGTTCGGGAAGCGTCAACATGGCAGCATTTTTGTACAATTCATACCGAAACGGCGTATGCGCTTCGATGTCATCCCGCAGCCGATGGCGGAAGTTGCGCAAGTAGTAAAAGTCTTGCTCGTCCCCTTCCGTCCGATGCACCGCCGGGGATAAAAACAGCTTCCGATACAGGCGATGGCGCCGATAATCTTGCGGCGAGGCTTTCCACTCCTCGGCGAGCAATTCGTCGATCGATTCATATTGCAACAAATCTTTCGGATACGTGCGCATAAAATAACGGGCGAGCACCGGCACTTCGTACAGCGCCTCTTCCTCCACATGCTGGGCGAACGCCTCAATCTCCCCATCCATCCGGCGGACGAGTCCGATTTGTTCCGCTGTCTTCAACACGCGGATGAGCGAGCGCCGATGCGAGTAGTTCGTCCAATCGACCGGTAGATCCCCCGGGTACATGGCGCGAATTTCTTCGCATACGTCAGAAAGCAAAAACTTTTCTTCCACCGTTTTTCCTTCCAAATACGCCATCAAGCAGCAAAACAGCGCATAGTCAAGCGGCTCTTGAAACGACTCGATGCCCATCCACGGCTCGGGATCGGCGGGAATTTTCTCGAGCTTGGCGAAATAGCGGTGGACGATGAGTCGATACCCAAACTTCTCCTCCACATACCGTTTCAACACATGTTCACGCTCGCGGATGAGCTGATACAAATCCGGCTCTTGGTCGCGAATGATCCAAAACTGCTCAAACAGCGCGGCGAGCGCTTCTTTCGCCTTGTCGTCAAACGCCGTTTCCATCCTCACTCACCTCCCGAAAGCACATGAATTTCGTAGTTCGGCATCACGAGTTCCCCATCTTCTGCGCGAAGGCAAATCGTCCCCTCTTTGTTCACCACTTTGACCACCCACCCGTTTTCCGTCTTCATTGCTTGCCCCTCGCGCCCCATCGCTTTGGCGATCCAGCCGAGCAGCGTTTTCCGTACGTATGGGGTCACCTCAGGAAGGTCGGCAAGCACGATTTTTCCATCGGTCACAAGCTGTCTGAGCGCCGCTTCCTCGCGCGCTTTTTCTTCCAAATAGCGAAGGCGCGCTTCTTCTTTCTCCCGTTCTTTGTCTTCAATCGCCTGCGGCTTTTTCTTTTCCCCGTAATGGCGGACGCGCGGCTTCGTCACCCACTCGGCTGGCGGCTCGTCCCATACGTCGCGGTATATGTTGTCGGTTGCTTCCGTGTCAGCGACGAGATGTTTCGTATGGAAGCAGCCGAATACGACCGCTGACAGGCAGTGCGCCTCTTCAATCGATTCAAGGCGGGAAAACCAACGGGCCAAATGCAAGTAGTCGCCTTTGCGGCTGCGAAAATGATGATGCCGCTCGCCAAGCCGCTGCACGACGCGCGTCAGGCGGCGAATCGCCTCATTCGTCTGGTATTGCAAAAACGAAAGCTCGCTCTCGCGCCCGTTGCGGCCTAAAAACCATTCGCACAGGCTGCGCCACGTCTCCCATTTTTCTTCAATCTGCACAGCGCGCGGCGGCAGCGCATCGGCAAAGCGCGGGATCGACCGCTCATAGTCGACGACACGCTCGATGAACTGCCGAACCCCTTCTTCCGGCAGATCTTCAAGCAATTGTTCAATCTGCATCGACGTTTTTTGCAAGGCGACGATAAAATCGCGCAAGTACGCCGTAAACTGCTCTTTATAGACGAGAAACGACTCGGACGTCATCCGCTCTTCCAAGTTTTCACTGTGCAAATAAGCGATATAGTCGGCGGAATTTTGGATGATTTTCTTAAAATAATCGAACGTCTCTTCCCATACTTGATGCATTTCATCCGCTTGTTCTTGAAAATCAGAAGCGATGATCGCCTCCATGCGGGAAAGAGATGCATACAAACGGTCGAACCGTGTTTTCTCGAGGGACCCTCCGAACGAATCCCCGAGCTGCTCAAGGGTACGGATCATCCGCTCGATCTCCACCGTGTACGGGCTGCATTGGTAGCGAAACCGCTTTTTCTTAAACTCTTCAATCGTCCGGACATGGGACGTCTCTTGGCGGGCGATCAAGTTGTTCCATTTGACGAGCTGGTCGAGGTCTTGCTGCAAGTCATCTTCCGTGTAATCCGCAAACTCCTCGTGCTGCTTTAAAAAGGCGTACACTTCTTCCGGAAACAAAAATTGGCGCATCCGCTCGTGCTGGATGTAGAAATAGCGCAAAATCGCCCGGTAGCGGTGCGCGTTTTCCGTTGATAAATATTTTGTTTCGACAATCGGCTTGAGCCATGTGGCGTCCATTTCCGTCCACCTTTGCTTCGGTTTTTTTCCTATGTTTATTGTAACGATTCTCTCCGCTCTTTTTCTAGCAAAAACCGTTTTCCTATTTTTTCTCGCCATCGGCGCGCGTTTTTTGTAAAATAGAGGGGAAAAGGAGGTGAAACGAATGGAAGCGTTGCTGCGGGAAATTTTGCATGAAGTGAAAGCGACGCGCGCGGCGGTCGAATCGCTCGAGCAACGGGTTGGCGCCTTGGAGGGGCAAGTGGCCCAGCTCAATGAACGAACAGGTGCTCTTGAAGCTCAAATGACCAAGCTGAATGAGCGCACGAGCGTTCTCGAACGCCAGGTCGCACAGCTTAACGAACGAACAAGCGCCCTTGAGCAACAATTCACTCAGCTGAACGAGCGGACAAGCAACCTCGAACACCAAGTCGCCCAACTGAGCGAACGCATGGGCACCGTCGAACACCAAGTCGCCCAACTGAACGAACGCATGGGCACCGTCGAACACCAAGTCGCCCAACTGAACGAACGCATGGGCACCGTCGAACACCAAGTCGCCCAACTGAACGAACAGACGAACACGCTTGCACAGCGAATCGACCTGCTTGATGAGCGCACAAGCGAAACGAAGGCGATCGTTGAAGCGCTCCGCCATGGGCAAGAAGTGCTGACCGCCAAATACGAGGCGATGGCGCACGACCTCCACCATATGAAAGGCGACCTCACCCGTATCACTTCCATCCTCGAAGACAAAGTGCTGCCTGCCCTCGCCGAACATGAAGCGGGACTGCACGTCTTGAACGCCCGCGTTTTCAAAACGGAAAGCACCCTTCATCGCCTTGTTCATGCCTAATGCGTTCCCCATAAAGAAACGTTCCACATTGATTCCCTTTTCACCCGGCAGCCGTGGGCTGCCGTTTTTTGTTTTCCCCTTCCCTCACGGGTCGCTGCCCCAAGGCATCAAGCAGGAGCATCCCCCATTCTCGGTCCACGGCTTGGGGCAGCTCTGGCTGGCGCATCAACGGATGAGCAAAAACTTTATTCGAACATCTCGAATTCGGAGCATTCTGAAGGATTCGCCAGCATTCCCGAGCATTTTTCAGGATCAAGGAGGAGAGAACGCTCATCGCCGCGAGAGCAAGCGAGAAGCAAACATATCGGCCGATACCAAATTTGCCAGTTGCACCCAAATTGCGGTATCCTTTGTTTGTGACGCTTTTTCATCCCCTCTGCGTCTTGTTGCCGCCTTTTTTCATCCCCCTTTATTTGTATGACAACAGCCGAAAAAGGAGGAATTGTGTTGCGAAAATGGATTCGATCTTTGCTCGCTGTCGGGCTTGTATTTGGACTAGCGGCCTGCAGCGGAACGAGTGATGCGAAAGGAAAAATTGTTATCAGTGGGAAGAAGTTTACCGAGCAAGTTATTTTGACGCATTTACTGGCGGAGTATGTGAAGGCCAACACCGATTTGGACGTGGAAGTGAAGGACAGTCTAGGCGGCGCGTTTATGCTCCAGCAGGCCATTGAAAATGGCGATGTCGACATGTATGTCGAGTACACGGGGACAGGGTATTTGAACATTTTAAAACAGCCGTACGATCCTAAAAAGACGCCCGAACAAATTTACAACGAAACAAAGAAATTATATAAGGAAAAATACAACATCGCTTGGCTCAAACCACTCGGGTTTAACAACACCTACGCCTTGGCCATGCGCAGAGACCTCGCGGAAAAGCTCGGGGTGAAAACGTACTCCGATTTGGCGAAACATTCGTCTTCCCTCACCTTTGGGTCGGACGCCGAGTTTTTTGAGCGAAGCGACGGCTATGACGGGCTTGTTGATACGTACGGGTTTCAGTTCAAGAAAAAAGTGACGATCGACCCAGACTTGCAATACGAAGCAGCGAAAAATGGAGAGATTGACGTCATCACCGCCTACACGACCGATGCCCGGATAAAAAAATATGATTTGGTCGTATTGAAAGATGACAAACAGTACTTCCCGCCGTACCACGCCGTGCCGATCATCCGCCAGGAAGTGCTCGATGCCAATCCCGGGCTTGAGGAGAAACTGAACAAGTTGGCCAACATTTTGACCGATGAAAAAATGATGGAACTAAACGGCCAAGTGAACTTGGAAAGAAAACAGCCACGTGAGGTGGCAATCAACTTTTTGAAATCGGAAGGACTGATCGACTAGAAAGCGAGGAATGTCAATGATTCGGTTTGAAAACGTGACGAAACAGTATGAGGATGGCTTTGTCGCCTTAAAGAATATTAATCTCGACATTCGCAAAGGAGAGTTGGTCGCCTTGATCGGGCCGAGCGGGTGCGGGAAAACGACGACGATGCGGATGATCAACCGCTTGATCGAGCCGACATCGGGCAAAGTGTACATCGACGGGCAAGACATTTCCCAGCTCGACCCGGTTGAGCTGCGGCGCAACATCGGCTACGTCATCCAGCAAATCGGCTTGTTTCCACATATGACGATCGCGGAAAACATCGCGCTCGTGCCGAAGTTGAAAAAGTGGGAAAAACACGTCTATGAAAAACGGGTCGACGAATTGCTTGAGCTCGTCGGATTGGATCCAGCGACGTTCAAGCACCGCTACCCGTCAGAGCTCAGCGGCGGCCAGCAGCAGCGCGTCGGCGTCGTCCGCGCCTTGGCGGCTGAACCGGATATTATTTTGATGGATGAACCGTTCAGCGCTCTTGACCCGATCAGCCGCGAGCAGCTGCAAGATGACATCGTCCGCCTGCAAGAAGAGATTCAGAAAACGATTGTCTTTGTCACCCACGATATGGACGAAGCGATTAAAATCGCCGATCGGATCGCCTTGATGAAGGACGGGGAAATCGTCCAATTTGCGACGCCCGACCAAATGCTTCGGCGGCCGGCGAACTCGTTCGTCCGCGAGTTTATCGGCGAAGACCGGCTGCGGACCCGCCAGACGGCCGTGCCGACGGCGGAAGATTTAATGTCGGTTGATGTCGCGACGATCTCGCCGCGCCGCGGTTTGGCCGAGGCATTCCGATTGATGAAAGCGAAAAAAGTCGACAGTTTGATTGTGGTCGATAAAAAGCAATCGTTTCTCGGCATCGTGACGTTGAAACAAATCGAGGAGCGCTATCGGGAAGAGCATTTGTTAGTCGCCGACATCGCCGATTACGATGTGACGACGTTGGCGAAAGAAGCGGACGTCACGAACGTCGCCGCTCTGTTCCAAGATCCGGATGTGCGCATCATTCCGGTGCTCGATGGCGACCGTCTTATCGGGGGGATTACGCGCTCGAGCATGATGCGCGCGCTCGCGGAGTGGACGTTTCAGCAGCACGCATAACGGGCAACGGAACATGCGCAGGCAAATCACAGCCGGAAAACTCGATGCCGCAATCGCCTCGCTTGAACAACATGCCTCATGTTGAAAAGGAAAAATGGCCTCGAGCGGTTTGTCAACGGAATTCGTTCTGCTTGCGAAAAAAAGGGATGACCGTTTTTATCTGAACTTCTCACGACGAAGCAGCAGCCATCCGCTGCCGCTTTTTCCGCCAAGGAGGGATACAATGGAATTGTTGCAGACGTTGATCGAACGAAAGAATGATATTTGGATCGCCTTTCAAGAGCATGTGCTCTTATCCGCTATCGCCATGGGCATTGCGATCGTCATCGCCGTGCCGCTCGGCGTCGCATTGACGCGGTATCGCAAACTCGCCGAGCCGATCATTGGCGTGGCCGCCATCATTCAGACAATTCCGAGCTTGGCGTTGCTTGGGTTTATGCTTCCGATTTTCGGCATCGGCAAACTGCCGGCGATCATCGCGTTGATGCTGTATGCCTTGCTTCCGATTTTGCGCAACACGTACACCGGCATTCTCGGCGTCGACCCGGCGCTGGTGGACGCTGGCCGGGGGATGGGGATGACATCGCGGCAAATTTTATGGATGGTTGAACTTCCTCTCTCGCTTCCCGTCATTATGGCTGGCGTGCGCACGGCAACGGTGCTGACGATCGGCGTCGCCGCCTTGGCGACCTTCATCGGCGCCGGCGGTCTTGGCGACTTGATCGACCGCGGCTTGCGCATCGCCGATAAAAACTTGATTTTAGCCGGGGCCATTCCTGCGGCGATCTTAGCGATTGCCTTTGACTGGCTGCTGCGCAAAGTCGAAAAGAAAGTGACGCCAAAAGGGTTTTGACAGGCCACCAGATGTTGACTTCTTCCATACGCTTCAGGCAACCAACAAACACAGTGGCCCTGACGCAAAACTTCCTAAGATGGAAGCCGTCTTGAAAAAGGTGTCCTCCAACAACTATTGTTGAGCTGATTTTTCATTCAATCACCAGCCTTCTAGGCATGAATATGCCCCATTAAGGCACGCGTATTTTCACTGAAACAAGTTCCTTGGAGAATTTTCTCTCCAAGGAACAGCTCCAAGATATAAGCCACTAAACTTGAGTATGGTCTGTAGATGAGCAAATTCACTAACATAAATAACATAAATTGACAACCAAACAAAAAAGGGGTTCATCACCAAAAGATGTACTTGACTTTTAAAGATAAACATGATAGCAATGTTGCTCAAAGAGATGTGTGGTATAAAAAGGAAAAATGCTATTTTGATTGTCTTTATCATAATCGTCTTTCTTTGTCAAGTACACTTTTTGGTGAAGAGCCAAATGTGGCTCTTCACCAAAAGTTGTACTTGATTTTTTCTGAACATACTCTATTTACGCTTGTGAGGGAAAATCAACAAATCAGTGATTTTTGCACATCTTTGGGCAGGAAACCGTATTGCTTGTCAAGTACATGTTGTGGTGAAGAGCCAGCAAATGAACGTTTTGGAAAAATCAAACCGCTTTTTGCCGTTTCTTTTCACGCAAAATTTCAGACTTAATCAAATTTTATACATCATTACTTCGTTTATAATGTGGGCTTTCATTGAAACAGAATTGTTAAAAACTTGTGAATAACTTGGTGTCTAAACTTTTATTAATTTCAATATTTTTTGTTTTTATTGATTCTTTAATGGTGCCTGAGGAATCAAAAACTTCCATTTGTATCATTATTCCAGTGTTTGGCTCTATATTTAATTTGAAAGTTTTTGCGTTATATCGTTTTGAATACTCACTATTCAGTTTACCTTCTATTACTACCGTCTTGACTCCTGCTATATTTTCCTGCCCTGTGATATCCCATCGTGCATCATCTGCTAAAAGTCCCATTGCTATATCTTCTGGAAATAAAGAAGTCTTCGCTATTCCCATATAGGACGGATCTATTCTGTGTATGTAGGCTTTTTCTCCATCTACTGTAGTAATCCGTTCATGGATGGTCGTGTTTTTTAAATAATTACGTTCCTTTTCACTCACTTTTCCTACTTTTACGATAGTTTTTATAGGAACATTGCTTTTAGTAACACTATTCGTTTGATAATCACTAGAACCACTATTGTAATTAATCAAATTTTCTCCATCATATACGCTCACTTCATAGCCTGGTTCAGCTGCAGTAGTTATACCATTCTTATTTTCCTTAGCCAGTCCGCGAACTTTTTCATAAGATTTGGGGCTGTCAGAAAGATCTGTTTGATAATCTACACTGATATGAAAATTACCTGATTCACTAAAATATTCAAACGATCCTTTTGCTGTTTTATAATGATCAATAGAATTTAACATCAAGGTTTGAATTTTAGTTTTTTGTTCATCTGTATTTTGCACTTTTACTTTTTGAATATTTGCGCTTGCCTGAGCCACGTTGTCTTGGTTTCCAGCAATATCTGTACCATTATATACCACTAATGAAACGGCTAATACCACACTAGCAACTCCAGCAATCAAAAATTTTTTCTTCAAAGCACTCACCCCTAATTAATAAGTAATTTTTGTAGCATCTGCTCCCACATTTCCTAACTTGGTAGTTAAAGATGTGTTAATTACAATCATATGATTCCACTCTTTATGGGTTTTAAGAAAATTCCAACCACCAGGTGCTGTATTTTGGTTAATATACACAATACCGCCAAACTCATCTATTTGATAAGCTGTTCTTGGATTTGTAAAATCTTTATTGTTTAAGTAGACATAATGAGCGGCATTTTTGTCGTGTGCATAAAATCTCCAAATATACGCATAATCAGTATCAAAGCCATTAACGGTTGCTGAAACGATCCGATAATCATTGTAGTATCCAGAACCTGTCTTGTAGGTCCAATTTCCCTTTTGTTCAGAGTATCCAGGGGCACTGCTTAAAGCATCATTATCAACGATATCAGTAGCTGCAAAAGTATTAGTTGAGAAGAAAGTGAATCCCATAACTAGCGAAAGAATAGATAAATAACCTTTTTTGAACATAAAATCCCCTCCCTTGTTCGATTTTTTATGATTCCTATACTATAAATGTAAATCAAAACGATCATTTTTTCACCGCCAACTTGTGGCGGAACCCCGCCATTTTTTGGCGGAGTATGAGCACGAAAATGGTGTTTTACGCCTTAACATAAAAAAAGCCCTTCCTTATAGCAACAGAGAAGGGCCAAGCCGCGCTTTTAAACTTTTTCAAAAAGGATGAAGTTCCGATGGATTCATTAAATCACTTCATTGCGATCTCTAGGCTTGGTCACCCTATTCCGGGAAATGATTCAGAATCTTTTTTTGCAAATGATGCAGCGGGAGAATGCAATGGATTATCCATTGCATTGCTTAGCAATGAGAGTAAAAATTGAACATCTTGCAGTGAGTGGCAAAAGAAGAAGCCTGAGCGTAAAAATGTTTGACATGGAAGCCGCACCCGTCCGCCTTTTTATGGTTGCTCCAATATGGTTTGCAGTTGTTGTTCGGCCAGTTCTCTGTAGAGCGGATGGGTTTGCAGCAATTCTCTGTGTGTTCCAATCCCGGTGATGGTCCCATTCTCTAATTGCAACGATTTGGTCTGCATTGATGACGGTTGAGAGCCGATGAGCAATGACAAGTGTTGTTCTTCCTTCCATTAGCCGCTGCAAGGCCTTTTGAACAAGGACTTCCGAGGAGCTGTCTAGGTTTGAGGTTGCTTCATCAAGGAGAAGGATTTTTGGATCGCGGATAAGAGCGCGGGCAATGGCGATTCTCTGCCGCTGTCCGCCTGATAATTTGATTCCCCGTTCCCCAACTTCCGTCCAATATCCGTTTGGAAGCCGTTCGATAAATTCCGCGGCATTTGCCAGTTTGGCTGCTCGTTCTATTTCTTCATCAGTCACGTCTTTATTTAGCCCATAGCAAATGTTGTCGCGGATCGTTCCTGACATCATTGGGCTTTCTTGAGAGACATAACCGATTTGACTGCGCCACGAATATAAGTGAAAATCTGCAATATTGGTTTCCCCAAGCAATATTTCTCCTTCATCGGGTGTGTAAAATCGCTCCAGCAAAGCAAACAATGTCGTTTTTCCACTGCCGCTCGGGCCAACAATAGCGGTTGTTTTTCCGGAAGGAATCGTAAGCGTTACTTGTTTGAGTACAGGCTCTCCCTTTTTATAAGAAAAGGAAACATTGCGAAAATGGATGTCTTGGTCAGGATTTTGCACCGCAGGCAAGCCGCCGCTTAGTTCTTTCTCTAAGGCTAAAATGCGTTGGATTCGTTCTGTTGCCCCCATCGCTTTTTGAAATGAAGCGAAAAATGCGGCCATCTGACTAAACGGAACAATGATTTGAACCATATAAATAATGATGGCGACAAGCGAACCGGACGAAAGCGTGCCTGAGGCAACACGGACGCCGCCATAACCGATTAAAACGACTAAAACGAGCATCATCACAAATGTCATGAACGGGGAAATGACAGCTTGAATTCTCGCTTCTTTCAGCCCAAATTGAAACAAATGAAAAATCCCTAGTTCCCCGTTTTTTCGCTCCTCTTTTTCCGCGCAATAAGCTTTAACAAGACGAATATCGGATAACACTCTGCCAAGATTGGCTGAAAAACTGGCCATTTCATCTTGGGTGGCTTTTGAAATTTTGTACATTTTTTGCCCAAGCGGCCAGAGAATCAGGATGGAAACTGGAACAGCCGTCACCATCATAAGGGTCATTTTCCAGTCGATAATAAGCAGGATGCTAACAGCCCCGGCAACTGAAATAAATCCGGTCAGAAACGTAACTAAATGTTGAGTGATCAGCATTTTCACCGTGTTGGTATCCTGAGTGATCCGGCTCATCGTCTCTCCAGATTGGTGCTTATCAAAAAAAGGGACAGGCAATAATAAAACTTGATTCCAAAGCTTTTTACGAATCGCCGCCACCACATATTCCCCAATATAAGTGAGGAAGTAGTAAGAAAAGCCGGAAGTGATCGTTTGCGCAATAAATGAAGCAGCAAGTAAAATAATGATGGATGGTTCTATCGCCGATGCAGCAATTTGGTCAACAAGAGATTTCGTAAACCATGGGACAATGAGCCCAACCCCTGTCTCAATCAAACTAAAAATAATAGCAGTGACAAAAATCCATTTTGGCGGATTCGCGCTCTTGATTAACTCCCAGAAAGGCTTCCAATTGTCTAAAGGCATGCTATGATTCTTCTTCACGCAAATCTACTCCTTCTTTCTCTAAAAATATTTCCACCGCTTTTCCCACCCATTCCTCTTCTTCTTTGGAAAAAGGAGATGGGAACAGCATAGGCTCTTCAGCGAATTCATCCTCTTTCAAATGAAATAGTGGTAAATATTCGCCAAAAACTTCTTTTGCCACGTTTTTGGCGATAGAGAAAAGTTCTTCCATTAACGATTGCACAGCACTATCACCCGGATCTTTTCCATAGCACTCTTTTAGCTTTTCGAAAAGTCCCAGCAGCTTCTTCGCATATTCCAGCTGTTTTTCTTCGCTAATATCAAATAATTTTTCCACTGTTTCATCCGGCATAAATTGTTTCAGCCATTCTTTCTGTTGATTCTCCATTTGTATGGAGTTAATAAGCAAACTAAATATATTCGGATCCATCTTCTCTTGTTCCTCGGCAAGATGCTGGGCATGCGTCACTGCTTTTATGATGCGATCAATATGTTCACGCTTTTGCAACAAAAGCTTTTTTTGAAAAGCAAGTGATTCTTTTAAATCCCATTTCTCTTCTTGCATAAAACGTTTAATTTCTTCAAGGGAAAAACCAAGAAACTTCAAGGCCACAATCTTTTGCAATGTAATGATCTCATCTTCGCTATAAAATCGGCGTCCAGAACTCGATACATGCGACGGCTTCAAAATCCCTATTTCGTCATAATAGTGAAGCGTCCGTATTGTTTGGCCCGTTTTTTTCGCAAACTCGCCGATTGAATATACCTTTTTCATCGTTCTCACCCCCTTCTGGCACTATCATAAAACTTCACGTAACGTTAGGATCAATAAAAATGTGGAAACGGTCATCATTTTTTTATAACAAATCCCCGCAACATTTTATCGCTCCCCAATATTTATGATAGTCCACCGGAAAATTTCAGAAAACTTGCCAACCTTCCCTGCCAGTGAACATACCCCTGTCAAGTAAAGAGCGTGGAAAATCCCCCCTTCTTCAGCTGCTTGCAGGGTAGTGGAATTATCCATAGATCCCGTTGACCTTTTGATGGCATTCGAGGATCATTTGTTTGATTTGTTCATTTTCCTTTTGTTTCTCCGTGACGATTCCCTGTCGGTTCACCCATCGATAGTATCCGCTTCTTGACACACCGGCCAGTTGGCATAGCCAGGCAATCGGATAGGTGTTGGATAACTCCTGAATGATCGAGAACCGCTCTTTCGGTTTCACCTCCTTGCCAGCTCTCGTAACTTTTTTAAATAATCATTCTCTGCTTTCAGTCTTCGATTCTCTTCCTCTAAACTGCACTCTTTTTTTCGGGGTCTTCCCTTGAATGGAGACCTGGATGTCCCGCGCCGTTCTTCGAGCCCTTTTCGTCCATATTCATGGTAACGTTTTACCCAAAGTCTGATCGTTTTCGTGCAGGGAATCCCTAACTCTTGGCATATCCGCTTATATCCCCATCCTTCTTCGATGTACATCTGGACAGCCCTCCATTTAAACTCCACGGAATAGGTGGTCTTCCCTTTCGGTGTTTGCTTGGTCTCGAACATAAACAAATCCCTCCAGTGTTTTTAATGACAGTATGGGCATTTTCCCAACTGTCTACACTAGAGGGATAATATCACTACCAAGAGGGCTTTTTTTATTCAAGTCCCCGGAAAAGTTCCTAACAGGAATGCTTTCTTTCTTTGGCCAATTTCAATCTAAATTGATGTACTTTGGAGAAGATGTTTTCGCACAAACGACAAGCCCATCATAACATGTGCTAGGCTTGGTAAGACTTAATTGCTTCCCTTCATGCATTGTGTAAGTGTGCTGAAAAAGCCAGCGGTTTTGGGGCACTTTTCTTTGCTGCGAGATATCGAAAAAGCCAATTTCATGCCCGGCTTGCTTTATTCGAAACTCGATACTGTCTTGGCCAGGCTGCTGTACTTCATATACGCTGCGATTATTTTCCGCTGCTTGCCCACTATACATAAAGAATCCAATGGTATAGGAGAACTCCTTGATTTTGGGAGGTAAATAAGAAAATGTCGATGGAAATCCTAGCAATCTCCTAGATTGCTTTATTATATGCCCATTGTGCGCCCATACTATTATCTTCTCATTTGGAAACATCTCCTGTGCCAGCCACGAAATATTGTCAGCCATTGCCTTATTCCGGATTTTTATCGCTTTCACGAAGTGGGAAGAGATCATCTGGATAAGGGAAATTCGGTTTTGCAAAATTCTCTGCACAAGCAAAAAAACGTCTTTTCCAAACTTATTTTGTAATTCAAGACTGTTTTCATCCAATAAAAGAAGGAATTCTTTATAAAGCTTCATCAATTCTTTGCATTTTCGCTTACGTTCCTTTTTGGAAATTGACCGATTACGGGAATTTACATATTGGTAAAGCATTTCTTGTTCCAACTCTACTATTTTCTCTCCAAAAGCCTTATCCATATTTGAAAACATTTTTGCCAAAAACTTGCCGGTAATATGATCGCTCGAGGCGGGCTGAATATCCAATCCTGTTAAGATAAGAGGCTGATTGGATAATTGTGTTTCCTTCATATAATGAAAGAGCGTCTCTACTTCCACCGTATGCCAGACTTTGAACAAAGAATGTCTCATCCATTGCCTTGCATCCAGTTGGTCTTGTTGACAAAAGCATAAGCTGCAGTCACTAAAGCTGCTTTCGAATGCTAAAACTCGAAACCCCAATTCTTTATGTAAGTACTTAATCATCTTTGTTTTAATCTGGCTATGTTCTGCCACACCGTGGCCATTCTCTCCCAAAAAAACGATCCGCTTATTTTGCAATAAAGGTTTTAAAAAATACAAATCAGAATCATCATCGAATTCATGCAATTGTATACGATACGTATGACCTTTGAGCCAATCGATTTCAGAAGAAATATTATTTTTACGGTGAAACATGTGTTTATCCCCTTGCTTTCATAATATTCCGCAACATTACTGCCCCAAAGCCTGTAAAACGGCCAGATAAACATGTTAAACGTTTTTTCATTTGTCACCGTCCCTCTCGCTTTTTTAACGGAAGACCCGTTATCAAAATTAAACTGTACGCCCATAATAACCAAGAACCAAAATACCGATCGGATTGCACAGGTAAATTCGTAAACACATCTGGAAAGATCACTAACACAATCGTATCAATGAACATGCCAGGAAGTACGATAAATATAGCAGCTTTTAAACGCTCATCTTTTGTTAAACATTTAAGTTTGTATAGAGGATACGTTAATAAAAAAATGAGTGGAACAACAAGCAGATAGGACAAAAGAAGAAGTAAAGCGTTTTCTGGATGGAAGAAAAAATGGCCAAAAAACCGGAAAATGAGGGTTGCTCCTAACCAGACAAGAAAGCCCCAAATAAGAAAATACACGATCAACACCCCTTTTTCTTAAATAAGTCATAACCACATTTTCACCAACGATTTTGATCCATCATACCTTCACAGACAGTCCTTATTCTTTTCGGCAATAAAATCTTTAATAAAAAACAACGGGTAAATCATTAAATACAAGTTGGCAGCCCACCAAGTAATGTCAAAATCCTTGCTAAAAGCCCAAAATGCAATGGCTTGCAATCCGGAACAAAAAGTCAACACAAGAGAAATCAGAGCCCAGTTCCGCCATGCCGGGTTGTTTTTATTATATAGATATATACTGTAAAGACCAGTGATAGAAATGAAAATATCTAATGGGAAAAACGACCAGTTCCATGCGATAATAATCGGGTTATCATAGTCTTTAAACGCTACTTCTTCAGGTATAAGATGGAAAAAGGTAATGAGCCAGTATATAATAAACCCAATATCCGTTACTAAAAAAAGGGTTTTAAATACTTCATTTTTTCCTCCAACACAACTCATCCATTCTACAGATTTTCTGCTCATGTTTCATCATCCTAGAAAACAGACTGTAACATATTAAAACAAAACACATGATATAAAGAGCTGTTGATAAACCAAATAAATCGGCCAGTCCTCCTCCTGCAATTGGACCAAGTATCATCCCTAAGGAATAGGCCATATTAAAAACAGCAAATGCAGTAGCATACGCCCCCCCACCTAAACGATCAACAGAATTCGCTAATTCCGGCAAAGTCGGTGTTAAGACAAAACCAGCCGCTGCCCCTACCAAAAAAAGCACAGATCCTTCTAGTATGAACGAGTTAGGGAGTACGACCAACGGAAGAGAAGCAGCTAAAATAAGCAGACCTGACATCATCAAAGAAAAGGTTCCACATCGATCAGATAACCAACCAGCTAAGGGACTTACCATTCCATAAGCAAGAGTCGTAATGCCAAACAGAACCCCTATATGCATTGAATTAGCTCCTAAATGTTCCTCAAGGTAAATAGGCAGGATTGGCTCTAAAATACTTATTGCAGAAGCTCCAAGTAAAACCACACCAAAAATTTTTAATACTATACGGTCTCGGAAAATTTTCATTCCTACACTATCAGCATTCATCGTCTTTGGCGGATCCTCTAATAAAAACATCCTTGCAAGTCCATCTAAAAGAATAAAACATGAAACAAACCAAAACGGCAGCTGATAACCTCCCCATTCAAACAACATTCCACCTACAGGTGCACCTAAAAGAGTCCCTGCAGACATAAAAGTCAGTACGGCTCCTAAAGCCTTTCCCCTTTTAGCAGGCGGATACATATCTGTAATCAGCGCCAGTCCCGCAGTCCATGTCGCCGCTGCCGCAACACCTTGAAGCAATCTAGCAACAATGAGCAGCAACATACTATTTGCAAAAGCAAATAGTAAAGTGCTTGCTAAAAGAACTACCAGCCCCCACAGCATGACTCCTCGTCTACCAAACTTGTCAGAGATTCCTCCTAATATAGGAGTAGCGATCAAAAAAGAAAACGCATAACAGCCGATTAATATGCCAATAACTGTTTGGGAAGCATCAAATTTAGAAGTGTAAAAAGGCACGATCGGAACAACGATGCTATACAGAAGCATGTCAATAAACACTGCCATCGCAATGACAATCAACCCCGTTATTGGCTTTCCTCTCATCTCTTTAAGCTTTGTCATAAAATATTTCACCTTTCTTCTTTTTACCATCGTTAAATGGCAAACATGCTGAATTTCGTAAAACAGCTTCTAGGAAATGATAGAAAGTCGTTCGGTGATGTGTTTGACAAATCCAAGAAAGATACGGGAGATTTGTTATGATTCATATGGTCTTCAAGGCTTTTCTTCGGTGGTTTAGATAAACTATAAATGGTGCCGTCGTTTAACGCTGCTCTCCCTTCATACATAAACAGCCCTATATAATAAGATTTACGAACAATCTCTGGATTGACTAAGGAACCCATTGGCTTATATCTCGTCAAAAGAGTTTCATATTTTTTAAAAATATGTCCATTATGAGCCCAAATTTTATAATCTTTTTATTGGGATACAATTTTTTGGAAAATACATTCCAAATTGCTCGCCATGATTTGATCGCGAAATTTCATAGCTGAATACCGATCCATGCAAGGAAAGACAATATTGCAAAACCTGTTCTCTGCAAAAAATGTGCATTTTTATTTACTTATTATGTGGTTTTGCAACACGTTCAAGAAGTCAATTAGCATTTATAAATTAATATCTAGACCAAACAATTCCTAACAATGCCATGACAGAATGGATTTATTCCAAATTTACTTTTTAGCTGACCATTTCACAATGTCGTTGGTCATTCCATTCATAGCTTTAAATTACTTTTCTCTATTCTTCAACGTCAAAGTAAGCCGGAGAAACATATTTAAAAAATAAAATCCCATCATATTGTTGTGCAGGTACAAAGGAAGTAGGCATTCCCCCGCCCTCATAGGCCCGCCACTTTTTCTGTGCCCAGTTTCCATTGCACTGAATAAAACTATTTTGATAAGGGGAATGGTCAAGAAGGCTTTCTAAATGTTTTTTGTTCGGTTTTTTTATTGGATATTCTTTACCTGTATAATCCAACATTTTGCCTTCCTTTGCATACAACCCCAATACAAAACTTTTCTCCTTCATCGTTTGGGAGAGGTTTTCCACAAACGACTTATAGGCAGACAGGCGCTTGGCGGAAGTATTTTTGCTAATATGCATGTTATGT
>NZ_BCPV01000068.1 GCF_001544135.1 Geobacillus zalihae NBRC 101842 | reverse complement strand
GGGATTCTGAAATAATGTGCTAGTTTACAGTAATGCCCGCCTTCGCGGCCGATGCCGCTGTATTTCGTCCCGCCAAACGGGATGCGCAAATCGCGGACGTTCGGTGAATTGACCCACGCCATCCCGCTTTCGATCGCCTGGGCGACGCGGTGGCCGCGCTTCATGTCGTTCGTCCATACGTACGCCGCCAGCCCGTATTTCACATCGTTCGCCAACCGAATGGCCTCTTCTTCACTTTCACTCGTGAAAGACATGACCGCCATGACCGGTCCGAAAATTTCTTCCTGCGCCACTTTCATATCGTTGCGGCAGTTAAGCAATAATGTCGGGGGCACAAAGTTGCCGCGCTCCAGCCCTTTCGGAACGCCCGGGGCATAGACGTCCGCCCCTTCCTGTTTGGCGATCTCAATATAGCGGTTCACCCGCTCCCAATGATCGCGATGAATGAGCGGTCCCAGTTCGGTCGCGGGGTTCATCGGATCGCCGATGACGATGCGGTCGACGCGCTCTTTCAGCCGGGCGACAAATTCATCGTAAATCGACTGTTCAAGCAAAAGCCGCGAGTTGGCCGTGCACCGCTCGCCATTGAGCGAAAATACGCCCCACACCGCCGCGTCAAGCGCCCGATCGAGATCGGCGTCGGCGAACACGATGAGCGGCGACTTGCCGCCGAGCTCCATCGATGTTTTTTTCAACGTTGCGGCGCTGTTGCGGATGATCTCCATGCCGGTCGTCGTCTCGCCGGTAAACGAGATGAGGCGCACATCCGGGTGGGCGACCAATGCGGCGCCCGCCGTTTCGCCAAACAGCGGGGCGAAATGGTCTTTCATCACGGCAAACAGTTCGGCGCCGACTTCTTTTTTTACCTGTTCCGGCCGCCCGGCGCCGATTTTGAGCGTCGCGTGCACAAAGGCATCGTCTTCGGCCCCGTCGGCCACATAGTACTCGTCAAGGCGAATCGCGCGCGACCGGATGCCGCCGATAGGAAACGAATCGCGCCGCTTGATCAGCACGCGGTGGACTTTTTCCAGCAATCCGCGAATGTCGGCTTCTTCACCGAGATTGGCCGTGTATTCCACAATAAAGTGCGGCATCCTCTCTCCCCCTTTGGCTAGGCGATGTAATTGACCAGCCGGCCGATGCGTTCGATTTCCGTCACGACTTCATCGCCGGGCTGGACGTTCACCGCTCCTTTCGGCGTGCCGGTCAACATGACGTCGCCCGGCGCGAGCGTCATGAATTCGGTGATGTACTCGAGCAAATACGGGATGGAAAAGATCATGTCGCCCGTATACCCTTCCTGAACCACTGCTCCATTGACATACGTCCGCAGCCGAAGCGCCATCGGATCGCCGACTTCGTCATGGCTGACGATCCACGGGCCGACCGGGGCAAAGCCGTCGCGCGCCTGCTCCTTCACCGCCGGGCGGTAACGCTGCTTATGGGGAATGGAGAGATCATGGACGATCGTATAGCCGAATACAACATCGAGCGCCTGCTCGCACGGCACGCGCGCCGCCGTCCGTCCGATGACAATCCCGAGCGCCGGAGCCGCCTGAAGATGCTTCACCCCGCGAGGCAGCAGCACCGGCCGCCGATGGGCGTTGATGGTGTTTGCCGGCTTCATATACAGCACCGGGCCTTCCGGCGGCTTTTCATACGGCGGGGCGTTCATTTCGGTTGACAACGCTTCCCACTCCTTTTCATCATTCAGCGCCACCCCGTACATCGCCCCGTCAACAGGCGCAGCCCATTCCCATTCATCGATGCGGTGCGTCCGATCGCCAAACGACACCGTTCCGCTCCAAGGATCCGCCTTCGCCTCAATCGCCCGCCCCATGCCGGCCAGGCGCAAGCGCACATTGACCATCTCTTCTCCTCCCACCCCGTTATGCCGTTTTGGATGGCTCTTCGGCCAGCAGTCCGTATTTGACGATGTTTTTTGCCACCACTTGATGGGACATGTCAACTACCCCCACTTAGCTAACGCTTGAAGTGGGGGCTTGCAACTCCCCAGAAGTGCGAGCGGACTTCGTCCTCCTTCCTTGACTTGGGGTTGCATCAGGGGGCAGGTTGACAACTACCCAACGACGCAGGTCATGCCTGTGTCGTTCCTTCAACGATGTACTCTATTCCTTTTCGTTGAAGGTTCATAGCACCAATGCGGTCATCGTTTGAGGTATATCCGCATGTTCGACAACAAAAGGTGTGTGTACGTTTCTTTCGATTGGCTTTTTCCGTATGACCACACTTTGGACATGTCAAAGAGGTGTAATGCGGAGCAACCACAATCACTTTTGACCCATGCAAACGTGCCTTATACTCTAACATTTGACGGAACTGATAGAACGCCCACGATACGGTTTCATATCGGTCATGGATCCATACACGTTCTGTTTTTTCACGAATGCCTGTTAAATCTTCTAATACAAAAAGGGTACGTTCTCCATATTGACGAACGAGTGCCTTCGTGACAGCATGGTTCACATCCGTCATCCAACGGTTTTCTCGTTGTCCGATTGTTTTCAACTTCCGACGCGCAGAAGCCGTCCCTTTTTGCTGGAGGGTTTTTCGCATTCGTTTGTACTTGGCACGCATATGCTTGATTTTTCGTCCGTTAAAAAAGATAGTTTTCCCTTGCGAATCATAAGCTACTGCAAGAAAGTTAACCCCTACATCGACACCGACCACTTGGCGAATGTTGTGTTCATCTACGGTTGGAATTGTTTTGGTCATGGGGATGTGCAAAAAGAATTTGTTATGCTTGTAGACGAGTTTGGCTGTGCCAAACGTCCATGAGCCATCAAAATATGGTTCCATGCCTTTTGGTTCGAATGACACTTTGATTCGTCCTTCTAGCGTATTGACAGAAAATAACCCTTGAACAATGGAGTAATCTCGATTCCAAACGAGATCATATTCAGGCTTTTTAAAGCGAACCAATGTCCATTCGTGACCATTGCTTTTTAGGGAGCGGTATCTAGCGATCACCGTTTTAATCACAGATTGCGCCATTTGCGAACGCAAAGCGTAGTTTGATCGAAGTAGACGATAGGTCATGTCGTGTAACTTGGCTTGTGCAAGCACTTTTGTGTCAAAAATCACAACAGACACAGCGTTGCACGCTTGTCGATAAGCGGAAAGGGTGGCTTTCAATACTTCTGCTTGTTCCGCTGTTGGGTAAATTTTTATTTTGGCTGTTAACGTCATGTCCATTTGTCTCACCTCTCTTTCACTAAATATATTATATAATATATTATATCATATATTATATCATATTTTTTAGTGATACAAAAACAAAAAAAGCGATTCCTCCCCCACTTACTCCCTTTGGTCGTTGAAGTGGGGGTCTCCTCGCCAAAGACGATGAACTTGACGCCCGGCGTATTGTTCGGAATGGCAAAGGCGAGCGCGTACGGGTCTTCACCAGCTGTCGATTTTTTCACGGTTGATGGAAACACTAAAATTTCGTCCGTAATCCCGCCTTGCGTCGCCAACAGACGGATTCCGCTGACGATGATCCCGTCTTTTCGCCGTTCCACCAAATGGAGCGGCACATCGGCATCGTTTTGTTCATGAAGCGCCTTGGCGCGATTCATTTGCGGATGGATGAGCGTGTGCGTCAAGCTGATGTCGTTTTCACGCGCGTACTCATAGTAGTTTTTCGCGTTTTCGGCAAACATCGGATCATCTTCGGCAAATAGATCATTGGCGACGCCCATGGCCATGACTTCCGCGTTTAAATAATCGGGAGAACGGCCCATCATCCCCGCCGACATACGCGCCCATTCTTGCGTCGCCTCGCGGCGGGCGATGAGCTCGTCAATGGTTGTCGGCTGAATGAACGTCATGCCGACGAACTGCCCGGTTGTCGGCGACCGGTACAACATTTTCTCCGGCTTTTCATATTGCCGGTCGTAAAGCGCCGCCATCGAACGGACGACGTTGCGGAACGCCGGATGAACGGTGACATCCTCCACTTTTTTCCCATGGATGTACACGCTGCTTTTCGCCCGCTTGAGCCGCTCGATATACTCCTGACCTGTTTTAGCCGGCATTTTCATTCCCCCCGTTTTCCCGTATAATAGATAAGGAAGCGCTAACATTCAGAATGTTCAAAATCAATATAACATATGATTTCATATACGAAAAATACAAAAATGATCAACCATCCTATACGAAAAAGATATGGAAGCAAGAGAGGAGGCACGGCCATGATCGATGTGAAGCAGCTGAAATACTTTGTCACGATTGCCGAAGAGGGGCAAATCACCAAAGCGGCGCAAAAGCTTCATATCGCCCAGCCGCCGCTGAGCCAGCAGCTGAAGCAGCTCGAAGAAGAGCTCGGCGTTCCTTTATTTGACCGGAAGGCGAAAAAAATGGAGCTCACCGCACCGGGCAAAGCGTTTTACGAAAAGGCGAAACGGCTGCTCGCCCAGCTGGATGACGCCGTAGCGGAAGTAAAAGAAATCGAAGAGGGAACGGCGGGAACGCTGTCGATCGGCTGCGTCAAATCGTGCTTTTACTATTTGGCCCAAGCAATCCGTCACTTCCATGAACAAGCTCCGAACGTGACCTTTCATCTCCGTGAAGGAGATACATTTTCCATTTGTCAGCTGCTTTACGAGCGGCGCATTGACATCGGCATCGTCCGCCTGCCGATCGACTCGGCTGATTACGACGTCATCCGTCTGCCCGGCGAACGTTATGTCGGTGTGTTGCCGGCGCAATGGAAAACCGGCCAACCCTCATTATGCATGCGCGATTTTGCGGATTGGCCGCTTCTCCTTCTCCACCGGGTGCACGGCGCCGGACAGTACGAGCGGGTCATCGAGGAATGCCGCCGTCATGGCTTTGAACCGAACGTTCTATGCGAATGCCCGGACGCGACCATATTGCTCTCCCTTGTCGCCCAAGGCCTCGGGGCCACCATTGTGCCGCAATCCACCGTAGCCTTGTTTCGCCTCCCTGGCATCAAGGTGCTGGAGATCATCGACTCTTCGATGACAGCGGAAGCCGCCGCCATCCTCGACCGACAACGGTATTTGCCGAAAAGCGCCCGAACATTCCTCGACGTGCTCCAAACCGTTGCCGCCCGCGCCGCCGGTGAACAACATGAAGAAAGATAGCGATTCCTCCAATCGTGGACGCTCAAGGGAAACGTCATGCCCTCGTTGCGCCGTCCTTTTTGTTCAATGACCTGCTTTTCAAAAAATGAGGCGCCGTTGGGCGCCTCATCACAACCCTGCCGACCGCTGCAGCCGCTTGGCGATTTCGAAAAAATCTTCGGCCGAAATCCCGGGGGCGAATTCTTCCGGCACTTCGTCCAAATCGGGGATCGCCCCCCCTTGGGGCGCTCCTTCGACCACCTCGAGCGGCTGTCCATCGCTTGGATGGGTTCCTTGCCAAATGCGGACGATTTCTTTGTAATAGCGATCGCTGAACGTATAAAGCCGGCGGTGGACGCCTTGATCCTCATACTTTCTCGCCTCGTCGAACACACGGTTATCCAACTTCGGGATCGGCAGCAGTTTCGTCACATCGACCCCCGTAGCCACTTCGATCGCTTTGGCGTACGCCAAAATATGAACGCCCCCGCGCACAAGCAAGTAGCCGATCATCTCGCGGGCGGTAGGGTGGTCCGTCATTTCATAGACGCGCATTTTATGCGTGCGCGCTCCGCATTCAAGGAAAAAGTTGTGAAGCAAATCCAAAATCAAGTTGCCGCTGTTGAACACGTACTCCCCCGTCCACGCCTTCCCCATCGAATCGCCGGGAAACGCCGTCTGCGCCGTCGCGATAAAATGATACGTATTGCGCTTGTCTTTCGCATCCTTCATCGGCGCTGTATCCGGATCACCTGGATGGGTGGAGCCGGTCAAGCAAAGGTTGATCGCATTGGACACGAGCTCCACATGGCCAAACTCTTCGGCGGTGATGCTCGCCACCAACTCGTAAAACGGGCGCAGCTTCTGTTTTTGCCGAAAATTGAATGACTGAAACAAATAATTGTTTAACGTCGACATTTCTCCGAAACGGCCGCCAAGCAGCTCCTGGACAGCGGCAGCCGCATTGGGGTCCGCGTACTTCGGCTTCGGCAATTCGATCGCCAGCCGGTCGATCCGCTGAAATACCACGACTCTTTTCCTCCTCTCCATTAATTGCTGAGGCGAACAGACACCACTTGCGCCAAGCGGATGTAATAAACCGCCTGATGCGCCGAGATGACGATATGGTCCGGCTTCACATCCCTCACAGTTCCTTGGATCGAACCGCGGACGGTTTCCACCACCACTTCTTTGCCGTTCAAAGCTTGGAAAGCGTGGTACACATACGGGTCAACCAGGGCAATGAGCTGCGGTGACGAAGCATGGGACGCGTAGGGCTGGTTCATTCTCATTTCCTCCCTTTTGATGCGCTGAAGAAGATTCCCTTTTTATCCATATGCCGCCCCATGCAGAACATGACAAAAAAACCCAACGTCGAGAAAAGAAAGCGGCCTGATGCTCAAGGACATTCAAGCCGCTTCCAAAGATGTTTACGCCGCTAGAAAGCGGCGAACGCTCGGAATCTTTTGCACCACAAAACGATCAAACAGCCAAATTGCGGCGAGCGACAAAGCAAATAACGGCATCACAATTCCTGCAGCGATCATGCCGCCCCACACCGTTTTCGCCGCTTGAGGATCCTTCACCCGCGCCGGAGCGCCGAAACCGTCTTTCGGCTTGCGCTTGCGCCACATCACAAAGCCGCTGACGCCCAAAAACACAAGCCCGAGGCAAAAAACGAGATTGACGAGCTGATTGGCCAGCCCAAACAACCGCCCTTCATGGAACGCGATGCCAATCGTAATCGCTTTGGCCAATGCGCCGTAGTCGGAAAAGCGGACATCGCTCAGAACCCGTCCCGAATATTGGTCAATATGCAAGGTGGCGTTATCCCACGGCTTCGTCTTCGATGTCGCAATCGTAAACACCCCTTTCGGCCCTTGCGGCAGCGAAATGGTGAACGGCTTTTTCACCTTTTTCGCCTCGGCGATCGCATACACGTCATCGAGCGACAACGAAGTCGTGTTGTGTGTATGAACAGAAGGCACCGGCAGTTGCTCGGCCGCCCATGGCACGTCTTGCGCCACGTCTTTGGTGACCACTTTCGATTCCGGCTTCGGTCCGAAGCTGAACGCAAACGGCGGATACCCGGTGTTTGTCGCCGTCGCCACGCGGTTGATCGCTTCCCCCATGACCCCTGTCCACGGCATTCCTGTCACAATGAGCAGCAAAATGCCGATGCTCAACCATATGCCTGTCACTGCATGCCAATCGCGCCAAGCCAACCGTTTTTTCGCCCGCCAGCGCGGCCAAAACGTCCCGAGAACAGAGAATGATTGCCGCGGCCACCAAAGATAGAGGCCCGTGGCCAACAAAATAAAGCCCCAACAAGCCGCCAGCTCTACAAAACGGTTGGCTGCCGTTCCGCCAATCAATAGCTCGCTGTGGATTTTTTTCGCGATTTCCGTCCAATTCTCATCCGCGCGCAATGTCCCTTGAATCTCCCCGGTATACGGATTGACAAAAGCAAACACCATTTCTCCTTTGTCCATCATCCCGATTTTCACGGTCCGATTCGCTTCTTTCTCAAGCGTCACAGAGACAACGGAATCATGCGGATATTTCTCCTTGACCCGTTCCGTCAGCTCAACGAGAGACAGCCTTTTTTCCCCTACCTTGTCCACCTCGTACAAATGGCCGTACAGAGCCGATTCGATCTGCGGCTTAAACAAATAGACGGCCCCGCTCAACGCCAAAATGATCAGAAACGGCGCAAAGATGATCCCGGCATAGAAATGCCACCTCCAGACCGCCGCATACATCGGCCGCTGTTTGTCCGCCGCCTTCACCGTTTGTTCCACAGTTTTCCCCCCTGCCATGTTTTCATGTTTTTCAGTAGGCAGTATAGAACAAAACTGTGTCCAAACGGTGAGCAATCGGCGAAAATGGTGTGAAATGAAACGGCCGGACAGACCAGTCCGCCTCATCATCCAATCAACCCAAGACGCAGCGCTTTTGCCACCGCTTCCGTCCGATTTTTCGCGTTGAGTTTCCTTAAGGCGCTGGAAATGTAGTCGCGCACCGTAAATTCGCTCAAATAAAGCTGACAGGCCGCTTCCAATGTCGAGGCTCCGTCGGCGAGCAGCTTCAAAATCTCAATTTCTCTTGGCGACAAGGATTCCGCCATCCCTTCCCATTCTTTTTTTGGCGCCTTGATCCATTTCAACAGCAACTCCCCCGCGCTTTGGCCAAATTTCATCAGCGCGGGAAACAGGCGGCGGTCAACGGCAAAGAAGCGGCCCGGTCCGCGGTCGAGAACGACGCCTCCAATCATCCTCCCTTCCGTCGGCACATACACCGGAACGATCACCAGCGAGGCCAAACCGAACGGGTCCACATACAGGCGCGGAAACTGTTCGCTCGCCCTCGGCACATAAATCGGACGAAAATGGCGAAATTCATGCACTTCCGCTTTCAATTTCCCCACACTTTCTTTCAACATCGGAATGCTGTCCAATTCCACGCGCAAGCGCTGAATTTGCCCGTTGTCCACGCCATGCCCGTGCAGACCGATGGCTGTGCTCTCCTGATTGACAAATTGAAACAGAGCGCAGCGGCTGAAAGGAAGAAAATAGGAAAAACCAAAACAAATATGCGCCGCCGATTCCTCAAACGTCTGCGCCCGCAAAATCCATTCGTTGAACAAAATGACGGCGTCTTTCCACAAGGATTCTTTTTTCCACGAGGAATCGCGGCCGATTTTGAATGATTGCTCATTCATTTCATACAACAACCATTCATTCCATTTGAAAAACAAATACCGCACGGCTGGGTGCAGCGTAGCAGCCGCTGACGCATGCGCCTTCAACACTTGATGAACCGTATTTTCCATTAAATTTAGGGAAAATATGACCATCTCCGGATGAAACGCCGCAATGCGTTCGAGATGCCTATTCGCTGGGTGTTCGCCCCCGTACGGGAGCAATCTTGCCTGAACGAATGCGCACAGCGTGGAAAACACCTCTTGAACCCGCGCATTCCGCTTGCCAAGCGCTTCGCCGATCCGCTTCCATTCCCGGTTCACTTCCCTTTCATACTGCCGCAAAATATCCGAAGCCTCTCTCAGCAGTCGAAACAAATGATTGTGCAATTCTGTTGACAAGGCAACGCCCCCCTTTTTTGGTCGACCGTGTTCCCTCACTATTGTATTTTCGCAACGCGTGCGTTGATTCCTTCTCCCCTCTGCGACGAAGACGGGAAAAAACCCTACAAATGTAGGGATTTTATTTTATTTGAATTATTTTAATATTTAATTAAATCTATATTTAAAGCGCTTTCAATTTATGTGAAGGGGAGGAGAATGTTCATGAATATGGCCAGCCAATCACTGATTGTAGGAGGGCACACGGCCAAAAAACCGTTGCTTCTCGCCTTGCTCGGAGGATTTTTTGCCCTCACTCTTATGTTGTCCGCCTTCGGGCTGACAGGCGTCGCCTATGCCGTACCAATCAGCGGGGTCGGCGAATTCACTGTTCAGTTTGACAAGCTAAACGGCAGCGGGTTTAAAATGTACGGCGGCGTGGCGGAAGCAGGCAATGCGCCGCAGACGCCGGTCTTCGTCAATGAAATGGATAAAGCGACGATTCAAGGTCTTCGGATTTCGAAAGACTTCCCGGCCTTGGGCATTCGCGTCGTCATTGTCGCGAGCGAGCCTGTCTCCATTGACGGCCTCGTGCAAAAAGCGACGCAAATCAACGGCAACATCTCCTTCGGCAGCTTGACGATGAAAGAAAGCTATGTCGGCGATACGAGCAACCCAGTCGAGAAAGCGGCCAAAGAATTCACACAAGGAGCCGACAGCATTACGATCGAAAACGGCGATATCAAAACCGTCTACTTATTCCAGCAAAAAGTATCGCTGCCGGGCATGAAAGTGTACTTTGAAAAACTCAACTAATTTCAGTAAGGATGAGAAACATTGGGCATCATTCGTTCTAGCTGGCAGGCGTTCGGTCGCTGGCGGAAACGCCGCCCGTTTTGGGGGGCGACGTTTCTCTTGTTATCAAGCCTTGTGATTTTATGGATTCCGATGCAGCTATACGAAATTTCTCTCGTTCCCGGAAGCATGGTGTTCGCCGGCTTTTTCCTTGGCGGCATGGTCATGTTGATGGGGATTCTTTCCTACGCCATGCCGCGGCTATCCACCTTGCTCGGCATCATCGGTATGTTCAGTGCCATTCTGTCGATCATGGGCGCCTTGGGCGGCTTCTTAGTCGGCACGATTCTCGGCATCATCGGCGGGGCGCTTTGCATCGCCTGGCGCCCGCAATGGGCCGAAGCCGACACTCCTGCCGCTCATCGTGAAGCAGCGGCAGACAAAGAGCCATCCGCCGCAACCGACTAACAGGCGCCGATCGCTCGGCCGAACGAAGCGAAAGATTCGCTCGTTCGGCCTTCTTTTTTATCTCTTTTTCCCGATCACGAATCCATTCATCATGAACAAACGAGGCGCATATTCATATTATGGGCCCATCATCGCTGCAGAACAAGATGAAAGAAGGAGGGACCGCCATGAAACACCTTTCTATCGACCGGCTACACACCCAGTTCGCCGCCGGAACCACCCATACGTTCCCGCTCATCGGACGAATGTATACGTTAACTCACTCTGATGCGACGGGAGACCTCTATTTAGCGATCGGCCGCTCGTTCGCGACCACACGGCTCAATGCCATGCGCGATGAAGTATTGGGAGAATGGAAACAGGCAGGGCAACATCTCGCCTTGTTCATTTATGTGTTTGTCGGCAGCAAGCAAATGGGCAAGGAAGAAAACATCCGCCGAAAACAAGTATTCGAACAAGAATTGACCTTGGCGCTAGAAGCCATTCGCTACGGAGACCGGCACTTTTTCCGTCATTTTCCTTCCTGCGATGGCAGTCCGATTTTGGTTCATTTCACTTCCGAATACCCAGAACTGAACCGAACAGAGACGTACGGAATCCCCTATATGTATCGTTGACTCTCTCTTTTTGCACGTTCTGCGCAAGATTCACAAACACTTCAAATGAAGTGTTTGTGGATTCACCCTCTCGAATGAGAAAGGCTTTTTAATTAATTGGGTGAGAATATTTTAGTTTTTATTATCCAGAACATTTAAAACACGATTAATAAACGCTTGACCATCTTCAAACTCAATATATCGTAAACTATTATCATGCAATAAAATCTCTATTTTTTTAAATGTTTCTCTATCCCCATTGTCTATTAGTTTTTGTAATTCAGCTAATTCAGCTCTTAATGCATGAACCAAACTCTCTGGTTCTTCGTCTCTAAATTCTCTAATCATATCGTCAAATTCATGATCATCGATTGATTGATTATAATACCCATCTACAAAGTATTTGAGCGTCTTAAATTTCCCCTCAATTTCCATCATATTCATCACCACTTCGGATAAGATGTAACAATAACCCATGGTGCTAGTTGAGCGTCAACGCTCAACTAGCACCATGGGTTACAATAAAAAGCCGCGCAAAATTTTTCTGGATTCTATCGTTTTTTTCGGGCTTCCCCAAAAATGAAAAACGACTGCAAATGCAGTCGCATCAAGGGTTTCACGGTTTCTCGTCCGAACCGTTCGGATGTTGGAAATGGAGACGGTGGGAGTCGAACCCACGTCCAGAGGCATCGCCACTTAAGCATCTACGAGCGTAGTCGGTATATTTCGCTTCGCCGTCCGTTCCGCCTACCGACAGGCCTCCCGGCGGCTAGCCTGGTTCATCTCTTCCCTCATCCTCAGGCGGCGGATTTGGGCGTAGCCCGCTTCATATGAACCCCTCGGACGCCACACGGGCGATGGCGGGAGGAGCTAGCTGCAGCAATTAGGCAGCTAAAGCGTAGTTTTGTTTGCCAGTTATCTTTAGGTGACGTTTTTACGAGGACGTCCCCCTCGGCTCGCCGCTTAAGCTCGACCTACCCCTGTCGAATCCGGATCGTCCCCGCGGTGCGAAGAAAGACCGGAACAGCTTAAGCATGGGATAACCGGCTGTTGCACTTTTTATTATACCATGGCGGTGCGCATTTGCAATGGGAATGTTTTCAATTCCGCCAAAAAACAGGATTTCCCTCGAACGGCGGGGGCGATGTTGGAAGACATCTTCTTTATTGTTTGAAACCATTCGTCCTGTCCCGGAAGCGCCCGCCATACGGACGGGGCTCGCCCGTTTCCAAACCCGCTGCGCGCACGGCCAATCAAGCCCGATGAGTCCAAGTTTCTCCTCGCGGCCAGCGCCCCAACCACCGCGGACTTCTTCTACAGTTTTTGCCGCTCGCGGAACGCCCGCTCGATTTCGCGCTGCGCTTCTTTCCGCTTCATGTCTTCCCGTTTGTCGTATTTTTTCTTCCCTTTGGCCACACCAAGCTCCACTTTGGCAAAGCCGTTTTTAATGTACAGTTTGAGCGGCACGAGCGTATACCCTTGCTCTTTCGTGTAGCCGATCAGTTTGTTGATTTCACGGCGGTGCAACAAAAGCTTTCGCGTCCGCAGCGGATCGTGGTTGTAGCGGTTGCCTTGTTCGTACGGGCTGATGTGCATGTTATGGAGAAACACTTCCCCTTTTTCGACTTTGGCGAACGAATCTTTCAAATTCACCCGGCCGTTGCGGATCGATTTGATTTCCGTCCCTTGCAGCACGAGGCCGGCTTCGTACGTTTCCTCGATGAAATAATCGTGATGTGCTTTTTTGTTTTGCGCGATGACCTTTCCTTCGCCTTTCGGCATCCGTTTTCCCCCTCCTCATCGTAGCGTTTCTTATTTTATCAAAAACGAAAAAGAAGGAAAAGCCGGGCGCGAGGCTTTTCCTCACCGTTTTTTCTTTTTCTTCTTTTTCGCCTTCGCGTGGCGGCTTTTGCCGCTGTTCGTTTTCGCTTCCGCCTTTGCCTTGGCCTGTTTTTGCTTTTTCCCTTCAATGACGACCGGAGCGGCTTTCGCTTTCGGCGGGCGGCGCCCTTTCATGCCGACGACTTCAAAATCGACGATCCGTTCGTCTTTGTTGACGTTGATGACGCGGACGGTGATTTCATCGCCGATGCGGTACATTTTCCCGGTCCGTTCGCCGATCAACGCGTAGTGGCGTTCGTCGTAGCGGTAATAGTCGTCCGTTAAGTAGCTGACGTGCACCAAGCCTTCGATCGTGTTCGGCAGCTCAACGAACAAGCCGAAGTTCGTCACCGAGCTGATAATGCCGTCAAACTCCATCCCGATTTTGTCTTCCATAAACTCGGTTTTCTTCAGATCGTCCGTCTCCCGCTCCGCCTCAACGGCGCGCCGCTCCATATCGGAAGCGTGTTCCGCAATTTCAGGCAGCTTTTCCGCCCATTTTTGCTGGGTGTCAAGATCCATCTGGCCGTTAATGAGATACGTCCAGATCAACCGATGGACGATCAAATCCGGGTAGCGGCGGATCGGTGACGTAAAATGGGTGTAAAACTCGGTCGACAGGCCGTAATGGCCGAGGCTCTCGGCGTCATAGCGCGCCTGTTTCATCGACCGAAGCATGACGGTCGAGATCACCATTTCTTCCGGCTCGCCGCGCACCGCTTCGAGAATTTGCTGGAGGGCGCGCGGATGGATTTGGTTGCCCGTTCCTTTCACGACATAGCCGAAGTTCGTGATGAACTCTAAAAAGCGCTGCAGTTTTTCCGGCTTCGGATCCTCGTGAACACGGTAAATAAATGGCACGTTCAACCAATGGAAATGCTCAGCCACCGTTTCGTTCGCCGCCAGCATAAACTCTTCAATCAACCGCTCAGCGACCGACCGCTCGCGCAAGACGACATCGTACGGCTTGCCGTTTTCATCGACAAGCACCTTCGCCTCCTTAAAATCGAAATCAATCGCCCCGCGCTTTATCCGCTTTGCCCGCAAAATGTCGGCAAGCTCAGCCATCAGCTCAAACATCGGCACAAGCGGCGCATATTTTTCCCGCAAGGCTTCGTCTTTGTCAACGAGAATTTTATTGACATCGGAATACGTCATCCGTTCCGCCGTGCGGATGACGCTTGGGAAAATTTCATGGCGGACGACTTCTCCTTGCGGGGTGATTTCCATTTCGCACGAGAGCGTCAGCCGATCGACTTTCGGGTTGAGCGAGCAAATGCCGTTCGACAGCCGATGCGGGATCATCGGGATGACGCGGTCAACCAAATAAACGCTCGTGCCGCGTTCATACGCCTCGCGGTCAATAGGCGAGCCTTCCTCAACATAGTAGCTGACATCGGCGATATGAACGCCGAGCTTATAGTTGCCGTTTTCAAGCTTCGTCACCGTCACCGCATCGTCTAAGTCTTTCGCATCCTCGCCGTCAATGGTGACGATCATCTCGCCGCGCAAATCGCGGCGCCCTTCCAAGTCTTTCTCCGTAATGACGTCCGGCACCCGGTTGGCGTGCTCGATCACGTCTTCTGGAAATTGAAGCGGAAGGCCGTATTTATAGATGATCGCCAAAATGTCGACGCCCGGGTCGTTTTTATGGCCGAGAATTTGCACGACTTCCCCTTCAGCGCTCATTCGTCCTTCCGGGTACGAGGTGAGCCGGACGACGACTTTATGCCCTTCGACCGCGCCGTTCGCCGCGTTTTTCGGGATGAAAATGTCATTGACGATCCGTTTGTCATCCGGGATGACAAAGCCGAAATATTTGCTTTCCGTGTACGTGCCGACGACCTCTTTCACCCCGCGCTCCAAAATGCGGACGATCGTTCCTTCGCGGCGCGCCCCGGATGAATCGGCTTGGACGCGCACAAGCACCGTGTCGCCATGCATCGCGTTTTTCAATTCGGACGGCGGGATGAAAATATCATCCAGTCCCGGCTCCTCCGGTGTGACAAACGCGAATCCTTTCGGGTGGCCGGTCACCTTGCCGCGCACGAGATTCATCCGCTCAGGCACGCCGTAGCGGTTGCTGCGCGTCCGGACGACAAGGCCTTCCTCTTCCATGGCGACAAGCGTTTTGACAAATTCCTTAAACCCGTCCGCATCCTCAATCCCAAACGCTTCCTCCAGTTCCTCAACGGTCAGCGGTTTGTACGCCTCATCGCGCATAAACGTTAAAATGCGTTCGGCCAACACATGATCCATTGGCCATCCCCTCCTTTCTCCATTACCAATCTAACGATTCAAGAAATGCATAAATATCTTCATGCAGCTGATCTTTTTCTTGATCAAGCGTAATCACATGGCCTGATTGCTCATACCATTTGATTTGTTTGACCGGCGATTCAATTTCGTTATAAATGATGTTCGCGCTGTCTGGATTGATCATCTCATCATGGCGCGCTTGGACGACGAACGTCGGCGCATAAACCAAATCAAGGTGGGCGCGCACATCGGCAATGAGTTCTTGCAAGGCTTTCAACGTCTTCATCGGCGTTTGTTTGAACCGTTCCATTTCCTGTTCGATTTGTTCCTCTGATTTCCCTTCCCGCTTTTTATACTCGCGCGCATACTCGAGCACACCTTCGTACATCGTTTCTTCGCTTTTGATGTACATCGGCGCGCACATCGTCACAATGCCTTCTATAGGTACAGTGTAGCCTAATTTGAGAGAAAATACGCCTCCAAGCGACAATCCAGCCACGGCAATTTTTTCGTAGCCTTTGTTTTTCAAAAACTGATAGCCGTTCATGACGTCTTGCCACCAATCATCCGGTCCGGTGTGGACGAGCTCTTCCGGCGGCACGCCATGCCCTTTGTAAATCGGAGCGTGGCACGTATACCCTTTCGATTCCAAGAATCGCCCAAGCATCCGAACGTCGGCGGAATTGCCGGTAAACCCATGCAAAAGCAGCACCGCCCGCTCCCCGGCTTCAAAGAAAAACGGCTTCGGCGGAACAATTTTCATCATCGGCTCTCCTTCCTCTCTAGTGTGAAATAGAAAGGGCAGCCCTTCATTCTATGGACCGCCCCATGTTTGACTTATGATGGCTGTACGTACGTAACCAAGATCGTCAATACGAAAAACAAGACGGCCAACACGACCGTGACGCGCTGAAACACCGCATCGAGCCCACGGGCTTTCTGCTTCCCGAACAATTGCTCGGCGCCGCCGGTGATCGCCCCCGACAGCCCGGCGCTGCGGCCCGACTGCAGCAAGACAACTGCGATCAGCGCGATCGACACAATGACAAGCAGCGTCACAAGCAAGGCATGCATGCCTGACACCTCCAACGACCGACGTTGCAATAATTTCACTATACCATAGATCGCCGTTGGCGGCAACTGGCGGGCCTGTCTCAACACGACGAAAGGAACAGATTCTCTTTTTTGTGAAACATTAGATTGGAAAGCCCGTCATCTAAAAATTTTAAAAAAATACAAGCCAGAAGATGCTCAAATGGAGGAAATCGATGAAATCATTGATGAATGCCTGGCAAAAATCGCAACGTATCTGACCTGATCTGATCGGCCTGGAGGCAGCGAAAGAATGGAACGATGTTGAAGGAAAGACTACATTTCCTGTCTTTTCTAGAGGGCTAAATCGAAGGGATGGGGCCAAAAAATTCCCTGCTCCTCCCCTTTGGCATAGATGGGGGAGCGTTTCATCCTCCATCCGCTTGACGCTCCATGAATCGGGTGCGGTATGATCATTGTCGTCCGCCGCCGAAATACGTTACAATAGAAAGCAAATCGGCAACGACTGGAGGGACTTCAATGGCAAGACCGGACGAACGAGTCGTCATCGCGATTGACGGCTATCAATTCAAACGGGCGCGGGAGGCGAAGAAAGGGAAAATTTTCGTCACCTCGCCGATTGGGGCGAACTTTACGTTTGACGTCAACGTCATGCGCAAGCTCATCGAGGCCATCGACCGCGACCCAGCGCTGGCGGAACAGTTCGGGCTTCCTTCTCAGGGGGCAAACGAATAACAAAGGAACGGCGGTTGGCCGTTCCTTTGTTGGTTTAGCGGAGAGAGGCCGAAGCTCCATTTTTTCACAGATGGCGGTGCTCCCTCACGAATCAAATCTTCTAGCGTCCTTGCCATGCCGCTCGCTCGCGGCCAAACGGATCATCTTCGACATGGCTGGCGGCTGAAAAGACAAAGGCCGCCTTGCGCTCGCTCGTATACGCCGGCCACGCTTCCGGCAAGTGATCGCCGTTCGGGTTGCCGGTGCGGGCAAACGCCAGCCAGGCGTAATGCATTTGGTCAGCGATCGCCTCGCGCTCCGGCCGGTTGCCGACGAAATTCGCAACGCCCGGCTGATGGAGATTGTGAAACACAAACGGCAGCTCGAGCGCGTGGCATGCTTTCAGCTGCCCGCCGAACACCGGCGTTTCATAGTCAAACCGGTACATGTACACATCCGCTCCGTGGGCCGCTTGGGCGTCCGCTGTCCGCAGCATCCCCTCGACAAACACGCGGTACGTCATGATGCGAAGCCACTTTTGCCAGGCGGGCGCCGACGGCTCCGCCGTTTCTGCATAATAGCGAATCGCCGCCTCCGGCACGGGCCCGACTTCACGGTTGATCCGGTCAAGCAGTTCGTGTTCGCCAAGCTTCATCCATGACGGATCCGTCAAGGTAAACAAGTTGTACTCGTCTTTCGTCACACCGATGAGAATCGGAATGCCGCTGGCCGCCCCGTCGTGGAGCGCCTCGATCGGATGGCGCCGCAATACGCGGCCATCCACCACCGGACCGTACATGATTCCCGGACCGAGCGACAGCGCCGCCCGCAGCAGCTCCTCGGCGGGAATCGACAAGAGCCGGCCGCGGTCACCCGGGCGGATGCCGGCACGCTCGAGAATGCGCTTGGTCATCGCCATGGCGGTCTCCGGCGAACGGAGAAGAAGCGATCCCGAACCGCTTTGCAAAATGGCGCGCCGAAACAGCCCCTTCGCCTCCGGAAGCGACAACAGCACGCCGACGCTCGCCGCTCCCGCCGATTCACCGAAAATCGTCACATTGTCCGGATCGCCGCCAAACGCCGCAATGTTCTCCTTCACCCAGCGCAGCGCCGCCACTTGGTCCAAAATTCCGAGATTCCCGGCTTGAGCGTACTCTTCGCCGAACAAATCACCGAGATGCAAAAAGCCAAACACGTTCATTCGGTAGTTGATCGTCACGACAACGACATCGCCGTGTTTCGCGAACGCCGTCCCATCATACCACGGCGAAGAACCCGAGCCGAACAAAAAGGCGCCGCCATGAATCCAAACCAACACCGGGCGCTTCTTCCCATCCGCCGCCGGCGACCAAATGTTCAGGTACAGCCCGTCTTCGCTCGGCGGCTCGCTCATCCGCCCGAGCAATCCGCTGAAAATCGGATCTGACGGCTGCATCACGACAGGACCGAAAGCAGTCGCCTCCCGCACCCCATCCCACGCATCGGGCGGCTCTGGCGGCAAAAACCGACGCTCCCCGACCGGCGCTTTCGCGTACGGAATCCCTTTCCAAACGAAAACGCTTCCATTCATCACACCGCGCAGCCGCCCATACCGCGTCTCGACAATCGTTTGTTCCATCCCTATCCCCCCCTAAATATTCTGATCATTCAAAAATATTATAAACGAACGGACCACTTGCGTCCATCGACCTATGCGGGACAATGTCAGCTCGTTGGAATAGGAAAAGGAACAGCACCTAAAAGGCCGGGGATTTAGTGAAAAATCGCGGAAAATGGACTTTTTTCTCAAATAGAGAAGTCTTGCAAAATCAACGCTTCTCTTTCGACCGAAAACAATGGGTTCGGCGAAATCAGTCGTTTTTCACCAGCCTTCTAAAGATTTCTTACTTTCCAGGCAAAATTGGACGATGGTGTGCCCTATCCTACAATGCCATTTATGGATAAATCTCTACCTTTTTTGATGTTCATCATTCCAACATGTGCTTGATGAAACTTTAAGTTGAGGAACCATGCTCATCTGCAGCAAAGTTTATTTTTCAACCGCTTTTAAAAACAAACAGATGCAATAAATGAAAATCATAATTTTATTCATTGATACAGCCCCTTGTAAATAAGTGTTCATCAAAGCACTACGGGCTATTCAATTTCATTGACTTGATTTATTTGAAAGTCGTTAAATGGAACCCATCCCAAAGGTTTGGTGTAATTTACCATGCGAATCAAATATTTATGTTTATTATCTTCCATTTTGATAACGAAATCAAACACATCATTTCTTTTTTTTGTCTTTGA
>NZ_BCPV01000067.1 GCF_001544135.1 Geobacillus zalihae NBRC 101842 | reverse complement strand
CATATCCCTGCAAATGAAGATAAATCGCTTGGTAGCGTTCATATGCTCGTTTACTTTTTGCTTCTTTCATGGCAGTGGACAACTTTTCGATCTCGTCTTTGTGATTTGGCATCATATTTTCTCTCCGTTCCCCTATTTTCTCTTTGTATTTATTCGCCGTGGAACGGGAGAAAACCTTTATTTCAATTTATATAGAAAGAACTTCCCGTTGGCATCGAATGTTTTCCATGTATGACTTTTTCAGAGGAAACGTATGCTAACCGTTGAACGGGAGCTGTCGAGCAAAAGGAGGTGGAGGTACAATGGACCGCTTATTCCGTCTGTTCCGCGTTCAGCGCGGCCGCGGGTTGTGGAATCCATGGTTGGGGGTTGTTAGACGGCGAAGAAACCATAACGCCATTTGGACGCTCGTCAGCGTAAGCTTAGGAGCGGTGGCAGCCGCGATGTTGGGGGCGAGACAAGGGAGACGCATGGCGCCGATGACGCAAGGACCGATGCGAAACGTGATTCGCGGCCTCAACCGCTGGATGAGCCGGCGGATGGGAACGATGCAGCCTGCTGCGGCGGAGTTTGCCGAAGAAATGGCTTCTTGGCAGATCAACGATCAGAAAAATCCAAAATAATAAAATACAGCGACTCGCTGTATATTGGCCTAGTATTGGATCTATATAAGATGATCTTAACAAGGTGCCCCGATTATATGGAGGGGCGCCTTCTTTGTTTTAGAACCATGGTTTTCAAAGTTGAAAAAGATGAAGGGTTGTAGCATAATATTTTTGTTAACTAAATATTCAGAAATATAAAATAAAACTAAGTTGTCTTTGTTGTTTGGTGAAAAAAAGAGGTGTTGATGTAAAGAAAAGGGGAGAGAATGGATGACGCAGATTGAAATGGAGCGGATAGGAGATGAAATGTACCGCGTTCCGATCCCAGTCCCATTTCCGATGAAGCATGTTTATTGTTATGTATGCCGAGAAACGGATGGATGGAGCATTGTCGACGTCGGCTTTCGCTATCCTGAGGCGATTCGCGCCTGGGAAGCAGTGTTTCGGCAACTTGGAATCAAGCCGCGGCACGTTCGCGCCATTTACATCACGCATTTTCACCCGGACCATTTCGGCCTGGCTGGGTGGATGCAGCAACAAACGGAAGCGCCTGTATGGATCAGTGAGCCTGATTATGCGATGGCGGAACGAGTGTGGGGGGAAGAGAGTCGCCAGGCGAGCGAAGTGGCTGCGCTGTTTCGCCGCCACGGCGTCCCGAAAGACCTTGTGGCGGACATCGAAGAGAGTATGGAGAAGTTGTCGCTCCGCGTCAGTCCGTTTCCTGTACTAACAGTGTTGGCTGACGATGAAATTGTGCTCGGCCAACGGCAATGGACCGTCATTCCGGTTCCGGGGCACAGCGATGGGTTGATCAGTTTTTATCAGCCAGAGTCGCGCCAGCTGCTTGTCTCTGATCATGTGCTTGACCGCATCACCCCAAACATCGGGGTATGGCCGGGCGCCCATCCGAATCCGCTGCAGCAATATTTCGCTTCGTTGCGCAATGTGGAGGCTCTCCATGTGGAGGTGGCTTTGCCTGCCCATGGCGCTGTCATCCGTCAATTTCGCGAGCGGATCCGTGATATTTTCCGCCATCATGAGCACCGGCTGAAAAAAATGAAAGCGTTGACGGAAAAGGGGCGCACCGCTTATGACATCGCTGATCTTGTGTTCGGCCATAAGCCGCTGACGGCGCACCAATGGCGGTTTGCGGTGGCGGAAACGTTGGCGCATTTGGAGTATTTAGTGTCCATTGGCCAAGTACAAAAAGATGAGCGGAACGGCGTGTTCGTATATGAATCATGATCGTCGTCTGCCATACGGAAAACAGCTGGAATTTTTGTATGTTGAGACAATTCGGTTTTGTGCTTCTCTTTGCACGGCTACGGTGTATAATAGAAAAATGTAGGCATAGGAAATGCGAACGCGTCCTTGAAGGCGAGATGGGGAGATGAAACCGATGTGGCAATCGATCAACCGCCGGCTTGAGAAGGTGTTGCCGCTGCTGACGCCGGCGAGCGTAGTGATCGGTGTATGGCTGTCTAACGAGTTGCACGATTATGCCGCACTTGTGCCGTGGTTGTTTGCGTTTATGACGTTTAGCGGCAGTTTGCGGCTGCGGTTGGCTGATTTGAAAGAGGCGCTTATTCACCCCGGTCCGATCGCGGCGGCGTTATGTTTGCTTCACCTCGTGATCCCGCTTTGGGCGTTTGGGCTTGGGCATTTGTTTTTCGGCCACGATCGGCTGACGGTGATCGGCTTTGTGCTGGCGGCGGCCATTCCGACTGGGGTGACGAGCTTCATCTGGGTGTCGATCGGACGGGGAAACTTGGCGTTGGCGCTGTCCGTCATTTTGATTGATACGTTTTTGTCGCCGGCCGTTGTGCCGCTGACGTTGCTGCTGTTTGCGGGAAGTGCGGTCGAGATCGACGTTTGGCAAATGGTGCTCGGGTTGTTTTTCATGATTATTTTGCCATCGCTTGGCGGGATGTTGATCAGCGAGCGGTTATCCGGCCGCGCGAATGAACGGCTGGCGGAGGGGTTGGCGCCATTTTCCAAACTGGCGCTTGTCCTTGTTGTCATGATCAATAGCGCGGTTGTCGCTCCGTATTTTGGTCATGCTGACGCCCGCTTGGTTTTTATGGCGTTTCTCGTCTTCGTGATTGCGGGCTCCGGCTATTTTCTTTCTTGGATGGCGGCCCGCTGGCTGAAATTTGCCCCGCCGGACATCATTGCGCTGACGTTTACCGGCGGCATGCGCAACATCAGCGCCGGTGCGGTGCTGGCGATCACTTACTTTCCGCCGCCGGTGAGCGTGCCGGTTGTGCTTGGCATGCTGTTTCAGCAAGTGCTCGCGTCGATGTACCATCGCCTGCTGGACAAAACGTATCATTTGTCGTCGGGCCGTCAGGCGTCGTTTGTCGAAAGCGCCCGGTAGGCGGTCAGCGGCGTCGGGCGAGGGAGTGAAGGGCCAAAAAGATTGCTCATCCGGGATCGGACGGGCATCGGCAGCAAGCCAAAAAAAAGGCGTTGCCGGCGGCAGCAGTTCGCGGATGGGCGATGGATCTGCTGCGGTGGAGGGACGGGGCTGAGCCGGCCTAGCGGCTTGGCGCATGTTCCCGTTCCGGTGAACGGATGAGGTGGCGGCGAAGAGGAAGGTTGAGTTCGACAATTCCTTCCACGACGAGCCGGGCGATTTCCTTCGCCCCTCGCTGGTGAAAGTGGGTGTTGTCGCTGATGCCGTTCGGGTAATTGGGATGTTCGCCCGGTGCGAGCCATAAAAACCACCGTTTCGTCCGCTCCGGACCGAGCTGTTCAAACCGCTGTTTGCTTTTCGCCGTCAAATCGATAACCGGCACGTGCTCTTGTTTCGCCAGCGCTTTCATGGCGGCAGGATAAGGCCCGTGGGAATCGAGCGCTCGTCCGTCGGCGGAAAAGCGCCGCCGCTCGACCGGGGTGATGAGGACAGGAGTCGCCCCTTTGGCGCGGGCGCCGTCAATACACTGTTTCAAATATGCCTGATAGGTGGTGAACGGCTCGGTGTGGCGCGCCGGGTCGTTCACCTTTTCATCGTTATGGCCAAATTGGATGAACAAGTAATCCCCTTTTTTCATCTCATGCAACAGGCGAGCCAACCGCCCCTCCTCGACAAAACTTTTCGCGCTGCGGCCGGAAGCGGCCATATTTTTCACCATGACGTTGTCATCAAACCAATCATCGAGCATTTCACCCCATCCGGCCCGGGGAGCGCGGGAGCGGGGGGCGGCGGCGACGGTCGAATCACCTGCCAAGTAGATCGTTATGACGGCCCGTCCGCCCGTTTTGGATGCTTTTCCATCCGTGTCCGGTTGGGCGATGAGGGCAACGCTGGCGGCGATGACAGCCAAGCAAAGGAATGCGGCTTTTTTTCTTCTCAATCGGATTCCTCCTATCCGGCAGCTGCTCGTCTTTTCGGTTTGTTCCCCGTTATCGTTGCTCGCTGCCATTGCCTTTATGCGCCATTCGTGCTAGTCCACCGTTTGGAATCGGCGGTAAAATTCCCATATTATTGAAAGAAAAAGACCGTAACCGGCAACTGAATACCAATGGCTCCATTCGGCCGTGTGGGTGAACAAACCGTACGTCTCGGCTTTGGCCTCCAATGCGGCCGCCAATGCCGACAATGCAGCGATGAGCCCCATGCGCCCAAGGCGGCTAAGCCGCTCCATGAGGGCAAGAAAGAAGACGGTGCCGAGCGGAAGAACGACGGCCGTAAAGAAAATATCGATCGAAAAGACAGAAGGAAAGGGCCGTTTCGGGAACGCATACAGCCCTTTTCCCACGAAATACAAATCCAAATACGTCCCCGTCCAAGACGCAAGCAGCGCTGAAGCCACGTAGGCGCGGCGGCTAGCGCGCATGAAAGAAGGCGTGTTTGGCGATGATCGCCAGCTCCATTTTTTCGAGCGTTTCACAATAGGCATCCACAATCTCTCCATTCGTCGGTCGTTCCGGTTTGACAAGGTAGCCGACAACGTGCGGGTCGGTAAACCAATCGCCGGGTTCGGCTGCTTCATGGACGACGTTTTTCCACGCGTGACGAAGCTGCGGGCTGTATAGGCGCGGGGCGCCGGGAACGATTCGGCAATCGCGGATGCGGCGGCGGTACGGCTCCCGTGGAAACGATTCGCATACGTCGTTAAACAGCTGCGGCCAATAGTCTTTGCGCGAGCCGGTGTGCGGATGGCGCACCGCCCAGCGCACAGCGTTTTCCAATGTTTCTTCATCGTCAAACAAAATCGAGTACAGCCGTTTGCCGAGCAAAATGCGTTCATGGAGCGACTCAAACTCGTGGAGTGTTTGGCCGATCAAGGCGGTGCCGCCCCGGCCGTCGTCATGCGGAAACAAAATATGGTTGAAGCAGAGTAGTTCCTGCAGTTTAAACTCCAGCGTCTGAAAAACCGTTTGCCGAAAAGCAGGATGTTGAATGACGCGGGATTCCAAATAGCTTTGTTCGTTCACGACTAAGGCGATGGCGAGCGTGTACGGGTCGCCGTGGCGCCAAAAATGGCGCCATATCGTTTCCATAAACGTTGAGACGCCAAGCCATGGCAATAAATAAAATAACGGCTCTCCCCGCTTTTTGCTTTCCTCATACAACAAAAACTGTGGATAAATGTCTTGAAAAATGAGCCAATTGCCGCGCTCCAAAAAGGCGAAAAACGACTGCCGGTCGTCTTCCGAGAGCAGCCTCATGAGCAGTTCCCCTTTTAAGTCGGTCATATTCCAGCCGCCGTTGCGCGACACCATATGCCCTAAAAATGCCCAATGAATTTCGCGATGGCGCAAGTAAAAATCGAGATAGGCCGTTGTCCGGGTGACATTGTTTTCGTTTTGTTCCGCCGTCATCGCCTGGATGCGGCTGATGAGCTGCTGCTCTTTGGCCGTCAGATCGCGTTCTGATATCGTTGTTGCTTCTTTCTTTCTCTTTTTCTTCAGCTCCCGATAAAGATCGACGAGAGAAAGGGGAAGAGACGAGGTTTTTGATTTTCGGCAGCGCATGATGAATCCCCCTCTTGGCGCATCGCGGGTTTGCGAATCGAATAAATATGGAAAGAAGCAGATTTTCGAAAAAGGAAGGCGATGAATAGTGGACGATGAACGGCGCGTGCTCATCGATGCGCTCAAGCAATCGCAAGCGGCTGATGGATCGTGGCGGTTTCCGTTTGAAACCGGTATTTCCACCGATGCCTATATGATCATTTTATTGCGGACGCTCGGAATACATGATGAACCGTTGATTCAAGCGCTTGTCGAACGTATTGAAAGCCGCCAGGACCCGAATGGGGCGTGGAAGCTGTTTGCCGATGAAGGCGACGGCAACGTGACGGCGACAACCGAGGCGTATTACGCCCTGCTTTACTCCGGCTATCGGAAAAAAAACGACCCGCATATGCAAAAGGCGAAAGCGCGCATTTTGGAAATGGGCGGCCTAGAGCGTGTCCACTTGTTTACGAAAGTGATGCTCGCATTGACCGGACAGCACCCGTGGCCAAGACGGTTTCCGCTGCCGCTTGCCTTTTTCCTTCTCCCCCCGTCGTTTCCGCTCAATATGTATGACCTTTCCGTGTACGGAAGAGCGAACATGATTCCGCTTCTCGTCGCCGCGGAGCGACGGTACAGCCGGAGGACGGCAAAAAGCCCAGACTTGTCCGATTTGGTTGTTTCCCGCAACGACTGGCGGCTGCCTGAAAGCCGATCGCTATGGTCGTACATCAAGCGATCTCTCATCGGACTTCCGGACCAGCTGCATCATGCCGCCGAACAGCGCGCCGTCCGTTATATGTTGGATCATATCGAGCCAGACGGAACGTTGTACAGCTATTTCAGCTCGACGTTTTTGTTGATTTTTGCGCTGCTCGCGCTCGGCTATCCGAAAGATGATCCGTATATTCAGCGGGCTATCCGCGGTTTGCGCTCACTGCGGACCGAAATCGATGGGCATACGCATATGCAATATACGACCGCTTCCGTTTGGAACACGGCGTTGGCGAGCTACGCGCTGCAAGAAGCGGGCGTGCCCTTGACGGACCGGACGATTGAAAAAGCGAACCGCTATTTGTTGTCGCGCCAGCATATCCGCTATGGCGACTGGGCGGTGCACAACCCGTACGGTATACCGGGCGGCTGGGGATTTTCTGATGTGAATACGATGAACCCGGACGTTGACGATACGACCGCTGCGCTGCGCGCCATCCGCCGGGCGGCAGCGAAAGAGACGGCGTTTCGCCATGCATGGGATCGGGCGAACCGATGGCTGTTTTCGATGCAAAACGATGACGGCGGGTTTGCGGCGTTTGAAAAGAATGTCGGCAAACGGTTTTGGCGGTATTTGCCGATCGAAGGGGCGGAGTTTTTGTTGATGGACCCATCAACAGCCGATTTGACCGGACGGACGCTTGAATATTTCGGAACGTTCGCTGGATTAACAAAAGACCACCCCGCCGTCGCCCGCGCCGTCGACTGGCTGCTTGACCATCAGGAAGCCGACGGTTCGTGGTATGGGCGCTGGGGGATTTGCTATGTGTATGGCACATGGGCGGCGGTGACGGGGCTTTCGGCTGTCGGCGTTCCAATCGATCACCCGGCGATGCAAAAAGCTGTTCATTGGCTTTTAAGCATCCAAAATGCTGATGGCGGCTGGGGGGAATCATGCAAAAGCGACGGAGCCAAGATGTATGTGCCGCTTGGCGCCAGCACGCCGGTCCATACCGCCTGGGCGCTTGATGCCCTCATCGCCGCCGCCGAGCGTCCGACCGCGGAAATGAAAGCCGGCGTTCGCGCCCTTATTCGCCTTCTCCGCCATCCGGACTGGACGGCTTCGTATCCCGCTGGGCAAGGAATGGCGGGCGCCTTTTACATCCATTACCATAGCTACCGCTACATTTTTCCGTTGTTGGCGCTCGCCCATTACGAGCAAAAGTTCGGGCCGTTTGTGGATTAGCCAACTATCCGTACGAGGGCGTGATGGAACGCTGCCATGACATAGTGCATCACCCTCTCGCTGTCGGCGAGAAACGAAATATGACGGCACAAAAGTGCATTTTTCTCTTTCCCTCATCAGAAAACCCGACAATTGCCGGGATTGAATAGCCTGATTATTTAGTATAGAATATTCAGGTAATTCGGAATAAAGGGGTTCAGTCGATTCGAGGGGAGGAGAAGGAGAGCGTGATGAAATGCTGTCGGATTATGTTTGTGTTGCTCGGATTATGGTTTGTGTTCGGCCTATCGGTCCCGGGAGGGCGGACGGAAGCGGCATCCCTACGCGCCAATGATGCACCGATTGTGCTTCTCCATGGGTTTACCGGATGGGGACGAGAGGAAATGTTTGGATTCAAGTATTGGGGCGGCGTGCGCGGCGATATCGAACAATGGCTGAACGACAACGGTTATCGAACGTATACGCTGGCGGTCGGACCGCTCTCGAGCAACTGGGACCGGGCGTGTGAAGCGTATGCTCAGCTTGTCGGCGGGACGGTCGATTATGGGGCAGCCCATGCGGCAAAGCACGGCCATGCGCGGTTTGGCCGCACTTATCCCGGCCTGTTGCCGGAATTGAAAAGGGGTGGCCGCATCCATATCATCGCCCACAGCCAAGGGGGGCAGACGGCCCGCATGCTTGTCTCGCTCCTAGAGAACGGAAGCCAAGAAGAGCGGGAGTACGCCAAGGCGCATAACGTGTCGTTGTCACCGTTGTTTGAAGGTGGACATCATTTTGTGTTGAGTGTGACGACCATCGCCACTCCTCATGACGGGACGACGCTTGTCAACATGGTTGATTTCACCGATCGCTTTTTTGACTTGCAAAAAGCGGTGTTGGAAGCGGCGGCTGTCGCCAGCAACGTGCCGTACACGAGTCAAGTATACGATTTTAAGCTCGACCAATGGGGACTGCGCCGCCAGCCGGGTGAATCGTTCGACCATTATTTTGAACGGCTCAAGCGCTCCCCTGTTTGGACGTCCACAGATACCGCCCGCTACGATTTATCCGTTTCCGGAGCTGAGAAGTTGAATCAATGGGTGCAAGCAAGCCCGAATACGTATTATTTGAGTTTCTCTACAGAACGGACGTATCGCGGAGCGCTCACAGGCAACCATTATCCCGAACTCGGAATGAATGCATTCAGCGCGGTCGTATGCGCTCCGTTTCTCGGTTCGTACCGCAATCCGACGCTCGGCATTGACGACCGATGGTTGGAGAACGATGGCATTGTCAATACGGTTTCCATGAACGGTCCAAAGCGTGGATCAAGCGATCGGATCGTGCCGTATGACGGGACGTTGAAAAAAGGGGTTTGGAATGATATGGGAACGTACAACGTCGACCATTTGGAAATCATCGGCGTTGACCCGAATCCGTCATTTGATATTCGCGCCTTTTATTTGCGGCTTGCCGAGCAGTTGGCGAGCTTGCAGCCTTAAAACGAGTATTTTGCGAAAAAGCCATCTCGATCGGATGGCTCTTTTTATGGAAAAGTTCCATGGGCAGCGCGCTTTGCCCTCCACCCGGGGATGAAATTCACGCGTCAGTCCTGCATGTTCACGGAAAAGTCTCATGGGCGACTCGCTCCCCTAAACCCGGGGATGAAAATGACTATCAAGAAGTATGCATGTTCACGGAAAAGGTCCATGGGCAACGGTTTGCCCTCTACCCAAGGATAAAAATGACCCATCCCAGCACGTGCATTTTCACAGAAGCGCATTATGTTGTATGACGGCCGCGGATGTCCGATGGTATAATAAGGGTAAAGCAAGCGGATGGGGGAATGGACGTGAAGCCGCCCGAGCGGCAAAAGGAACGGTATACGTATCAAGATTATGTCAAGTGGGACGGACGGTGGGAGCTGATCAACGGCGTGCCCTACAACATGGCACCGACCCCTTCCTTGGTCCACCAGTCTATCGTCGGTGAATTGTATGTCGCTTTGCGGGCATTTTTTCGTGAAAAAGGATGCACGGTTGTCATGGCGCCATTTGATGTACGCCTTGATGAGCAGGCGGACTATGAACAGGCGAAGCATGTCGTGCAACCAGATATCTCCGTCATTTGCGATCAAAGCAAAATGGGCAGCCGAGGCTGCGATGGTCCGCCTGACTTGGTAGTGGAAGTGCTTTCGCCAAGTACAGCGTTGAAAGATCGAAACGAAAAGTATATGTTGTACGAACAGTTTGGCGTCAAGGAATATTGGATCGTCGATCCGCTGCATCGGACGGTGGAAGTGTACGGCCGCGGTGAAAAAGGGTATGAGAGGCGGAGCGTCTTTGGCGAAGGCGATGTGCTCGTCTCGTTTTTGTTCGCTGATTTGACGGTTTCGCTGGCTGGCATATTTCAAAATATAGAGGGTGAGGGATAACGATGCGGTTAACGGAAGAGGAAGTGCAAGCACTGCTTGAAAAAGCGGACGGCTGGAAGCTGGCCGATGAGCGGTGGATTGTGAAAAAATACCGTTTTCAAGACTACTTGCAAGGAATCGAGTTTGTCCGGCGAATCGCCGCGATTTCGGAAGACGCCAACCACCACCCATTCATTTCGATCGACTACAAGCTCATCACCGTGAAACTGTCTTCATGGCGGGCGAAAGGGCTGACGAAGCTCGATTTTGACTTGGCGAAGCAGTATGATGAGGTGTATAACCAGATGAAGCAGGGGGGAGGGGAATAATGGAAAAGCGAGTGGCACTCATCACGGGAGCCGCGCGGGGGATTGGCTATGAAGTGGCGAAAACGTTGGCGGAACATGGTGCAAACGTGGTGCTCGTTGATTTGCGCCAGGAAGAAGTCGAGCAAGCTGCTCGGTCGCTTCGGGAGTTGGGCTATGAAGCGGTCGGCGTGAAATGTGATGTGACGGTTGAACAAGAGGTGAAGCAAGCGATCAACGAGGCCGTCAGCCGTTGGGGGCGCCTGGATGTTGTCGTGAACAACGCTGGTTTGCAACATGTGGCGAACATCGAGGATTTCCCGACGGAAAAATTTGAACAGCTCATTCGCGTCATGCTTGTCGGCCCATTTTTGGCCATCAAGCATGCATTTCCCATTATGAAACAGCAGCGATATGGCCGCATCATCAACATGGCGTCGATCAACGGGCTCGTCGGGTTTGCCGGCAAAGCGGCGTACAACAGCGCGAAGCACGGGGTGATTGGCTTAACGAAAGTGGCAGCGTTAGAAGGGGCGCCATACGGCATTACGGTGAACGCCCTTTGCCCGGGCTATGTGGACACTGAACTCGTCCGCGGCCAGCTCGCGGATTTGGCGGCGACAAGAAACGTGCCGCTTGAGAAGGTGCTTGAGGAAGTGATTTACCCGCTTGTGCCGCAGCGGCGGCTGCTGTCGGTTGAAGAGGTGGCCCATTATGTCCTCTTTTTGGCGGGCGAACAAGCCAAAGGCGTCACCGGCCAGGCGGTCGTGATCGATGGCGGGTATACGGCGCAGTAAACTCCCCCTTCGCCTTGCTTGAAGCGGGAGTCTTTTTTCGGGATTGACGATCTAACGTTTTGCCGCATGTCCATGCTGAGTTCAACGCGGCCGTTTTCTCTCGCAACGATAAAACGCCCCCGGCATTTTTAGCGACGGGGGCGTTTCGCTTCGAACGCTCAGCTCAAGGCAAATTCGAAGCTGGCTAGGATTTTGACTTCTTTCCCGACGAGGAATCCGCCAGTTTCGAGCGCGACGTTCCATACCAACCCGTAGTCTTCGCGGTTGATCGTTCCTTCGACATCAAAACCGACCGAGATGCCGCCGGTGAGCGGGTTTTTCACTTGGCCGTTGTATTCGACTTTGAACGTTTCTGTTCTCGTCACGCCGCGGATCGTCAGCTTCCCGGTCACTTCATATTCCGTGTCGGACAGCTTGCGCACGGATTCACTGACAAACGTAATGGTTGGATAGTTCTCGACATCGAAAAAGTCGGCCGAGCGGAGATGGTTGTCGCGGTCGGCGTTTTTCGTGTCGATCGAGGCGGCATCGATCGTCGCTTTGACTTTCAGCGACTCGAGTTCGTTGATGTCGCCTTCGACCTCAACGTCAAAGTTGGTGAATTCCCCTTTCGCTTTGGAGATCATCATATGTCTTACTTGGAAGGCGACAGAGCTGTGCGCTTTGTCGAGTTGGAATGTTGTCATCGCTTTTCCTCCTCTTTATGATTCATATTCGCACCACTATCATAACAAATGTATATCTCGAAATCAAATATTTTTTATTAAAGATTATTAGTATGGAGCACAGGGGGCTTTCCATGATAAGATGAAAGAAAAATGATGTGCGGAAAGGGAGAATAAGATGAATGAAATCGGCCTTTTAGCGAAAATCAAACAGCAAATGGAACGGTTTTCACCGGCGGAAAAAAAGATAGCCGCCTACATTCTCGACCATGCCGAACTCGTGCCGAATATGACGACGAAGGATTTGGCCCAGGCGGCTGACACAAGCGAAGCGAGCGTCGTTTGTTTTGCCTCATTCGTTGCTACTGAAGAGAAGAGCAGTTGGCCTGACGACGGAAAACATTTGACCTGTTTCGCAAGGGGACAGCATCATGATTTAGAAGGCTGGCGATTGAACAGGAAGCGGAGCGTCGTCCCTCGTTTCAAGTTGAGAACCTTTTATAAAACGTCGCTCTTCTTCGCATTCGCGCAACCGCCGGCTTATATATAAAGAAGCAGCTATTTTATGGCCTTTTAGACCCGCTTCAGCTCGAGAAAAAAAGCCGTTAAAAACTTCCGCACATTCATCCGGCATTCCGTCTCCATTTGGCCGCGCTCGAGTTCATTCATCCGCCGGCGGATGTCACCGAAATCAAACAGCCTCGGTGCGAAATGCTCAAACGTCGGGTTCGTGTAGTCAGTCAGGCCGAGGGAAGCGAGATGGGTGAACGCCTGCAGGACGAGGCGGCGGATGCGCTGTTCCATCGCCCGCGCTTCCTTGGCAGTTTCGCCAGGGGGGAGGCCGTATTCCCGCTCGACGAGTTCGGCGTACAGCTCTTTGAGCGGCGGCAGTTCGCGCACAGGCTGGCCTTTTGCTTCCTGTTCTGCCAACCAGCGCACCACGAGAAGCACGTCCGCGCTGCCCGCTTCTCCAGCGACCCCGAGAAGAAGGAGAAGCTGTTCGGCCTGCTGTTCCATGGCGGACGGCTTGGAAACGGCGGTGTCAGCCGTTTGCGGCTCAAGCCCTTTGAGCACTTGACGGATTGACTCGAGCGAGCGGACGGCGGAGAGATGATCGGCGACGCGCTTGAGCACAGACAGCACTTCATAACGGTTGATCGGTTTTTGAATGTACGTGTCAATGCCATGCAAATAGGCTTGGCCGATCATTTCTTTGTTTTCCACTTGCGAGATCATGATGAATGTCCCCGGGAATCCTTCTTGGCGCAGCGCTTTGATCGTCTGAATTCCGTCGCGCCCCGGCATTAACAAGTCAATGAGCACGACGTCTACGTGAAGCAAGTCGGCCGCGCGGACGTTTAGCCCGTCTTCTGCACACCCGACCACCTCACCGAGCCCGGATTCATGAATTAATTTTTCAAGCATCTTTCTGACAACAGGGTCATCTTCGATTAGAAAAAAACGGAGCCCCATCTTCCCGTTCTCTCCCTTCCTTGACTTGCCTATATGACGGCATTTCCTTGCCGATCGGCGTTGCGATCGGAGAACATTTCGGCGGCGGACGGTGTGTCTTGCAGGAGGCGGGCTGTCGGCACGGCAAGACGAAATACCGTCTGCCCCGGCTCGCTTTTGACAAGCTGGAGATGCCCCCCAAGTGTTTGGGCGATATCGCGCGCATGGGTGAGACCGATGCCAGTCGACGGGTTGCCGCGCCGGTCGTATTTCGTTGTAAATCCGGGCTGGAAAATCCAGGCGATGTCATCAGCCGCAATGCCGGGGCCGGTGTCTTCCACTTCGATGATCAGCTCGCTTCCGCGGAGACGCGCATGCAAGGTGACGTCGCCTGCCTTCTCAATGGCTTCGACGGCATTGGATACTAAGTTGTTGAGCACGGAAAGAAGCGGATACAGCTGATCGGTCATAAGATCGATATGGCCGTTGTACGAAAAGGTGATCGTTTTTCCGGATAAGTTGGCGTATTTTTCATTGGCGCGAATGACCATGGCGCACAGTTCGGCGATCGGCACGCGTCCGCGCACCGATTGGCGGCCGATGAGCTTAGACAGGCCGGCGAAAATACGTTGCATATCTTTTTTCGTCTCGTGAATATGTTCGGCAAGCTCCAGGGCGACGCGCGGTTCAACGTGTTTTCGTTCGATCAGCCGCGAGTAAAGGTCATAGCTTTGGCGCGTCATGTCTTCCATGAGAGCCATTGATTTTTGCAAGTAAAACATTTCTTCGTATAATCCGCTGCTCACCATCATGAGCCGCTCGAGTTCTTGCTTTCTCGCTTCAGCGAGTGAACGGACATGCTTTGTCACCCACATATTGTAAACGCCAATCACGCAAAAACTGCGCAAAATGGCGAACAACCATAAGACGATGATCGTTTGGCCGCTGAAGGAAAACGGCTCGCCCATCCCATATCGGATCGCTAGTTCACAGGTGTTCGCCAAAAAGTCGAGCGCTGCTCCAACCGTTCCAGCCTGAATCGGTGCGGCCATTCGTTGGCGAAACCGAACAGCAGCCGCCATCATGGAAAAGCTGATATAATACCCCGCTGCCGGGAGATGGGTCAGCAGACTCTCAGAAATCGACATTTCTCCGGTCAACGAGTCCAGAAAGACACGAAACCCAACGACCGCTGCTCCGGTGCTTGCGCCGATGACAAGCGGCGAAAGGGAGCGAAAGGCGACAAGCCCGAGAAAAAAGACGGCGCTGCCGAGTGAGACGCGAAACGGGCTGTCAAATGGGTTCATTTTCATTTCACCGAGAAACGCAGCAGCCGAAAGCAAAAGCAAAAGAAGCCAAAGCGGTTCTTTTTTTGCTGGTGTCAGTGGACGTCACCGCCTTTGTGAAAGTCGTGAACGAATCTCCAATTCTATTATATAACAGGAAAGCGAAAACAACGGATGATTTTCGTGAAAAAATCTTCATTTCCCTTTTGGCGCCTCAACGAGTGATGGAAATGAACGCTCAAGGAGCGAGCGGTGCCGCGAATGGCAAGAAAAAACCGTATGCCCCAGCTGAAGAAGGGGATACGGTTTCCTTATCGCTGGCGGTATTCCAACCGGCGCGAAACGAGCGACAGCGAATAGTTGACGATAAAGTACATGAACGCCACCAGGATGAAAATCGGGATGACGAAATTGACGTTGCGGCCGTTAATGATTTGCGCATGGTTCATCAATTCCGGCAACGAAATGACAATGGCGAGCGACGTATCTTTCAATAAAGAAATGAATTGGCTGACGATCGGCGGAACCATGCGCCGCAATGCTTGCGGCAAAATGATGTACCATAGCGTCTGCCCATACGTAAGCCCCGATGAGCGCGCCGCTTCGATTTGCCCTTTGTCGATTGACTGCAGGCCGCTGCGGACGATTTCCGACAGCATGGCCGATTCAAAAATGACCAAGGCCGAAATGGCGGCATATAGTTTATCCAGCTTTAATCCAACTTCCGGAAGGGCAAAATACGTAAAGAAAATGATTAATAACAGCGGCAAATTCCGGATCGTTTCGACCAGCACGGCGAGCAGCTGGGAAAGCACCGGGATTTTCGTATAGCGAATGACCCCGATGATAATGCCAAAGACAAAACTCAACACAATCGAAATGAACGCCACTTCCAACGTGACGAGAAACCCTTGAAGCAAAAACTTCAAATGGGCGGGCGCGTAAGCACCGGCAAAATCCATCATTTGGCCTCCTTTCCTACCGCGCCTTGAGCAACCGGCGCTCTAAGTAGCCGACGCCAAGGCTGAGCGGGATCGTTAAGACGAGGTAAAACAAGGCGACGAAAATATAAACGTCAAAGGTGACGAACGTTTTCGAGGAAATCAAGTCGCCGTAATACATTAAATCCAATCCGGCGATGACGCCAAGCACCGAAGAGTTTTTCACCAAGTTGATGAACTGGTTGCCAAGCGGCGGAATGACGATTTTCACCGCCTGCGGCAAGATGACGTAACGCATCGCCTGTAAGTAGGTCAACCCGGAGGAACGGGCCGCTTCCATTTGTCCTTTCGGAACGGCTTGAATGCCCGAGCGGATCGCTTCGGCGATAAAAGCAGCGGTATACACCATCAGTCCGAGCGTTCCGGCGGTAAACGAGTCAAACCGGATGCCGACGGCGGGCAAGCCCATAAAAAAAACAAAGACGATCAACACAAGCGGGATGTTGCGGATAAATTCCACGTACGCCGTTCCGACCCAATTGAGCGGGCGAATCGGCGCGATGCGGAAAATGGCGATGATGGTCCCTAAAGCCAAGCTGCCGATGAGGGCCAGCACGCTGGCCTTGATCGTATGGCCAAACCCTTGCATATACAAATCCCAATGTTCAACCAAAATGGAGAATCGTAGCAAGACGAAGCGCCTCCTTTCTTTGCGGAATCATAGCCCATCCTTTGGGCAAACAGGTGGGCGGATATGTTCCGCCCACCGTTTCGCCTGTTATTGTTGCGGCTTTTTGCCGATCCATTTTTCGTAGATCTTATCGTATTCGCCGTTTTCTTTAATTTCTTTCAAGTATTCGTTGATGACTTGCAGCAGTTCTTTGTCTCCTTTGCGGACGGCGATGCCGTACGGTTCTTCGGTGAACGTTTCATCCAGGACGCGATAGTTCGGATCTTGTTTCGCCATCCCCCAAAGCAGCGCGTTGTCCGTTGTCAGCGCATCGCCTTGGCCCGCTTTCAATGCGGTAAACGCTTCCGCGTAGTTTTCAAATTCAAGCACGTTGACTTGCGGGGCCGCTTTGCGGATGTTTTCCGCCGATGTCGAGCCTTTCGCCGTCAAGACCGTCATGCCTTTTTTCAAGTCTTTTACGCTGTTGATCGGGCTGTCTTTTTTCACAAGCAGCGATTGGCCTGCCATAAAGTACACATCCGAGAAATCGACTTCTTTTTTCCGTTCCTCGGTGATCGTCATGGTGGCGATAATAGCGTCAATTTCCCCATTGTTCAACATCGGGATGCGCGTTTTGGACGTCACTTCTTTCAATTCAATTTTGTTTTCATCACCGAGAATTTTTTTCGCCAGCCCTTTGGCAATATCAATGTCAAATCCTTCGACTTTGCCCGTTTCCGGGTTTTTCAATCCGAATAAGTTCAGATCGTATTTGACGCCAACAACAAGCTTGCCGCGTTGTTTAATTTTTTCAAGCGTATTGGCCGCTTCCGTTTTTTCTGACGATGTTCCGCCTTCCCCTTTGTCCGTCGTGCTGCAGCCCGTCAACGCGACAGCGCTCAATAAGGCCGTCAAGGCGACGGCGATCCACCATTTCCATGTTTTCTTTTTCATGAACAAAACCCCCTTTGATTGACCGGAATTAATGGTTTAGAATGCGGCTTAAAAACACGCGCGCCCGCTCCTCTTTCGGCGCCGCGAAAAACTCCTCAGGCGGCGCTTCTTCTAAAATGCGGCCTTGGTCCATAAAGACGATGCGGTCGGCCACCTCGCGGGCAAACCCCATTTCGTGGGTGACGACAACCATCGTCATCCCTTCTTTCGCCAGCTGCTTCATGACATCGAGCACCTCGCCGATCGTTTCCGGGTCAAGCGCCGATGTCGGCTCGTCAAACAGCATGATTTTCGGTTTCATCGCCAGCCCGCGGGCGATGGCGACGCGCTGCTGCTGGCCGCCGGACAGCGCGGACGGATAGGCGTTCGCTTTGTCTGGGATTCCGACTTTTTCTAAGTAATACATGGCGATCTCGTTCGCTTCTTTTTCGGACATGCCGAGCACTTTGCGCGGCGCCAACGTGATGTTTTGCAAAACAGTCATGTGCGGGTATAGGTTGAAATGTTGAAACACCATGCCGATATTGCGCCGCAGCTCGTTGATGTTGACGCCTTTGTCGTTCACTTTGACGCCATCCACGATCAATTCGCCGCTTGAGATCGTCTCGAGCCGGTTGATGCAGCGCACGAGCGTGCTCTTGCCCGATCCGGATGGCCCGATGATGACGACGACTTCCCCTTGGTTGATCGTCAAGTTAATGTCTTTCAACACATGAAAATCGCCGTAGTATTTGTTGACTTGGTGGAAATAAATCAATAGCCCCCCTCCTTTGTGACAAATTTGTGAATGTTTTTCGAATTCATTGTAAATACACACCTACGAAAATCTACGGAAATCTACAAAAATTTTGTGAACCAAAGAAAAATCGAGGATGGACGCAAAGAGACGGAAGCTGTTTTTTGAATAGTAAGGCAAATGTCTTTGCAAATCCGCAGTTGAGGATTATAATGGGACATGAAGAATTTGGCATTGATTGCCGTCAAAAGGAGAGGGGAGCGAAGGTGAAGTATCGAAAACTCGGCCGCACGGGGCTGAAAGTTAGTGAGATTAGTTTAGGCAGCTGGCTTACATATGGAAATTCAGTGGAAAAAGAAGCCGCGATCCGCGTCATTGACAAGGCGTACGAACTTGGCATCAACTCGTTTGACACGGCGAACGTCTACGCGCGCGGGGAAGCGGAAAAAATCGTCGGCGAGGCGCTGCGCAAATATCCGCGCGAATCGTATGTCATCGCGACGAAAGTGTTTTGGCCGATGGGCGATGGTCCGAACGACCGCGGCCTGTCGCGCAAGCATGTGTTTGAGCAGCTCCATGCGAGCTTAAAGCGGCTGCAGCTTGATTATGTCGACATCTACTATTGCCACCGCTATGACAAAGAAACGCCGGTCGATGAGACGTTGCGCACGATCGACGACCTCGTCCGCCAAGGAAAAGTGCTGTATGTCGGCGTGAGCGAATGGACGGCCCAACAAATTCAAGAGGCGCTCGGCGTGGCCGACCGCTACCTGCTCGATCGGATCGTCGTCAACCAGCCGCAGTACAACATGTTCCATCGCTATATTGAAAAGGAAGTCATCCCGGTGTGCGAACAAAACGGCATCAGTCAAATCGTCTTCTCGCCGCTCGCCCAAGGGGTGCTGACCGGCAAATACAAGCGTGGCCAACAACCGCCAGCGGACAGCCGCGCTGCCGATCCGAAGGCGAACGCCTTTATCCAGCGGCTGCTGAACGATGATGTGTTGTCAAAAGTGGAACAACTCGAAAAAATCGCGGCTGAGCTTGGCATTACGTTGTCCCAGCTCGCCCTCGCCTGGGTGCTGCGCCAGCCGAACGTCGCCAGCGCCTTAATTGGCGCCAGCCGTCCGGAACAAGTCGAAGAAAACGTCAAGGCGGTCGATGTCGCGTTAAGCGAAGAAGTGATTGAGAAGATTGAGGGGGTTTTGGCGTAATCGAAAAATGGGGACAGGCTGACGCCTGTCTCCGTTTTCTTTTTTGATCCGTCCCGCATCGAAGGAGACTCCGTTTTCACGGGAGAGCGGAAAAGAATTGAGAGCGGCGATTGGATGATCGATTGACTTCTTTCCTTCTTCCTTCAAGCTGATCATAGACACGTTTGTGCTGGTGAACTACCCACCACCTGCGCTTGGCTTAGAGGTGGGGGCTTCAAGCGACTTGTGTGTGTTCGCCGAACGGTAAGCCGCACACAAGAACCCTTTACGCTTCCCTTCGTTCCGAAGGTGCCCGTTCTAGCCATATTCTATTATATTCGTTGGCTAACGCCAACCGACATTCATCTCCCCCTTTCACTTCGCTTAAAAGTGGGAGACTTCTTTCGGAAGAAAGATGTTAAAAGAGGATTTTTCTTACGGGTGGCGAACGATACAAACAAGTGAACAAGCAAGGGAGGGATGGCGATGACCGCTGTTCGCCGTATAGGGCTGACTCTTAGCGGCAGCCAAACGATGCACGAGGCCATCCAGTTGTTGGCGGAACATGGGATAGCTGCGGTTGATGTGGTTGACGAGCACGGCCGAACGATCGGGCGGTGCACACAGCGGATGCTGCTATGGGCAGCAGCGCGTGAGATGGACCGCACGACGCCGATCAGGAATGTATTGGCGGCGTTTTCATCGGAAGCAGGACGTGAAGACAGCGGCGCAGAGACAATGAACATGGAAGTCGACTCCACCTCGGCTGCCGAGTTGGAACGATTGCGGCATGAACTGGAGGAAGCGCACCGTCTGGCTGAGACGATGAAAACGGTGCTGGATGCGGCGTACGAAGGGGTGGTTGTCGTCGATGAGGACGGCGTGGTTCGTGAAATCAACCGGGCGTATTGCCAGTTTCTCGGCATTCGCCGGGAAGAAGCGATCGGAAAACATGTGACGGAAGTGATCGAAAACACCCGTCTGCACATTTGTGCTCAATCGGGCATTCCAGAAA
>NZ_BCPV01000066.1 GCF_001544135.1 Geobacillus zalihae NBRC 101842 | reverse complement strand
AGTACAACCGCCATTCCACGCTCATGTCGGCGTATCGCAATATTAAAGACGAAAAATTCCGCTATTATATTTTGAAGCAAAAATCGGATGTGTTCCATGCGATGAGAACATTTTTCCGCAAAGAAGAAAGCAAGCAGCTCGTTTGACCCTCTTCATATGGCGAAAAGAGGGTTTTTCTTTTTGGAAAGGCGGGAGGGCGAGGCCCTCCCTAAAATAAGTTATTGCTTTTGCAGCGTCGCCGCCATGGCGAGTACGGCGCCAAGCACGTCTTCGTTGCTTGGAGCGTGCACGGTCAATAGCATCGGCGTTGGTTGGGCGCTGGCGATGACATGAACGGTGACACCGTCCGCTTGGGCAGTGTACCAAACGGCATCAGCGAACGGCTTAGGCAATCCGTTCGTTTGTTGGCGGGCGGCGTTGGCGTCAACCGCTTGGGCATGTTCTTGCGCTAGTTGCTCGTAGTTTGTTTCCCCCTCCGAAAGCAAGCGGATGCGGGCGAATGCGTCGCCATGAAGCAAGACATCGGCGCCCGGTTCTTCGGCGTCAAGGGTCCATCCTTCCAAAACATAGAGGGAAAAATGTTGATTGTCGCTCGTTTGCAGCGTTGCCGTTTTCGTGATGGTTTGTTTCCCTTCTTGATAGGACAAGGAAACGGTCGGTTGTGAAGCAGCAGATTGCTCTTCTTTTGTCGTTGATTGCTCTTCCTCTTTCCCGGTTGGTGATGTTTGCTCTTTTGCTTCTTTCGAGGAAGAATGTTCTGTGGATGACGGCGCATCAGACGATGGTTTTGGATCGTCGGCTGTCTGCTCTTCCTTTGCCGCCTGTGTCGTCTCGTGCTCTTTCGTTCCACAGCCAACCAGCAAGACGGAGGCGACAGCGAGAGAGAACAACAGTTTCCAGTATCGAATCATGTTCATTCCTCCCTACGTTCCATATACCCCCCATTATACCAATTGAAACGGTGGAAACAAACAGACTCGTTTCCCTATTTTTTTGTTTGTTTCGCGTGCAAGGCGATATGCGCCCCGCCCCAAACAGCGGCGACGAGCAGAATGAGTGAAGCCAATCCGCAAAGCATGCGGTCACCTCCTCGTGTATACTAGAACTAGATGGCAGGATGAATGTAATGTATGAAACGCGTTTCAAGTCAAGAGCTTTTATGGAGGGAAGTGGGAACGTGGCGAACATCCGTGATTTGGCGAAAGAAGCGGGTGTGTCGGTGGCCACTGTATCGAGGGTATTGAACGGATATCCGTATGTGAGCGAGGAAAAGCGGAAGGCAGTTTGGGAAGCAGCCCAGAAGCTTCAATATGTGAAAAATATTCAAGCCGTTCACTTGGCGAAGGGAAGGACAGCGATTGTGGGGGTCATGCTTCCGTACATTCACCATCCTTATTTTTCCGCTGTAATCGAAGGGATTTCCAAAGAGGCGCTTCGTTATGGCTACCAGTTGCTTTTGTTTCAGACAAACTATGAGGTGGAAAGGGAGCTTGAGGCGTTGGAACGGCTGCGGATGAAGCAAATGGATGGGTTGATCGTATGTTCCCATGAAGTGGACTGGGAAGCGTTTGCGGCTTATCAGGAAGACGGTCCCATTGTTTTATGTGAGCAGGTGGAAAGGTATGATTTTTTCACTGTCTATATCGATCACTACCAAGCGTTTGTCCAAGCGCTTCGCTACTTGATCAAAAAGGGGCACCGGCGCATCGGTTATTGCATCGGAAGAATGACCGGGCCGAACAGCCAAGCGAGGGCAGGGGCGTACCAGGATGTGTTGCGTGAAGTCGGCGTCCTTCCTCGTCGGCAGTGGGTTTTCGATGGTTGTCTATTTCTTGAAGATGGAAAGCGGGTTATGGAGCAATGGATCGCGATGGAGGAGAGGCCGAGCGCGTTGCTTGTGACGAGTGACCAAGTGGCGGCCGGAATCGTGCTCCATGCGCGCCGAATCGGGGTGCGCATTCCAGATGAGCTTGCCGTTATTGGTTTTGATAATGATCCATTGGCCGAAATGCTGGGCATTACAACCGTGGCACTCCCCCATTTTACGCTCGGGGAAAGAGCGTTCCGCCTTCTTCACCATTGGCTGGAGACAGGCCGTGTGGCGCGAAAACAGGAAGAGCTGCCTGCCCGGTTGCTGGTGCGGGATACGGCATAATAAGGCCTGGCTTTCCGTCTCTGACAACCAGCTTAAAGCCAAGTGAAACGGCGTCGTGTTATGTTGCTTTCAGATGGTACCGATTCACTGGTCGTCCGACGCCGCCGTATTGCACATCGAGCACGACTTTTCCTGTTTTCTCAAGGTACTCCAAATAGCGGCGGGCGGTGACGCGGGCGATGCCGACTCCTTCGGCCACTTCCTCGGCGGAAACAGGGAAGCGGTGCCCGCGCAAATAGGCGATCACTTTTTCCAATGTGACCTCATTCAGTCCTTTCGGAAGCTCGGAGGACGGTCCGGCCGATTGTTCAGTCGCCCGCCTTAGGGCATCGAGTTCCACCTGGGTGAGCGATTCCTTTTCCGCAAGCGAACGGCGGAACGTCCGGTAGTTTTCCAACGCCTGTTTGAGCCGTTCAAATTTAAACGGTTTCACAATGTAATCGAAGGCGCCGTTTTGCAGGACGCGGCGCACCGTTTCAATGTCGCTCGCCGCGGTAATGGCGATGATATCGACTTCATGGCCGCGGGCGCGGATTTGTTTTAATGTTTCAAGGCCGTCCAGCTGCGGCATGTAAATATCAATCATCGCTAAATCGGGACGGAGTTCGTGAACGAGGCGGAGCCCTTCTTCACCGTTTCCAGCGAGGCCGATGACGGTGAAGCCGTCGACTTGTTCAATCATTTGCCGATTCACTTCTTGCACCATCGGGTCATCCTCGATCAACAACACGCGATACATAGCCTTTTCCTCCTTCGTCTCGACGGGGGTGTCTTTCGCGGCCGCCGTTGCCTAAATGGACCTCACATGTCAAAGATCACCGTAAACACCGTTCCTTTCCCCTTTTCCGACTGCACATCGATGCGCCCGTTTCCCTTTTCCACAATTTGCTTCACCAAATACAAGCCGATGCCTCGACCGCTCTCCCCTTTGGTTGAAAAGCCTTCATCAAAAATGCGGTTGATATGCTCACGGGCAATGCCTTGGCCGTTGTCTTCGACCGAGAGGGAACAAATGTCTTCATTTTGTTCGATGCTGATGTAAATTTCTTTTTCCCGGTCGGTTACATCACGGAACGCGTCGAAGGCGTTTTCAATTAAATTGCCAAGGAGAACAACAAAATCATGGTGATCGAGATGCGGCGGAAAGCGGTGCAGCCGGCTGTGCCGATCGATGGTCACGCGGATGCCGAGCTCCTTGCCGCGGCGGATTTTGCTTAAGAGCAATCCAGAAATGCTTTCGTCCTTAATGTTGCGGCTTAAAAACTGTGTCAGTTCTGCTTGTTCCTCCGTGACTTGGAAGACGTACTCGAGCGCCTTTTCGATATGGCCGAGCTGGATGAGGCCGGCGATCGTATGAAGCTTATTCATGTATTCATGATTTTGCACGCGCAAGGCGTGGACAAACGCTTTGACGCCCGTCAGTTCTTCGGCGAGTCTCTTCACTTCCGTCCGGTCTTGGAAAATGGCGATGGCGCCGACCGTTTTCCCGTTGACTTTGATCGGGATGCGGTTGCTCCAAATCGTTAAATTGCCGATCTGCAACTCCTTATTGTAAATCGGCTTGTTTACTTCCAAGATTTCCGGAAGGTGTGTGTCCGGAATGACGGAACGGATCGACCGGCCGATGACATCCCCTTTGACGCCGAGCATTTGTTTTGCCCGGTCGTTGAAGATGGTAATGTTTTCATCGCTGTCAATGGCGATGACGCCTTCGTGCATGGCGTTAAACGCTTCCGTCCGTTCGATCAGCAGCTTGGCGATCTCATGCGGTTCCAGCTCAAACATTTGCCGCTTGATATGGGAGGCGAGCAGCCATGCACCAATTCCACCGACAACGAGCGACAAAACGACCGCTACGGCAGCTTCTTCTTTCAAAGAATCAATGGCTTCAAAAAACGTCGGCAACCGGTAGGCGGCGATGACGACGCCAATTTGTTCGTGATCGCTGTTCATAATGGGAACGAAGGCGCGAATCACTGTCCCGATTTCCCCGCGGGCTTTGGAAGTGTACGTATGTTCGGCAAATGCCGGCCCCTCATCAGCACCGCGGGAGATCGTGCCGATCATTGCCGGAAGCGGATGGGAGAGGCGCACTTTGTTCATATCGAGAACGACGATATAGTCGGCGCTGTGAATGACGCGCACCCGCTCGACGACCGGATTGATCAGCGCCCGGCTTTGTTTGTTTCCGACAATATGGCGCCTGACTTCGGGCAGCTCGGAGACGGTGCGCGCGGTCAATAAGGCACGCTGGCTGAGTTCCTCCTCCTTTGTATGGAAAAAGTCGCTGATGATGAATACACCGCTCAGCAACATGGAAAAGCTGACGATGGCGAAAATCAACATCGTAATTTTCCAGCGAATCGGCAGCCGGTTCATGGCGGAACTCCTTTTTGGCAGTCGTGATGGCTGTTGGACATGCCATATGAATCGGGAAAGGAATAAATCAACGTTTTTTTCATTATACCAAATCTTCTTGAATGGAAAGAAACGAAAGGTGTAAAATGGCGGTGGGGAACAAATATTCTGCCCGCCAGCATAGAAGATGGTGCATACGTAAGGCGTGGCGATTGCTGCTTTCAAACCGAATCGGTGGGCTCCAGCCGCTTTTTTGCTTCAATGATTCGAGTCGGCGGGGAGCATTCCGTTGGAGTGCCATTTTAGCAATAGGATGGAAGAATGGTGTGAACAATGGGGAAAAAGTGGAGAGCATGGACAATCCTTTTGTTTGTCGGCCTCGGTCTAGTCGGCTGGGCAGCTAGCCGTCAACTGGGACGTGAACCACTTGTTTATGACGACGAGCAAAAAGGATTGGAAAAGCAAATCATTATTTATTTCAGCCATGTCGTAGCAGAGAATACGCCAAAAGGGCTGGCGGCGCAAAAGTTTGCCGAGCTTGTCGAGCAAAAAACAAACGGCCGCGTCAAAGTCGAAGTGTTCCCGAACGGCTCGCTTTATTCGGATGGGGAAGAGCTTGATGCGCTGTTGCGCGGCGACGTGCAAATGATCGCGCCATCATTTTCAAAGGTGACAGAGCTTGTCCCCGAATGGCAAGTGCTCGATTTGCCGTTTTTGTTCCGCGATGAGGACGACGTGCGCCGCGTGTTTACTGGAAAAGTGGGCGCCGAGCTGCTTCGGATGCTGGAGGCAAAAGGAATGAAAGGACTGGCGTTTTGGAGCAATGGATTTAAGCAAATGATGAGCACAACCCGTCCGCTCATCGCCCCTGACGATTTTCGCGGCTTGCGTTTTCGCATTATGCCGAGCGAAGTGATTGAAAAGCAGTTTCGCTTGCTTGGCGGTGAACCGATTGCCGTTTCATTTGACCGCGTTTATCAGGAGCTTGAACAGCATAAGTTTGATGGGCAGGAAAATACGATTTCCAATATTTATTCGAAAGGGTTTTACAAATTTCAACCGTATATTACGATCAGCAATCACGGATATCTCGGGTACGCCGTCATGATGAATCAGTCATTTTGGGACCATTTGCCGAAAGACATCCAGCAAAAAATAACCGAAGCGATGGCTGAAGCAACACAATGGAATTTGCAGGAGTCAAAGGCGCAAAACGAACGGGAATTGAACGAATTGCGCCAGCGCGAGGACGTCCATCTCTATGAATTATCCGAGAGGGAGAAGTGGGAATGGGAGCGAAAGTTCGCCTCGCTGTATGAGGAGTTTGCCAAACGGTTTGGGGCGAGATTATTGGAGGAAATTCGGGAATCCGAGAAGTAGGGGAGCTGTCCCAAAAGAGCGGTAATGCTTCTGCCGGGGCAACATGGAAAAATAGACCACCGCGAAAAACCTGGTAAAACCAATGGTTTCAGAGGTGGTCTCTTTCCCGTGCTTCGGTTGCATTTCATCAAAAAGGGGCTTTTGAGCCAGCCCCTTTTTTTGTTGGTCCTTGCCGAAATAGGCCATGACCAAAAAGACCAAAACGACCATTATCACCATAATATTTTGATTTTATGCTTTTTCCTTTATGATGATGTTGAAAGCGTTGTCAAGACAAAGAAAGGAGTGGGAGAAATGCGGAGCAAATTTAAAAATTTAACTGTGCAAGTCATTATCGGTATTATTTTAGGGATTATCGTCGGATTTTTATTCCCGGAATTCGGCACGAAGCTGAAAGTATTGGCCGATGGGTTTATTAAGCTGATTAAAATGGTGATTGCGCCGATCATTTTCTTCACCGTCGTCATCGGGATCGGCAATATGGGCGACTTGAAAAAGGTCGGCCGCATCGGCGGCAAGGCGCTCATTTATTTTGAAATTGTCACGACGTTTGCGTTGGCGATCGGGATTGTCGTCGTCAACCTTGTCAAACCAGGGGTTGGGTTTCATACCGATGCAGTAAAAGGCGGCGACATTTCACAATACACGAAACAAGCGGAAGAAACAAGCCACGGTTTTGTTGATTTCATTTTAAGCATCATTCCCGACAACGTCGTTGCCGCGATGGCGAGCGGCCAACTGCTTCCGGTGCTCTTCTTCGCCGTGTTGTTCGGTTTAGCGGCTGCCGCGCTTGGGGAAAAAGCAAAACCAGTGATTTCCTTGTTTGAACGGCTGGCGGAAATTTTCTTCGGCGTCGTCAACGTGGTAATGAAGGTGTCGCCGATCGCCGCGTTCGGCGCGATGGCGTACACGATCGGCACGTTCGGCCTCGGATCGCTCGTGTCGCTCGGTAAATTGATGGGTTCTGTTTACATTACGATGGCGCTCTTCATTTTCGTCGTGCTTGGCGGGATTGCCAAGTTTTATGGGTTTAACATCTTTCAGTTTCTCGCTTATATCAAAGAGGAACTGTTGCTTGTTTTGGGCACGTCTTCGTCTGAATCAGCGCTGCCGCGGCTGATGGAACGTTTGGAAAAATACGGGTGCTCGAAATCGGTTGTTGGTCTTGTCGTTCCGACAGGGTATTCGTTTAACCTAGACGGCACATCGATTTACTTGTCGATGGCAGCTATTTTCATCGCCCAAGCGTACGGCATTGATTTAACCATTTGGCAAGAGCTGACGTTGCTTGGCGTCTTAATGCTCACCTCGAAAGGGGCAGCAGGGGTTACCGGTTCCGGCTTTATTACGCTGGCTGCAACGTTGGCAGCATTTCCGATGATTCCGGTCGAAGGCATCGCCTTGTTGCTTGGGGTTGACCGCTTCATGTCGGAAGCGCGGGCGATTACGAATATTATCGGCAATGCTGTAGCGACAGTGGTTGTTTCGAAAATGGAAAACGAGTTTCATCCGAACGAAGCTGAAGTGGAGCGCGCCTCGATGAGCGTGGCCAAATAAGAGTCAGGAGCGCTCTGCAAGTCCCATTGACAGCTTTTCCGTTCGCATGTTTCTGACTGCGTCGGGAAAGGCGCCGCACGCTGCAAATCGCCGAATGGATGAAAAAAGGAATGCAATGACAGCGCGAGGGGAACGTTTCCCCTCGTTTTTGCGTTGATTTTCCCCTAAAGAAAGAACAAGAGGGACGCGGGGAAGCGAGAAAGGAGAGCAAGCATATATTTTGATTTTCTTTCCCTCTTTTCCCATAATGAAACTATAATGACGCTCGAGGAGGAGAGGATATGAACGGTCTGCAAGATTGCGCCACTTTGCATAACGGGGTGAAAATGCCTTGGGTCGGCCTTGGCGTTTATAAAGTCAAAGAAGGGAAGGAAGTAAGAAGCGCGGTGCGCACCGCGCTCGAGATCGGCTACCGCCACGTCGATACAGCCGCTTTTTATGAAAACGAAGAAGGTGTCGGTCAAGCGATCCGCGAATCCGGCATTCCTCGCGAACAAGTGTTTGTGACGACGAAAGTGTGGAACACCGACCAAGGGTATGAGACAACGCTGAAGGCGTTTGACAAAAGTTTGAAAAAACTCGGGTTCGATTATGTCGACTTGTATTTGGTCCACTGGCCGGTGAAAGGGAAGTATAAAGAGACGTACAAGGCGCTGGAAAAGTTGTATAAAGACGGTTATGTGCGCGCGATTGGAGTGAGCAACTTCCAAATTCACCATTTGCAAGATGTGATGGCTGACTGCGAAATTAAGCCGATGGTCAACCAAGTCGAGTATCACCCGCGCCTGACGCAAAAAGAGCTGCTTACGTTTTGCCGGGAAAACGGCATCCAGCTTGAAGCATGGTCGCCGCTCATGCGCGGGGAAATTTTAAGCGAACCGACGATCGTTGACATTGGGCGCAAGTACGGGAAAACGCCGGCGCAGGTGGTGTTGCGCTGGGATTTGCAACACGGCGTTGTGACGATCCCGAAGTCGGTGACGCCGGCGCGGATCAAGGAAAACGCTGATATTTTTGATTTCTCGCTGACCGACGAAGAAATGAAACAGATCGACGCGTTGAACTTGAACAAACGGGTCGGTCCTGACCCAGACAATTTCAATTTTTGATGTCCCCATCAGCCAAATAGCGCCTCGATGCAGGCGCTGTTTTTTTTTTTTGAAACCGGAGCGGGCCGTTTGACGTATGAAAAGGTGAGCAAGTACAATAAATAATAGTATACACATTTGATGAACATTGAAAAAACGGAGGGTGCTGTGATGCTATTCCATCCGATGGATATTTTCATTTTTATCGCCTTCCTGATATCGCTTTGGGCGCAATGGAAGGTATCAAGCAATTTCAATGCCTGGTCTGAAGTTCCAGCCTCATCGGGGTTGACGGGGGCGGAAGTGGCGCGCATGATTTTAGACCGCCACGGGCTGCACCATGTGCCGGTGGAGGTCGTGCCAGGGAGATTGTCCGACCATTATGATCCGATTTCCCGCACGGTCCGTTTGTCGGAGCCGGTCTTTTATGGGCGTTCAATCGCTTCCATTTCCGTTGCCGCCCACGAGGTTGGCCATGCCGTTCAACACCAGCAAGGCTACGCGGCGCTCGTCCTTCGCCACCGGATGTTTCCGATTGTGAACTTCGCTTCGGGCGTTGCGCCGTTGTTGTTGCTCGTTGGATTTGTGCTCCATCAATTTTCGCTGATTGGACTCGGCATTTTGTTTTTCTCGCTGGCGGTGGCCTTTCAAATCATTACCTTGCCGGTGGAGTTTAACGCGAGCGCACGGGCGAAGCGGTTTATGCTGGCTGAAGGGTTGATCGCCCCAAATGAAGCGCGAGGCGTAAACAAAGTGCTTGGCGCGGCGGCGCTGACATACGTCGCGGCAACGTTGATCGCCGTGTTTGAACTGCTGAAATATGTGCTCATTTTCACCCAAGGGAACAATAATGAGGAATCGTAACATATTGGGCCGCCTAAGGCGGCCCAGCGGCATCATCGTCTATCAGCTGCAATGGAAACTTTTGTGTGCAGGAGGTGTAACCTGGGCGCTTCATCCGCGCTCGGAGACGAATTGGATATAGCCAGTTTGCTGTTGGTGGCGTTTCTCATCGCTTGCACCGCCTTTTTTGTCGCTTCTGAATTTGCGATCGTCAAGGTGCGCAGCTCGCGCATCGATCAGCTTGTCAATGAAGGGAATCGACGGGCGGTCGCGGCGAAAAAAGTGATTTCGAATTTGGACGGCTATTTATCGGCGAACCAGCTCGGCATTACGCTCACCTCGCTTGGCCTTGGCTGGCTCGGGGAGCCGACGGTGGCGCGGATGTTGCTGCCGCTGTTTGAACGCCTCCATTTATCGGAATCCGTCTCCCACTTTTTAGCGTTTATCATTTCGTTTTCGCTCATCACCTTTTTGCATGTCGTCGTCGGTGAATTAGCGCCGAAGACGTTTGCCATTCATAAGGCGGAAGCGATTACGCTGTTTACGGCTCAGCCGCTCATCTGGTTTTACAAAATCATGTATCCGTTCATTTGGACGCTCAACAACTCTGCGCGGCTCGTGACGCGCCTGTTTGGCCTCAGGCCGGTGGCGGAGCATGAAATCGCCCACTCTGAGGAGGAGTTGCGCCTCATTTTATCAGAAAGCTACAAAAGCGGGGAGATCAATCAGTCAGAGTACCGCTATGTCAATAACATTTTTCGTTTTGACGACCGCATAGCGAAAGAAATTATGGTGCCGCGCAAAGAAATTGTGGCGCTCGATATTAACAAAAGCGTCAAGGAAAACTTGGACATCATTCGCGAAGAAAAGTATACGCGCTATCCGGTCATTGACGGCGATAAAGACCATGTGCTTGGACTCATCAACGTGAAAGAGGTGTTTACGGACTTTATTGCCAATCCGTCCAACGAAAAGCAGATGAAAGACTATATCCGCCCGATCATTCAAGTGATTGAATCGATCGCCATTCACGATTTGTTGGTCAAAATGCAAAAAGAACGCATCCATATGGCGATTTTGGTCGATGAATACGGCGGCACGTCTGGACTGGTTACAGTCGAGGACATTTTGGAAGAAATCGTTGGCGAAATCCAAGATGAGTTTGATATCGATGAAACGCCGCTGATTCAAAAAATGGACGATCGATTTATCTTGGATGGCAAAGTGTTGATCAGCGAAGTGAATGACTTGCTTGGGCTGGACATTGACGATGATGACGTCGATACGATCGGCGGCTGGATTTTAACGAAGCATTATGATATCAAACCAGGCGAGAGTGTCGAAATCGATGGCTACTTGTTTACGGTGAAGGAAATGGATGGCCATCATGTGAAATCGCTGGAAGTGGCAAAAAAAGAGCCGAGCAAAGAGGAGGAGGCGGCAGGCGCCGAAGAGGAGGAGTTGCGTTTGTAAGGCAGACGGGGGCGTCTGCCTTTTCTCGTTTCGGCCGAGAAATCCCCTCCTCCATTGAAGGACAGCAGGGTAGATCAATGGTAAATGCGCGAAAGGTCGGTGGGAAAATCGCTTGTTGGCGCGAGACAAATGACCTCTTCGTTTGTAAACGGATGGCGGAACGTTAGCTTAGCGGCATGAAGCGCATGGCGATGAAACACTGGTTTGCCGCCATAAAGCACATCGCCGACGAGCGGATGGCCGAGATGGGCCAAATGGACGCGGATTTGGTGCGTCCGTCCAGTCTCGAGAGAAAGCTCAACAAGCGATGTTGACGGGAATGTTTTGATGACGCGATAGTGTGTCACCGCTTTTGCCCCCGTCTTCGAGACGCGCCGGCGCGTTGGATGGTGGCGGTCGCGGCCGATTGGCGCGGAAATGGTTCCTGATTTCGGGGACAAACGACCGTGAACAAGGGCGACGTACGTCCGCTTGATGGCACGGTGGGCGAGCATCCGATCGAGCGTCGCACCGGCAAGCGGGTGTTTGGCAAATAAAATCGCTCCCGACGTGTCGCGGTCAAGTCGGTGAATGTGGCGCACTTTTGTTAAAATTGCCTGCGACTGCAAATAAAACGCGACCGCATTGGCGAGCGTGCCGGTTTGCCCCGGTTCGGACGGATGAATGTCGATGCCGGCTTCTTTGTTCAAGACGAGCAGATGGTCGTCCTCCCATAAAATCGAAAGCTCCCGATATTCTGGAACGATGAACGACGGCTCGGGCTCATATGCGTAAAGCTGAAGCCGGTCGCGTTCGTTGAGCACCGTCTTCCAGGGAACAGCCTGGCCGTTCAGTTTGACGCCGTGTTCCATCCGCCAACGGTGGGCGAGCTTTTTCGAGGCGGCCCATACGTCTTTCAGGAGCTGTTCAATCGTCAAACCGCTCCACCAGCTAGGGATGATGCATTCCAGCCAATCGCCTTTTCTTGTCCACAAAGGTTGTCACACTCCCAATTGTTTGTTAGCTGTGGAAACACTTTCTACCCCTATCCTTGCGCGAGATATGGTACACTCATAGTATCGTCTTCATGATGGAGAACGCAAGCATTGCGGCGAGAAAAGGTGGTATGGACGTTGAAAATGATGTATGCAGCGACTCCGGAACAAGAGCATTACATGCAGTATTTGCTCAACTACTTTTATACCGATGTGTTCCCGTATTACTTCGATGACGAACAAATCCGTCAATTTGAGGAGTGGGGCATTCTTTCGTTAGATCACGAACATGTGGCATATAATGGAACAATGAAGGAGGCTTTCCAAATCATTTCGGCGCTGCAGTCGCTCATTACCGTCATCGAATATATGGGGGAACATGGAGAGTGCGACCAATATGAATGGCTGTTTGCCCGCAACCAAAAAATTTTGGCTCGTCATGGAATCACCTTTCCATTTCGGGCCAAGCAGTTTCTCCATAAGCGGGCGATGCCGTGCAGCATGTATGTTCCCGCTGTGAACCAGTGGGTGATGTAGGGCAAGGGGCTGCGTCTTGTAAAAGGCGCAGCTCCTTATTTTTTTGGCATTGGCAGTGAGGCAAACCATCGGCGAAACGTTTTTTCATCATGGTATCCTTCGATGCGTTTTGCCTCTTTGCCGTTTTCATAATGGACAATGGTCGGGGTTGCTTCAATATGGTATATGTCCCAACCGTCTTCAAATTCGAGCAAGTTGAACAGCTTTAAATCGATGCCAAGCTCCTTTGCGAGCGGCACGACGATCGGCGTTGTCCGGTGGCAGTGCGGGCATGTCGGGCTGTAAAAGTAAACGGTGAGCGTCTTGCCGTCAGCCAGCTGCTGTTTCAACTCCGCGGGCAAAATAATGTTGCGGTAGTTCGGGTCGTCAAGTTGGGCGACAGTGGCTGGGTTCAGCTCGCTTTTATGGTAAGGGTTGTTGCTTGCGGCTTCTTTTTGTTCGTACATCGTAATAAACGCGATCGCAGCGAACAGGACGACAATGATGCCGCCAAATGCGAGCAGTTTTTTCAACGTTCGCTCTCCTTTCTTTGCTGGCGCATGACGGTCCAACTTAACAACATAATGATCATAAAGGCAGTGAACGCCAAAAATGGAATGGTGATAAATCCAAGCCAGTTTATATATTGCCCTGTGCACGGAATGCGGCTGCAGCTGATGGCGTATTCTTGAAGCAGCGGAATTTTTTGCAATCCATAATGATACAGAGAAATACCCCCGCCAATCAATGACAGTGTGAAGCTATAGCGAGCTGCCGCAGCGTCTTTGCGCACAATGGCGATTCCTAAAATCACGACTTGCGGGTACATAAAAATGCGTTGAAACCAGCAAAGATCACAAGGAATAAAGCCGAGCACTTCAGAAAAATAAAGGCTTCCGAGCGTGGCGATGAGCGCGGTCGCCCATGCGGCCAAAAGCAAGTTCTCCGCACGTTTTTCTCGTTCCATGTTCTCTCCTTCTTCCCATCATGTTCCCGATCTTGCCTCCGTTAGCTCCATTATAAGGGATGGAAAACGGCACGTCCATTCATAACCGGCAAAGGGCAGGAAAGAAAACAACATTTTCTATCTATATCGCTCGACAAACGAGCCATACTAATCGGTGAAAGGGGAGGATCACATTGACGAACAACAGCGGAAACAAAGTGCAGGACATTATGACGAAAAACGTCGCAACGATTTCGCCGAACCAAACGGTGCAAGAAGCAGCGCAAATCATGAGCCAAAAAAATATTGGGGCGCTTCCGGTTGTGGAAAACGGGCAAGTCAAAGGGATGATTACGGACCGCGATATTACGTTGCGTGTTTCGTCCCAAGGAAAAGACCCGTCGACCGTCAAAGTAGCGGAGGTCATGACGAACCAAGTCGTCACCGGTACGCCGAATATGAGCGTACAGGAAGCCGCGAATGTCATGGCCCAACATCAAGTTCGCCGTTTGCCGATCGTGGAAAACAACCAGCTTCAAGGCATTGTTGCGTTAGGCGATATTGCGACGAACAGCGCATCAAACGAAGCGGCTGAACAGGCGTTGACGAGCATTTCCGAACCGTCGCAGCCGCAAGGGTAATGGGGGAAAAGGATGCCCACATTTTTTCCAGGGCATCCTTTTTCTTTTGGCAGGTATATTGTATGATGGGAGCGAATACATAAACAGGGAAAATGAAAATCAAGGGGGAACAGCGATGGAGTGGAGACAAAAATACGAACAATGGCTGCGTGAGCCGCAGCTCGATCCGGAATTGAAGCGGTTGTTGGAACAACGCCGCCATGATGAACGATGGCTGGAGGATTGCTTTTACAAAAATCTCGAATTCGGCACCGGCGGCATGCGCGGCGAGATTGGCCCGGGGACGAACCGAATGAACATGTATACGGTGCGAAAAGCGTCGGAAGGATTGGCGCGATACATACAATCGTTTGGCGATGAGGCGAAGCAACGCGGGGTCGTCATTGCCTATGACTCCCGGCATAAGTCGCCGGAATTTGCGATGGAGGCGGCGAAAACGTTGGCGACGAACGGCATTCAAACATACGTGTTTGATGAATTGCGTCCAACGCCGGAACTGTCGTTTGCTGTTCGCTATTTGCGGGCGTTTGCCGGCATTGTCATCACCGCTAGCCATAATCCGCCCGAATATAACGGCTATAAAGTGTATGGAGAGGACGGGGGACAGCTGCCGCCTGCTGTCGCCGACCAAGTGATCCGCTATGTCAATGAAGTCGAAAATGAGCTCGCCATTCATGTGGAAGATGAGAAAACGTTAAGAGAAAAAGGCCTTATTCGCATCATCGGAAGCGAAGTCGATGATGCTTATATCCATGCGGTCAAAACGATTTCCATCCATCCGGAGCTCGCTCGGGAAACGGCGATCCATATCGTGTTTACGCCGCTTCACGGCACGTCAAACAAACCGGTGCGCCGCGCGCTCGCTGAGCTCGGCTACCAAAACGTCTTTGTCGTCAAAGAGCAGGAGCTGCCGGATCCGAATTTCTCGACGGTCGCCTCGCCCAATCCGGAAGAACACGCGGCCTTCGCCATGGCGATGGAGTTGGGCAAGCAAGTGAACGCCGATCTGTTGATCGCCACCGACCCGGATGCCGACCGGCTGGGCGTGGCGGTGAAAAATGACAAGGGAAACTATGTCGTGCTGACCGGCAATCAAACCGGCGGCTTGTTGCTCCACTATTTGCTGTCGCAACGAAAAGCTCAAGGCACTCTGCCGGAAAATGGTGTTGTCTTAAAAACGATCGTGACGTCTGAATTGGGTCGGGCGATCGCCCAATCGTTTGGTCTTGAGACGGTCGATACGTTGACCGGTTTCAAATTCATCGGTGAAAAAATAAAGGAATACGAGCAAACAGGGCAATATGTGTTCCAGTTCGGATATGAGGAAAGCTATGGGTATTTGATCGGCGATTTTGTCCGTGACAAAGATGCCGTGCAGGCGGCTGTCCTCGCGGCGGAAGTGTGTGCGTTTTATAAAAAGCAAGGGCTATCGTTGTATGAGGCGCTCTTGCAATTGTTTGACCAGTACGGCTATTACCGCGAGGGACAACGATCGCTCACGCTGAAAGGCAAAGAAGGAGCAGAGGCGATTGCCGCGATTTTAGCGTCGTTCCGCCAACAGCCGCCGGTGGAGGCCGCGGGGAAAAAGGTGACGGTGATTGAGGATTACAAAACGAAAGAGCGGACGAACACGTTGACCGGCGAAAAAACGGCCATTAATTTGCCGACATCCAATGTGCTCAAGTATATCTTGGAGGATGGCTCGTGGTTTTGTCTGCGTCCATCAGGGACGGAGCCGAAAATGAAGGCGTACTTCGGCGTCAAAGGGACGTCGCTGGGGGACAGCGAAGAAAGACTAGCGCGCTTAACAGAAGCCGTCATGCAACGCGTAAAGGATGTGCTTAGCACCGTTTCGCCTTCTTATGCGCAATGATCAGCACAATCTGCGGGGAATTGGCATCGGCCAATTCCCCGTTCGTTTTACGAGTAAAACTGCGCGTACTGCTCGACTCCCATTTTTTGTTCGCTCACTTCAAGCGCATGGTCAATATAGCGAAGCAAGGCGTGCAACCGCTCCTGGATGACGGAGTAGTCATGTTCAAAATTATAAGCGTGGAGAAACTTTTCAATTTTTTTCGACAGAATATCATCAGGCGTACGCACCATTAAAATGAGCAAATTGTCCCATTCGGAGCGATGCGTGTAATAGAGCGCCTTATCATAGTCGACGGTGTTCAAGCGGCATGCCTCCTTTATCAAGAAGGAGTCATTGTTAGTGTATGACGGCGGGGCGTTTTGTTGCCCTGTAAATGTTGCGACAGAAGGCAAAATATAAATTATAACCGAAATGAAAACGAAAAAGGAAAAATAAATGTTGCAATTTTGTGACAAGGATAGTATCCTCAAAATAAGGGGATGATGAGAATGAACAAACGGCACGAAGGGCAAGAAATCATCAACATGTGCAAATGGATGGCGTCAGTGGGATTGATTGTCGGAGTTGTACTGTTTTTGCTTAGTTTTATCGCAAGCGCTTACAACAAAGACTATTTCTTGACGATCATCAGTCTCAGCATTATCGGGGCCTCGATGTTTATGTTCGGATTCGGCCTGTTTATGGGTCTGCTGACGGAAACGTACCATCGCGGCCCGCGCGAGAACGTATAGCGCGCATAGAGAATGAAAAACACCGGAGATTAGCCCGGTGTTTTTCGCTTTTGCTGGATGTACCAATAGAAGATGGCGAAACCAAGAGCGACCAAAAAGACTGGAAATAAGAATGGACGGTAGGCATGGATGTACTGCTTGACGGCCATCCAGCGGCTTTCAAAATAGGCGCCGATCGTCAAAAAGACAGCGACCCACACCATCGCCCCGCTGTAGGCGAACAAAGCAAACTTTCTCCAACGGTAGGCGTTCATGCCGGCCCAAAAGGCGGCGAGATGCCGAACGCCGGGGATGAAATAGCAAATGAACAATACCGCTGGGCCGAGCTTCGAAAAAAGCGCTTTCGTTTGCTCGAGCCGCTTCTCCGTAAGATGAAGCTTCGGACCAAATTTATGCAAAAACGGCAGCCCGAGCGTAATCCCGAGCATATAGCTGAGCGAGATGCCAATGATGGCTCCAAGCCAGCAGGAAAGAAAAGCGAGCGGATACGAAAACGCCCCCGTTGAAACGCGGTAACCGGCATATGTCAACAGCAGCTCGTCGGGGATCGGCAGCCCGACGATGCCGAGCATCAGCGCAACCATAATGCCGATGTAGCCAAAATGTTCAATGAAATGATGCCAATATTGATGCAAACGATCACCACGCTTTATGGAAATATGTCGTGTACAACACAAATTATAACGGACGGCAGGCAGAAATGGAAAGCATGGGCAATGATTCAACGTATCAAAATTTCTTTTCCCTCATACATTGTGATAAGAGGAAAAAGGGGGGAGATGGATGCGGAAGGGCGAGCTGAAAGAGCTGGAACGGGCCATTGCGGAAATTACGGAAATCGCAGAAGGATTTGGGCTTGATTTTTACCCGATGCGCTATGAGATTTGCCCGGCGGACATTCTTTATACGTTTGGCGCTTACGGGATGCCGACGCGATTTTCCCACTGGAGCTTTGGGAAACAGTTTTACAAAATGAAGCTTCATTATGATTTAGGGTTAAGCAAAATTTACGAGCTCGTCATCAATTCGGACCCTTGCTACGCGTTTTTGCTCGATACGAATACGCTCATCCAAAATAAGCTGATCGTCGCCCATGTGTTGGCTCACAGCGACTTTTTCAAAAACAACGTCCGCTTCAGCAACACGAAGCGCGATATGGTGGAAAGCATGGCGGCGACAGCGGAGCGGATCAAGCATTATGAACATCAATACGGAAAATTGGAAGTGGAAAAATTTTTGGATGCCGTCTTGGCCATTCAGGAGCATATCGATCCCTCGCTCCTGCGGCCGAAGCTGTCATGGACGTGGGAAGATACGGAAGTGTACGAAGAGGAGGAGCCTCCGAAAACATCGACGCCGTACGACGATTTATGGTCGCTTGACGAGCGAGACAAACTGAAAACGCCGCCGCGAAAAAAACGGCGCAAGTTTCCGCCGCAACCGGAAAAAGATGTGCTATTGTTCATTGAAGAATACAGCCGCGAACTGGAGGATTGGCAACGCGACATTTTAACGATGATGCGCGAGGAAATGCTTTATTTTTGGCCGCAGCTGGAGACGAAAATCATGAACGAAGGATGGGCTTCGTTTTGCAAAGGAGCTTAAATATGTAAATGAGAAATCACTTGTATACGAAAGTGATTTTTTTATTTTAAATATTGCACATTTGATTAATGGTTTGCTGCATGGTTCGATAATGTTTAGTGATCATGCTAAAATAACATTTGTAATACATTTTGTCCTGGTGAACCATAAATTTCTTTGACAAATGGAAAATTGTATAATTTGTTGAATGTTAAAAGGATTGTTTCTTTTCGTTGTCAAATAATTTGTAGTAAATATTAGAAATTTAAAGGGGATATATGGCGGAATGGATGCGAAGGATTTGTTACGTATTATAGACGATGGGGAAAATGCCGAATTGGAATGTAAAGCAGCCAAAGGTGGTCTGCCGAAAGATGTTTGGGAAACGTATTCTGCTTTTGCAAATACAAATGGCGGTATTATTTTGCTTGGGGTCGAGCAAAAAGGACAAGAGTTTTTCCCAGTCCATGTTGATGCAAAAAAGTTAGTTAAAGACTTTTGGGACGGAATTAATAATCCACAAAGAATTAGCAAAAATATCTTAGTGGATCGAAATGTAGAAATTGTTGAAGTTGACGGAAAAGAAATCGTGAAAATTTATGTTCCAAGAGCTTCACGTGAGGACAAGCCAATTTATATTGGTCATAATCCTTTTACAGGTACATATCGCCGCAATTATGAAGGAGACTATAAATGTACAAAAGAAGAAGTACAGCGAATGATAGCGGATCAATCTCCAATTCCTCAAGACAGCAAAGTTCTTCCCAATTACGGTTTAAATGATTTGAATATGGAATCGGTGAGAAGTTATCGAAATCGCTTTTCTTCTTTGAAACCAGATCATCCTTGGAATGGTTTAGAACTGAAGGACTTTTTATATAAAATTGGAGCTTTGGGAAGGCTACGCGAAACCAACGAGGAAGGGCTAACATTAGCCGGGTTGCTCATGTTTGGGGAAGAGCGCAGCATTACAGAGTATTTACCGCAGTATTTCTTAGAATATCGGGAAAAGAGTTCGGATGTGCCGGGGGAGAGATGGACAGATCGGATTATTTCTTCCGACGGCACTTGGTCGGGGAATTTGTATGATTTTTATTTTAAAGTGATCCGCAGACTAACGGATGATTTAAACATTCCTTTTCAAATGGAGGGGCTTTTTCGCAAGGATGATACAAGGGTGCACGCTGCTCTTCGTGAGGCTTTAGTCAATACGTTGGCTCATGCCGATTACTACGGGCGACGCGGAATTGTTATCGAAAAGGAAAAGATGTTATTTCGATTTTCCAACCCGGGTGTTCTTCGGATTCCTTTGCAACAAGCACTGAAAGGTGGAATAAGTGATCCGAGAAATCCAACGATTTTTAAAATGTTTATGTTAATCGGACTTGGTGAACGGGCAGGGTCGGGGATTGAGAATATTCATTTGGCGTGGAAAGAACAACATTGGACTGCCCCAGAATTAATTGAAGAATTTCAGCCGGATCGCACGATTCTTACGTTGCGAACAACTTCATTATTACCGCAGGAAAGCGTCGATTTTCTAAAAGCAGTTCTTGGGAAACATTATAAGTTTTTAACCAATGATGAAGTATTAATTTTAGTGACGGCACATCAAGAAAATTATGTGACCAATACGAGATTGCAAAGCCTGACAGATAAAAAGAGTGATGAAATAAGCAAATTATTATCCGGACTGGTGGAAAAAGGATATTTAGAACCAAATGGACAAGGAAGAGGTACAAAATATACGCTAACGGAAATGTTTCATCAAAAGTCTATAGGGAACTCCAGATATAATCGGATAAGCTCCGGACCTAATGTTAATAACTCCGGACCTAACGCTGCTAACTCCGGACCTAACGAAAACGAACAAACAAAAGATCATGAAAAAGTGCTATTGGATATTTCTGAATTGGCAAGAAAGAAAAAGAGATTACATCCTTCCGAAATGGATGAGATCATTTTAAATCTTTGTGCAATTAAGCCGTTAACGCTCAAAGAATTAAGTGAATTACTGAATAGGCAGATGGATCCTCTTCGCAAAAAGTACATTTCACGATTGCTTAGGGAAGGAAAGTTAGAACTGCTATATCCGGAGCAAGTAAATCATCCGAAACAAGCATATATGACACGATCTCTTTTTACAAACCAGCATTAGGATATTGGATTCCTAATGCTGGTTTATTGTTATTA
>NZ_BCPV01000065.1 GCF_001544135.1 Geobacillus zalihae NBRC 101842 | reverse complement strand
AAAATGGAAAGCACGTCTTTTCTTTCCTTGGAAGAAAAGGCGTGCTTTTTCATTTATTCGGCTGCTTGACGTTTTATTGTCCAGAAAAACGGATATTCTATAGTTAGTTTTCCTTCTTTGGTCACTCTTGAAATTTTCCGTAATACATTGTATAGTAAGAGTAAGGTCAAATATAGTCAAAGTCAACGAATAGGCAGTGGGGTGTCCTTGTCAGCGGACGGCCCATCGCCAGGCAGCTTGGTTGTAAGGAAGGTGGTAGGTAGAGTGCCGAACATTTCCGACATCATTGAGCAATATTTAAAGCAAGTGCTCAATATGAGCGACCAAGATATCGTTGAAATTAAACGAAGCGAAATCGCTAATAAATTCCAATGTGTTCCGTCGCAGATCAACTATGTCATCAATACGAGGTTTACCCTTGAAAGAGGGTACATCGTCGAAAGCAAGCGCGGTGGCGGTGGGTATATCCGCATTATGAAAGTGAAGACAAAGAGTGAAGCACAGCTTATTGACCAGCTGCTCGAGCTTGTCGGCCACCGCATCAGCCAATCGAATGCTGAAGATGTGGTAAAACGTCTCGTTGAAGAAAAGGTAATTTCGGAGCGGGAAGCGAAAATTATGTTAAGCGCTATGGATCGTTCTGTTTTATATATCGATTTGCCCGAGCGGGACGAACTGCGGGCCCGCATGTTAAAAGCGATGCTGACGTCGCTGAAATACAAATAGGGGGAGGGGGAGGCATTGATTTGCCAAGAATGCAAGCAGCGGCCGGCCACGATGCACTTTACAAAAATTGTAAACGGAGAGAAAACGGAGTTCCATCTTTGCGAGCAATGCGCCAGAGAGCATGGCCATATGTTTACGTTCTACGGCAATGATGATTTTTCACTCAACAACTTGTTGGCGGGGCTTCTTAACTTTCAAGCGCCGATGAAAGAGATGACGGCGAACGCGTTTCCGAACCCGGATGTACTTCAATGTGAGACGTGCCAAATGACATACCATCAATTCACACAAATCGGGCGGTTCGGCTGCGCTAACTGCTACCGGACGTTTGCACGCTACTTGCCGCCGATTTTGAAACGGCTCCATAGCGGCAATACCGCTCATTCAGGAAAAATTCCGAAGCGAAAAGGCGGCGTTCTCCATTTGCGCAAGCAACTTGCTATGTTGAAACAAAAGCTTCAGGAGCTCGTCGCTCGTGAGGAATTCGAGCGGGCGGCCGAGGTGCGCGACCAAATCCGCTCGTTGGAGGATGAACTGCGTCGACGCGGAGAGGGGGATATGTAAGCGGTATGTCGTTCGAGAAGTTTTTCAATACGGCGGTCAGCGCGTGGATGAGCCAAGAGGGGCCGGATTCGGACATCGTCTTAAGCAGTCGCATCCGACTGGCGCGCAACATCGTTGACTTTCGTTTTCCAACGCTGTTTAGCAGTGAAGAAGCGATGCAAATCGTCGCGTTGTTTGAACGGACGTTCGCCCATCGTTCTTACGGAGGGGCAGGCCGCTTCGAGTTGTTGAAAATGTCGGAGCTTCAGCCGATTGAAAAACGGGTATTGGTAGAAAAACACTTAATTAGTCCGCATCTGGCTGAGGATTCGCCGTTTGGCGCTTGTCTGCTTTCGGAAAATGAAGAAATCAGCATCATGATCAACGAGGAGGATCATATCCGCATCCAATGCCTATTCCCGGGGTTGCAGCTTGCTGAGGCTCTCGAGGCGGCGAGCGAATTGGACGATTGGATTGAAGGGTATGTCAACTATGCCTTTGACGAGCGGCTTGGTTATTTAACGAGCTGCCCGACCAATGTCGGGACGGGATTGCGGGCTTCGGTGATGATGCATCTTCCGGCGCTTGTGCTGACGCAACAAATTAACCGTATTATTCCTGCCATCAACCAGCTTGGGCTTGTTGTCCGTGGAACATACGGTGAAGGGAGTGAAGCGTTGGGAAATATATTCCAAATTTCCAACCAGATCACGCTTGGGAAATCGGAGGAAGACATTGTTGCTGATTTGCATACGATCGTTCAGCAGCTGATCGCCCAAGAAAGAGCGGCTCGTCAGGCATTAGTGAAAACTTTGGGCATACAATTAGAAGACAAGGTGTTCCGTTCATACGGCATACTGGCCAACTGCCGCGTCATCGAATCGAAAGAAGCGGCGCAATGTCTGTCCGATGTTCGCTTAGGGATTGATCTAGGATATATCAAGAACATCTCGCGCAACATTTTAAATGAGCTGATGATTTTGACGCAGCCGGGATTTTTGCAGCAATATGCCGGCGGGGCGCTTCGCCCTGAAGAACGGGACGTCCGCCGCGCGGCGCTGATCCGGGAGCGTTTAAAGATGGAGGAACGAAGAAAGATGGAGGGTGATGAACGATGATGTTTGGCAGATTTACGGAACGGGCGCAAAAAGTGCTGGCGCTGGCGCAGGAAGAAGCCATTCGCCTCGGCCATAACAATATCGGCACAGAACATATTTTGCTCGGCCTCATCCGCGAGGGCGAGGGGATCGCGGCTAAGGCGCTCATGGCGCTTGGGCTCGGCCCAGATAAAATTCAAAAAGAAGTCGAATCGCTCATCGGCCGTGGCAGTGAAGTGTCGCATACGATCCACTATACACCGCGGGCGAAAAAAGTCATTGAGCTGTCGATGGATGAAGCGCGGAAGCTCGGCCATTCATACGTCGGCACAGAACATATTTTGCTTGGATTGATCCGCGAAGGCGAAGGGGTGGCCGCCCGCGTGCTGAACAACTTGGGAGTAAGCTTGAACAAAGCGCGCCAGCAAGTGTTGCAGCTGCTTGGCAGCAATGAGTCGATGTCAGGCCATGGCGGCGGCGCGTCGCATGTGAGCACTCCGACGCTTGACAGCCTCGCCCGTGATTTGACAGCGATTGCCCGCGAAGGACGGCTGGACCCGGTCATCGGCCGCAGTAAAGAAATTCAGCGCGTCATTGAAGTATTAAGCCGGCGGACGAAAAATAATCCGGTGTTGATCGGCGAGCCGGGCGTTGGGAAAACGGCCATTGCTGAAGGGTTAGCCCAACAAATCGTCAATAACGAAGTGCCGGAAACGCTGCGCGACAAGCGGGTCATGACGCTCGATATGGGGACGGTCGTCGCCGGAACGAAATACCGGGGGGAATTTGAAGACCGGCTGAAAAAAGTGATGGATGAAATTCGTCAAGCGGGCAACATCATCTTGTTCATCGATGAGTTGCATACATTAATTGGCGCCGGTGGGGCAGAAGGAGCGATCGACGCGTCGAACATCTTGAAACCGGCGTTGGCGCGCGGGGAGCTTCAATGCATCGGCGCGACAACGCTCGATGAATACCGGAAATATATTGAAAAAGACGCCGCGCTTGAACGCCGCTTTCAGCCGATTTACGTTGATGAACCGACAGTGGAAGAATCGATCCAAATTTTAAAAGGGTTGCGCGATCGGTATGAAGCGCACCACCGCGTTTCGATTTCCGACGAGGCGATCGTGCAAGCCGTCAAATTGTCCGACCGCTACATTACCGACCGTTTCTTGCCGGATAAGGCGATCGATTTGATCGACGAGGCTTGCTCGAAAGTGCGCCTTCGTTCGTTCACCGCACCGCCGAAATTGAAAGAACTTGAACAAAAGCTCGAGGAAGTGCGGAAAGAAAAAGACGCGGCCGTGCAAAGCCAAGAATTTGAAAAAGCAGCATCGCTGCGCGATATGGAACAGCGGCTGCGCGAAGAACTGGAGGAAACGAAACGTGCGTGGAAAGAAAAACAAGGCCAAGAAAATTTGGAAGTGACGGTCGAAGACATCGCCGCGGTCGTCTCGAGTTGGACCGGCATTCCAGTATCGAAGCTCGCTGAGACGGAAACGGAGCGGCTGCTCAAGCTGGAAGAAATTTTGCATTCGCGTGTCGTCGGCCAAGACGAGGCGGTCAAAGCGGTCGCCAAAGCGGTGCGCCGCGCCCGTGCTGGCCTGAAAGACCCGAAACGCCCGATCGGTTCGTTCATTTTCCTTGGTCCGACCGGCGTTGGGAAAACGGAGTTGGCCCGAGCCTTGGCAGAAGCGATGTTTGGCGATGAAGACGCCCTCATTCGCATCGATATGTCCGAGTATATGGAAAAACACTCGACATCGCGGCTCATCGGGTCGCCGCCGGGGTATGTCGGTTATGAAGAAGGCGGCCAGCTGACGGAAAAAGTGCGCCGCAAGCCGTATTCGGTTGTCCTGTTAGATGAGATGGAAAAAGCGCATCCGGACGTGTTCAATATTTTGCTGCAAGTGTTGGAAGATGGGCGGCTGACTGACTCGAAAGGGCGGACGGTCGACTTCCGCAACACGATCATCATCATGACGTCCAACGTCGGCGCCGATGCGCTGAAACGGAATAAGTACGTTGGCTTCAACATTCAAGACGGGAACCAGCAATACAAAGATATGAAAAGCAAAGTGATGGATGAGCTGAAAAAAGCATTCCGTCCAGAGTTTTTAAACCGGATCGACGAAATCATCGTCTTCCATTCGCTCGAAAAAGACCATCTGAAACAAATCGTCCGATTGATGGCCGATACGCTCGTGAAGCGGCTGAAAGAGCAAGACATTGATCTTGAGCTGACGGAGGCCGCCATTGAGAAAATCGCCGCCGAAGGGTTCGATCCAGAATACGGTGCCCGTCCGCTGCGCCGCGCCTTGCAAAAGCATGTTGAAGACCGTTTGTCCGAAGAATTGTTAAAAGGCACGATCGCCAAAGGGCAAAAAGTCGTCGTGGATGTCAAAGACGGGGAGTTTGTCGTATTGTCGAAACAGGCGGTCGTGTGAGGGAAGAAAAGGCATGCGGCAGCTTCCTGCCCATGCCTTTTTTTCGTTGGAAAACGTTACAGAAAGGGTTAAGATCGATGGCGAAGAAGAAAACGAAGTTCGTTTGCCAAGAGTGTGGATATGAGTCGGCCAAATGGCTTGGACGCTGTCCGGGATGCCAAACATGGAATTCGTTTGTTGAGGAAATGGAGCAGGAGAAACCGACTGTGCGCGGCGCATTTCTTCATTCGGAGCGGGCGGGTTCGGCCAAACCGGTCCCGATTACAGCCGTGGAGGCGGTGCAAGAGCCGCGCATGAAAACGAACAGCGCGGAGCTCGATCGCGTGTTGGGCGGTGGAATCGTCAAAGGTTCGCTCGTTTTGATCGGCGGCGACCCTGGCATTGGCAAATCAACGTTGCTTTTGCAAACATCGGCGCAGCTGGCCGCCGCTGGGCATCAAGTGCTGTATGTCTCCGGTGAGGAATCGGTCAAACAAGTAAAGCTGCGCGCTGGACGCCTTCGTGCGGAGTGCGATCGGCTGTACGTGTTGGCGGAAGCAGATTTGGAATACATTGTGGCAGCGGTTGAAACGGTTCAACCTGCTTGTGTCATCATTGATTCGATTCAGACGGTGTATCGCACCGATATTTCCTCTGCACCGGGCAGCGTCGCCCAAGTGCGCGAATGCACGGCCGAGCTGATGAAGCTGGCGAAAACAAAAGGCATTGCCATTTTTATCGTCGGTCATGTGACGAAGGAAGGGGCGATCGCCGGGCCGCGCCTGCTCGAACATATGGTGGACACCGTTCTCTATTTTGAAGGGGAGCGACACCATACGTATCGCATTTTGCGAGCGGTGAAAAACCGTTTTGGCTCAACGAACGAAATCGGCATTTTTGAGATGCGCGACATTGGGCTGAAGGAAGTGGAAAACCCATCAGAAGTGTTTTTAGAAGAACGGTCGCGCGGAGCGGCTGGCTCGACGGTCGTGGCGGCGATGGAAGGGACGCGGCCGGTGCTCGTGGAAATCCAGGCGCTCGTCTCGCCGACGAGCTTCGGCAACCCGAGACGGATGGCAACCGGCCTTGACCATAACCGTGTGTCGCTTTTGATGGCCGTGCTCGAAAAGCGGGTTGGGCTGCTGTTGCAAAACCAAGATGCTTATTTGAAAGTGGCGGGCGGCGTGAAGCTTGATGAGCCGGCAATTGACTTGGCGGTCGCTGTCAGCATCGCCTCGAGCTTTCGCGATCGGCCGACGAATCCGGCGGATGTCATTATCGGCGAAGTCGGCTTAACTGGAGAGGTGCGCCGCGTCTCGCGCATCGAACAGCGCGTGCAGGAGGCGGTAAAATTAGGCTTTTCCCGCATCATTGTGCCAAAAAACAATTTAGCTGGCTGGCAGCCGCCAAAAGGTGTGCAAGTGATCGGTGTTTCGCATGTGGCCGAGGCGCTTGAGCATACAATGTGTTAATCGCTCTTTCACCTGCGCAACCCGGTTCTTCGCGCCCAAGGGGATATGAGCGATCAAAAATTCATCGCCTCTTCATTCTTAAGTGTTTAAGCAGAGGCATAAACAGCCTAAAAGGATTGAACCTTTTCGCTCTGATGTACGTAAAAAATAGTAGGGTGATCCGAAACAACTATGGCGTTTGGCCGGCGTTTTTCGCTATTGTTACAAGCAGATGTCGAATGTTCAAAAACGATTAAAAATTGTCTTCCAATTGGTTTCAAACATTGGAAACTGTTTATAATGTTAAATAGGGAGGTGAAGATGGGCTGATGGTCAAACGCATTGTGCAATTATTTTTCCTCGCCGTGGGCGGAACGTTAGGCGCCATGTTTTTTCCTGACTTGCTTAAGCTGATGAATGTGAGCGGCATGCCGCTTCTCAATAATTCTTATACGCTTGCGGTGCTGGGGGCAGTCGTTTTCTTTTTGTTGACGTTTTGGCTTGTCGATTATGTGGTCGACATGATTCGCTGGGTGGAGGAAACGCTCGTGAAGGCGCCGGCCGCCGACGTGCTGTTTGGCAGTCTCGGGCTGATTTTCGGTCTTATTATCGCGTTTTTCGTTGTCATGCCGTTGCAGTCGTTTCACATTCAAGTGTTGAATACGGTGTTGCCGATTTTTTTGACGGTGTTGCTTGGCTACTTAGGGTTTCGCGTCGGTTTAAAGAAACGGAATGAGTTGATGAACTTATTTTCCTTGTCCAACCGCATGGCGAAGAAAAAAGGTGGAGAAGCGGAAAACGAACCGTCAAAGGGCGGTGCTGTGAAAATTTTGGATACGAGCGTCATCATCGACGGGCGGATCGCAGACATTTGCCAAACCGGGTTTTTGGAAGGGCCGCTTGTCATTCCGCGGTTTGTGCTCGAAGAATTGCAGCATATCGCCGATTCGTCCGATGTGCTGAAGCGGAACCGCGGCCGCCGCGGCTTGGATATTTTGAACCGCATCCAAAAAGAAATGGCGATGAAAGTGGAAATCCATGAAGCGGATTTCAGCGACGTCCAGGAAGTCGACAGCAAACTCGTCAAGCTGGCGAAGCAACTTCAAGGCGTTGTCGTGACGAACGATTTCAATTTAAACAAAGTATGTGAGCTGCAAAACGTGCGTGTTTTGAATATCAACGATTTAGCGAATGCCGTCAAACCGGTCGTGCTGCCAGGCGAGGAGCTGAACGTACACGTCATTAAAGATGGGAAGGAGCATAACCAAGGCGTGGCCTATTTGGACGACGGGACGATGATCGTCGTCGAAGATGGCAAAGAATATATCGGCAAACGGGTTGACGTTTTAGTCACCAGCGTGTTACAAACATCTGCGGGGAGAATGATTTTTGCCAAATTGAAACTGCTGCAAAAAGCGTTGTAAAACGAATAGGGGAAACGGCCAATGAATTACGAAGCGATTGTCTTGGCGGCCGGGCGGGGAAAGCGGATGAACGCCGGCATGAACAAGCAATTCCTTGAGCTTGGCGGTGAGCCGCTCATCGTTCGGACGCTGAACGTGTTTGAGCGCGATGAGCGGTGCACCCGCATCGTGCTCGTCGTCAACCCAGCCGAGCGAAGCCGATTTGAGCAGCTGCTCGCCCGCTTTCGCATTCGAAAAGTCGCCGCGCTTACCGACGGCGGCGAGGAGCGGCAGCATAGCGTCTACAACGGATTGCAGGCGCTCGCGGGGGAGGAGATTGTTCTCATCCATGACGGCGCCCGCCCATTTGTCCGCGTCCATCATTTGCACGAGCTCGTGAACGCCGCTGTTCAGTACGGGGCGGCGATCCCGGCAGTGCGGGTGAAAGATACGATCAAAAAAGCGAACGGTTTGTTTGTCGAACAGACGATTGATCGTTCCAGCTTGTGGGCGGTGCAGACGCCACAAGCTTTTCGTCTGTCTTTGATCATGGAAGCGCACGAAGCGGCGAAACAGGCTGGCTATCTCGGCACGGATGACGCCAGCCTTGTGGAGCGAATCGGCAAGCCGGTGAAGATCATTGAAGGGGATTATCGCAATATTAAGCTGACGACGCCGGAGGACCTTTTGTTTGCTGAGGCGATTTTGGCAAGCCGGATGGCCGAATAGATGGGGGTGGAGAGATGTTTCGCATTGGACAAGGGTTTGACGTCCATCAGCTTGTTGAAGGGCGTCCGCTGATCATTGGCGGCGTCACCATTCCGTATGAAAAGGGGCTGCTCGGCCACTCAGATGCCGACGTGCTGCTTCATGCGGTGGCGGACGCATGCCTTGGGGCGATCGGCGCCGGCGATATCGGCCGGCATTTTCCGGACACAGATCCGCGCTTTAAAGATGCCGACTCGGCTGAGCTGTTGGCGCACGTATGGGCGCTCGCTCGGCAGGAAGGGTATAGGCTCGTGAACGCCGACTGCACGATCATCGCACAAAAGCCGAAGATGGCGCCGTATATTGAAGAAATGAGGGCGGTGATCGCTCGGTTGCTGGAAGCCGAGCGCTCGCAAGTCAATGTGAAGGCAACGACGACGGAGAAGCTTGGATTCACTGGGCGGGAGGAAGGCATTGCCGCCCAGGCGGTCGTCTTGCTGCAAAAAAGCTAATGGAGCGGCCTTTGGCAACATCATTTGGGAAGGCCTCGTTCCCTTAATACATAAGCGCTTTGTTCGCCGTCCTGGCTAGGAGGTGTAAAGGGGGGGCGTCGGCGGCGTGGTGCGGCTTAGGCGAGAGCTGTCTGTTTTGAACTTTGCCGCGATAAACGGTACAATAATAGCACAAGCTTTGATGGAAGTGGAGGGTTTGGATGATGGCAAAAGAGGTGCGCGTGCGCTATGCGCCGAGCCCAACCGGCCATTTGCATATCGGCGGGGCGCGGACAGCGCTGTTTAACTATTTGTTTGCCCGCCATCACGGTGGAAAAATGATCGTCCGCATCGAGGATACAGATATTGAACGGAACGTCGAAGGCGGCGAAAAGTCGCAGCTCGAAAACTTAAAATGGCTCGGCATTGATTATGATGAATCGATTGATCAAGATGGCGGCTACGGGCCGTACCGGCAAACGGAGCGGCTCGATATTTACCGAAAATATGTGAATGAATTGCTTGAGCAAGGGCATGCGTACAAATGTTTTTGCACGCCGGAAGAGCTCGAGCGCGAGCGGGAGGCGCAGCGGGCGGCCGGCATCGCCGCTCCGCAGTACAGCGGCAAATGCCGCCATTTGACGCCGGAGCAGGTCGCGGAGCTCGAGGCGCAAGGGAAGCCGTATACGATCCGCCTGAAGGTGCCGGAAGGGAAAAAGTACGAATTTTACGATTTAGTGCGCGGCAAAGTGGTGTTTGAATCGAAAGATGTCGGCGGCGATTGGGTGATTGTCAAGGCGAATGGCATTCCGACATACAATTTCGCTGTTGTCATCGACGACCATTTAATGGAAATCAGCCATGTGTTTCGCGGTGAGGAACATTTGTCCAATACGCCGAAGCAGCTCATGGTATACGAGTACTTCGGCTGGGAGCCGCCGCAGTTCGCGCACTTGACGTTGATCGTCAACGAGCAGCGGAAAAAGCTGTCTAAGCGCGATGAATCCATCATTCAGTTCGTCTCGCAATACAAAGAACTTGGCTATTTGCCGGAAGCGATGTTCAACTTTTTCGCTTTGCTTGGCTGGTCGCCGGAAGGAGAGGAAGAAATTTTTACGAAAGACGAACTGATCCGCATGTTCGATGTCTCCCGGCTGTCAAAATCGCCGTCCATGTTTGATACGAAAAAGCTGACATGGATGAACAACCAATATATCAAAAAGCTTGATCTTGACCGGCTTGTCGAGCTGGCCTTGCCGCATTTAGTGAAAGCCGGGCGCCTGCCGGCGGATATGACGGACGAACAGCGGCAATGGGCGCGCGATTTAATTGCTTTGTATCAAGAGCAAATGAGCTACGGTGCGGAGATCGTCCCGCTGTCTGAGCTGTTCTTTAAAGAAGAAATCGACTACGAGGACGAGGCGCGTCAAGTGCTTGCTGAAGAGCAAGTGCCGGCTGTGCTTTCCACCTTCCTTGAGAGCGTGCGTGAGCTTGAGCCGTTTACGGCAGACGAGATTAAAGCGGCCATTAAAGCGGTGCAAAAGGCGACCGGGCAAAAAGGGAAAAAGTTGTTTATGCCGATCCGCGCGGCGGTGACGGGACAAACGCACGGACCGGAGCTGCCGTTTGCCATTCAGTTGCTCGGCAAAGAAAAAGTGATCGAGCGGCTGGAGCGGGCGTTGCAAGAAAAATTTTAATCGGCCTCTATGCACGTTTGCATGATGGATGTGGTATAATAATATAAAATTTCGATGGAACAAGTGCATAAAGAAAAAGCGTTGACGAGGAGAAGTAGGAAGCATCGGCATCCCAGAGAGAGCCGCCTTGGCTGGAAGCGGCTTATGTTCGGTGCTGTCTGAAGTGCGCCTCGGAGTCTCCTTTCGAACCGGAACAGAGACGTTCTGCAGTAGAGGGGAGCGGAGCATCTCCGTTATCGGAATCGAGTGAGCGAAACGGCGCCCCGTTTCGCTAAACAGAGTGGAACCGCGCCAAAAGCGTCTCTGTGTCTTCGGCACAGGGACGCTTTTTTATTCAAGACAACTTAGAGGGATGGAGGGAGGACATGATGTTTAAAACGTTAAAAGAGGATATTGAGGTCATTTTTGAGCAAGACCCGGCGGCGAGAAGCTATTTGGAAGTCATTTTAACATATTCCGGCCTGCATGCCATCTGGGCGCATCGGATCGCCCATGCGCTTTACAAGCGGAAATTTTACTTTCTTGCCCGCTTGATTTCGCAAATCAGCCGCTTTTTCACTGGCATTGAAATCCATCCGGGCGCGAAAATCGGCCGCCGCTTTTTCATCGACCACGGCATGGGCGTGGTGATCGGCGAAACGTGCGAAATCGGCGACAATGTCACCGTCTATCAAGGGGTCACATTAGGCGGGACAGGGAAAGAAAAAGGGAAGCGGCACCCGACGATCAAAGACAACTGTTTGATCGCTGCCGGCGCAAAAGTGCTCGGTTCGATTACGATCGGGGAAAACTCGAAAATCGGCGCTGGGTCGGTCGTGTTAAAAGACGTACCGCCCAATTCGACCGTCGTTGGCATTCCGGGCCGCGTCGTTGTGCGCGACGGGGTGAAAGTGAAGAAAGATTTAAACCATACCGACCTTCCTGACCCGATCGCCGACCGGTTTCGGGAGCTTGAAGAGGAAATCGCCCGGCTGAAAAGCGAGCTTGAGGCATTGAAACAACAAGAAAGGAAGAACGAGTATGAGCAGCATCCGGCTTTATAATACGCTGACGCGAAAAAAAGAACCGTTTGAGCCGCTGGAACCGAATAAAGTGAAAATGTATGTGTGCGGCCCGACCGTCTATAATTATATTCACATCGGCAATGCTCGGGCCGCCATCGTTTTTGACACGATCCGCCGCTATTTGGAGTTCCGCGGCTATGATGTGACGTATGTATCGAACTTTACCGATGTTGATGACAAGTTGATCAAAGCGGCCCGCGAGCTCGGCGAGAGCGTGCCGGCGATCGCTGAGCGGTTTATTGAGGCGTATTTTGAAGACATTCAGGCGCTTGGCTGCAAAAAAGCGGACATCCATCCGCGGGTGACCGAAAACATTGATACGATTATCGAATTCATTCAGGCGCTCATTGACAAAGGATATGCCTACGAAGTCGACGGCGACGTGTATTACCGGACGCGCAAGTTCCGCGAATACGGCAAGCTGTCTCATCAATCGATCGATGAGCTGCAAGCTGGGGCGCGCATCGAAATTGGAGAGAAAAAAGACGATCCACTTGATTTCGCCCTTTGGAAAGCAGCGAAGGAAGGAGAAATTTGTTGGGACAGTCCATGGGGGAAAGGGCGGCCTGGTTGGCATATCGAATGCTCGGCGATGGCGCGCAAATATTTGGGCGATACGATCGATATCCACGCCGGCGGCCAGGACTTGACATTCCCGCACCATGAAAACGAAATCGCCCAGTCAGAGGCGCTGACCGGCAAACCGTTCGCGAAATATTGGTTGCACAATGGGTATTTAAATATTAACAACGAAAAAATGTCGAAGTCGCTTGGCAATTTCGTGCTCGTTCACGATATCATCCGGGAGATCGACCCGCAAGTGCTGCGTTTTTTCATGCTGTCGGTGCATTACCGCCATCCGATCAACTACAGCGAGGAACTGCTTGAGAGTGCGCGGCGCGGACTCGAGCGCCTGAAGACGGCGTATGGCAATTTGCAGCATCGCCTGCAGGCAAGCACGAACTTAACGGACAATGACGAGGAATGGGTTTCGCGCATTGCCGACATCCGCGCCTCGTTCATCCGTGAAATGGACGACGATTTCAACACGGCGAACGGCATTGCCGTATTGTTTGAACTGGCGAAGCAGGCTAACTTGTACTTGCAGGAAAAAACGACATCCGAGAAGGTCATTCACGCGTTTTTGCGCGAGTTCGAACAGCTGGCGGACGTACTTGGACTCACCTTGAAGCAGGATGAGCTGCTTGATGAGGAAATCGAGGCGTTGATCCAAAAGCGCAATGAAGCGCGGAAAAACCGCGATTTTGCGCTGGCCGACCGCATTCGCGACGAGTTGAGAGCGAAAAACATTATTTTGGAAGACACGCCGCAAGGAACGAGATGGAAACGGGGATAGCACGCGATGATGGCGGAGTTTGAAATGGTCAACGATGTGAAGCAGTTAAATGGACTGGCGCTTGCCTATATTGGCGACGCCGTGTACGAGGTGTATGTGCGACGCCATTTGCTTGCTGGCGGCAGCGTGCGGCCGCATGAGCTGCATCGGCGGGCGGTCCGCTATGTGTCGGCGCGGGCGCAAGCGCAAGTGATTTTGGCGTTGCTTGACGAGGGCGTCCTGACCGAGGAGGAAAAGGACATCGTCCGCCGCGGCCGCAATGCCAAATCAGGCACAATCCCGAAAAATACGGATGTACAAACATACCGGCATAGCACGGCCTTTGAGGCGCTCATCGGTTATCATTTTTTGGTTAATAATGAAAAGCGGGTTGATGAGCTGATCGGCCGTTCGTTTGCCATTATTGAAAGGGAAGAAAGGGCGTTGGAATGATGGACTACATTATCGGCAAAAATCCGGTCATTGAAGCGCTCAAAGCCGGGCGCGACATCAATAAAATTTGGATCGCGGAAGGGGCGCAGCGCCATACCGTCGAACCTGTGCTTGAATGGGCAAAGCGGCGGGGCGTGCTCGTCCAATATGTCCCGAAGCGCAAGCTTGATCAGATGGCTGAAGGAGCTCATCAAGGGGTGATCGCTCAGGCGGCGGCTTACCGCTACTATGAAATCGATGACTTGTTCGCTCGCGCCGCCGAGCGGGGCGAGGCGCCGTTTTTTCTCATCTTGGACGAGCTTGAGGATCCGCATAATTTAGGGGCCATCATGCGCACCGCTGATGCGGTCGGGGCGCACGGCCTCATTATCCCGAAGCGGCGTTCGGTCGGGCTGACCCAAACGGTGGCGAAGGCGTCGACCGGGGCGATTGAGCACGTTCCGGTCGCGCGTGTGACAAACTTGGCGCGGACGATTGACGAGCTGAAAGAGCGCGGAGTGTGGGTAGCCGGAACGGATGCATCGGCTCAAGACGACTACCGCTCGCTCGATGGCACGATGCCGTTGGCGCTCGTCATCGGGAGCGAAGGAAAAGGGATCAGCCGCCTAGTGCTTGAAAAGTGCGATTTCTTGTTCCGGTTGCCGATGCGCGGCCATGTCACCTCACTCAATGCCTCTGTCGCCGCCAGCCTGCTCATGTACGAGGTGTACCGGAAGCGGTATCCGTTGGGAGAATAGCGAATGAACATTTTGATTGTCGACGGCTATAACATCATCGGAGCGTGGCCGGAGCTGCGCCGGCTGAAAGAAGAGGGCGATCTGGCAGCGGCAAGGGATTTATTGATTGAAAAAATGGCTGACTACAAAGGATTCACCGGGGACCATGTCGTGATCGTATTCGATGCCCACCTCGTGCAAGGAAACGAGAAAAAGTATAAACATTACGACGTCGATGTCATTTTTACAAAGGAACATGAGACGGCCGATGAGCGAATTGAACGGTTGGCGAAAACATTGATGAATGCGCGCACAAAAGTGTATGTCGCTACCTCCGACTACACCGAACAATGGACGGTGTTCGGCCAAGGCGCCCTGCGCAAGTCGGCGCGCGAGCTATTGGATGAAGTCGAGACGGTTGAGCGGGACATTTCCCAAAAAGTAAAAGCGATGCGGCAGCGCACTCCGATCTCCAAAGTTCCGCTAAATGATAGAATTGCTGAAATTTTTGAAAAATGGCGAAGAGGAGAAAAATGAGCGGTTGACGCTGTAAAAATTTGTCCTGTATAATACATGTTAGCGATTGATGCGGTCGGGGGGATCAGCGTGGGGGAATGCTTGAAAGCAATGAAAGGGAAAGATTATCATCAGCTGGACGATGAGCAGCTTGTTGCGCTCGTTCACGAAGGGGATGGGGAAGCACTTGATTTTTTAATCCATAAATATCAAAACTTTGTGCGCGCCAAAGCTCGCTCCTATTTTTTAGTCGGAGCTGATCGGGAAGATATCGTGCAGGAAGGAATGATCGGTCTGTATAAGGCCGTCCGTGATTTTAAGGGGGACAAGCTTTCCTCATTTAAAGCGTTTGCAGAACTTTGCATCACAAGGCAAATGATTACCGCGATTAAAACGGCGACCCGCCAAAAGCATATTCCGCTCAACTCTTACGTTTCCTTGGATAAGCCGATTTATGACGATGAATCTGACCGGACGCTGATGGATGTGTTGTCCGGCACGCAGGTGACGGACCCGGAACAATTGATTGTCAACCGCGAGGAAGTCGATGATATTGAACTAAAGATGGCGGAACTGCTCAGCGACCTCGAGCGGAAAGTGCTCGCTTTGTATTTGGATGGACGCTCATACCAGGAAATTTCCGAAGAGCTGAACCGCCATGTCAAGTCGATCGACAACGCGTTGCAACGCGTCAAGCGGAAGCTCGAGAAATATTTGGAATACCGCGAGATCAGTTTGTAGGCATCGTGCCGCCGCATCAAAAGATGTCATTGACAGCGAAACAGCCAATATGATAAATTTTTATGGACATCTCGAAGGAACGGTGGAATGCTGATGCGCCAAAAAGTGACGCTGGCTTGCGCGCAGTGCGGAAGCCGAAACTATACGGCAGCAAAACAAATACGTCGCCTTGGTGAGCGCCTTATGGCCAACAAGTTTTGCTCAACATGCAACAAGCATACAATCCATCGTGAAACGAAATAGACGGTGGAGATAGTTTTGAACGATGATGGAGGTACGAGTGATGCAGCGAGTAATCAACTTTTTAAAAGAAGTCGTACGCGAGCTGAAAAAAGTGAGTTGGCCAAACCGGAAGGAGTTAGTGAACTACACGGCGGTCGTGTTGGCCACGGTGGCGTTTTTCACCGTCTTTTTTGCCGTTGTGGACCTCGGCATTTCTGAGTTGATTCGCCTCGTGTTTGAATAAGCGGACGAAGGATATGTTATAATGAAAGATAATCGTGCGCGTATGGAACCCGGCAACGGGTTTTTGTTTTGCGCAAAAAATAAAACGAAAACCGCCTTGGGGAGGCTTGTTGATGGAGAAAAACTGGTATGTTGTCCATACATATTCGGGATATGAAAACAAAGTGAAAGCCAATTTGGAAAAACGCGTCGAATCGATGGGAATGCAAGATAAAATTTTTCGCGTCGTCGTTCCGGAAGAGACGGAGACGGACGTCAAAAACGGAAAACGGAAAACGACGAAAAAGAAAGTGTTCCCTGGCTATGTGCTCGTTGAGATGGTCATGACGGATGACTCATGGTATGTCGTGCGCAACACGCCGGGCGTCACTGGATTTGTCGGCTCAAGCGGAGCTGGTTCGAAACCGACGCCGCTTATGGAGGAAGAAGTAAAAATGATCTTGAAGCGGATGGGCATGCCGCTTGCCGAGGTTGACGTAGACTATGAGGTAAATGAAACGGTGCGGATCAAAGAAGGTCCGTTTGCGAACTTTACAGGGAAAATTGAAGCGATTGACCCGGATAAACATAAAGTGAAGCTGCTTGTCGATATGTTTGGGCGTGAAACACGGGTGGAGCTTGAGTTTTCGCAAATAGAAAAAATCTAATGGATAAAGAACTTGCAATTGATAGGGAAAAGTGATACTATTTTAAAGTCAGTATGTCTCTTAAACGGAGACATATGGCGGTGAACTTATACACTTGTATAAGGGAGCCGTTTTGTTTTTACGCTGATCCTCTCAACTGAACGGGAGATAGGAAAACGGCTCAGTAGACCGGAGCCGGATGAGTGGGAGGGGCAATCCCTAATACCACATCACGGACTTAAGGAGGTGTGTCTCGTGGCGAAAAAAGTAATCAAGGTCGTCAAACTGCAAATTCCTGCAGGGAAAGCGAATCCGGCGCCGCCAGTAGGTCCTGCGTTGGGTCAAGCCGGTGTCAATATTATGGCGTTTTGCAAAGAGTTTAATGCCCGCACGGCGGACCAAGCAGGGTTGATCATTCCGGTTGAAATTACGGTTTTTGAAGACCGTTCATTTACATTCATCACGAAAACGCCGCCAGCCGCTGTATTGCTGAAAAAAGCGGCGGGCATTGAATCGGGCTCCGGCGAACCGAACCGCAACAAAGTGGCGACAATTAAACGCGACAAAGTGCGTGAGATCGCTGAGCTGAAAATGCCGGATTTGAATGCGGCGAGCATTGAGGCGGCCATGCGCATGATCGAAGGCACGGCCCGCAGCATGGGCATTGTGATTGAAGACTAAAGCCGGTGCGTCGTTTGTAGGGGAGGTTGCGTCATTGGGCAACCTCTCTCTCCATGAACAAAAACAGCAAGACGGGCCTGATGAATGGGCATCCGTCCGCTTCTTCGTTTTCGAAAGAAGCGAAGAACGTTCAATGTGGGAGGTTTTTCCGCTAAAACCACAACCGAGGAGGATTTTTCACATGCCGAAAAGAGGAAAGAAATACTTAGAAGCATTGAAACTCGTCGACCGCTCCAAAGCATACCCGATTGCTGAAGCAATCGAGCTCGTGAAAAAAACGAACATCGCGAAATTCGATGCCACGGTGGAAGTGGCGTTCCGTTTGGGCGTCGACCCGAAAAAAGCGGACCAACAAATTCGCGGCGCCGTCGTCCTGCCGCACGGCACAGGGAAAGTGGCGCGCGTGTTGGTGTTCGCGAAAGGGGAAAAAGCGAAAGAAGCAGAAGCGGCTGGCGCTGACTATGTCGGCGATACAGAATATATCAACAAAATCCAGCAAGGTTGGTTTGACTTTGATGTCGTTGTTGCTACGCCGGACATGATGGGTGAAGTCGGGAAACTCGGCCGCATTTTAGGGCCGAAAGGGTTGATGCCAAACCCGAAAACCGGAACAGTCACGTTTGACGTAGCAAAAGCGGTGCAAGAAATCAAGGCTGGTAAAGTGGAATACCGCGTCGACAAAGCGGGCAACATCCACGTTCCGATCGGCAAAGTGTCGTTTGACAACGAGAAATTGGCTGAAAACTTCGCAGCCGTCTATGAAGCAATTTTGAAAGCCAAACCGGCGGCGGCAAAAGGGACGTACGTGAAAAACGTCACGATTACATCCACAATGGGCCCTGGCATCAAGGTTGACCCGTCCACGGTTGCTGTTGCACAATAACCGTTGACTTTTGTTTGTCCGTCTGTTAAAATGCCATTTGGCTGAACAAATGAATATCATTTGTACCGTAGACAGTAGGTGCCTGTTTGAGGCTTAATTTCCTACCGAGGTATGTGGACGATAGAACAGCGCGCCCTGCGTCGGGGACGAGCGGCGGTGCGTTGAACGACACCTCCATGTCTACGCGGCATGGAGGTTTTTTATTGAGCAGACGGTATAAGTGGTATTCTCTCATTTTCCTTACAGGAGGTGCAGGACGTGTCGAGCGCGATTGAACTGAAAAAACAAGTGGTCGCGGAAATCGCAGACAAATTCCGGGCCAGCAAGGCAACCGTCATCGTTGATTACCGCGGCTTGAACGTGGCGGAAATGACCGAGTTGCGCAAACAGCTGCGCGAGGCAGGCGTCGAGTTTAAAGTGTACAAAAACACCTTGACCCGCCGGGCGCTCGCGGAAGTCGGCTTGGAAGGACTGGATGAAGTGTTCACCGGTCCAAATGCCATCGCCTTCAGCAATGAAGATGTCGTGGCGCCAGCAAAAATTTTAAGCGAGTTTGCGAAAACGCATGAAGCATTGGAAATCAAAGGCGGCGTCATCGAAGGGAACATCGCCAGCAAAGAAGAAATCGATGCGTTGGCGAAACTCCCGTCCCGCGAAGGGTTGCTTTCGATGTTGCTTAGCGTTCTTCAAGCCCCGATCCGCAACTTTGCGCTTGCGATTAAAGCGGTGGCTGACAAGCAAGAGGAACAAGGCGCGTAATGGCGCATCGATATGTGCTTAACAATCATTCAGAAAACAAAGGAGGAAGTTGTGATGACGAAAGAACAAATCATCGAAGCTGTGAAAAACATGACGGTATTGGAATTAAATGAATTAGTCAAAGCAATTGAAGAGGAATTCGGCGTAACAGCTGCGGCTCCGGTTGTTGTCGCGGGCGGCGCAGCAGCTGGCGCTGAAGCAGCGGCAGAAAAAACGGAATTCGACGTCATTCTTGCCGACGCCGGCGCGCAAAAAATCAAAGTCATCAAAGTCGTTCGCGAAATCACTGGCCTCGGCCTGAAAGAAGCGAAAGACTTGGTCGACAACACCCCGAAGCCGATCAAAGAAGGCATTGCGAAAGAAGAAGCAGAAGAAATCAAAGCAAAACTCGAAGAAGCTGGCGCGAAAGTCGAAATCAAGTAATGGCTGCGCCATTGAAAAAAGAGGCTTGCCCGAAGCAAGGGACGGCCTCTTTTTTGTTACACTATATAACGGAAGGCAGTGCAGCCTGTCGACAAGGAGGAGGGGATGATGATGAGCGAGCATTATTACTCAGTCAATCCGAAGTCGGAGCGAAACCCGCAAACGTGGACGTACGTGTTGCGGGGGCATGAATTCCGCTTTACGACCGACAGCGGAGTGTTTTCAAAGCGCGAAGTCGACTTTGGCACACGCCTGTTAATTGAAACGTTCGAGGAGCCGGGAGTGGCTGGGGATTTGTTGGATGTCGGCTGCGGATATGGGCCGATCGGGCTTGCCTTGGCCAAATCGTTTCCAAACCGGCGCGTTCACATGATTGATGTCAACGAGCGGGCGCTCGAACTGGCGCAGGAAAACAAGCAGGCAAACGGGATTGACAATGCGGTGATTTACAAAAGCGATCTTTTTTCGGAAGTCGGAGAACAGCGATTTGCAGCGGTCGTCACCAATCCGCCGATCCGGGCTGGCAAACGGGTCGTTTACGCGATTTTTGAACAAAGCCGCGATCATCTGCTTGATCATGGCGAGCTATGGGTCGTCATTCAAAAAAAGCAAGGCGCCCCATCGGCCTTGCAAAAGCTGAACGAATGCTTTCCCGCTGTAGAAGTCGTCGCGAAGAAAAAAGGATATTATATCATAAAGGCGAAAAAATGTTGACACCGTTTTTTTATTGTGGTAGCATTATAAAATGCTAAATATGCACATTTCCCGTGCAGAGGGGATGACGTATAATTTTGGACGCAATGGAAACAATGATAAAATCAATAAACAACGAACCATATGGTTTTCTATTGGAATAGAAACCATTTTCTTTTTTTCTCCATTCAACTCAACGCCTGGTTTCCTCGCGCCGGGAGCGTGTTAAATCCCCTAAATGAAACGGCGGTGCACGCAACGAAGCCGTTTCCGCCCGGATGGCGGGGGCCGGCTGCATGCATGCCTAGTGCTTTGCCCCGGAATGACGGAGCGGCCAGTCCGCCTTGAAGGCATTGATTGCTGAGCAGAGCGGATGATGGAGCTGTTCCGGTTCCGGTTTTCACTAATGTCTACATTTGAGGGGTGAATCACTCTTGACAGGCCGACTAGTTCAATACGGGCGACACCGCCAACGCAGAAGCTATGCACGCATCAGCGAAGTGCTGGAATTGCCGAACTTGATCGAAATTCAAACGTCCTCCTACCAATGGTTTCTCGATGAAGGGT